>JALOON010000095.1 GCA_025454405.1 Oscillatoriaceae cyanobacterium Prado104 | reverse complement strand
GTACACTGGCTCGTTCCAATGCCAAGCTCCAGCTTTGTTTTATTCGGCTGATGCTCAAACGACTAGCGATCGCCTAAAGATCTCAAATGGGTTCTATAGGAAGAAGCAAGAAGGAAGAAGGGAGTAATGTAGGATGCGCAGCGTACACGTTACGAGTTGACTGTTGTTAAGCGCCAACAGTCAACTGTCCGCTGTCAACTATCAACTATCAACTGTCCCAGGTCAACTATCAACTATTTTTCCAGCCGATCGCCAACTCACGGTCAAATAGGATAAGATGTCAGCATTTGCCGGCTCTAACAGGGAACTAGCAGCTACAAATCGCGCTCGTTTTTGTTGGCGTTAGGGGGCTTGACCCCCCAGCAGAGGTTCGATCGAGCTGCAAGATCGCGATTTTAGCATTAACATATTGTTTTGAAGGCAGATCGAACTTTCAAATCGCCAGCCCGATCGCAAGTTTTTTATTGATGTGAGGTCTAACATACAATGCGAGTGCTACTGGTTTATCCCTTGTTTCCAAAAACCTTTTGGTCCTACGAAAAAATCCTGGAATTGGTCGATCGAAAAGTGCTCTTACCGCCGCTGGGTTTGGTAACGGTAGCAGCTATCTTACCGCAAGAATGGGAATTTAAGTTAGTCGATCGCAACATCAGACAAATTACTGAGGCAGAATGGGAATGGGCAGAACTTGTCATCCTCTCAGCAATGATAGTTCAAAAAGAAGATTTACTCAACATAATTCGCGAAGCAAAACGGCGCGGTAAATCAGTTGCTTGCGGCGGCCCTTACCCCACTTCTGTCCCCGAAGAACCCCAAGCAGCAGGCATAGACTATCTGATTCTCGACGAAGGCGAAATTACTTTGCCGATGTTTGTCGAAGCAGTACAAAAAGGCGAAACCAGCGGCATTTATCGGGCTGGCGGCGAAAAACCAGACGTAACAACTACCCCCGTTCCCCGCTTCGATTTGCTGGAATTGGACGCCTACGATTCGATGTCAATTCAATTTTCGAGAGGCTGTCCTTTTCAATGCGAATTTTGCGATATCATCGTCCTCTACGGCCGCAAACCACGCACGAAAGAACCCAAACAATTGCTAGCAGAATTGGACTGTCTCTACAACTTGGGCTGGCGTCGCGGCGTGTTCATGGTAGATGACAATTTTATCGGCAACAAGCGCAATGTCAAATTGCTGCTGAAAGAGTTGAAAGTTTGGCAGGAAGAACACAAATTCCCGTTTAACTTCAATACGGAAGCATCCATCGATTTAGCGCAAGACCAAGAATTGATGGACATGATGGTGGAGTGTCATTTTAATGCAGTGTTTCTGGGAATTGAAACGCCCGACGAAGAAAGCTTGCAAATGACGAAAAAATTCCAAAATACGCGGAATTCCTTAATCGAATCAGTGCAATTAATTGCTAAATCCGGCTTGCGAGTCATGGCCGGATTTATCATCGGTTTCGATGGCGAAAAACCCGGTGCGGGTCAGCGAATTGTCAAGTTTGCCGAAGCAGCAGCAATTCCGAGCACAACTTTTGGAATGCTGCAAGCTTTGCCGCATACAGCTTTATCGCACCGACTGGAAAAAGAAGGGCGGTTGCGCGGCAAATCTGGCAATCTCAACCAAACTACTTTGATGAATTTTATCCCGACGCGGCCTTTAGAAGATATTGCCCGCGAATATGTCGAGGCATTTTGCGAAGTTTACGATGCTGAGAAATATTTAGACCGAACTTACCGGCATTTCTTAATGTTAGGCGCGCCTACGGCTAATATACCTGCAAGAATTCCCAGTTTAATCGATTTGCGAGCTTTGTTAATTGTGGTTTGGCGTCAGGGAATCAAGCGCAAAACTCGCTGGAAGTTTTGGCATCATTTGTTTAGCATTCTCAAGCACAATCCGGCAGTTTGGGATCATTATTTGACAGTGTGCGCGCACAACGAGCATTTCCTAGAATACCGCCAAATTGTGCGGGATGAAATTGAGGCTCAACTAGCTGAGTATTTGGCTGATGAAGCTCAAATAGCGCAGCAAAAAGCGATGATAGCGGCGATCGAGGAAAAGCAAGTGCAAACAGTGTAAAATAAGTTGTAGGGTGCGCAGCGCGCACCTTACGGAATGGTTGTAATGAGAAGAAATAGAAGTTTCGGGAGTTGGACATGGAAACAATGAAAGTGCGATCGCATATTGGAGGTGATGGCCTATTGGTTCTCCAAATGCCCGAGGAGTTTAAAGATACTTCTGTGGAAGTGGTAGTAGTCGTAAATCCTCTACCATCTGAGGAAGTTAAACCGAAGTCTAACGCTTGGGGAAAGTTGACTACTAAAAAATCTATTCAAGCAGCTATTGCTAAAATGCTACAATTGCGGCAAGAAATTGCCTTGGAGCAAAGCTCGATCCGAGAAATGATAGAAGAAGGGCGCAGGTTTTAATGGAGTTTGTGTTGGATTGTTCTGTAGCAATCAGTTGGTGCTTAGTGGATGAAAATAACGATTATGCCAACGCCATACTTGCAATGATGCCGAATTGCGAAGCATTTGTACCCGGAATTTGGTCGCTAGAAATTGCTAATACTCTCCTGGTGGCCGAGCGACGCAACCGCATGACGCGCGAGCAATCTGAAATGGCTGTTGCTTTGTTACAATCGCTTTTAATTCAAGTTGATGAAGCTACGGATAGCAATGCACTTTCGTCAACTATAGTATTAGGAAGACAACATGGTTTAGCTGCTTATGATGCAGCTTATTTAGAGCTAGCTCTCCGATTGGAATTGCCGATCGCAACACTTGATACCCGCTTGGCAGAAGCGGCAAATCGCTGCGGTGTGGGGTTGGTAGTTATTGATGGATAAATGCTTCCAGCGGCCGATCGCAACGCAGGCGACAAGAGGAAGTAAAATATTTTTACGCGCGATCGATACCAGTTGTAGGGTGCGCAATGCGCACCTTACAATTATATTAATGATAGCAAAGCGGTAAATACTACTATTGATTGTTGGTGTTACTTCGGCGGATAGAGGCGCGCGCCCCGGCAAATATGGGACTCTAATAACAACCTCAAAAATACCAAAATTATTCGATCGCCCATCCCGCCATGTTAGGAACAAATCACATCAGGACAGCATCCCTGCTAGGGCTTCTCAGCGGCATTCTCGTGTTGGGAAGCTATTATTTAATCGGCAACGAACAAGGACTTTACATCGGTTTAGCACTAGCAGCATTCACGAGTTTTAGCTCTTGGTACTATTCCGATACTGCGGCTTTAATGGCTTACCGCGCTCGACCGATCGAACGCAGCGAAGCTCCCGAAATATACGATATTGTAGCATCATTGAGTGCAAAAGCGGGAATTCCCGTGCCAAAAATCTTCGTAGTTCCGACTCAATCTCCCAACGCTTTCGCGACGGGAAGGGACCCGGAACACGCAACAATAGCAGTTACTGAAGGCATCATCAAACTGCTGTCCCGCGAAGAATTGGAAGGTGTTTTAGCGCACGAATTAACTCACATCCGCAATCGCGACACTCTCACTCAAGCAGTCGCGGGAACTATTGCCGGCGCTATTACATTTGTCGGACGAATTCTCACTTTTGGAGCGCTTTACGGCCCGGTAACGCGGGACAGCAGACAAAATGCAAATCCGTTTGGTTTGCTATTTTTAATAGTTTTAGCACCGCTATCAGCAACGCTCATTCAATTGGCGATTTCTCGAACTAGAGAGTTTGCGGCGGATAGCGGCGCAGTAGAAATTACAAACAATCCCATCGGCTTAGCCAACGCGCTGCAAAAATTGGAAAAAATTGGCCGTCAAATTCCGATGAACGGGAATCCTGCGATGTCGCCGCTGCTGATTGTGAATCCTGTTTCGCTGGAAGGTTTGCAATCGCTTTTCCGCACTCACCCGCCCACTGAGGAGCGAATTCAGCGGCTTTTAGAAATCGCGCAGCAGCAGCAAGATTCTCCTGTTATGGCCTACGTAAGCGGAATTTAAGCATTTGAAAATGCAGAAACAATTTTGAGAAACCCGGTGGTTTGAAGTCGCCGGGTTTCTGTATGTTTATAATGATAGCTAATGGGCGATCGAGAATTTCAATAGATCTGGTTTGTAGTGGGGACTTTAGTCCTCTCAAACTGCGGACTAAAGTCCTCACTACAAACTGTTTTGAGTGCGGAAAATCGATCGAGTATAATATGAGATGTGTGGTACGATCGACCCGAACCATTAATCTGTAGTGCGGGTGCGAGCAAGTGATTCCAGAATTCGACGAAAACGGCAATCTACCACCGGGAGTTCATTGGTGCGAATGGGAGGAGTTTGAGGAGAGATTTGGCACGGATTTTAAAAGAAATAACATGATACTGGGTTTGGTACTGGCAATGACCCAGTTAAAAGCAGCAGGTGCTAGAACTATCTATATCGATGGTAGTTTTGTGACCAGCAAAGAAGATCCTAAGGATTTTGATGCTTGTTACGATCGCGAAACTGTAGACATGAATCATCTGAGAGTTAATGCTCCTAGATTGTTCAACCATCAGGATCGAAATGCCCAAAAAGCTAAGTATCGAGGGGAGATTTTTCCCTCTGACCAACCAGTAGGCAATTACGGAGAAAATTCCTTTGAATTTTTTCAAAAAGATAGAAAACAAAGGAAGAAAGGAATTATAGCAATCGATTTAATGAGGTGGGAACCATGATTAAAGATGAATTTGAGTATGAAGTCAGCAAAGATTGGGTCCGAAAATTCAACAAAACTATAGCTGCAATGGATCGGGATGAAGAAGCGCAAAGAAAGGACTTTCTCAAATGGGATGCGGGTAGAGGTTCGATTCAGCGCCATTTGGATCAATTGCATGAAGAAATAGCGGAATATGAAAAATTGATGGCATGGGACAAGAGCGAGCCGATCGAATTTGGGCTTGAGGCTTTCAATAGCCTGTCAGAGGCTTTAATTAAAGCTCGGATGGCAGCCAAAATGAGCGTTGAAGAAGTAGCGGAAATTTTGGATATGGACCCAAAACGGATCGAGGAATACGAGAAAAAACAATATCTGGACGCTACTTTGAGGGAAATTCTGGATATCAGCTTGGCTTTGGGTTTGGAGTTTAAGACTGCTGTGATGCAGGTAGATTTTGAGGAAATAGAATCTGTCAAACGAGCGGCAGCAAGATTGCGCGAAAGAAAACGAAAAAAAGCGCTCAAAGAAATGTCAACATCGGAAACTCCGATCGCACCTATCCCACAAGATATCGGTGCTAAATAATGATGCTGTTACCGCCAGATAGATAGCACCTAATAACAAAGAAAAAATCGATACTTCAAGCAATTAATTTTGACAGCATCTGAGCCAATTTAACACCTAGATTCTCCACAGATTGCTGCTGTTTGGAATCTTTCATCGTACCCTCAGCATTAAATGCTTCAAAAGCTTGAGGAATTGCTTGTTGATCCGGCAGTACCAATACATTAATATTCCCCAAGATCGATCGCAAGTGAACTAATCCCCGCAAACCGCCCAATCCTCCTGGAGAAGTGCTCATAATTGCTGCGACTTTGCCCGTAAATGCCGCCAATCTGGGTTCCCCCGGTGCGGGGCGCGATACCCAGTCGATCGCGTTTTTCAGCACGGCTGTAACCGAACTGTTATATTCGGGAGAAGCGATCAAAAATCCGTGATGCGCTACCATCAATTCCTTCAATTTTTGGGCATTTGCTGGCATTCCTTCTTTGGCTTCCAAATCTTCGTCAAACAGCGGCATCGGCAAATCGCGCAAATCTACATAAGTCACTTCGGCACCCGCCGCCCTAGCGCCAGCAGCCGCAACTTTTACCAGCAATTTGTTATAGGATGCTTCGCGGGTACTTCCGGCAAATGCGAGTATTTTTGGTTGGTTAGTCATTGGCTGTTTCAGATAATTGCTTGCTATTAAAATTATACTATTCCGAATGCTGCCAAACAAAGTCAGCAATGCGTTTATCCGCAGACAAAGCAGCATTTTCCGGGGAACTGAATACAACCGATCGCTGCTGTATTTTACCATTGCCCAAACGCCTTTCAACGCGGCTGGGAATGCCGTAACCGTAAATAATATGCCCTTTCCCAGCCAACACTACAACTTGATAATCGGGGTTGGCTTTGACGAATTCAGCGATTTTTTCTGCCATAGTTTCGTCCCACAAAACTTGAGCTTGAAAAAATCTTTCAAAAGCAGTACTGTTGCCCTGTCCGGCTTTTTGATGTTGCTGGAAAACTTCGAGCAGCATTTGGCGGTATGCAGCATTATCGGTGCGAATTTCCGAGATGGGCGGAATGTATTTTTTTTCCTCCACACTCAGGCTTTCTAATCCTTCTCTGGCAACTTTTCTAGTAACTTCCGACGGTGTATTTAATGCGAGGACAGGCAGTTGATTTGCTTTGGCAAACCGCAAAAAAGGGGCGTAGGATTCCCAGGGAAAACGCCACCTGCGATCGTACTCTGTGCGATCGACTAATTGCTCTTCTGTAAGTTTGCCAGCCAAATAGCTGTCGATCGCGCCTTGAAACGGCCGCTGAAACATTTCCATCGCGATCGCAATTTTCCGATTTTGGCGGTGCATTTCTCGGATAATCTTTAGTTGAGCTTGCTGGTCGGCAGCGCGATCGTGAGTTTCTCCTAAATATACAACTCTTGCCTTGACTAATTGTTGCAGGATTTCTCGATTAGTATGAGTTTGCTGCGGTTGGGGATTTGCTGTCGCTTCCGCACAGACTGCACTGCTGCACAGCAGAAAGACGCTCAGCGATAGAGCGCACAATTTGATGAGTTTGGTTGTTTTCATACAAATATTATGACTCTTTCCCCAGTAGCTGGTACAGTCGGACTCTACTATTTTTGGGCTCAAACCCCGATCGCATCTTGTTATATAGTAGAGTGCGTTATTTGAGAAAACCCCGATCTTTCCTACTATTTGGCAGTGCGAAATACCTTGCAATCCGAGTTCGAGTGTCGCGATTGCTTGAATTCCGCACTCCCGTTGTTTGTCTGAGTAGAAAATCCTATGCTTTATCTAACTTCATATTTATAAGTAGTTATCTATCAAAAAGTAAAGTTTAGTTGCAGGTACTTGCACTGTCTGGAGAAGGTGCTAAATTAATAATATGAAGCGAACAAAAAAGCTTCTCTGACAGATACAGCAGCGAAGTTCACAGTTTAGTTAACAAATTAGTTAACAAAGTTCAACACAAAGTTCAACCAAGGAGTAAAAACGCTGTATAATCTCAAATCTGTCTCATCAAAAACCAATAACGGCACCCACCAACAAAGCTGATATTTCCTCAAATAATTAGAGGGGAGCAATGCAAGTAAATCAGAGAATTGATTGCAACTCCGCATCGAAGTTTTAACAAGAGGAAACCGCTCGGCAAATAAGGCTAGGGTGCTGTTGTTGTTGGTAGGTATTTAAAGATATTTAAAATTTTGGGAGTCGAGGCAGAGCCTCGGGATCTGCGTTACCAGGCAGAGCCTGGTAACGAGAAAATACGGGGAGGATGGGGCAGTGCGAGGGTCCCGGCAAGCGATCGAACCGAGCCAAAATTCGCGATCGAACCTAGTTAAAATTTTGCGATCGCGTTTGCTAAATGCGATCTGCCTATTAGAAGATGCCCGCACAAACAGACTGTAATTAAAATTAAAGACAGAACTTTTTAACAGCAAAGAGAGAAAGTGCAATACGCAGGATACACAGTATTCATAGCCTTCGGCATCCTCTGGATACTAATGGGAATTGCAGCCACGATCGCCCTGCTTAAATCCGACGCTCAACAACTGAGATTCGGCAAATGGGGACTGCTAGTTACTATTCCGATAATAGTTCCGATCGTCCTAGTTTTGGCTTATCAAATATTCCGACCTTTAATTATCCAACATTTGTGATGGCTGCGTGCAGTGCGATCGTCCGCGATATCGTCCGTGGTACAATTCCGATGTCAATATCTTGGATATTATCCCATGTTCGAGCGATCGCCATTAATATCTCGCCGAGGAATGGCTGATGAGATTTCTCAATTTCATATATTCAATAATCCCGTAGAGGCGGGTTCGCCAACAGTTTTGAAGCTGGCAAACAGGTTAAATAAACCCGCCCCAATCCCACGAAAAATCCCCAAGAGATTAATAATCCCCGCCCGCGCCGTATTCCCACGCTTCAATTAACCGATGAAAATAGTATTGCTGCTGGGGAGATAAATTTTTTACCTGCGGTTCAACAGCTTTCCCCAAAGGTTGCAATCCCGTATAAATTCCCAAATTTACATAATGAACCATCCAATCAAATAAATTACCTATCCCCACCTGCGGGATAATTTTCAAAACAATTTCGGGATGGCTAATTGCAGTTTTAAACAGCGTTTTTGATAAAGCCGGAAACAACACTATATCCTGAAGAAATGGTTTGAGAACGGGTTCTCCCAAATCTTCCATTACTTGAAATACAGCAGCCAAAAGTTGATTGATTTGGTTAGAATCTACTTTTTGATTTATCCTCGCACTCATCGATCGCTGAAACAACCAAGTAACTGATAAATTTGGTTGGTAGGGCTGCAAAAGTGCTAGGGAATTTTTGTCGAGACAGTCGCTAGTTAGTGCTTCATGAATTCCCAAAGTCAAGCGTTTGAGGTGGCGCACCATCGCCCCAAAACCGCCGAAACTGAGGGGTGATTGGCTGCCGCTGCTGTCTCCCACCGGCAGAATCCGATTCCAGGGCGTTTTGAGGGGACTTTGGCGGTAGCAGGGGAAGAATCCGTAAAGCGCCCTTTGAAATTTTAACTGTTCGAGTTCGACGTTTTGATATTGCGGTAGCAGGCGCAAATACTCTTCAAAAAACGTTTCTAAACTGAATCTTTCCGAGTCGGCATCTATGTAGGTAAATAAGTAAGTCGTGCGCCCGTCTCGCGCGGGAAATGCTTCCCAAAAATACTGGCACTGATTTTGCATTGGGGTAAAAGATGCAAATAAATCGCCTGTCTCGTTTTTGGTAAATCCTGTAGCGCAACTGCCGACTACCACACATACCGCGTCGGGTTTTTTCCCTTGTCTTGCTTGGCGGACAATAGGAGAAAAATGCCCCATTGCATCTAGTAACAATCTAGTTTTAAACACTGTTGGCACTGCTGGCGACTCTGTGCTTGCCGCTGCTAATGCCACACCATCTGGATGAATTGTTGCTGTTTGAAATGGCGCGTTTTCAAACAGTTTACCTCCTGCTTCGAGGAATCGTTGTTTGAGAGTTTCGAGGAGGTAAACTGGGTCTACACCGATGTTGAGTACGTCGCGAATCCAGATGTCGGGAGTGTCGGTAAAACTGATTCTGGCTGGGTTGTATTCGGTCGCGATCGCTTTTTCGATTTCCGCAACTGACAGTAAATTTAATTCTAAGAACTCATCTAATTCTTTGCGAGAAATGTTCCATTCTTGGTCGCGCCCTCGCAGGATGCCGCGTTCGATTAAAGCAATCCGCCAACCTCGCTGGGCTAGGGTTGCACCGATTAAGATTCCGAGGGTGCCGCCGCTAATAACTATGTCGAAATCGAGGGTTTCGAGGGGTTGTTGGCTGTGTTTTACGGCTTGGGGTGGGGGTGCAGTGTTTTGTTTGAGATTTTGCCAGAGTCGATCGACTTTGCGCAAGCCTCCGAGGGCGTCTCCTGGTACTTGAGAGAGGATTTGTTCGGTGAGTGACATGGGTTTTAATCTGGCTCTGGGTGAATTTTAATACTTTAACTGATTTTGTAGGGTGCAGGCGCGCACTTGACGGCTGCAGATACAGCAGTTTTCAAGTTTGTGAATTACGCCTAGAAGCCCGGGGCGGGCACGGGAGCACCGCCCCTACAAAAACCGGGTTTCTCTATACGTCAGATACCTGAAAACTTCTGTATGTATCCACTGGAAAGAGTAATTTTTAAGGGCGATCGTCCTTTCTGCTACTTCAAGAAAAAAGCGATCGCCCTTTCTTGAGAGAAGTGCGATCGCAAAATATTCGATCGCTAACGTCCTTTCTAAAAACTTACCGAACCCGACAAATATTGCTGCTACCAGCATCAACCACCAGATCGGCATCCAACTGTAAATCTAAATCGGTATCGGGATTAACAGCATACAAATCGACTTTATCTCGACCCAAAAACACTCCGACTAAACTGCCAATTCCCGCACCGCCGAGCACCTCTTCAGTCGCGATCGCCCGATCGCCCGTAACTCCGGCAATTGCCGCCGCTGCTGCTGCACCCAAAGCCGTATTCTTAATCAAATTGCCAACATTAATTCCCCGAGAAACGCTTTCTTTTTTGGTAATCAATTGCGAATTTGCATTGAGAGGAATTCTCGTACCGTTGATGATGCTTAATTCTTGCGCTACAAATTGCACGCCGTTTGAGGTCGATCGCAATTCGCCGCTAACTTTCGAGCCTTCCGGGATTAACACTTTGCCACTACTGTCAGTAATATTGTCAGCTACTGTCAGCGTTAAGGGAGATTTGTCATTGGGACCGAGCAAAATCTTGTCTTTTGCATACTCAAGCGGGATAGCAGTACCGCTGGGAATTTTCACCGCTACATTTGAGCCAACATCAACTCTAGCAATATAGGGAGAATTAATTGCTTGCGCTTGGTTCGTACTGACTAATGCTTGATAGATAAAAGCAGCTACTTCCGCCCGAGTTGCTGACCTGTTAGGATTGAGAGATTTAGGGTTGGGATAGCTGACAACTAACTCTTTTTCAGTAGCAGCAGCAACGCTTGTCAGGGCATAATTAGGAATATTGCTAGCATCGTTGTAGTAGCTGAGAACATCTTCAAAATTGCAGGTAGGTTGGTAGCCCAATCCGTTATTTAAAGCAACAGCAACTTGCACGCGGGGAATCTGTTGTTGCGGTCTGAAAACATTGCCGGGATAGCCCGCCATCCACTGCATTTCATAGGCTTCCGCGATCGCCCCCCGCGCCCAAAAATTCGATGGCACATCCACAAAATTGACAGCAGCGCGAGTTTTTGGCTTTCTCAAAGAACGGATCATCGCTGCAAATTCGGCTCTAGTAACGGGTGCATCCGGTCGAAAAGTACCGTCAGGAAATCCTTTAATAATTCCCCTGTCCGATAGTTCATTAATAAAGTCTTTTGCCCAGTAGTTATTGTTAACATCAGAAAAAGCTGTTTGCGCAAAAGCTGGCGCGGGAACTAGCATCGGGGCGGCGGTTGTACCCGCGATCGAGAGTGCTAATACAATAGATGTGCCGGATTTGATGCGGTGAAATACAGTCATTTTTAGTTTCTCCTATTTACAGCTAACCAGTTGTTTGAGGCTTGTTGCTCTGTTATTTACTAATTATTCCCGCTGGTTCTTTGCCCGGTAGGGAAGATACGGGATTTAAAAAAAATATTTATTTTGGTAGGTGGGTTTTAAATAGCTTAAAACATTTAAAAGCCTTATGTTCCTTATCTCCTTTATCTGCGGGGTAGGTGCGATCGATCCGAAACCTTGTAGCTATGTCAGAAACCGGGTTTCTGGCAAAAACGATCGAGTAAGGTGCGCACTGCGCACCATAGATAGCCAAGTAGAGCGCGCACTGCGCACCCTACATAATAGAATGCACGCATCCTGAAATCGATCGAATAGTACGATCGCGCTATTTTAGAAAAACAGCAACCTCTCTTGACATTCGATCGCCTTGGTGGAAATATTAATTTTGGAGTTATAATGCAGTATTTAGACCTATAGTTAAACCCCGTACAACAATCAGTACAACAAATTGTTAGGTGGATTTCCATTAGAGATTGTGACAGTAACTTGAATCTGTAAGTCGAGAGATGGAAATTATATCGATTAACACGATTGAGGATCGCAGTCATGCAAAATTTGGAGTACGAAACACAATACAAACAAACCGTTATTGATTTTTTCAACGGTAGAACTAGCTATGACAATGAATACACGATTCGCCGTTCCCTTCCTCTTCTCGATCTCATCGCATTTCAACCGGGACAAAAGGTGCTGGATATTGCGACAGGTACGGGAATAATCGCGATCGCAGCAGCACAAGCAGTCGGCAGTGAAGGTAAAGTCATCGGAGTAGACTTTTCCAGCGGAATGCTCTGCCAAGCACAGCAAAAAATCCAAGAATTAGGATTGCAAAATATTGAGCTAATTGAGTCGGACGCCGAGGATTTAAGTTTTGATGGTGAAAGCTTCGATCTAGTTCTTTGTTCGTCAGCCATTGTCTACTTCAGGGATATTCGAGGTACATTAAACAATTGGTATAGTTGGCTGAGAAAAGGTGGGAATATAGGATTTTCATGTTGCTCAAACCAATCTTTTGCTACGCCGCACATCATTAAAGTTGCTGCCAAGATGGGAGTGAAATTATTGAACATCAACGAACTTACAGGAACTCAGGAGCAATGCCGACATTTGTTAGAAGAAGTTGGGTTTAAAAATATCGAAATTAAATCAGAACAGATGGGATTTTATCAAGATATTGAGCAAGCCAAACAGTGGAATGGAATGTGGTTTCATCCTACTGAAAATCAACTTGTGAACTTGACATCCGAACAGTTGAACGATCTAATAGAAAGTTATGGTGAAGATGTCCAAGTTAGGGCAACTGAGCGAGGTGTTTGGCAGGAAAACATGACTTTTTTCATAGTTGGTCGCAAATGACGGATCTCAGCAACATTCCCATCCCAAGCTTTACCCAGTACAGATGAAAGCCCTGTGCGATATATTGAAATTCTCGATCGAAGATTTAATCGTGTAATTTGGGGAAGTTAGATCGCGATCGGGGACGATCGCACTGCTGGCTGTTACCTGCTTTCCGAATCAACGATCGGGCGGGCACGGGGGCACCGCCCCTACAATTTTCAACGATCGGGCGGGCACGGGGGCACCGCCCCTACAATTTTCAACTAATTAACGACTGATACTGGCGATCGGCTCCCAACCAATCACATCTTCAAACAAAGATTGATAGCCCGCAACATTGGGATGAATCCCGTCGCAAATCAAGCGCGATCGCCACCAATCATGACCGCGATTCAACCATTTATCAAAAATATCTAAATAAGGAATCCCCCGCAAATGACAAGCGGATTTTGTTGCTTCCTTGTAACGATACTGATCGGAATGACTGTAATACAAACAATTTTGAAAAGGCATTTTACTTTCATCAACAGGCACCATCCCCACAAATATCACCGGGCAAAGTTGAGTAGAAATATCTAACAAATGATCCAAAACAGTTTTAAAATGTTCAAAATCAGTGTAACTTCGGCCCTTGGGCGATTGCACTCTCGCTGAATCGTTGAGGCCTACCGAAAGAATCATCGCATCCGGGACGCGATTTCTGAGCTCGCCGCGGTGGCGAAATTCATTTTCCAAACGCTGGGAGACTTGATAAGCCCGATCGCCCCGCACTCCCAAATTGTAGAGTACGTGTCCCTGACTCTCGGGAAACATCCACTGCCGCCGCAGCCTTTCCACCCAGCCGCCGCCCACACCGTCGCCGAAACCGTAGATTAAGCTGTCCCCGAAAGCTACTAATTTCAAGGGATGCGAATTTTTCAAATGCAAGAGAGGAAAAGAATAGGCTGTTGCTGCCTGCATAAGCAATAATACTCAGTGAAGAAATTAGGAATTTGGAGATATTAAACTAAAATGTAACATTAGATAAAGTGGGTAGTCTCATGCTTAAGCGTCCAACTTTCGATTCAACCCAGCTAACCAGGCGGGCGGAAGACCTGATCAATGCTGCATCCAACCGCTACCGGATTACGGTGCAAGTGGCAAATCGGGCAAAACGGCGGCGTTATGAAGATTTCGACAATATGGACGACCATCAAATGAAACCGGTGATGCGGGCGATATTTGAGATGTCGGACGAGTTGACGCAGCCGGAAATTATCGGAGATATCTAGACTGAGAGATTGCGGGAGTTTCGATCGCGCGCGTTTTCAAGGGCGATCGATTCTATAATTCCGATCGAATTGCAAGGACACAGCACTGTTCGTTGGTGTTAAATTAAGTCTGAAATCCTTTGTATCTCTCGTTTTTATTTCAAGTCTAGATCCCCCTAAATCCCCCTTAAAAAGGGGGACTTCAAGAGTTTTCCAGTCCTCCCCTCAACCAGGGGGACTTCAAGAGGTTTCCACTCCCCCCATTAACCAGGGGGACTTCAAGAGGTTTCCAGTCCTCCCCTTAACCAGGGGGACTTCAAGAGGTTTCCAGTCCCCGCCCTTAAAAAGGGGCGGACTTCAAGAGGTTTCCAGTCCCCGCCCTTAAAAAGGGGCGGACTTCCGGTCCCCCCCTTTTTAAGGGGGGCTAGGGGGGATCGAATTTTATTGCTAAATAGATCGTCAAAACGGTGAAGAAATTAAAGTTAACCCTGAGTTTTTTATTAGTAACTTTAAGCGTGGCAATTTTCACGCTTTTGAGTTGGGTGTTGGAATCGGGCGAATTAAGCTTGTCAGCTTTAGAACCTTCGCAGGTAGCGAATATCCAACTCGCCCAACAATCCGAGACGCAGCAAATTAGGGTGCAAGATGCGTGGAAGTTGGTGTACGAAAAATTGCCGGATTTGCCGATGGAAAATAATTATATTTCTAAGGAAACAGGAAAAGCAGATCCTAACAATACTTTAGTCTCGCGTTTGATTCGGTATCATGTTTTTGTTAAAGGGCGACCGCCAAATTTTCGCTTTGATTGGAAGTTGAGTTTAGCTGATTATTTGGGGGCGACTCCCGACTATTTGGTAGAAAGCGTTTATCCGGGCGGTGACGTTTTGCGAGAAAATCCGATGGAGCGCGATCGGGCTATTATTCAAAGTTTAAATAGAGTTCAGCGCGATGCTTTGGTTCAAGCTTTGGTGGATGTTTTTACTGGGAATACCGGCAGCGCGCGGACACCTGCTGCGAGAGAACAACCGGAGGGGCGATCGAACTCCCCATCAATTACCCAACCGCAACCGGGAGACGCGCAGTTGCTGATACCTTAAACAGTTGACAGTTAAGAAAAGTTTTGAGTTTTAAATTTTGAGTTTTGAGTTAAAGACATTCTGTGGGACCTGTAATTAAGAGTGGTAATGGGTGGCGTTTGGGATGGAATTCTGAAGCCGAGGAATTTAAAGGCTTAGTGGCGGGCGACGGTTGGGCGATCGAACTTACGGAAGCCGAGTTAGAAGATTTTTGTCGGCTGTTGGGACAGTTAGTCGGCACAATGAGTCAAATGGCAAACGAGTTGATGGATGAAGAGAAAATTGCCATAGAAGCTGAAAGCGATTTGCTGTGGTTGCAGGTAGAAGGGTATCCCGAAGCCTGCAGCGTGCAGTTAATTTTGAATTCTGGGAGGAGGTGCGAGGGTTTTTGGCCGGCGGCTGCGGTGCCCGGTTTGGTGCAGGCGGCAAAAGTTCTCAAAGTTTTTTGACATTTTTTTTGACATTTTGGCGATCGGTGTGTTAGGCTTGTAAAGCTGTCGGGGCGTAGCGCAGCTTGGTAGCGCACCACTTTGGGGTAGTGGGGGTCGTGGGTTCAAATCCCGCCGCTCCGATTGCGGAACTCTTGAGAGATAAAGGGTTCCGCTATTTTTATGCCTGAATGCTTGGATTTGGCATTCTCAATAAGGGGTGACATGATACGACACAAGCCGACACAAAGTGCGATCCGATTGCGATCCTGTAAAAATGCCCAAAGGAACTGTACGCATAGAGGTTATCAAAGATCGCCTGCGACTGGCATGGTCGTGGCAAGGCAAGCGTTTCTGGCTGAGCCTGGAACTTCCCGATTCGTTGCCCAACCGCAAGGCTGCTCAAATCAAAGCCAGGACGATCGAACTCGATATTGCTTCCAACAACTTTGACCCAACACTTGCTAAATACAAACCACAGAAACAAGAATCAATCCCCGTTACTGAACTTTTCGATCGCTTTTGTTCCTGGAAGCAGCGCAATCTGTGTCCGAAAACTTTTACCAAGTATCAAGGAACAAAAAAATACGTTACTGAGTTTTTCAGGAACAAAACTGCAATTGCTGTTACTGATGCTGTTGCTGAGGACTTTCGCGATTGGTTGGGTGCAAATCTGGGTGCAAATTTAGAACCGGTGACTGTGCGGGAACGGATTGCAATGATGCAGGCTTGCTGGAATTGGGGAATTAAGAAAAAGTTGGTAGCAGAGAATCCCTGGACAGATGTAAAAGTAAAAGTACCGCCGAGGCAGAAACCACAGCCGTTTACCGCAGCAGAAATTGAAGCGATCGTCCGCGAGTTTCGATCGAACGGGCAAATCTCTCACTATGCCGATTATGTAGAATTTAAATTCGGCGTCGGTTTGCGCACGGGCGAGGCTGCTGCGCTGCAATGGAAGCACTGTTCGCCGGACTGCTCGAAAATCTGGATCGGCGAGAGCATGGATTCGGAACAAACCCGCAAGGGCGACAAGCGGCATCGAGGACGTTCGATAACTCTCACGCCGATGCTGCAACAGTTGTTGTTGCGTCGGAAGAAGCCGGAAACTTTGTCCGATGACCTAATATTTACCAGCATCGAGGGAAGTTCGATCGATGCCAAAAATTTCAACAACCGCTACTGGAAACCGACTCTAGCTAAATTGGGAATTGACTACCGCCGGCCGTACACTACCAGGCACACGCTCATCAGTCACGCGATCGATAAAGGCATGAATCCTGCCGAACTGGCGCAGCTTACCGGCCACAACGTCCGCACTCTCTACGAACATTATGTCGGTACTGTTAGGCCGCCCCAACTTCCAGAGATTTTGCCTTCTGTTTCTTTTTCTGATTTTGATTCTCAGGTCGATCGAGAAGAATCCTTTGAATGAATTTCTGATGGTCGGGATGGTTAACATCCCCCCCGCAAACTACTAAATTTTCTAGCAGTTCTCGATCGTACAACACTTTTGAACTGGGATTGCGCCCCCAGTGAATGCCTTCTAAGAGCTTGCCTTGCTGCCTGTATCGCAAGAGCGATCGGCTGCTGCAATTCAATATTTTACAAGCGCCAATTGCATCTATAAAATTGCTCATTTACTTACTCTCAATAAATCTCTGATTGCGTTGTCTTTCACCATGTTTTGGCGCATGAGTTCTACGACCATCATTCGAGCGGCTTCGGGGGAAAGTTGTTGCGCTTGTTCGGCACATACTTTCAATCTAAATTGCTGCTCGATTGTTAATTCAATTTTCATTTTTACCACTCAACATCTGTAAATTCTAGTGACTTATTTGGTGAGTTAGATTGCGATAAAGCTGCTATTTTTGATTGCAATTGCTCCTTTTGCTCGTTGGTAATTGGCGTAAAATTCACTTTTTTAATTTCAATTGAGTGAATTCTCTCGCATTGCAATTTTGTGGCAATGTCCCATCCCAATCCTTTAAGATGAGAGCCTTTCTGGCAGCGAGTACAAATCACCGGAGGATCGTGATTTTGGTAATCATCCATGATGTATTTCCTTACATAGCGCGGGATAATTGCGCCGCTGTCCTCGCAACAAAAACACTGTTGCGATTTGACCAACTCATCGCGATCGAATTGCAATGGAAATTTTTGATAAACGGGGCGAGCGTACCCGCACTGACATTCCCAATGTCCGGTTCTAATCAGAAGGTTGTCGATTCGCTCGGGCTCTGTTTGTTGCAGTTGCATCTCGCCGTCGCAAATAATGCATTTCATTGTTTATTTATCCTTGCTAATCTTTCTTGCTAATCTTTCTTGCAGTTGAACTTTGGCTCGTTCCCGCGCTTCTCGATTGGCTTGGCGCATCTGCTCCTCTGAAATCTCCATGTCTGCAAAGGGCGATCGAAAATTTTCGTTTTGCCACCGCTGGCAAAATTTGTCTCTGAGTTCGCTGGTTCCGGGTCCAACTTCTGCGAACTTCCTAAAATCTCGATCGAACTGCGGCGACAAAAATATCTGTTCCCACTCGGCATACAGTTCTGGGGTCAGTTCCGATTCCAGGCGCGAATCGCGAACCGGCGCGCCCGCGGAACTTTTTTCAAATGCCTCCCAAAACGACTTGTATCTCGGCTCTCCTGAAGAATCTGGCGCTGCGAGATAATCTCCGATCGAGACGATCGCTCTCGGTAGAGAACAAGTTTTCTCTCGAACAAAATCTAAAAAACTCGCTCTCTCGCAGTCTGAGAGAGAGTCTTTAAAGTCTTTAAAGTCTATATGAGGTTGATTTTCGCTGAAACCCTTACACTGCGATGCTTCCGAGTTTTTTGCGCGGTGCGTAGAGATCCGTGCGTGGTGCGTAGAGATTCCTTGTGGTGTCTGTACGCACCGCTCGGTGTCTGTACGCACCGCTGAAGTTTCCACACACCGGGCTGGAGATTCGATACCTTCGGTAAGCTTCGCTAACGAATCTCGATCGAGGGAATATCGATCGGCACTTTGGATCGGGGTCTGGGATGTTGGGAATTGAATGATAGAGGCATTGATACCGCCGCCGTTGATTGATACCTTGGCTGTAAGGATTTCCATATCGATGTAACCCTTGGCATCTAAAGCTTTGAGCGCTCGGCTGACGGTTTGGCGGCAGACTTTTTTATCTGGAGTTGAGATTGCTCTGGCGATCGCAGCAGCGGAGACTTCAACGCCATCAGCCATCGGATCGAGAGTGCGGATGTAGTACAAAACGTTGATTTCGGCGGGTTTGAGGTTTTGCATGGCTTTTATCCATTCCGCGTGTTGCAGCGGGTAAAATTTGCCGTTGATTTTGGTAGTCATGGTCGGGCGATCGGGGGGTCTGCAACGGCTATGGAGCGCGCGATCGCAACCCGTTTGGCATAAAGCTCTATTTCGTACTTTTCGGCTTGCTGCCTCATGGCGCGGGTGTGGGGGGATTCTGAGAAATACTGCTGGTCTGCCTCCGGCAGCGTCGAAGGTTTCCCGAGTCATGTCTGGATAGAATGGCAGCGGTTGCCAGGGAAGTTCTTGCTGTTCTTGCTGAGATTGAGGTTGCCAGCCAGTAATGGCGGATAACTGCAATGCAGAGTTCGTCAGCGTACAAAATTAAGCCTGAAACAGTTTTGGTTGACAGGGCTGCAACCCGATGGGCTATAGGTTCCAGCCATTCCGAAGGGCATTTGGTTGACAACGAATTTATTAGCTTTGAGATGCTCTGCCTGCTTACTCCGCAAAGCACGGCTAGCCCAGTCTGGCTGATGCCGCTTTTTCCAGTGGCAGCGTCAGTGTAAAATTCGACTCCATCAACTTCGGCAATAATTCTCGCGATCGCGTTCATGATTTTTTCTCCATCAGTTCAACATTGAAAGTCAACTCCTCATAAGCCAGCCAATCCAAATCGCACTCGCGAACCTGCTTGACCCACAGCTTGCGGTTGCCGTCCCATCCAAACCCGGCATTTTTGGCTAACTCGCGGTTGCCGTAACTGACTAGGGCTACGAGCTCGCACAACGGTGACTTCGATCGCACTACTGCCCGATCGAACTTCTCTTGCAGCCGATCGATTCGGTTGAAGCACTCTACCAACAGCCGAACATCGTCACCTGCCCTGTGCGCGCAGCTAACTCCAATCCCCAACCAAATTGCCAGTTCAACCAACGTGAAATGCTTCTTGGGATGTCCCCAGTCGAAGTCTTTCATCGCGCAAATCCAGGGCAATCCTCCAACTATTTTTTCCCAGTACGGCGCATCGAACTCCGCGTTGAACGCCACCACATAATCGGTTTGTTCGACTAAATTGCAAATTGCATTTACTACTGCCGGAAAAATCGATCGCGAATCGTAACTTAATTTGTCACTGATGCCGTTAATTTCCCCGGCATCATTTTTCCCTTCGATCGAAAGCAATGTCGATACCGAGGCGATCGCCCCGGTGAGCTTCGGATTGCTGTTTATCTGGTATAAAGTTGCTGCCAATTCGATCGCCTCGGAACCTTCATCTATCCCCGTTGTCTCCGTATCAACTATTAGAATTCTCATTGCTTTCCTCCATCAATTCATACAAGTACGGTTGCAACTTCCGCTCGATTACTCGCACCAGACCGAGCTTGACAAGTTTGCCAAGCTTTATAGATATCCACGGTGCGTTAATCGATAGGTACTCTTGGGCTATTTGATAAGCAGAAATCGGTTCCGTACTTTGCCTCAATTTCTCTAAAATTTGCTCTTCCAAATTTTGTACTTTGATGCGATCGCCCAATCCCTTCTTGCGCAATCTTTTGGCAACGTGAGTTACTTTCTCTTTCTTCCAACCCAACAGGTTAGCAACTTCTCGG
>JALOON010000150.1 GCA_025454405.1 Oscillatoriaceae cyanobacterium Prado104 | reverse complement strand
TCGAACAATGACAACATGAATTCCTTGAAATATTTGGCAAATCCAACGGAGAGTCGGTCGGTTGGTTAGCTTGCCTAACTGATTTTTTAATTGTGAATTCGTGCGCTGCAAGCTGTGACGCAATAACCTTTGACCTAAAGTATAGACCAACAAACATAAGCCCATTATTAATGCCAAAGCTTCGATTCTTTCCGGTGATTTAAGAAACACGCTGTCCGCAAAAAATAGTGGGTCTTTCAAGAAGCCAAACCCTCTTTCAGTTGATTGCTGTTCCTTATATTTAACAATCATTTCATCCGGCTGTAATTCCTGGGGTTTCAGCACATTAGTTGCCAGAATAAATCTGCCACAAGCTTTTGTTTCTCGCTCGATCGTACCAGCATCTGCTTCGAGTTGGGCTTGGACTTTAAACCTCAAAACCGCACCCGATTTACCAGTAGCACTTGTTGGGGATTTAGCATCAGGCTTGACTGTGACTTGTCGGCTGCTAATTTGGGTTAAGTTGTAATATTTTAGCTGTTTGGATAAACGATGAGCTGCTGCTGCTGCGAATGCACCACAGAATGCAGAACAATCGTACCTCATTTTACCTTGTGTTCGATCGCTCCGAAAGTTGGTGGTGAGAATATTTTTTTACCGGAGAGCGAGCGCGGCAGACCAGGTATTTCTACTCAGGTGGGCGGGTGCGCGATCGAATGAGTGGAGCCGCCCAGCCCTGTGCGTGCCAGTTGAGGGTGCGGAATGTGGGCTTGTAATACCCAATCCTGGTCGATCGCCCCCGTTATTGTCATTGCGAGCGCAGGGAAGGAATCGCCATTACTCTGCTTCCCTGCAGATGATTTATCGAGGGGTAAGAAACTGGGATTTGGGATCGGGACTGAAGTCATCACTACAAACCTGTAGTGTCGAAGGGAGTTCGCATTTTTAAGGACTGAAGTCCTTCTCAAGCAGATTGCGATTCATCTGCTGGCGATGAAGGCACAGTTGTCGCTACAGGCGCAGCAGCAGAACGTCCCGATTGCTGTTCTCGAATTCTCTCCAAATTCCCGGCAGGAATTGCAGCAATTAACTGTCGCGTGTAAGCTTGCTGCGGCTGTCTGTAAATGCGTTCTACCGTCCCCATTTCCTCAATTTTACCTTTGTTCATCACGATCGCCCGATCGCTCATAAACTTCACCACGCTCAAATCATGAGAAATAAAAATATAAGTCAATCCGAACTCATTTTGCAACTCTTTCAACAAATTTAGAACTTGCGCTTGCACCGAAACATCCAAAGCCGAAACCGACTCATCGCAAATAATAAATTTCGGATTCAAAGCCAAAGCCCTAGCAATACAAATTCGCTGCCGCTGCCCGCCCGAAAACTCGTGAGGGTAGCGCCGCATAAAATCGGGATTTAAACCCACTCTTTCCAACAAATAAGCAGCGCGATCGAGCTGTTCTTTCTGACTCTTGCCAAATCGGTGAATCAGCATCGGTTCCATCACCGTCGCCCCCACGCTCATCCGTGGGTCTAGAGAACTAAAAGGGTCTTGAAAAATAATTTGCAGGTCCCGACGCAACCACCGCAACTTGCGCGCGTACTGTTTCTGCAAGCGATAATTAGCCAGCCACCCCCTCGAATTGCTGCGTACCGGAGGCGTAATTTCCTGACCTTCAAAAAACACTTTACCGCTGCGAATCGGAATTAATTGCAACAAAGCCCTCGCTAAGGTAGATTTGCCGCAGCCCGATTCTCCCACCAAACCCAAAGTTTCGCCCGGATAAACCTCAAAAGAAATATCATTTACCGCCATAAACAAGCGTTTAGTTTCCCCAAACATTCCCTGCACCGGAAAACCCACCCGCAAGTTATTCACAGCCAGCAAAGGGCCGGAAATATGTGGCAATCTAGGAGATTTTCCCCCAGCAAAAGCCGGATTTCCCCCGCTGCTTTCACCCTCTAAATCCAGATTTTTTTCAATAATTACTAATTCGCCGCTAGCATTTTCTGTAACTTCCATAAAATCCGAAACTGTCGGCAAGCGGCGCAGTTGTCGTTCGAGAGTCGGGCGGCAAGCTAACAAACCTTTCGTATAGGGATGTTGGGGATTGCTAAAAATTTGTTCCACCACAGCCCATTCAACAATTTTGCCCCGATACATCACCGCCACCGCATCAGCAATTTCAGCAATCACCCCCAAATCGTGGGTAATAAAAATCATTGCCATGTCTCTAGAGTCGCGCAATTCCCGCAGCAAAGTTAAAATCGTTGCCTGTACGGTAACGTCTAAAGCCGTGGTCGGTTCGTCAGCAATTAATAAAGTCGGATTGCAAGAAATCGCCATTGCAATCGTCACCCGCTGGATTTGACCTCCTGACAGTTGGTGCGGGTATCGATCGAGCATAGCCTGTTTTTGCTCGTTGACCAGTCGCCTCAAATCTTCCTCATCAACTCGGGCATCTACTGGCGCGGACTCGCTTCGGGAACGTCGCGCCGCCAAACAGCGCTGTTTGAGTTCTTCGTCATCGGGCAGCAATTTTACCTCTTGCAGCAGGGAAGCAGCCAAGCGCCTTGCTTCTGACTCCGACACCTTTTGGTGCAAGCAAATTGCTTCCGTCAGTTGAAACCCGATGGTGTAAACCGGATTGAGCGAGCTCATCGGCTCTTGAAAAATTGTCGCAATTTGGCTGCCCCGGTATTTTTGTTTGTCTTTTTCCGGCATTCCCAGCAGATTCACCGGCTGATTTCTCGCGCCTGCTGCTGCTGAAGTAAACCAAATTTCCCCCGAAATCCGGGCAGTCGCACTAGGCAGCAAACCCATAACCGCCAGGGAAGTAACGGATTTTCCCGAACCCGATTCTCCTACAATTCCCAGGGTCTGCCCTCGCTTGACCTCAAAGGAAATGCCGTCAACTGCTTTGACTGTTGCAGGCGCGTTTCCTGCATCGGCAGATTGAAATTGAACCCGCAGGTTGCGAACTTCGAGGACGGTTTCGTTCATGGAAGTAAGAGTGAGAAAATTCAGGTGAAATTAAGAGGATTGTAGCAGGCTCGATCGAAGGAATCAGCAAGAAGGAATCAGCAAGAAGGAAGAAGGAAGAAGGAAGAAGGAAGAAGGAGGAAGAAGGAGGAAGAAGGAGGTGGAACGGATGAATTTTTCTGGGATTCTTTCTTCTTCCATCGGATTTACTCACTTCGATCGCAGAAACCGGGTTTTTTGCGAAAATACTCAATTTGAGCCTTTAATACTCGCGAAAAACCCGGTTTCTCGACCACCGCGCGCCACTCCTACTTCAGAAGCTGTTTTGCCGAATGGCTTTAGAAACCTATTACCTGTGCGTCGGCAGGCAGTACAGTTGCCTCAGATACCTTTTTAAACTCTGTTGCCTTCTCGTTCAAGGCGTTGGGTCTTGGCTTTCCGGGATTTGTACCTTCCAACTGGAGGCGCATTTGACGGTCGCCTGTCAATTCAAAGACTGTCTCGACTGTTTCAGTATCGCTCAAGCCGACATCCAAATGCATCGGTTTGGCACCAAAATTTACTTTGTACCTCATTTCTTTTGCCCGAGTTGTCCCGTCGGGACCTTTAGCCATGAGAAATAATTTACCTTCGGGGGCAAATACGAAGGTGAAAGATTGACCGGAGGGGACTGTTCCTTGCCACTGGCCGAGGAGTTGTTGGTCGATCTTGCTAGTGTCTGGGGCTGCTGTTTGTGCAATTATTGGTGCGGAGGCGGACGCGGGACCCGGTGAAGCGTTGAAGCTGGCGAGGATGCCGAAGCAAAGGCCACCTGCGATCGCTTTGCCGATCATTTTGAAATTAGACATGAGACAGCTCTCAAATTTGGTTAGTTCTCTTTTACACTTTAACGGTAAAACAGTAAATTGTTTGGATTAAATCCCTTTCAGGTATAGAAATAATTTTGCGTGAAATCCCGTACAAACTGCTTTCACGGTGCCGGATGCACTGAGAGCCAAGAAACCGGGTTTGTTACCGAATTTATGAGTTGCTATAAAGTATTCTCATCAAAAACCCGGTTTTCGAGCAACCGCGTGTCAGTCTCTATCTCTCGACTGTATCAATTTTACCGATCGCTTTCGGGAGCCGGATCGGATTTTTCTGGCTGAGTTTCCGGTTGCGATTCCGGGGCTGGTTTCTGTTTGTTTTTAGCGCGCTTGCTGCGTTCTAACGCCTCTGCGTAGGACCAAGCCACGTTCACAATAAAAGCTTTTGCCATGCCGTCCAAATTTTTTACATCTTCGCTTTCGGGCGGTTCAGCTTTTTGACTGCTGTCGTTAGTCATATTTGCGTTTTCTCCCTAACAGGTGATTCTTGCGAGTTTTTTGCAGTGCGCGATCGATACCCAAAAAGTAACATTCAACAAATTACAATCCTCTTAGCGCACCCTAACTTTCTTGAACTTTCTTTAAGGCTCTGACCTCGATTACCGCAAATAATATCATAAGTACGGCGATGCGATAGCCCCATCAGAACGAAATGCGAACTTTGGCGGTTGTCCGCAGTACCGATTCTTGCTGAAACCTGCGCTTGTAAATTTCAATAATTTCATTAACCGAGCGCTCTTTTTCCGGGCTGCTTTCATAAATTAAAATTACTATTTTAGATTGTTCTCGAATCAGAATGCCAGCACTGTTGAGAAACTGCCCGGAACCGTCCAAAATAGTTAGACCTTCTCGAAAACGAGGGGTGATAACTTCCTTGACAAACTCCTGCCATTCTGATTCGGAAACTGTTTCGCCTCTGGGCTTGCTTAAGCCAAAATACAGTTCATCTTTGAGAAAGGTTTTTTGGCTGGGGTTAGCTTCGGCAATTGCAGTTTGTTCGGTTTGTGTAACTGCGGGAGGACAAACAGGAACGGCGAACAGCAAGCCTGCTATGACAAGACTGTTTAAATTTTTATGCATTTGAAAAACCTTGTTGGCTACATTCTATCGCAAGATTAGCCTGCTTTAGGGCGATCGCCAACTTTTCGTTTTTCTCAAAGAAGCCATTTTGGAACTGCAACGCTGGTGACGCTGACATTCGGATCTAGGGCATCACCTCGAGAGTAAATATAATCAGAAGCAACTCGATCGTCAAGCAGGTGCGCTCGCAAAAATAGCCCGCTCCAACGAGCGATCGTTTCAATCCCAACGGCTCGATCTAGTGTAGAATTATTGCGCTCGGGGATAGCACCATCAGGGTTATAAACATCGGTGATGCCCAAGTGATTGGCACCTGCTAATAGTTATTAGGGGCGAGTAAACGGTTACTGACAAAAATAATTCTTTCATAAATTAATACCGATAGTCCAAAATTTTACAACAGTAGGTTGTGCCGATTTAATTTAATTCACATTTGCTACTTGATGAGATTGACGAGCATTGTAGCATAATTTTGGATAATCGGTATAACTTTGACGATCGAGGGTGTAAAAAATCCCGAACAATCTGTTCGATCGCCACTTTAGCGTATAAAAAACAGTGCAAAATGTGAGGTTAAATTCACATCTTGCACCCTAATATAAGGAGCGGGATTTCTATCCTTTTCCAAAAAAAATCTTTCTTAACTGTCTTTTAATTCCTGCGCGCTTCTCTTAGCAGTATCTTGGTACATTTGACCGAATTCTTTCAGCGCATCTCCTGTCTCTTGACCGATCTTTTTAATTCTCTCGTCCGGCGCATCTTCAGTTGCGCGGGCTTCTTGCTTCCACTCTCGGGTTGTTTGAGGTCTGTCAGGGTCATTGAGAGTAGATTTTGAGTCCGATTTCATGCCGTAGGTTCTGCTAGTATCGACATTGGCAGTCAGCAGCACCAAACCGACTAGAGCAACTGCCAGAAAACGCTTGACTTGCAATCCATGAAAAAAGGAATTAATGCGGGCGATCGCGCTAGAAAATAAATTCATCTCAGCAATACTCCGTAAGTTAATTTTCGATGATGTTTCAACATTTATCAATCTAAACAGCATCAATAAACTTCTACCTCTGACTAAAGTGATAACTTACCAAAAAGTAAATAATGTGTTAGTCATCACAAAGACATAGATTTACTAATTTGTAGGTTGGGTTGAACGAAGTGAAACCCAACACTTCACTGCGTCAAACACTTCACTGCGTCAAACACTTCACTGCGTCAAACACTTCACTGCGTCAAACACTTCACTGCGTCAAACACTTCACTGCG
>JALOON010000094.1 GCA_025454405.1 Oscillatoriaceae cyanobacterium Prado104 | reverse complement strand
CGATCGTGCACGAATTTCAGCACCGGCAACACATCAGCTAGCACCTGCCGAATTTTTTCTTCGCTAAAAACTCCCTGCTGATTTAATTCTGCCAGTAAAGTTTGCCCCTCAATTAACTCTTGTACTAAATACAGCCGTTTATCTTGTTCAAAATAAGCAATCAAGCGAGGAATTTGAGGGTGTTCGCCGAGTTCGTAAAGCCGTTTCGCTTCTTGCTGGAACAAAGTGGCAGCTTTTTCTAGTGCTGAGGTTCCTTGAAATTGGGGAACAAACTGCTTGATCACGCAAGGATCGTCCATGCGATCGGTATCTACGGCTTCGTAGGTTCTGCCAAATCCTCCCTCGCCCAAAAGCCTGATCGCGCGGTAGCGGTTTCTGAAAAGAGGGCTGAGGTTTTGCGACCCGCAACTTTGACAAAATTTAGAATTGTCGGGGTTGAAAGGATGGGAACACCTGGGATTGGAACAGTAGAACATATCCTTGCGGAAGAAACGATGCGGTTAAGGTTATGATATACCTTTACCGACCGATTTTCGCTATCCCAGCAGCAACTGTATGCGACGCCACAATCGGGAGCGATCGATTCTCAATTCCTAGATTGCTCAAAAACAGCCGATCGACTCATATTAAATTTGCGATCGAGAAATAGAAACAAGAACAATTAAAACTCAAAACTCAGAGTTCGATCGACCCGCATCAACTGCATTAACGATACAGTTATATTTCTCGGAAAAAATCAACTGTCCTGATTCCAAACGATCGGCATACTGCTGCAACCAAACTCTAAAACTCGGTGCAACAATCTTGCGTTCTGAATCGTCATGCCACATTGTGACAATCTGTCCGACTGTCCCACCGACTGCAGGATTTAAATCCAAACAATCACGATCGCCAGCACCATCATAGGTCAGCGGTATCCACTTGGGACTCCACCACACATTGCAAATTCCCGGCGCGGCTTCACTTCCTATATCTTCACCATCTTCAGTCTCAAAAGTTCCGCTATCGAGAAGCTCTTTCCAACACTCCCACTCGTCTTTGATGCGAGCCAGAGATAGAAATTCCCGCCCGTAAATCAACCCATAATTATAGGTAAATTGTCCGTTATGAATGCGATAAGAAGACTTAACATCTTCAGGAAGTTGAATCGAGAGTAATTCTTCTAATTCACTGATTCGATCGTCAGAAGCTCCCGGTTGCAATACTTCAAGAATTTGGGGAGCATTAGCTATCAGCCAAGTTTCTATTTTTGTCCAAATTTCTTGCTTACTGTTCTCTAATATCACATCAACCTTCGAGTTCATCCAGGTCATCGGCGGTTAAGGGCGATCGAAGTAATTTCAACCTGAAATGTCATATTTCTGCTGCATTTCTCCAATAAAATTTTCGATCGGGCGAGTAAGTCCGGCGTTGAGTTATTCAAAACCTTGCTGAATGCCTGCAATTGTTTCCAATCGATCGATTAATTCGCGCAGTTTAGTTGGATCGATTTTACTCGGATCGACAAATGTAACGAGAACTTGGGAGCGATCGCTCACATCTTGCGGTAGCGAGGCTAATTGAATCTGTCCGTTCTGATAAATGCCTTCGATAGTTTTGAACATGAGTCGTATTTTGGTTAGTATTCGCTTCTATTATAGCAAGTATCGAAACTAGAATAACTAATGGGAAAGACTCAAAGGGCGATCGCACCTAACTTAAGGGCGATCGCTCGTTAAAATCAGTGGTAAGTAAGTCCAGCTAATTCAAAAAAGATCGGGACTCCTAAAAAGCTTACTGAATCAGTATTCTTCCTTCTTCCTTCTTCCTTCTTCCTTTTTCCTTCTACTTACTTTTGGGCAACAATTGATTGAGCGCGCCGCACAAATATCCTTTCACGGTATTCCTACTTGCAGTTACGCCACTCGGAAGGGTAAAAATCATCTCAACATTTAAAAGGTTGCCTTCCGTTGAAGCAAAAACATCGATCGGCAAAGCCCGCTGAAATGCGGTGGCAGGATTTTCAGCTTTCATGACACCTGCACTCACATCGGTACTGACAGTTTTGATACCCTCGCGAGCTAAAATGAGTCGCAATTGGGAAAATGCTTTCTCTACGGTTAACTCTTCAACTTGAACCCGCGCGGCAAAAGCGGTTCCATTGAAAAAGTCCCCCTTTTTTTGAAAGCTTTCCTCGCAGGTTGCAGCAACAGCGGGGGTGGCGAAACAAACAAGAGCTAGAGTTAAGAAGAGCGATCGCATATTCTTCCTTTATGACTTAGAACAATAAAACAGTCATAACATCGCGATCGGCGATCGTGCAAATATTGGGCAAGCGATGCAAATATTCAGTAACAATATCCAACTAATTAACTTGCACTTATCTGATTTTTTGAGTTTTGCAACAGCCACAAAATAAATATTATGGCTGCCAGTGATTCTTTTTAACTCCCAACCATATCGCTCAACAATTTTGCAGAGTGCTTTGCCAGAAACAGATTTCATAATGATAACTCAATTAACTGTTTTTCTGGCGCAAGTTCATTTTGTTGACTGGCAACTTCCAGCCAACCCTGAATAGCATCTTCAAGCATCTCTAACAACTCTTCATAACTTTCTCCCCATGTGTGACAACCTGGAAGTGCTGGAACCGATCCACACCACACGCCATCTTCTTGCCAGATAACCGCCTTAATCTTCATGAGAAATCTCTAATGGGTATTTACTAAAGATTTTAGCGCATTGCTTCACAATTTACTTTTGGGTAACAATTGATTGAACGTACTGCAAAAATATCCTTTCACGGTGTCTCTACTTGCAGTTACGCCACGCGGCAGGGTAAAAATTATCTCGACATTTAAGAGGTTGCCTTCCGTTTTACAGAAAAACATTAAACTCCTCGGAAACCCATCGCCCTTTCCATTGCCTCGCGAGGACTGGGGTTAACTAATTCTCGATTTTTTTGAAACCGATCTAAGTTGCCAATAAAGCAAAATACAATCCCCAAAAACAATAAACTACCCCCTAAATATTGAGCTAAAGTAATTTTGAATTATTGAGTATTTGAATTATTGAGTATTTAGACCGCAGCATAAAGAGTTCCTGAAAATCCTAAACTCCTCCTTCGAGTAAATTACTTTTGTCGAGCGTGAATTCAAGGACGATCGACCCACTGGTAATTTTGAAGTATTAGGTATTGCGATCGCTTGAAGCCGAGTGTTCAATCCGCAGTGTAATTCAACTCTGCAAGCAATTCAACGCCATATAAAATAGATCGAAGGTCTAGGCAGAAATTGAGGTGAGGTTGCCACAGCGTTCATTAGCTGGCACGGCTTCCATCATTTTTTGAGGATTGGGCAGATTTAGTGCATTCATAAATTCAATAAACTCATCCCGGTTTCGCCCCACAAACCGAGGATTCCAGCGTTTTTCTTCCTCAATGGAAGAAACGGTTTGCCCGCGATAGTCGTGTCCTAGATAGATAGCCATCATTCTCCATTGATTTTTGATTTATGTGAACTTGTTTGTCAGAAGCTTGAAACTCGATTGCAAGAACAGTCACAACAGTTAAAAAACCTAGACAGATTTCGTCAACTCTAATCGTCCCTGATTGCAGCGTCTAGAGGGGCTTAATTGTTTCTATCCCAGGATCGATCGACCGACTGGTAATTTTCAAGTATTGGGTATGGCGATGTTTGTGATAGCGTCGCAACTTTTTCAGTCAATCAAGGCTCGTTTACAAACATCAAGCCCTTGAGTTAAGCATTGTTCTCGCCACCTTTGAGATTTGGGTGCAAACATTTCTACTAACTGGTGTTTTGTCCATTCATAGCTTTGGTTTGGCTTAAGTTAATTCTTCACCAGTCTGTCACAACACCAACATACTCTTCTGGAAGTGGAAGAGAGAAGTATTGCTGCAATAGTCGAACGTTATGAATGTCTTTTGCTTGGGGCTGGTATCCTGTGTGACATAGCATCTGAGCTTCAGGTGTGATGCAAGAGATCGCATTGCCGTCGATCGTGCCCTGCCCAGCCAAACTATTGTGTGGATAATGAAAAGGTGTGCCATCTTGCAGGACTTGAATGAACTGTTCGCTACTATCCTGTTGTACGGTGTGAAAGTCAACACTACGACAGTTAGCATCTTTCATCACAAACCGTGTCGGTAACTCATTCAATATGATAACAAACTGATGGATAGCGAGGGTCTGTTCAATGTGACTAGCATCCTCCAACCTAACTACGAGATCGAGATCGCTGTGCGATCGTGTTTGTTGGCCTACTAGGGCATCGACACCCCAACCGCCATCTAACCACACAGGAATCTCTGCCTGCTCTAACCAGGTCACAATCTGCAAAACATCTTCTGATTTCATAAGTTACTAACCCCTCTTCATTGCGATCGGTAAAAGCAACGGCTCGAATTCTAACTGCCTTCCCAATTACTCATAGGGAGTTCTCGTATGAATGAATCATCTCTTGGATTGTTTCGGTTTCGCCAATTTCATAAAGAGCGATCGAACCATTCTCAATAGTAAATATTTGCTGAATTGTTACATCTGCGAGCAAATTACCTTGCAAATCTCTGACGATTTGATGAACGGTAACGACATTTCGATTGTTTTCATCCGTCTCGAATTTTAAGGTTTCAAGCTGCACTTGAATAACCTTATATTGATTAGTCCAGTATTCCCGCACCGCGTCGCGTCCGTAAACGAAACCGCCTTCTACCCCGTTCGCCCATTTCACGTCCGGGTGCATCACCGAGATGATTGTTTCAAGATCGCCTTTGTTGAAGGCTTCGTATAAATTTTGCAGAAACTGTTGATTTGAACTCATAATTGTGGTCCACCTGTATTCAGACATTTATTACGCTGATTCGCCCGTACATAGCATCTGCACGGCCATCTGTCTGTATTCATCCAAACCCGACTTTAGTGCAAATTCAGCAACGTCTATAGCAACAGTAGCGTTTAGTTCGATCGCATGGTCTGCCATCTTTGACCACGTGCGCCCACCTGCCTCTGCATATGCCGAGATTAGCTTATTGAGACCATCTTGACCGAACGTGCGGTAATGAGCAACAAAATCTCTCGCTGGGTCAGTGACAGATGCCTCAGTCCAATCAATAAATCCGGTTACTTGCGTTTGTTCATTAATCAAAATGTGACCGGCGTGTAAATCACCATGAGTTAAAACCGTTTCTTGCATCCAAATTTCATCGTTATGAAGCCAGGACTGCCAGCGTTCCCATAACGTCCGATCGACACTAAATTCTTTTTTGACGGCATCCATTCTATGCTTCATCTCAACACGAACTTCTTCGGCAGTTTTCACAGGAAGACCCACCGATCGTGCTTTCTCAACGCTAACTTGATGCAAGGAAACGATTCCCTTCGCTAACGACTCATGAAAGCGATCGGGTACGTTCGCTAAGTCAATCTCCCATACATAGGCTTTTGCTTCTGGATCGATCGTTGCTGCTGGTACACCGTTTAATGCGCGATAAGCAATCAGTCGATCGGTGCAAATCGTCCATCGCGGCACGTCCACACACAGAAGTGGAGCAATCAGTTCCAGCGTTTGTTTTTCCTTGTCTACTGATGGTAGAACATCCTCTCGCCGAGGAAGACGTAAAATCCAGCGTACTCCATCTGCATCCGTTGCTAACACTACTTGAAAATCAAGACCCGATTCATTGAATTGAATGGAGCCTTCCTCGATCGCCAAACCGTTCTCATGAGCCAAATCCAAAACTTCTTGCCGTGATTTTACATTTTTAATCATGTCACTTAGCACATATCAGAATGCTATATCTTAGCTGTATAATTATTAATTATATCATCTAGTTACTGGTAATTTTTTTTATTAGACCCTCAACTACTAATGCCTTCGCCATTCAAAGATTCAAGTCGTAACAGCCATTTGTGAAAGTGAGAGCATTTGCTCCGAATTACTTGCAATCCAATTTGTTCAGCTAACAGCGGTCCAAAAATAGACTTCGCCTTTCCGTAATCAGGAAACTGTGCCATTATACGCTTGCTAGGTGCTGTTTGCTGCCCGTCGTTGATTAACTCCGGTGTCTGATATTGACTTGCGATAGCTTGGAGAGCTTCAATCTCTTTTGTCCGTCCAGCATCAAGGTACTCAAAACACCTTGGGTCAGAAAAGAGGTAGGCCTCATATTCATGTAACTGAATGTGCGGTCCAAATACCCGATCGGACTCCTTTTCTCGCCAGTTGAGAATGACGCGATTAGATACATCTGGTTCAAGAACAAAATCATCGAAAAAAGGTGCAATCAGACGGATTGTTCCGATAATACGCTGATAAGCGGCACCCCCATTCTCTTCACGAAACCTCAGAAGTAATGCAGCTAAATTGCCAGCATCGGGCATTAGCCATCGGCTGTCACCAACATAACAGGATTGCCGGACTCCTGCCGTAGAAGATGTGTCATGAAAATGGTATACACGGCAACGATTCAGCAAATATTCCAGCATTCGAGCCGTTTGCTTACCTTCCTTTGCTGCTTCTTTGATTCTGGTTTCCTGATGTCCTGCACCTAATTCATCAGTCCTTGGGGATGTCCTGCCTGTTTGGACAAAACTCAAAGTCTCTTCGGCAAAAATAAGGGTATCACCAGCCGCATGAAACAGCCGAAGATGATAGGAATCGACCCCATTTTCGACTTCAAATTCTAGTTTTGCTTCTATTTGGGGCGTTGTCTTAGGTCCAAAATATAGGAGGGATTGAGAACGACCCGATACAGCAATAAACTGTTGAAAGCGTCCAGCCATCATCTCGTTGAGCATCTTGAAAAACGAGATCAGGTTACTCTTGCCTGCTCCATTTGCTCCAATCAGGATATTTAGGGGATGCAGCTCAATATCTATTGCCTTAATAGACTTAAATCCATTGAGGGTTAATCTTTGCAGCCTATTCAAAAGTCAGTCTCCTCGTATAACAATAAGACTAGAAACTCTCATCCAAATCCTCTGCGGTTAAGAGCGAGCGAGCGCTATGGCGGACATACAATACATAAACCGTAGTAGCTCGAATCGCAAACAATACTCGGTAAATGTTTTTGGATTTCCCATAAAGTAACTGCCGAACTTCTTCAGGAAAAATATCACTTTCAACTGCTAAAGAACAGCGTCGAGGTTTTTCTTGGAGTGTTGCGATTTCATTCATCAAGCCTCGAAACCAGCGATCGGCAAAATCAGGATTCCGTTCTCGATACCAGCGGTAGGCTTACTCAATCTCAGAAGAGGCGATCGGGGTAATTTCAACCTGAAATGTCATATTTCTGCTGCATCTCTTGGACAAAATTTTCGATCGGGCGAGTAAGTCCGGCGTTGAGTTCCTCGAAGCCTTGCTGAATACCTGCAATTGTTTCCAATCGATCGATTAATTCGCGCAGTTTAATTGGATCGATTTTGCTCGGATCGAGAAAGGTTACGAGAACTTGAGTTCGATCGCTCACATCTTGCGGTAGCGAGGCTAACTGAATCTGCCCATTCTGATAAATGCCTTCGATGGTTTTTAGCATGAGTTGCAGTCCGGTTAGTATTCGCTTCTATTCTAGCAAGTATCGAAACAAAAAAATTAAGGTTAAAAACTCAAAGGGCGATCGTACTTATAGCCTTTATCAAAAAGATGAGGTATAACAGACAGCTTAGATAACCACTAAACTCAGGAGGCTCAAGCCCAACAACGTACCTCATCTTTCTGATAACCGCTATATTTGGCGAGATCGCCCTTGCCTAAGATCGCACTTTTAGTAGATTGTTGTACTGCTACCACATCACCGACCATACTTGTACTTCACAGCATCAATAATGGCTTGATAAACGTTGGGAGGGTATTCAGCCAAACGATTACATAGATATAAATGCCACTCCTGACCATAGGGCAAATAAACACGAGTGCGATACCCGTAATTCCTCATTGCTTGCAATCGCTCAGGAGTCACCCCCTTCAACATTTCAAATTCAATTTTGTCTTGTTCTATTCCCTGCTCTTTAATCGATTTGTGTGCATATTCCAGCGGAAATATATCTAGTAAAGTAGGATCGTGTGTGGCGATCGAGCAGGGATGTCTGCTCGTTAAAAGCCTTTCCATTAGCTGGCGGTAAGATGCGTCAAGTTCTGCACCACGAGATTTAGCAACATCAGCCGGAGCAGCGTATGCCCCTTTTACTAATCGAATTTTGCCGGGACGCTGTAACGCACTTTCAAGATCGTCCGGTGTTCGATGTAGATACGCTTGGAGTGTGATTCCAACATTATCAAAGGTTTCGCATAACCGTTGATGAGTTTCCAGGATTAAGCTTGTGCGGTCAGTTCCCTCCATGCTAATCATTATTTCAAGACCTACTTTATGGGCTGCCTCAGCAAGAACACAAGCATTTTTGTACCCTAACTCGGCATTGATAACCATGCCAATGTGAGACAAGTCTAATGATACGGATGAGTCAAGGTTTTGTTCTGCGATCGCTTGAATCACATTGACAAATTCTTGTGTTGCTTGCTCTGCCATTTCAGTGTCACGGGTACTTTCGCCCATGTAGTCAATCGTGACAGCAAACCCCTGCTGATTCAAAGATTTTGCGGTTTCTGCACACTGTACCAAAGTTTCACCACCAATAAAGCGAAGGGCTGCATGAAGCAAGGGTTGATAAAGCGGTGGATGTTGAAGAACGTATGCTTTGATATCCTCATCCAATGCAATCTGCTTCAGGGCCTCTGCGACTTCAAACTCAATAATCATATTGTTCGTCAACTCTATTGAATGAAAAGTTTCGATCGAAGACTTGCTTCCACAAAATAGAAAACCCCCAAACCTTATTTTAAAATTAGTTTGGGGGTTTTCTTCCTAAATCGAGTTCAAATCAAAACTTACTAGGCTCGATCGCGGGTGCTTTCAAAGACACAGTTTCCGCATTTCCAAGCTTCGCCAGAGAAGGCACAGAATCTCGCAATTTAGCAGTCAACTGAATTGTAGTTGCATCGTAAACCTGAGTCAGAATCTTCGGATACAAACCGATACCGATAATCGGCACTAACAAAGAAGCAATAATAAACACTTCTCGCGGTTCCGCATCCACCAATTCCTCGTGTTCCGTCAATTCCTTATTCTCAGGTCCGTAGAAGATTTCCCGCAGCATTGACAGCAGATAAATCGGAGTCAAAATCACCCCGACAGCAGCGAGAAATACCACGCAAACCTTAAAAATCGGATTGTAAGCATCGCTGGTGGCAAAACCGACAAACACCATCAATTCCGCTACAAAGCCGCTCATTCCCGGCAAAGCTAAAGATGCCATAGAACAAGCAGTCCACATGGCAAAAACCTTACGCATTTTCTTCCCAACACCGCCCATTTCATCGAGCATGAGCGTGTGAGTGCGATCGTAAGTGCAGCCTACCATAAAGAACAAACTCGCCCCGATTAAACCGTGGGAAACCATTTGCAGCATCGCACCGCTAATTCCCAAATCGGTAAATGAAGCTATCCCGATTAACACAAATCCCATGTGCGAAATCGAAGAATAAGCAATTTTCCGCTTCAAATTTCGCTGTGCAAAAGAAGTTAAAGCAGCGTAAACAATATTTACTACACCCAAAATTACTAAAATCGGTGCGAATACAGCGTGAGCATCCGGCAACATTCCCGCATTCATCCGCAGCAAAGCATAGCCACCCATTTTCAGCAGAATTCCTGCTAGCAACATATGGGCGGGTGCGGTGGCTTCTCCGTGAGCGTCGGGAAGCCAAGTGTGCAGCGGAAAAATCGGCAACTTCACGCCGTAAGCTATCAAGAAACCAGCGTACAGCAGGAATTCTACATTTGGGGCGTAATCTTTAAGCGCGATCGCCCGCATATCAAATGTCACGGTATCGCCGTAAAACGCCATCGTCAAGGCACCAACTAAAATAAACAGCGAACCGCCCGCCGTGTAAAGGATAAACTTCGTTGCTGCATAAAGGCGCTGCTTGCCGCCCCAAATTGATAAAATCAGGTAAACCGGCACCAATTCCAGTTCCCACACCAGGAAAAACAACAGCATATCCTGGACGGCAAAAACGGCAATTTGGCCGCCGTACATTGCCAGCATCAAAAAGTAAAATAATTTCGGTTTGAACGAGACAGGCCAAGCTGCTAAAGTAGCTAAAGTAGTAATAAAACCTGTCAGCAAAATCAGCGGCATCGACAAACCGTCAGCACCCACCGACCAATTCAAATCCAGTTGCTCCACCCAAGTATAACTTTCTACCAGTTGCAGTCCGGGATTGTTGAAGTCGTACTGAGTGTAAAAAGCGTAAACCAGCAGGGCAAAATCAATCAAACCGACAATCAAAGCATACCACCGCACCGTCTTGCCGTCCTTGTCGGGAATGAAAGGAATCAGCAAAGACGCAGCAATAGGAAACAGGATTGTTGTTGTTAACCAGGGAAAGTTAGCTGTATCCATTGCATTTTAAAATTAGCTATCCTCTTATTAGGTTTAAACACATTTTTCCCATTTTGGGCTAAATTTTATACTTTCTTTACGAAAGCAGCCGCTGTAGGGGACGGTAAAAATCAAATAAAAATACTTAGCTAACATCTAATTTTTAATAGTTTTTAAGCTAAAAATTCTGTGTTTAAAAGCTCACAGGACTTACGCAAAAAGTAATTTTACACAATATTAATATCTGTAAGGTGCGCACTGCGCACCCTACATATATAGCTATCCTAAATAAGCTAGAAATTCTAACCCCACCCCAGCCCTCCCCTTACTAAGGGGAGGGAGCAAGAAGAAGTTTAAAAATGATTTAGGTGCGTCGCTGACACGGCTATTTAACTGCGCGTAAAAGTCGATCGCGACGCACTAACAGGATTAGTGAAATTCCGATCGCGCACCATATAAATAAAGTGCGCAATCCCAGTCAGAAATACATTAACCAATCCCAGAAACGATCGCAAAACCCAGAACTGCAACAAACACGATCAGGGCATAAAATTGAGCGCGACCGCTTTCAAAGTATTTCAAACCTTCACCGGTAATTAGCGTTACCAAACCAGTTAAATTGACAATACCATCGACAACTCGCAAATCCACTTCCATGACTTGGCGCGCCAAACGGCGGCTGCCTTTGACGAAGAGAACTTCATTGATATCGTCGAGATACCACTTGTTAAGCGAGAACTCGTACAGCGGCTTAATTTTTTGCGCGATCGCACTGGCATCGATTTTCCGGCTCAGATACATCAGGGAAGCCAAGGTAATGCCCAACAAAGCAATACCTACAGAGCTGCCACCCATAATCAGAAATTCCGTCAAATCGAATTCGGCAGCGTGTTCTAAAACTTCTTCCAGAGATTCACCAGGAGCGCGAACAAACTGCTCGAAATAATTAGCAAACGGCGTGCCGACAAAACCGATTAACACCGAAGGTACGGCCAGCAAAACTAACGGCAAAGCCATTGTTAGCGGAGATTCGTGAGGGAAATGGGCGTGTTCGTCGTGACTTTCGCCAGTTGCGGCCAATTCCTTAACGTTCATTGCTCCCGGGCCGAACACCAAACCGGGTTGCAGCAATTGCTGCTTAATCGTATTGTCATTGCCCCGGAATTCGCCCTCAAAGGTAGAGAAATACATCCGGAACATATAAAACGCCGTCATCCCTGCCGTCAGCCAGCTAACCACCCACAAAGCGGGATTTGCTGCGAAAGCTTGGGCGAGGATTTCATCTTTCGACCAAAAACCGGCAAATGGGGGAATTCCGCAAATTGCCAAATTTCCGATTAAAAAGCAAGTTGCCGTAATCGGCATATACTTGCGCAAACCGCCCATGAGCCGCATATCTTGAGCGAGGGCGGGATTGTGGCCGACGACTGCTTCCATCCCGTGAATCACTGAACCCGAGCACAGGAACAGCATCGCTTTGAAATAAGCGTGAGTCATCAAGTGGAAGAGTCCGGCACTGTAAGCGCCGACGCCCATTGCCATTACCATGTAGCCCAATTGGGAGATGGTGGAGTAGGCGAGGCCTTTTTTGATGTCATTTTGGGTAATCGCGATCGAAGCGCCCAGAAATGCTGTAAAGCATCCGGTGCAAGCGATCAGGTTCATCACTGCAGGCAAACTTTCAAACACCGGGTACATCCGAGCGATCAGGAAGACGCCTGCGGCCACCATCGTTGCCGCGTGGATCAGGGCCGAAATCGGTGTGGGGCCTTCCATCGCGTCTGGAAGCCAGACATGGAGGGGGAATTGAGCCGATTTGGCAGCGGGCCCCAAAAATACCAACACGCCGAAGATAGTTGCCAGAGTCGCTGAAAGAGCGCCGGATTCGACTAAAGAGTGCAGGCGTTCGCCCATCACGCTGAATTCAAAGCTGCCGGTCGCCCAGTAAATACCGAGGATGCCCAGCAGCAGGCCGAAGTCGCCGACGCGGTTGGTGACGAAAGCTTTTTGGCAAGCATCGGCTGCAGGTTTGCGATCGTACCAAAAGCCGACTAGCAGGTACGAACACATACCTACCAGTTCCCAAAAAATATAAATCTGAATTATGTTCGGGCTGACCACCAAACCCAACATCGACGAGCTAAAAATGCTCAGGTAAGCGTAAAAACGCACGTACCCGTCATCGTGGGCCATGTAGCCGTCAGTGTAAATCATTACCAAAAAGGCGACCGTAGTAACGATCGCCAACATCACCGACGTAAGGGGGTCGATGGTGTAGCCCATACTCAGCGTGAAGTCGCCGGCAGAGGCCCATTCAATCATGCGGGTATAGGGTGCGTGGCCGTGAAGTTGACTCCAGAGCAATGCAAAAGAGAGTACCATTGACCCTCCCAGCAGGGAGACGATCGCGATCGCATTCCCTTGCCGGATTTTGTTGGTGGCTCGGTTAAAGGTAATTAACCCGAGACCTACTAGCATTGCGCCTGCCAGCGGCAGGACTGGAATCAGCCAGGCGTATTGATAAAGCAGTTCCATGACTGATGTAGTTTAGATCTTTTAACTAGATTGACAAAACTGTAAATAATTGTAAACTACCCCACGCTCCCTAACAATACAGTTTGGGCTTTTGTTAGCTCTCAATCTATCGGACAAGCCAATAAATTCCAGCCTAAAGGCTGACTTGCACTCAGCCAAAATTGAAATGATTTGCTTCGATCTTAGCGACAAAGTTCGCCTTAAATTTGTATCAAAAGGTCGATCTCTTGAAAGTTAAGCTTTTCTCAACAACTGTTGAAACTTCGATCGAAACACAGAGCAAAAACCGGGTCGATCTCGGAAAACACGGCATCCAAACCGTGAATCTTGTAAAGAACCCGGTTAACTTCCAGGCTGTTATGGCAGTTCGGCGGTGGGCGGTGCGGCGGTGCGACAGAAACAGAGTGTTGGCCATCTCCCCATCTCCCCCTCTCCCCCTCCTGCCCGGTTCCCTTCTGGCACTCTCCCAATCAACTTTTTACTGCTTCTTGAGGTTGTAGCAATTGATTTGAACCCGAATGCACAGTTTCAAGCATCCAAGCATCCAGAGTCCGCAACAGTTCCTCGCGTCCTTGATAGTGTTCAAATCGAAATCGAACTCGATCGCCCTCGAATAAAATCAGAGTTGGCAAACTGGTCAACCGATAAGTGTTGGCCAATTTCAAGCTTTGGTCTGCATTAACTCCTACCACCTTCACTCGACCTGCCCACTGGGCATCAAACTTTCTTAGGGTTGGGTCTATAGCGCGACACAGACCGCACCAAGGAGCCCAAAAATGAACTAAAACCGGGGTAGAAGCTTGAAAAACCTCTTGTGCAAAAGTGCGTTCGCTAACGGACAACACCATGATCCCTCAAAAATAAATAATTTTTTTCTATCCTAGGGATCATGCTACCAGTCTATGCTCCCCGTCGCACGAATTAGTAGGGGATGAATTTGCCACAGCAATCCGGTAAAAATGGCTACTCCCAAATATGAAGGGCGGATAAACTCAAGCAAATTAAGGGTTTGACGTTTTTGGAGTACCGCCAAAAACGGAATTATGGAGGTGCGAGATTTGATGGTTTCAAAGGATTCTCCAAAACGGGCAGCCAGCCGCCTGTCGCCGTGCCACACTCCAAACAGGTGGTGGAGGATCAAACCGATCGAAGTGACGAGGGTAAAGCTAGTTCCAATCCACAGGGTGTGGGCGATGCACCAAATTACCTGTCCCACCATTTGCGGGTGGCGAGTGATGCGGATGATGCCCGTTTCGTAGAGGTGAACTTGGGGCTTTTGGACGGCGGCAATTTCTAGAAGGTTGAAAGTAGCCGGGTACAGAAACAAGAAGGAAATTGCCGAAAGCGTCCAAACAATCGGTTTGACTGCGGGGACTCCCTGTAGCTGCCACATCTGCACGCCGTCGTAGCGGTGGTTGAAAAAGTAGACAACCAACACCACAGCCAGCGGCAAACTGACAAGGGCAAACAACACCCGGTAAAGTCTTGCGCCGATCAGCTTTTCGCCTTTGGCCCTCAGGGCTGCCAGGCCGCTGTGGGCGATCGCAAAACTCAGTAACAGGCCCAACATGATTAAGTGGCTGTCTAGCGCCAAGTGGATCGTCATTGCCAATATTAAGAAAAGTTATTGATTGGAGGCCAATTTGTGTCACAAAGTATCTAAAGGAGCATTCAGCGGTTATCAGTCATCAGCCATCTGCCATCAGTCCTTAGTGACCTGATAACAACTCAAGCCCGCCCCTACACCAACTGACAATTAGATATATGTCTGACCTTCCTTTCACTTTAGACCAGTTACGCATTCTCAAAGCGATCGCCTCTGAAGGAAGCTTCAAACGCGCCGCTGACAGCCTGTACGTATCGCAGCCTGCAGTTAGCTTGCAGGTGCAAAACCTGGAGAGACAGTTGGACGTGCCGCTGTTCGACAGGGGCGGGCGGCGGGCTCAATTAACTGAAGCCGGACACCTGCTGCTGAGTTACGGCGAGAAAATTTTATCGCTTTGCCAGGAAACTTGTCGGGCTCTAGAAGATTTGCAAAACCTCCAAGGGGGTACTCTGATCGTGGGGGCCTCGCAAACAACGGGTACGTACCTGTTGCCGCGGATGATCGGGATGTTCCGCCAAAAGTACCCCGACGTGGCGGTGCAGCTTCACGTTCACTCTACGCGGCGCACGGCGTGGAGTGTGGCCAACGGACAAATAGATTTGGCGATTGTGGGCGGAGAAATACCTACCGAACTCGTAGAAGCTTTAGAGATTACTCCTTACGCTGAGGACGAACTGGCTTTGATTCTCCCGCCGAATCACCCGATGGTAGAACAAGAAACGATCGAAAAAGAAGACCTTTACCAATTGCAGTTTATTTCTCTGGATTCGCAGTCTACGATTCGGAAAGTAATCGATCAGGTATTGTCTCGCAACGGTATTGACACGCGCCGCCTGAAAATTGAGATGGAACTAAATTCGATCGAGGCTATTAAAAATGCCGTGCAATCGGGATTGGGTGCTGCGTTTGTTTCGGTTTCGGCGATCGAAAAAGAGTTGCAAATGGGTGTTTTGCACAAAACAAAAATGGAAGAAGTTGTAGTGACTCGGATTTTATCGCTGATTTACAACCCCAACCGCTACCGTTCTAAAGCTGCTGATGCTTTTAGCAGTGAAATTTTGCCCGTGTTTGCTACTTATTCTGGCCCTAAAGAGAAACAAACCCCCCTGACTGCGGGCTTGGAATCCCTAGAAATAGCAACTCCCAACTCTACGACAAATTAACCTATCCTGCAGTTGAAATTTGAGAGTTGAGAGTTGAGAGTTGAGAGTGCAAGCAGTCATTAGTCATCAGTCATTAGTTATCATTATTTTTTTTCTTCCTTCTTCCTTCTTCCTTCTTCCTTCTTCCTTCTTCCTTCTTCTTCTTACCGAACCAAAATGGAAGTTTACTGCACGCGCCCCGGCTGCCCTCGCCCTCAAAACTATTTTGCCGACCTTGATGATAGTTATGCGCTGAAAACTGTGCAGCAAAAATTTTGCACGACTTGCGGGATGCCTCTTATTTTGAGCGGGCGTTATTTGCCTGCAAAACTGTTGGGTCAAGGCGGTTTTGGGACAGCATTTTTAGCGCGCGATCGCTATACTCCGGCGATGCGGCAGTGCGTTGCTAAACTGTTGCAGCCCCCGGCAAATCTGAACCCGCAGCAGTTGCAAATCGTTCAAAATCTGTTTGAACGAGAAGCTGCTGTTTTGGAAGAACTGGGCAACGAACACCCGCAAATTCCGAGTTTGCTGGCATTCTTTGAGTTGAGTGTTCCGAGTTTGCAGCCGGGGAAAACCGATCGACTGTTCTATCTAGTTCAAGAGTTTATTGATGGTGAAAATTTAGAGGATGAACTGGCTGTCAAAGGCAAATTTTCAGAAGCGGAAATCTTGGTGGTGCTGCGGGAAATTTTGAAGGTTTTAGATTTTGTCCACTCTCGCGGTTCGATTCACCGAGATATTAAACCTGCTAATATTATGCGGGGGAAAAACGGTCGGCTTTATCTATTAGATTTTGGGGCGGTCAAACAGGTAACGCAAAGTGCGGGAAGCGGCAAAGCTTCGACGGGTATTTATTCTTTAGGTTACGCACCGCCGGAACAAATGAACGGGCAAGAAGTGTATCCGGCAACGGATTTGTATGCTTTGGCCGTGACTTGCATTACTTTGCTTAGCGGTTTGGAACCGACGGAATTGTTCGACAGTTTCAGAAATGAGTGGAATTGGCATTCGCGGGTGCAGGTGAGTCCGGGTTTGGTTGCTGTGCTCGATCGAATGTTATTGCCCGCACCCAGCCAGCGCTTTCAATCGGCAACTGAGGTGCTGGAGGCTCTAAAAACTCCTGCACAACATCCTAACGTCGCTGTTGTGCCTCCCCTACCCCCGACTGTGACTTCCCCACCGACTCCGCAGCCACCGATGCCCCAGCAGCCTCCTGCGCCCGCTGTCGCGAATCCTCCGGGGGGGCTGCAACCCCGACAGAGAGGGGCTTTTTCGGTTTGGGAGATTTTGGTAGGGGCGGCGTTTACGGGTTTTGAGGGGGGGTTGCTGGCGATCGCCCTGACGAGTTTGCTGCCGAATCTAGGCTTTAGTATGGGATTGTTGGGCGCGATCGTGGGAGGGTTGATTTACGGGCAATACAAGCGGACGATCGAACAAACTGAGATGCTGTTTATTGCTGGGGGAACGCTTGCCGTGATGGTATTTTTCCCGGTTTTGCGCGTGACTGCTGCTGCGATTTATCCGGGAGCTCCCGTGACTGGCGTGTTGTTTGCTGGATGGTTGGCGGCTTTGGGCGCGATCGCGGGTACGGCTGTATTTCGTTTAATTTATAAGTTGCTTTCTAATATTTTGTAATCGAGTTTCAATAACTGGCAATAGCATGACTCCGAATTCTCGCGATCGCAAACTTTTGAGATTTGACCGTCAATCCTTCATTATATTCTCGATCGTTTTTGCAATCGAAGTTATTATTGCTATCTTTGTTCGCGATCGGTGGATTCGTCCGCTGTTGGGAGACTTGTTAGTCGTTATCGCTATCGCCTATTCGATCCATGCTTTTTTCGCGATTCAGATGACCAAAATTGCGATCGGCACCTTGATTTTTGCATATTCGATCGAACTGTTGCAGTTAGCTAGGCAGACGGGAATCCCCACACTATACCGATCTAAGGTTAGTGTGGGATGAAAGGCGCGTGAGACTCCGATTCCACCTGTTCACAATCTCAAAACGTAGTTTTGAGCAGTGGGCAGGTGGATGACGAGACGAACAAACTCTTATTCCACAGGTCTATCTTGCTCTTCAATATACCTTTTTAATTGCTCAACCGTCACGCCACCACAGGTAGCAATAAAATATCCATTTGTCCAAAAAACATCTTTCCAGTAAACTTTTTCAACTTCGTCTACAAACTCTTTCCGCAAATAACGACTAGATACAGTCTTAAGATTGTTGATAAGCTTACTTGGTTCAGTACTCATAGACTTGACGCCAAACAACATCCTCTGATAAAGTAACACTAATCGATGTGCATCGGCTGTAATGGAATGAAAGTAACCTATCAGTACCAATTCTATCCCGACACCAATCAAAAGCTAACACTTAACCAATGGCTCAGAATTTGCCGTTATTGGTACAATCGCCAATTAGGAGATAGGTTTGATTGGTGGGAAAGAAATCGTACTGCTATAAATGCTTGTCCATTGGTTGCCAGCATCTCTGTGCCTCGTGAAAAACCCAACTACTACTCCCAAAAACAACAATTACCTACCATCAAAAAAGACTTAGTAAAAGTCTTTCATAGTGGTGAGTTATTAGACTTCAAACAAGTAGATTCAACTATTCTGCAAGATGTTTCTAAGCGAGTAGATCGAGCTTTTGAGCGGTTTATTATAGGGGATAGCAAAGGTGGGCGATCTGGCAAACCCCGTTTCAAGACTGAAGCGGATTACCGAACGATGACTTTTTCTACGGCTAACAGTGATTGGATTAAGTTAGTTCGCAAGAATTGGTTTTATATCCGATTGCCAAAGTTGGGTCTCACAAAAGTTCGGATGCACCGCCCAATCCCCGATGGATTTACCGTCAAGCAAATTAGTGTTACCAGAAAAGCTGACGGTTGGTTTATCCAGATAATGCTTGAAGATTCTTCAGTACCCCAGTTCATTCCTGATATAGTTACCCCAAACTGGGATAACTCGATCGGATTAGATGCGGTACTACACGAAGATGTCTACTTGGCAACGTCATCAGGCGAAAAGTTACCTTCCTTGAAACCGCTTCGTAAAAACCAAGCTAAATTAGACCGCATTTCAAAAAAACGGAACAAACGGAAGCGCGGTTCTAAGTCTCGACGAAAATTAGCCAAAAAAGAAGCGAGACAGCACCAAAAAATAGCGCGTTCTCGCCAAGACTTCCACTATAAAACAGCTCACAAACTTATCAGGTCTGGAGCTAAATTCTTCTTTCACGAAGATTTGAACTTAAAAGGTTTAACTAAGCGGAATAAAGTCAAGCAGGACGATGAGGGTAACTACCTCCCGAACGGTCAATCAGCTAAATCAGGACTAAATAAATCTTGGTTGGATGCTGCGTTTGGTCAATTTTTTAAGACGCTGGACTACATAGCAGCAAAAGCTGGAGCAGTTGTCGTTTCCAAAAAACCTGCTTACACCTCAATGGTACTCAGTTATCGGAATGAAATCATTTTTACCGATTGCAGTATTCGAGACTATTGGGATGAGCAAAACTCTCTGA
>JALOON010000028.1 GCA_025454405.1 Oscillatoriaceae cyanobacterium Prado104 | reverse complement strand
GAAAGCGGCTGGGGTATTTTTCTGTGGTGGGTTTGCGACGGCAGCGCCCAGTCAAAAGCGGCGCTGCAACAATCTTTGGAGTTAGCTGGAGGCGAATTGGTACATATTTTAGTTCGCAACTTGCACTTTGAAAATTATTGGTCTGGCGACCCCAGCAAGTGGGAATGGTGCGGCGAAGATTGGTTTTTAGAAAGGGAAGAATCGGGCAATTTAAAGTCGATCGAACTGCCGAAACTGACTGCCGGACACATGAATTGGCTCGAACGCAGCAACGTGACTTTTTTGAGAGTGCTTTCCCAAAAAGATGCAAACGGCAATTTTGAATTTTATGCAAAAACGCGCTCGGCTGTATTTCGATTCGTGCGGGCCAGTTTCGAGCAATTTTCATGCTGTGGTGCGAGTTTCTAAAGTTGCTGTTTAACATAATTTGCTTCATGCTTCATGCCTCAGGAAAATTTGGTTAAATAGATAACAGTCCCTGGGAAAACAACTGACAAAGTAAGTAGGCGGAATTAAATCGAACTATGTAACATTATGTAAATAAAGCTGACAAGTGCTGCTCGATTGGGCATTTGGATATTTTACAATGGTTTACATAGTTGTATTTTATAGCACCTACCTACTAAATTTTGCAGTTTCTTTTAATGTAAAGAAGCAGATAAAATCATGATACAAACAGAGTCAGATGCAGTAGATTCAGACGGCGAGTTAGAGCTGGAATCCGATCGAACGGCAGTTTTGGATTGCGAAAGATTGCGGGAAATAGTGCGGTGGTTCGCTCCAGAGAACATACCGAACAGCGTGGAGGAATTTAAAAAAGATGTGGTAGAGGAACTTGCTAAAAATCACGATGTTTCTCCCAACGACCCGGAATTCGATACTTTGTTAAGGATGCAGAGGTTGGAACTGCTGTTGCGGTTGCTGCCGTCGATATTTGATGGAGTTTTTTTCAACTGGCTGGAGCGGGTTAACAGCATTACCAAAGAGCAGGAAGAATGGCTGTTTGAGGTAAAATCTGTTGCCGAACAGTATGCCAACGGGGTTCGGGCTCCGGCACTCAAACCGCTATCTCGAACGGGCGGCAGTTCTTCCTGTTCGGGAATCGTCTCAAGCGGCAAAACATGGAGTTGGAAATTTGCGATCGCTCTCGGATTGTGTTCGCTGCTGGCTTTTGCGAGCGGCTACAAATTAGCTCGCTCGAATTGCGAATCTCGTTTGACTTTACCGCAGCACAAAACCAAGTAATGCAGCGGTTATTTTGCAAGTAAAGCTTGCAGTTAAGAAATTGCCAACTGCTATTTACCGGCTGCTAGCTAACAACTACTATTTAGCAGCGTTCGACGGTCAGTTGCCAACTGCTACTTACCGACAATCAACTGCCAACAAGCAGTTTTCCGAGAAAATTTCCCCAGTTTTTATCGAATGCAACCAGTAAAAAAGGAGAATTAACATGGCGAGAAAAACAGGAGCGATCGCAGAAAAACCGGAAACCGCCCAACAGCAACCGTCAGAAACAGACAAGCAAGTTACTGCTGCTGCGGGAGCGGAAAATCCGGGCGTGTATTTAGTAGATTTGATGTCGAAATCCAATCAAAAAGCGCTGTTTGGAGAGCAAGGCGACCGCCCCAACGACATTGCATTGGCGGCAGTTGTAAACGATGCAAAAGGAGTGCAGAAAGCTGCTACAGAGGCCGGCTACGAAGTCAAAGGTTCGATCGATACAATCGGTCGAGTTGCCATGAAATCTCTGGGAGTCAGTTCCGAACCGGGTACTGCACCTGCTGTTTTTAAAGCCCAGCACGGCGAGAATGCCAGCAGGTTGGATTCGGCGCTATCTATGGTAAAAGAAAACCCGACACCGGCGACGACAACCGACATTCATTTAAAGGTGAAACAATCGGCTCCCGCAGCATACGAGGCAGTGTGTCCGCCAGCGATAAAACAGCAGCATTCCGAAGTAGATTCGCTGAGGAAAATTAACAAAGAAATTCAAGAGCAATCTTGGAAATCTTCGCTCGAAGGTGCTTATGCTTTGGGTTCGATCCAACCGATTCAAGACGCGCATGCCTCCGAATCGGCTGCGAGGTTTGCCAGGATAAAAGAAGAAGTTCAACCTCAAGTCGATGCCATTCCTTTAAACAGTTTTGTCGAGTGGGCGGCCGACGCTCAGAAGCTGCACCGCAGCCCGGAATATCAAGACAGAGTTATCAATGCCGGCCGGATGAAAGTGACGGGCGACGTACTCGATACCAAGACTTTATCGGAGTCTTTGAAACAGTACGAAACCAGCGTCCAACAAACAGATGACGGCAAAGTTCACTTAAAAAACGAGCGGCAAGAAGGCCGCCCGACACCTGCTGCCGTTCGAGAATACAAAGAAGAAATGAAAGCCGCCCATTACGAAGCGATGCCCAAACAGTGGGAGGTCATCCAACAGTATATGGACAAAGATCGCGAATCTGCTGCCAAGCTCCAAGCGCTGCCAGCTAAATCAAAAACTGCTGCCGAGTTGGGCGGTTAATTCTGATGTCATTTGCCAACAATCCTGCAACAGCGGCTGCATTCGATCGAACTTCTGTGAGTTTTAAGTTTTTCTCAAAGTGCAGTAAAGTTTGGGGATTTTAAGTTTGGAGGGTGCGATCGCCAGAAGCGGTAATTTTTCGGATTTTAAGTTTGGAGGGTGCGATCGCGGGAAACCGACCTGCTGTTGCGATTGTTAGCAGTAATTGGGCGAAGGATGTTGTTTCGGCGAGGAATACGTTGAAGGAAATCAGAACTTGCTTGATGCCTCAAGACATACCGGAAACGGCGGTTTACTGCGTTCGCGGCGTGCCTTGTTATAAATTTTGTCCCGGCTTACCCGGCGATGACGGGTTTTGGGTGGTAGCGGGTCAAGAACGGGATAATTTAATGCAGCAATCGGAAATTCAAGCATTGTTAGAATTTGAAGAGGCGATGATTTTTGACGGCGAGTTGGTTTACGGAGTAAAAGTCGGTCGAGTAGTTGAAGGTAAATATTTACTTCTGAGGCAAAACTTTCTGGAAGTAATTTGATTGTTGCGGGAGGTTTTCAAAGTAATTCGATCGAGTTCTTTCAGCAGGAAAGAAAAAAAGGAAACGCGCTAAGGTTGCGCGTCTCCTCGATCGGACATCTCTTAAAAAGATTGGGGAAGCCTTGGTACATAAGGGCAACAACCTAATTTTGGGAGATATCTATTTTATAGCTTTCAGAGAGTGCTAGCGATCGGCTCGAATCAAAAAGTTGCAGCGAATCGAATTTGCTGTTAAAACTCGCATTCTGCCTGCTTTGATGCGGGGGCTGCTTCAGCCGAGCGCAAGCGTTTCTCCCACTTTTGAGCAAAAGTGTCGCCCAATTCCCACAGCTCTTTAGCTTTGCATTCGGCTAATCGAGCGTATTTCACTGCTTCATCCAAGAGAGCTTCCTGCTCCTGTGTCATTTGCTGCTCGTTCATGCGCGAATCGAACTCAGTATTCCGACGGTAGCATCAAAGTGCCGTCGCACAACCACAGCTTAATTTCATCTAAAGGAAAGTCCGAGAACTCAATTTCTTGGCTGCAAGCTGGTTCGGTGTTTGAGTCCTCCTTGCAAACCAACAAAAATTCGCATTCAAGTTTGCGGGTGAGTTCCCAAATTTGGAATTCTGCGAGCATTTGGTTGCCGGATTGTTTGATTTCGGGCTGGTAAGAAGCGATCGCGTCCACCAACCAAAAGCATTCAGCTTCTTTCGCGAGAAACTTGACACCTTCTGTCAGGCGAAACGCGATGTTAAGCAGTCGGTAAGCGTAAAATGTTTCGCTGCCGCAAAATCTTGGAAGTAACTCAAGCAGTTCTTCTTTCGTTTTCATATTTTTGACTGGTAATCCGTCAAAAACTGGGCGCGGAGCGCTGTAATGCCGCGCGATCGCATCGTCCTTAAATCAGGAATTTTATCTGCAGTTCGTTACCCGCGAAAGCTCTGTTAAAATAATACAGAATTCCCAAGCCCTTGCTTGGGAAATAATTAGCTACAACACAACAACAGTCAGGCGATCGCTTCCTATTTGAAATTGTTCTTCAGTCAGTCCGACAGTATCTCCATTTTCGGCACAAGCAGCAGCAATTACTTGACCGCACAGCTCGATATTTTGAGCGGTAATGCAAGTCAGCGGCAATTCTTTTATCAAGAATTCCTTGTCGCAGATTAAGTCGATATTTTGGTCGGAAAATTGATGGCTTGCATATCTCATATCTCTATGAAGTTGCGTTTAATTTTTTCTCGCAGGCGGGCAATGTAAAAGTCCACAGCGAGAGAAGACTGAGATTTTTGGGTGATTTTAATCAAGATATGTTATAATCGAAACCAATTTAGTACCCCGAAAATTCTATGAGTTCGATCTCTACTCAATACAAGTATATAGAACTGAACGAAAGTAACGTTCCCTACATAGCCGGAACAACCATGAAAATAATTGAATTAGTTTCCGGGCATCTGGCTTTTGGCTGGAGTCCCGAAGAAATTAAATTTCAACACCCCTATTTAAGCATGGGTCAAATTTATTCTGCATTGGCTTATTACTGGGATAACAAAGAAGAACTAGATGCCGACATGCAGCGCAGGTTTGAGAAGGTTGAAGCGTTACGCCAACAAGCAGGTGAATCCCCTTTGGTTAAAAAACTTCGCGTTCGGGGGCTAATTAAATGACCCTAGAGCTTTACATGGACGAACACGTTCGCCGAGCGATTACAAATGGTTTAAGGTTGCGCGGTGTCGGGGTTCTTACTGCACAAGAAGATGGTCGAACGGGTACGCCTGACCCGATTTTACTCGATCGCGCCACCGAACTCAACCGCACAATCTTTACCCAAGATGATGATTTTTTAGCAATAGCGAACCGCTGACAGCAAGAGGGAATAAATTTTAGTGGGGTTATTTACGGACACCAACAGTATGTAACCGTAGGGGAGTGCGTGCGGGATTTGGAAATAATTGCGAAAGCAAGCGAACCGGAAGATTTAGCTAACCAAGTTCAATATTTACCGTTGTAATTAATTTTTGCTCAGTTAGCTGGCAGTCGGTTTTTAATTCAGAGGCCGTGCTATCCACCCAGACGCTGCCGGATCTCTTCCAACGATGTCCCGCTGCCGGGTTTGACCCCCGCAGACCGTTCGGAAAGAAAACGCATCAGTTCTGCATTGTGACGGGTCCGATCGATTTCTTCCTCAAAATCATCGCTTTCACCAACGTCAAAGGCTAAAACATCCCCGTCCGAGTCAATCCTGACTGCTGGTGCATCGGCTATCTTGGCGAGAACAAACTGTTCGCCGTCTGCCAACTGCAAGATGAGATTCTGCTCGCGCGCTTGTTGCAACAGAGCATCGAGCAGCTTCAATTGTCGCGAAATTGCAATCCTTTTCATCATCCACGCTCCTTATTAATTCTCCCGAATAATGCAGTAGCAATTGGGAGCGATCGAACTAATTTTACTCAGCTTTCCCGAGTGCCGCGCCAGCAATATTTTAGACAAATGGCATCACTTTTGACTCCAATCGGAACAGATTAATTGACCCGGTAGCACGGTTTCCGATACCGCAATAGATTTGATGAAAGTACCGACGGCAGCATTCGTGCATTCGAGCAAACAATTCGCTACATCAAGAGCCCGATCGCTCGCGCAAACTGCCAGCAATTCGTCGTGACAAACGTTAGCTAAATGCGCTTCCCAATCCGGGTTGGCATCAAACTTTTCAACGCACAAACCGATTGCCAATTTGACGATATCTGCTTCTGCCAAAGTCCAACTTGCAGCGCAGGCATCGGGACCCCTTACTGAAGGCTGGCGCGAGTTGTTGTTCGGCCATTTTGGCAAGTAAGTTCCCAGCCAGTCCGATTATCGAGCCGGATGGTGGTTGGGGTGAGACTTGTCCTGTTTCCACCGAGTTAAATTCCCTTCGTTCCATCCGGCATCCATTCCTTGAATGCGAGCAATTTTAGCAGAAATCGGAGCAAAATGTTCTGGGATTGGGAGTTAAATATAGCTTTTAAATGCGGGTCTTGGGAAGCTTCGCAGGCGATGCGCGTGTGGATTTTTGACAAATCGCAGGCAATTAGCGCTTTGCCGGGGGGAGGGGCGAACGCGCTTCTAATTGCTGGCAATTCGTACTCGGCAAGTTCGGCGGGAAAGTTTGCTGGATTTGGAGGGTTCTGCACGTTGGGATTTCTGGCAGCAGCCGACCAGCGTTCGGCAAGTTGTTCGGCATTCGAGTCGGCTAAGTTTAATTTGAATTTTGCGTTGATGGCTGCGGTCAATTTCTTCGGCGAAAACAGGTGCAGTACGGCTTCAGGAAATGAAGAATTCAAGCGTTTGATGAGGTCGGCACAAGCACTTTTGTAGGCGGATGCGATGGCAGATGATTTGGATTTGTTAGCGGGCATTCCGAAGTGCGACATTTGCGCGAAACCGGGACTCGCGGCGCATTCAATTAAATAAGAATTTGCCGCGCCGATTTCTTGAAGTAACGGCATCAAAATGTCGCCAATTTCCAGCACTACTTCGGCATCTGTGGCGGCGTAATTAATTTGGGCGTTGGAAAGTTTTCCTCCTTCTAAATCGCCCCAACCCCAAGAGCTTTTTTGTTTGGTTTTGTCTACCGGCAAGTTCAACCTGCAGCATATGGATGCGAGAGAGTGCGGTTTGCCGTTGATTTGTTCGAGCCAGGAGTCCAGGCCCGCCCAGTAAATTTGACTGGCTAACTTCACATCCCGCAGGTTTCGCAACACAAAACCGAAGCGCGCGAGCATCCATTTCTGCTCGAATTCCAGGGAGTGACCTACAACTTCTACTGCTGGGTTTTTCAACCTTTCTTCCAGCAGTTGCCAAACTCCTAAATCTGCCAGAAACTCGCGGGTGCGTTCCCTTTCTTGCTGTTCCCAGCCCAAGTCCAAGAAAATTACTTTTGTTTGTTTGGGAGAAAGTTTGCATGCAATTTGAATGCAGCGGATTTCGCCTGTTTCCGGCTCGGCAGCATTGCCGTTCGGTACTTTGGGAAAAGTTTCGATATCGAAGCCGAAGCGATCGGTTTTTGCCCACTCTTCCAAAGCATTTTGGAAACCGACATCGTTGATTTGAACGATATTTGCTGCGAGCGGCATGTCTGACTGCATTAAAGGCAGCAAGCTGAGTTGGTATCCTTCCATATATTTTGTTAGTTAATATTTGTGAAGGGGAGCGGGCTAACAATTAGCTGCTAGCAGGTAAATTTTTGAGTAGCAGCTTGTTGTTGTCTGTTGGGACGGGATTGACTGAAAAAAGAGAATTAACTAACTGTGAAGTTATCATTCTCTTGAAGACATCTCCCAAAATTAAGCGCTTGTCCGGCGGGGGAAAGCCGGCAGACTTTGTTCGGGAGATATCTTTTGGAGAAAGCGGCCGATCGAGCGCTAGAAGCCCGATTCAATGCAATCAATTTTTTGGCAAGTGCAATGAAGTTGTTGGGGGCTAAATTTCAGCGTGATGCTGGTTTCGTTCAGTCCTTCAAATAGCGTAACGCTGTCGTGACTGGAACAGCAAGCAGTCGAGCTGCCGATCGATACGGCGTAGTTCGATGTAATTTTCATGGTTTTTTTGAGGGAGATTGCGATAATTTACGCGGCTACGAGCGCGGAGCGCTGGGCATTCTCGATCGGCGGCAGAACCATTTGACAAAATCAGTGCAGTCTGCTAATTTCCAGCCCAATTTAATGCAGGAACGGCAGGCAGTTTTAAATTCTTCTTCAGTCAGGGTTTTGTACTTGTATGCCTGACCGTTTTTGGCGAACAAATAGGTTTTGTACGAGTCGCCGGTTCGAGCGTAACCTACTGTTTTAGTCACTAAATGCGGTTGCAGTAAAAATTCGGCGCAGTTCCAGACTTTTACTTCTAACGGGCAGCCCTCGATTCTTTTTGAGGGGCGAATTTGGCAGTCGCCCCATTCATAGTTGATGAGCAACTTCATGAATTTTTCGGCTGCTGCTTGCGAATCAAATCCGAAATAAGCAGTTTGCCGCTTTCCTTGAGGGTTGATGATTTCGCCGGCTCTGGGAGAATGGAGTACGAATTTCCATCCGTCGTTGAGCAGGCTGGTTTGCGGAAAAGTTTCTGTCATTGTTTTAGTTTGAGACTAACTTCAATAACGCGGCGCAGAGCGCTAATTTTGACCGACTCGCCGACTGCTTTTTTGCCGTTATAAAAGTAGAATTTCCACCTAAAACTAACGCGCCTCACTTACAAAGCTATTGCCATTTATTTATAATAAAAGCTGCCAATAGTAGCGATCGTGTAACTATAAGCCGGAGAATTAAATTTGACTATTTTAACATACAAATGGTAGAATATGGTAGAACATAATTGAAACTTGCCTTTAAAAATTCCGATCGCGATCGAGAATTCATAAATGCGAGGTAACAGAGCCTTGAGAAGCATCGCCCGTTAAGGTATTTGTTGAAATAAGGCGGTACATTTATATCCCAGTTTTTCCAAATTCTTCCAATTCATCAACTCAATAGTTTCCACCTCATCAAAACTCAACTCGTCTTGCCAAGCATCAATCCCCCTAACATCAACCGGCTTGAAAGTATTGGGATGCCACGCAATTTGATTGGGCGGAATTAAACCTTTTTCAGCATTTTTTTGATAAAATTCCAACATCGAGTCCTGAAAATCTACCCCCAGCCACTGGCAAATCTTAGCTAACTGCACAGCCGGCTCCCTCACCAAATCTTCGTAATAAACTAAATAAAACTGCTCCCATTTTTGATGGTATTTGTCGGTAATTTTCACGACTTGATTCCACTGGTGAGTCAGCCCCTCTATAGTTTTGATGCCCGGCCACACCTCTCCCGTTTCTCGCTCTTTTGCTGCTAACTTTTTGACGGAACTGTAGCAAGCTCGAAAATCTCGGACAATTAAAATCGCTTTAGACCCCGGAAAATATTTTCTGATTTTACCTAATTGATAAATGTGAAAAGGGTTCTTGTCTCCCCAAATTGAAGCTGTTGGGTCAAGCTGCTGGCGGTAAGTTTGATAAACCGTTTCCACGGCTTGAGTATAACTCAATTGCTGGCGATTTGTCAAGTTATTTAATAAAAGTTGCGGGTCAACATTCCACTCCTGAAACCTGTGAAAATTGTTGTGGTAAAGGTCATTTAAAAATTCTTCGATTTGAGGCAACAAGTTGCTAACAGCGCCGTACTTCGACTCTAGGGCGACAAAAAAAAGGCTTTCGGGGGGGATGCAGATAGCTGGATGCGCTGTTAGCATCAAACGCAAGAGAGTTGTCCCCGAACGTTCTGCGCCAATCAGGAAAATCGGGCTGGAAACTGGGAGATTGCTGCTGGATGGATTGGCTCGATCGCCCGCAAATTTGATATTATCTAATTGACGAGCGCTCGGCTTGGGACGCAAGCGAAATTGACCTTGAACTTCCACTCCCAACTGCAATTTACCCGCAAGTCCGCGACGTTGCAGCGCTTGTTCGACAGCGGTGCGGCACAATAATATTTGCTCGACCCGATGCTGGCGGGAAAAATTGTGCCGGTGGATGCGATAATAGTAAAGCGATTTGTTGAGTTTTCTAATTTCCGCAACTTCACTCAGTCGCAGGCACAGTTCGTAATCGAAAGCACTGGCAAAATTTGGGTCAATTCCACCGCAATTATTGTAAGCCGAACGGCGGATCAAGCGAAAGTGAAAAACGATCGGATCTACTAACAGTTGTTCTGGAGAATAAGGGATTTTGCAAAGTTCGCCTTCGCCGCCCACGCAGTCGTTTTCGTCGATAGCTAAATAGTTAGTGTAAACAACTCCAACTTGAGGGTTGGCATCTAAAATAGGGACTGTTTCCGCTAGTGCTTTGGGGGCTAGCAAATCGTCGCTATCGACGCAGCCGAAGTAGGGAAATGTGCTTTGTCTGATGGCGGACATCAGGGAATAGCTGACGCCTCGATGTTCGGCGGCGAGGGCTGTGATTCTGGAGTCGAGTTTGGCGTAGCTGCGGGCTATGTTGAGAGAGTTGTCTGTGGAACCGTCGTCCCAAATTATCAGTTCAAAATTGGGATATGTTTGCGTGAGAACGCTTTCTATGGCGGCACCCAGATAGCGTTCTCGGTTGTAGACTGTCATGACAATGGATACGGGAGTCATAGGATTTTAGATTTTAGATTTTAGATTTGGGATTAAAGAATTTTTCTTGTTTGTTTTGATAGTTGGTCGATCGCGCTCAGATTCGGTCTATCATTTTGAGAGTCGGTCGCTCGTTCCAGGAGTCCGACAGGGGTTTAAACCCCTGCCGGATTGTCGGGATGCGGGTTAAATCTGGTTGCAGGCAGGGATTTTTCAGCTTGTCTCAGCAAAGTTAATATTTTACCAAAAAATTGGGTTGTTATATTAGCCCCGCCTCCGGTACCCCAAAGTTTTTTATGGCGATGTTTAAATATACATCTTTTTCAGCGGACAGCAGACAGCCGGAGAGCGAGTAACTACCAATTAGATAAAATTAAACTCTCAACTATTAACTATTTTTCTGTTTGCGTTTGTACAGAAAAAACCGACTGACAATATCTACTTCTAACTCAAATCTCTCGCTCAACCCGCGCCTGTGCAGCGCTTGTGAAATTGCTGACTGAGATTCAACAATTTGGTCGAGTTGCTGTTCGACTGCATGTGGGGAATGCTGGCGGTAGTAGTAAAGAGGTTTGTTGAGGTGATAGAATTGAGTGATTTCTGAGAGTCGCAGGCAGAAATCGTAATCTTCGGCGCGGTTGTATTCCGAGTTGATGCCGCCTATTATGCGGTACAATTCGTGGCGAAACAGGCGGAAGTGGAAAGTCATGAAATCTACTAACAGCCTGTCTGGAGAGTAGGGTATTTGGCTGCGGTGTCCGAGTCCTTTGATTTGACTTTTTTCATTAATTATTAGATAGTCGGTGTAGACTGCTCCAATTTCTGACCTTGCATCCAATACGGCTGCGGTTTCTTCGAGGGCGGTGGGTGCGAGCAAGTCATCGCTATCCAGCCAGCCGATGTAGGTTCCATTGCAGGCTGCGTGAGCGTTTTTGAGGGCTATTCCCCTGCCTTGGTGGGGGGCCGCGATTACTTGAATTCGGGTGTCTTGTTGGGCGTATTTGCGGGCAATAGTGACGCTGGAGTCGGTGGAACCGTCGTCCCAAATTATCAGTTCAAAGTTCGGGTAGGTTTGGGCGAGGGCGCTTTCTATGGCGGCGCTGAGGTATTGTTCTCGGTTGTAGGTGGTGGTGATGATGGAGATCAATGAGTTCATGTCGCGTTCGATCGAACTTATAATAGTTAAAAATGAATGAAACGAAGCAATCGCAAGGTAGCAGAGATTGTTTGTTTGGCTGTTGTTCTACAAGCTTAACTGCGATCGTTCGATCGAACACAAGATCCTTCGGAAATTTTAAGCGGTTGCAGGTCGATCGAACCTGAGGCAAACAACTTTGATGTTTTTGTGCGGGAGTTATCAGTCATTTTTTCGGATTAAATAAATGTTAGCGGATGTTGGGAGAAGTTGATAGTACCAGCTTCTCAGCAATGCGATCGAAAGAAAGTATGCGTAAATGAACCCTCAAACTTTCCCGATACTTTACCATTGATTTTACCCGCGCTCGTAATTAAACAGTAAGTTTTTACATGACCGGAGTGATATTTATGGATATCATCTTCGATCGAACTTCTCAGATTGTATGCGATAGAACCTGATATTGTAACTGTCAGCAAACTTCCACATAAATTCGAGTCCCCTGGATAACCTCTCGAATCGGACGATCGCACTTGATAATATCTCTGTAAAGACGATCGCCCGTGATAATATTTTTGTAAGGGCGATCGCTTTCTTTTGCGAAACCTAAATTTGAATCTGCCGTATTATACTCTCCAAGGCATAGGCTTTCTGGTTTTGATTTTTCAGGGGTCTCACAATCTCAAGAGCTTCGTCGTACAGTCCTACTTTGGCATACTGAGCAACAATATCAACTAAGCCACCGCCTTCACAACCCTTAGAAATCTGAAGGCTTTGAGACAACATATCGCGGACTAGATCTCCTGCTTCTGCTGTCGCACGAATAGCGGTAATAACTGCCAAGGCAGCTTGATAATCATCTTCTTCTACAGAGCGGTCTATATAGTTTATGGTTTCAACAGCCTTATCGTACTGCCCTCGTTCGGCATACTCAGATGCAATTCTCCTGAACAACACAGCAGTAGCATAATTCCCTCGGAAGGGTTTAACAATTTCGATCGCTTCGCTGTATAGACTTGCATCCACATAACAAATGGCAATGCTCAGCAAAGTGAGAACTTTTGAATACTCATCTTCTTCGATCGCATTAGCGAACCGAAAAGCTAGATCGTATAGTCCTTTTTGGGCATATAAGATGGCAAAATTTCCCAAATTTTCATTTTTTTCGCGGTAGGATTCTAGCGATTCTAATTCTAGAGATTCTAGAGCATTGAGAAGTTGTTCCGATCGAGCCAATATTTCGGGCATTTTATTCCCTTGCCCTGCTTTCGTACAACTAGCAGCTATCCGAATCCACCAATAGGAGCGCGAATATTTATCTTCTAGTGCATTAACCTGTTCAAAGGCTCGAGTAAAAGCTTCAGCGGCTGGAGTTTCTTGCCCGGCCTTAGCATGGGTAACAGCAATCTTAGTTAAGATACCCATTTGCCAGTCATCATCTTGTATCGTCCGAGCAATTTGCATGGCTTGTTCGTATCTTCCAGCTTCCAAACAGCAGTCAGCTATAAATCCTATACTCCCCCATTTTACTTCTTCACTTTCTATTTCCCCAGCGATTTGAAGAGCTTGAGATATGGTATTAGTGACCTCATCGACTGATATCGATTCAGCGCAATCGAGAACGACTTTAGCCAGCGTTCGGGCTTTGTAAGCAGGATCGCTAATAGTATTAACAAATTGAAGAGCTCGATCGTATTGTCGGTTTTCGGCATATTTCTTAGCAATAGCTGCTAAGACAATAGCTCGATCTGTATCAATTTCTAAATTGTTGGCAAGCTGAAAAATTTCAGCAATGATTCGATCGTTCTCACTTGGTTGCTCAGTAGCTCTATAATTACTAAAACTCATTAAAATTTTTCTGGTTGATGATTGTAGTATGACACTTGGCTAATTTTTTGTGGTCAGCCTTTCAGCTTTTAAACAGCTTACTCGCCTCAATTGAAACTAATAAAAATTAACGAGAGCCTTAAATATAGTTGTAACTACAAGAACGATCGCAGCTATCACAAACGTTACGTACAAGCCTATTAATTGATCGGCCACAACTATTAAAGAGACAGGTGGTAATGCCTTTCTATACATAATGTCCGAGATGATAACTCCCACTCCATAGACAGCAATCAAGCCAACAGCAGCTATGATATCCATCCAACTTTGCCATCCCAGCGCAGCCACAATTCCCGTCAGACAACCGGCAATAAAATAAATTCCTATTCCAGATAAATAGTCAGAACGAGTTATTATTGCCGAACTTAGCATTGACATCCAAAATACAGCTAGAGCTGTAAATAAAGCAATTACACCACTCAAAGAACCTATTATCAATACAGCCCATATTGTAGAGCCTTTAATTAAATCTACAAGAGCGGTTCCTATTTTTATTCCACAGATAATCCCGATTGTGGCAAAAACCATAATTAAGACTATAAGTAAAATTATGAAACACTTGTTGGACTGTTGAGTATTTGGTTTTTCAGAATCTAAATCCATATCTGCCCCTCAGTGATTCAATAATTGATTTTTCATTCAAGAGCCCAGTGTGATCTGTACCGCGAGGAGTTCTGAAGTCGAAAGCAGCATCTGATGAAATTTTAGCTCCTAAATTACCAGGAACAGGCAAGAAAAAGGTGTTAGGATTACTTCCCACATCTACCACTTTATCAGCCAGTAATGGCTTAGGTGCAGCAAATGGATCTAATCTTCCAATTAAAAAAATAGCTATACTGTACTGTAACTGTCAATCTTTACTCCATCTAAATTTTAAGCAGGGTTGTTACCCTGCCAGTCATCGGGAGATCGTTCTTCCCTCGAGCAGATTGCGTCCCAATCTAACATACGAATGCTCGAATTGAAGCGACTAAAAGTATATTCAATGTCTTCAGGAGAAAGACCTTCCATCAATTCAGGTATCAAATCAAAAGACTTTGTACCGTAACAAAAATCTCGGACAAACTCAAAAAAGTTTCTACCTATAAAAATCCGCTCCCCACACTCCGGTGTTTCCCAATCTGCCCAGTAAATGTCATAACTTTTATCCGACTCGCTGTAAGTTCTTAAATCCCAAAATATCAACCTACTTTCTCCCACTTCTCCAAACATGAAAGCAGAATTTAGCAGGTTTATATATTCTATATCGCGGTTGAAATCTTGCGAGGGATATCTTCTTATTTGGTCTATCATTGCTCCTATCATATCCTTCTGAGTTTCCAGCAGATAATTGCTAGGACAGAAAATAAGCACCAAGTCCCAAAGGCAACCAGTACCCAAAATTTGACAAAACTCTTTATAGTCAGTGGGTAAAGTAATATTATTTTGGATTTCAAAAGCAGTTAGTTCATCTTCGCTTAAAATTTCCAAACCAGAGTCATCCTCTGTGACTTCTAGGGTTGCTAGCAATTGTCGCCATTGATTAATCATAGCTATGAGGGTTTGTGTTTCTTATCAAAAACCAAGCAAAAAAAGACGATAAATGGACTGTGCGGTTGCCATTTTCATCGATTACCGCTGTTTGATTTCCCGCAGCGTCGTACTCAAATACCGCGATCGAATTCATTGGTAACTGGATTCCAACGAACCTGTAGCCGATTGACTGCGTGTTTGTATTGCGCCCATTCACTAAAGTTTTGTAGTCCCCATAAAAAATCATATTCATCTTGTTCGCTCATCGGATAGACATTTGATATTAGACGCAAGGTTTGCAGTCGCAGCATTGCATTCTCAAATTCAAGTGCAGGAGGATGTAAAGATTTTCTTCCTAATAAGGATAACCAAGCTTCTAATTTAACAAATTCATCAACAGAGTCTAAAGGACGCTCGTTCGGTCGCAGTGGCTTTTCTATAAGCTCGCATTCTTGAGAACACCAATCGAGATACGTCTCAGGGGGCTGAGGATAACCGTAAAGCGAGTAACCATTTATCAAACAAAAAGGAACCCCTTGATGAATGTGGAGAGGAAACCAAGGAAACAAAGATGTTGCTTGAAGCATTACAGCAGGTTGAACCATTATATCAGGGTTCCCAAGCCTAATTTCCGGCAGAATAATTTCTCGATCTTTGCGTACAAATAAAAGTCGTGCCACTGCAAAAATCTTATGTGATTCCAAAGGTAACTGTACGTCCGTAACGGGAATAATTTGTATTTGTCTTTCTTCTATTTGGGGAATCATATCGCAGTACAAATGTAAAGCACTGAGTGATTTATGGTAACCTATCTCGTAAAGATAATTAACAGCTTTTATCAAAGATAATGGATCGAACTTATATGCGAAAAAATCTGAAACTTGATAAATTAAAGTGAGAGCATTTTCTATCTCGCTATCGGGATTTTTAAACAAGTTTTGTTGAAAAACATTAATTAACTGATTCCCGGTTCTAAAAAACATTATTGTTAACCTCCTCAATGATTAATCATCTACCCTATTGCTGTCGCTAGCTTAAATCATTTGTGTAATTATGCTATTTTATAGCACCAGCTTCGCGAAGAATACGCACACTATCGACACGATTATATATAGTTGCTAGCATCAAGGCTGTCGTACCACTATCAGTCATCGCATTGACATTCGCTCCGGCTTCAACAAGAGTTTTAACACTCTCATCATTACGAAAGATACTAGCTTCTATCAAAGCAGTAGAACCTTCATCAGTTACAGCATTAATATCTGCTCCAGCATCGATAAGAATTTTAACAATATCAGTATGACCTTGACTTGCTGCTTCCATTAAAGCAGTCCTACCGTTAGACATTTTAGCATTAACATCAGCTCCACCTTCTATAAGAGCCTTAACAATAGTGATGGAATTTTTTCTGCTTGCCTCCATTAGTGCAGTTGCATCGTTAATATCTTTGACATTTAAATTGTCACTATTACGAATGGCTAATTGAATTTTTGATAGCTGATTAAATTGAGCAGCCCGTACTAGAGGAGGACGAAGTTTTCGCTCCAAGTGGCTGGCTAAATAGATACTTAATAAAGATCCCACAATAAACACAATAAAAATGCGAGAGATATGTAGGTTACGTTTAATGAGAAATATACTCAATCCCATACCCGTTAAGCCTCCTACTAATACACCAAAAAACCAAGCCCAAAGAGTGTCATGGAAAATCCAATCATCTAGGTAAAAACCTTTGTTTACCATATCTAGTAGACTTATGGACAGCCATAATTGACTTCCGATGATTGCTCCACAGAGAAATCCTAATATAGTAGCTACAACAAAATTAAACATAAAAGAACCCAATGTACAGGTTAAGTTGTGCTAAGTTTTGAAACAATAGTAAATGACAATATTAACTTCAGCAGGTTGATTTTTTTACAAATTAAGAAAATAGCTTGGTTAAAGAGTTGGAAATCAGGTAATACCAAATCCGGGTTAATACCCCTGTTATATCGTTTCCGGTTGATTCGGAATTATATAGTTTGATGCAGCAAGAGGAGCAGCTCCTAACATATCATACCGATGCAACCGGAATTGATATTATTCTTAAGTCCTCGTCAAACGAACGCAAGTATAACGAGAAGCGATTGAAACCCCTCCCGTCATGAAGGGGATAGCTAACGCAGATTCCATATATATTTTCCTGTAAAAGGATTTATCCGCCAACCAGGTGCAAATCTTTGGGGTATAGGACGACTTCCCAAAGCTTCTTCTAAAGCCTGAAACGCTGACGAATTACTATTTCTCGTGAGGAAGTTATAAGGAATGTTAGCATCCTCAATCCTTTGAAAAACACTTTCTATTCTCTGTTCTATTTCAGGACACGGTTCATCGCAGTTATCACTTTTGTAAACATTTTGAATTGATTTAGCATCCCTTGCAAAAAAAGCTGCATTCCCTGTATTTTTTGTTCTTTTATGAGAAGCTATTTTTCCAAATCCTCCTGAACTTCCTGAGCTATTTGAACTTCCTGAGCTATCTGAGCTTCCTGAGCTTCCTGAGCTTCCTGAGCTGATACCTCCTGTATGGTCTAATACACCTTGCTTCTCAGCTCCAGACCAGTAGGCTCTACTGCCAGTTTTATCTGTCACGACAACATCAGCATGCAATCCTCTGTAATATATGTCTATTTTGCAATTTCCTAATGGATCGAACCAACTAATCGGATTATTCCCCACATACCGATAAAGATTAGCATCCCCCCCATCAAACCCGATCGCATCCTCCCCAATAAATCGTCCGATGCCCGGATTATAATACCGACTCCGATAATAATACAACCCAGTCTCGGCATCAAGCTCACGCCCCGTAAACCCATACCGACTCCCCAACGCAGGATTCGACTGAGAAACAATCCGCCCAAACGCATCATAAACAACATGATTCGCCACACTCCCGCTATTATTCACCCAATCCTTAACAGTCCCCAACTGGTCAGTCAAAGCCCACAAAACTGTCCCACCAGAACTCTCCTGCGCTAAAACTTGGTCAACTCCATTCCCATAAAAATACCGCTTGTCCAAAACAGGCTGATTCGACCCTGAAGCAGTAAAATCAAACAGCACATTATCCCTGTCATAAACAAACCGAGTCTCAGCATTCCCCACCTTCTTACTAATCCGTCGGTTTTGAGAATCATACTTAAACCCTACATTTTGCACTGCATTTCCCGCAGCATCCTTATCAACAACCCCCGCCAAACGATTCCGATAATCCCACTGATACTCAGTCACCTTATTTGTCGCAATCTCAGTCCGAAGTATCAAATTTCCTTCATCATCGTAAGTATAATTATACTTCCCATCCGACTGCAACCGATTGTTCGTTCCTGTCTGATATCCCGAACTATTCCGATTCCCATTCGCATCGTAACCGAAATTTTCATCCGGCTTGTTAGTATTGGAATGGTCGGCAACTGTTAGCTGATTGTTCTTGTCGTAGGTGTAATTAGTTACTCCATCGGTATTAGTAATCTTGGTAATCCGATTCCCATTGTCGTAATCCAAATCGTGGGAAACTCCACTACCGTGACTCAGAACATCCAAACGATTTTTCGCATCGTAAGTGTAAGTAGTTCCCCTCACCAACTGACTGCCGCTTAAATCCGAATAACGATTCACCGATTTAATTTGACCGATATTATCGTAACCGAAATCTACCCGTTTCGACGCCACGCCGTTACCGCTTTGAGTGATGCGGCTTACCCGGTTTAAATTGTCGTAGGTATAAGCAGTAGTTCCTTTCGCTTCGCCGTTAATTGTATCGCTGACAGACAGCAAATTGTCTTCACTATCGTAGGTATAGTTTAACAGAACATTCGGCACTCCAGGAGTTCCCGTATTGTCAACTCCGATTTGCCTTCCTTTAGCGTCGTAACTAAACTTGTAAGTCGCAGAGGGGTCGGTTACAGATGTTAGCTGACTGGCGGCATCGTAAGTAGAGGTAATCGTGCGAATTGGATTGCCAGTAGAGTTGAGCCAATTTTCCGCTGTTTCCCGATTGAGGGCGTCGTAAGTAAAGGAACGGACGCGGTTGTTTCTGTCGGTAATTTTCGTGCGGTTGTTGGCTTTGTCGTATTCAAAACTGCGGGTTTTGTTGAATTGATTCGTTTCGGTTTTTAACCGATTTCTGGCATCGTAAACAAATTGAGTTGTATTATTTACCGGGTCTTTGATGGATGTGACGTTGCCAACATCATCGTACTCGGTAATAGTGGTTCCCGATGGAGTTAAAGCATCAATGACTCGCGTTTGTCGGTTTCTGGCATCGTAAACATACTGAGTCTTGTTACTGTTGCCATCAATTTCAGCAGTGACGTTCCCCACCTTATCGTACTCGGTTTTGCTCGTGCTGGCGATCGAAGTCGTTGCCCCTTCTGTCACATCCGTTCTTCTGCCCAAATCGTCGTACTTGTACTGAGTTCGGCTGCTATTTGCATCAACTTGAGCCACCATTTGATTGGCTGCATCGTACTCGAATCGAGTAACTTTATCCGCAGCATCCACCTCCCGAATTAACCGACCCCGCGCATCGTAAACCTTGTTAGTGCGGTTGCCTTTGGCATCAACATTCGCTGTCTGATTGTTATCCGCATCGTACCGCATTTTCTCCACAGTACCGTCAGGATTCACCGTCTCAAACAAGCGATTCCGACTGTCATACCGATACTCAGTTTTCCTGCCCAACGGGTCAAGCATCCACACTTGATTTCCATTCTTATCGTAACCGTAAGTCGTCACCGGAGAACTCAGCGGCCCGCTACCATCGGGGTCCGGTGCAGTTTCTTTGATGAGGTGATTCATCACATCGTACTGATACTCAGTGCGGTTGCTGTTTTCATCGATTGCTGCTGTCTGATTTCCCGCACCGTCGTACTCGAACTGCTGCGTTGCTTCGTCGGGAGTACCTTTAGCAAAAGTGGTCTTTTTCAACTGATTCATGGCATCGTATTCGTACTCGGTGCGGTTGCCATTTTCATCAATTACCGCCTTTTGATTGCCCGCTGAATCGTACTCAAATTGTTGCGTTGCTTCGTCGGGAGTTCCCTTGGCAAAGGTAATCTTAACCAACTGATTTGTCACCGGATCGTAATCGTAATCTGTCACCCGTCCGTTGGGGTCAGTTTCGGTGTCGATGAGATTTTTGTTGGTGTAGGTATAGCTAGTAACTACATCATCAGTGCCACCAACAGCGCCTACTACCTGCGTCATCTTTCTGCGATTGCCAGTAATCGGGTCAACTTCGTAGAGGGTTTGGCGACCCAATTCGTCAGTTTCGCTGGTTAATTGATTGAAAACTGGGTCGTAAGTATAACTCCGCTTGCCAGCACCACCTCTCCCAGTAAGTTCAGAATTATTAAACCTCGGAGCAACGTTATCCCTATTTTGATTAGCAACAACCAAGTCCAAATCTCCATCTCCATCTAAATCTGACAAAACAGGAGCATCGGGACTATTAAAAATTCTCGAAGAAGGAGTACCCAAGTTGACAGTATCTACTTCTGTAAAACTGCCACTACCATTATTTAGCCACACGACAGCGCGATCGTCAGAACCGTAGTAACCAGAGCCAGAAATCACCAAATCCACATCATTATCGAGTTCCAAATCTCCCGCCGCTACCGAAATAAAATCAAAAGCAAGTGAAGTAAATGAATTGGAATTGAAAGGATAATTAGTTGGGGAATTAAACGAACCGTTTCCACTACCAGATAATACAGTGAGACTTTGTTCGCTCCAACCCTGAGACTGAGCAACAATCGCTTCAGGATTACCATCTGCATTCAAATCTGCTACAGCTAAGGATCTAAGTCCAAAATTTGTTGTCATAGCAGAAGTAATTGGGGAACCCAAAGAACCGTTGCCACTACCTAACATTACAAATATATTTGAAGAACTAGCAGCAACAATATCTAATCTACCGTCGCGGTTAACATCCGCCAAAACCAACTTTTCTGCGGAACTGTTGAGCTGATAGTGGGTTGTAGTAAAGCCACTGCTGCTGCTAGAATCAGCCAGCAGCACTGATATGCGTCGATTGTTATCACTGTTGAGCGTAACAATGTCCGACCTGCCGTCGCCGTTCATGTCTCCAGTCGCGAGGGCAAACGGGCTTGCTCCCACCATCGGATTATTGGTGTTAGCAGTAAAGTTACCGCCGTTATTTGACAATATTAATATATTGGAGCTGGAAATACCTCCGCTGAATGTGGTGGGCAAAGCACCAGCAACAAGAATATCTAAGTCGCCATCACGATCGGTATCTGCCAATGCTACAGCCCTTGGTTGTCCGTTTGTGCTACCAAGAGAAATATCGATTTTAGGTTCGTAAGTTTTATCCTCTTTCCCGCGCAGCAAAGAGATATTGCGACTGACGAGATTGGCAGTTACAATATCGGGAATCCGATCGCCGTTAACATCCCCTACCGCTACTGATACAGGATAATCTCCCACAGCGTAGTTGTTGCCATTTAAGAGCAAATCGGTATTGGCATTATTGTTATTTGTCGGACTTGTTTGCCCCGTACCGGAAAGGGAATCAGAAATGCTTTTCACGTTCCCTTTAGCATCGTACTCGTAAGAAGTATTATTGCCCCGCCCGTCAGTTCTTTTTGTCACCAACAAATTCTGATTTCGCTCAAAACTCGGCTTATTTCCCCCTCCATCTTTTGCCGAAACAACTTGCCCGGTTTGGTCGAGAACCTGAGTAACTACCCCACCGCTACCGTCAGCATAACTCGCTTCCACTGCACCTAAAGGCTTAGCAACAGGCGCGTTCAAAGGATTAGTTGTCTCCTCCTTCCGGTAAAGCCCCTGTACCTGCACCGGTGCCACTTGCAACTGCGAACCATCGGACCGAATTCCCCCCGTCGCCCTGCCCGCAAAGTCGTATAATGTTTGTTCGGAAAATCCCCGCTTGTCCACTTCTTTGGTAATGTGTCGCTGCGCGTCATAACTGAAAGTCCGCGCTTTAACATCTGGGTCAACAATCTTTTGCAAATTGCCAGCCCCATCGTATTCTAACGAAGTCAACCGCCCCGCCGGGTCTTCTATTTGACTTACTTTCCCGCTAGCATAGGTAAACTTGGTAATCAACCCGGCTGCGTCGATGATTTGAGTCAACTGACCCGCCGCATCGTAAATGTACTTGGTTTCGTTGCCGTTGGCTTCTTTAACTAAAGCGAGGCGTTTGGCAGCATTGAAACTGTAAACAGTTTTGTCAGTTAAAGTGCGGGTAAAAGTCCCGTCTGCCAGTTTTTCCAACTTAGAGAAATCCCCCGGCGGAGATACATAGCCTCCTCCTGCTTGCGTAGATTTGTCAAATACCAATTCGCTGCCGTCGCCGTCAATTAACAATACTGAAGCATCGGAATTTTCTACTAATTCCTGCCAGCCAGCAATTCCCCAACCGCTGCCGAAAGGACTGTTAATTGAGTTAACCGAAACTAACTTATCCTTCGTATCGGTCGAAGAACCGGCAAAAATAGTACCCGTAAACCGGCGGATGCCACTGTTAATTGTATAGTCGTACTGACCCGAAGGCAGAGCACTCATATCAACTTGCAAAGCCGCGTCAATCGTACCTCCATTCGATGGCATCGACCAAAAATGTTCGCCTCCCGTCAAACCGTATTGATTCCCAGAATATCCGGGTATTTGATACTTAAATTTGCCCGCATCTACAGTTAATTTAGCAACTAACTTTTGCGCTGCATCGGCTGGCGCGTTATTGTAGCCGAAATGGACGATCGGTCTGGGGTCGGCTCTGAGAGAATCGTAGGTTAGAGTAAAACTGCGGCTTTCTCCCATCGATTGATAGGGTACGAGGTTGTGGGTTTCGATTACTGCCCCGGAGTGCATTTCCACTTCAGAAGTCAAATCGCCTTTAGCTTTGCATTCGTTGCACTTATCTTTGGGATTGCGGGGGTCCTGACCCGGATTTTTTGGTGTTGGTGGGGGCGGGGCGAAGAAGTGCCAACTGCTGTTGCGGATGCCCCCGGAAATTGTTTCGATGGTTGTTCCGTCGGCGGTAACTTTACCCGTACCCACATTGTCAAAAAACCCAGTTGTCGGATTAATCGACCACAAATCCATTGTCGTACCGGGGGCGTATCCCGCGCGGTTGGGCAAGGAAAGGGGTGCCGGAGTAGTAAATACCATGTCCCCCGGCTGAATGGTAACTACTAAGTCAGTGTGTAAATTGGGCGGCAGGGCGGCGGGAGTTAATTCGGTGGGAACTTCAGTGATGCTGAGGTTTTCGGTGTAAGGGTTGCCTTCCGCGTCTTTGATAGAACCTGCTTTGACAAATACTGATGCTTTGGGAATTGCCGCAGTGGTGACGGTAGTGTCGGCGGTTGGGTTGATGTTTTTGCCGTTGGCAACATCAATGGGCGGCAGGTAAATCGGACGGGATATAACGTTGTTAGCGTTGGGATAAACTTCGTGTTCCAACAACAGCGGCAGTTTTTCGGCAATGTAAGGATACTCGTCTTCACCGCTAATGCCTTCCCCGAAAATTCGCAGGGTATCTGGCGGTGTCAAGTCGGGCAACCCCACTCCCGACAAACTGGGAAATTCCAGTCGCAGAATTTCAAAGGAACCGTCGGCTGCAGTTACAGTCCGGATATCGCCGAGTCCTATCAAAACGCCCGCTAGCGGTTGTTGGTTGGTGTTTTGAATTACTCCAGAAATGCGGGTGCGGCCGGGAGTCGAAGGAGTAACGTTAACTGTAACGGGTCGAATTGTTTCTAACTCCCCATCGGTGGCAACCAATGTAAAGTTGTAAGTGCCGATTTCTGTGGGAGTGGGAGAAATCTCTAAAGTGCCGTTGCCGGTAATTTTGCCCGTGGGTAAGGCAGCGGACGATTTGACGGCAAAACTGATGGGGTCGCCGTCGGCATCGGTGCCGGTGAGGGGCAGTTTGAAAGTTTCTCCGACTTTCACGTTGATAGTTTGAACCGCCGGCAAGCTGGGGGCTTGATTCGCCCCGCCGGCGAGGGCGGTAGCGGTGAGGGAAAATTTCTGAGAGTTGGGATTGTTGATGGTAATTTCTACAGAGTCTGAAATCGCCCCGGCATCCAATCCCCCGGCGGGAATCGCGCCGCGCAAATTGATGTAGGGTTTGCCGCTGCTGTCCGTACCGCTGGGATTTTGCAGCGTTACTGAGGCTGGCAAATTCGGGAAAACCACTGCAACGTTGCGGTTGACTGGGTTGTTGCCGGTATTTTCTACCCGTACCGCTGCTTTGTAGCTGCCCGTTGCAGGGTCGAACTGTACCTGAGTGAAGTTTACTTTTAAATCGGAAGCTGCCGTCAGGTTGGCGGTATCGAGGCTGCTGCCGGCAGCAACTTTGTTCTGCGCTGCAACAAAAACCGGACTGGCATTACCTTCTTCATCGACGGTATTGGTAACGTTCTTGACTTCTACGGTACTGCCGGTATCGGTGTCGCTGTCGATTAACTTAAACAGCAAATTGCCGCTGCTGCTGTTCGTCACGCCAGTCACATCGATTTCTACGATATCGCCAGTGTACCGCACCCGTCCGGGTACGAATTCGGCTTTGCCGCCAGCTAGGGAAAATAGCGGCGTTCCGGGGCTGCCTCCATCTAGCAGCGTTTGACTGGGATTGCTTGGAGAAACTAGGAACACCTGGAACAAGTCTTCAATTGCCGATGTTGTATCTGTTTTGTCGAAGTCGGCTTTGAGTTGGAACCGCAGGGTGCGGCTGCCCCTGGGTTGCCCCAACTGTACAGGCAGTAAGGCTTGGACTTGTTTGCTGTTGCGTTCAGCCAGGAGTACGGTGTCTGTCGATGCTGCCGCCCACCCCGTACTGCCGTTGGGGGTGACAGTGAAGTTGCTGGCAACGGAGAAGTTGAGATTTTGGGATGTTTGGTTGCCGGCGGTATCTGTTGCCGTAATGGCAGCGGTGTGGCTGCCGGTGGCTAGCGGCGAGTTGGGAGGTAAGGAGTCGAACTTGCCATCGGTTCCAGGAGTCAAAGTGTTGGGGCTGCTGCCATCTACGGAGTATTGCAGGTTGGAGGGGTTTGTCCCGCTGTCGGTTGCCGTACCGGTGACTCGAACTGTGTTGCTGTGGTTGCCTCCGGGAATTGGTGTCTGCAGGACTGTTTGGGGGGCGGCGGTGTCGAGGGTGAAATCGAGGCTGAAGGTGTTTGAGGTATTGCCGGCAGAGTCGGCGGCAATCAAGCGCAGGGTGTAGTTGCCGTCTCTGAGGGGATTGCGGCGGATGGTTTCGAGTTGGGCCCTACTGAGGGTGAAGCTGCCGTTGCTGCCCAACAGGGAGGTGATGTCGGTAAATTCGGCTGTGGGGGTGTCGTCGAATCCGGCGCGAAAGCTGGCGATGCTGCTGCTGTCGGTGACTGTACCGCCGATGGCGGGATTGGAGGTAACGCGATCGCCATTGGATGTTCCGGTATCGTTGGTTAAGCTGGCGGCAATTGTCGGCGCTGTTGTATCGTTGGGAACTAAGCTGTTGGCGTAGTCGATAATTTGCTGTCCCAGAGGGGTGGTGCGCCATTCTCTGCCTGGGTCGATAAGGCTGTTGATTGCGGGGGCATTGCCGCTGGCGTTGATAAAAGTAAAGATTAAATCGTTGTAGTCGCCGTCTGCTTGGTTTGGCGGTACGTCTTCAATTGCTACGGTGTTGCCGGTTCCGGTAACGTCGGCGATCGGCATTTGGTACTTGCTGTTTGCAGAATTAGCTGGCACGATCGAGAACATGGGCCGGTGTTCGGGGAATAAATCCCACAGCCACTGGTTGTTGTAGGATATCTGTACCGTGCCGTTGGGAACCAGCATGACTCCAAAAGTATCCCCCGGCGTCATGGTGAAGGTTTTGGCACCAGTGTAGGGCCCGGAACCCCAATTGTATTCCCCCGGCATCGAACCGCTAAATTTTGCGCCTTCAGTAGAGTCGCGGAGTACGACGTAGCCTAAGGTGGAGTTGGTAAGAGCCCTGCGGGATGCTTCAAAAATAAAGGCATCCGTACCGGGAACTAAATTTTCCATGCCGGTGAGGCTGAAAATAGCCAGTTCGCCTTGGTAGTAGCCTCCGTCAAACAGGTAGTCCAGGCTGACTTGCCCGCTGGCACCGACTTGGAAAACCCCTACGGGCAAATTGCTGTTTTTTGCCTGCCTTTCGGGGGCGGATGTGTTGGGAATAGGGCTGTCGGCGATGCTGTTTTTTGCCTGCCTTTCGGGAGTAGATAGGTCGGGAATAGGGCTGGCGGCGATGCTGTCCGTTGGTGTTTCTAATTTTTTGCCAGTTAAGATGTCGCCATCGGTGAGGATGCTGTTGCTTGCGGGGGCTGGGGGCGCGACATTTGGGACTGCATTCAAAAGTTGCGGTTGCGTTAAGAATTGTTCAAAAATCTTGCCAGATTCAACTTTTTGCGCTTCAAAAACCCCGACAGCGACTGTTGGCAAAATTGGGACGGTAGTGCTGGAATTGCCGGCAATGCTGTTTGAATTGAGGGTTGAATTTAGGAAATTTCCTGACGTTAAGAAACTGGATGCCGTCGATCGCGAATCGATGGCAAATGGCTCGTTCAAAGGCAGCAAAACGTCTGGAAAGTTATTCATATCTCCTCACAGCTTTTTGGCATTACACCTGGATAACAGACAATTGGATATTTAACTTGCATCAATTTTGCAAGCAAACCGACGCGACTCAAAGGAATGGGTTTTGAGTTTTACCCACCTTCGATCGGCAGCGGGCGATCGCGATCGCATTCAATTTTTTCTCATCTCTCCGACACTGCGAACCCGCTCCATGCAAGACTTTACCGTCCAAAAACAGCGGATCTAGCGTGACTGACTTGTTCGATTCGATTTTTATGTTGCCAATTCTCTCACGTTTAAATCGAATATTGTTCGATCGAACAGTAACGTTTAATTAATCCATGTTAAAGTTTTTGTAAAGTTATATATATATATATTAAAATTTGTGTCGAGCATTGCTAGAAAAATGCCATTGGGTTGAAAATCATTGCATAACTCATGAAAAACTCGCGCTCGCAGTAAAAATTTAGGGGTGCGGCGCGATCGGTGTCCCGACCGACAGTCCGCTGTCAAGTTTTAATACTGGGATTTAAGCTCGATCGATGGACGATCGACTAGCAATCGATCGACTATTAAGTATCAATCGATCGACTCTCTATTTTGGAGGAGTGGGTTGATGGTAGCGAGCGTCCAACTTATAGATTGTTGGCGAAAGAGTTCTGATAAATCAACGATCGATTCTCTATCGATCGACTCTTATATGGTGTCTGGTGGTATCGATCGCGCAATCTCAGGGTGAAGGATATGACTGACAGCAAACTAACGCCAACGGATACAAATCCTAACATTGAGAACGCAGATTCTGGTCCGAATGTTTCACCCCTAATATATACAATCAATTCTTTAAACACGATAACTCTCAATCAATAAACCACCAACTATCAACGGGCGGGCACGGGGGCACCGCCCCTACCAATCGATCGACTGTCAACTATCAATCGAACGACTATCAACTATCAAATGTCAATCGATCGACTGTCAACTATTAATCGAACGACTATCAACTATCAAATATCAACTCTTAACTATCAATCGAGCGACTATCAACTATCAATCGAGCGACTGTCAACTGTTAACTATCAACTCTTCCTTCTTCCTTCTTCCTTCTTCTTTCGTGTCAACTATCAACTATCAACTATCAACTATATGACTGCAACTCTAGTTTCTACAAACTCGGCTGGTGAAATTGCCAATGCTGCTTCTTTATTTCCCTCTATCTCTGGCAACGGGAGGTTTGTAGCATTTGATTCAACAGCCACCAACCTCGTAACCGACGATACGAATAATGCGGGGGACATTTTCGCGCGCGACTTATCAAACAACACTACAATTCGCATTTCTCTTTCGGGAACTGGCGAACAGGGAAACGGTATTTCTTCGCTGCCTGCTATTTCTAATAACGGACAATTTGTAGCTTTTCAATCTTTAGCATCCAACCTCGTAACGGGCGATACGAACAATCGCGCTGACATATTCTTGCGCGACGTGCAAGCCAATACTACTGCTCGCATTTCTGTCTCGGCAACGGGAGAACAAGGAAATGGTAATTCTGTTTCTGCCCCTGCTATTTCTGGCACCGGGAGATTTGTGGCTTTTGTTTCGGATAGTTCCAATTTAGTGCCGGGGGATGCGAACAATCTGCCTGATGTTTTCGTGCGGGATTTGCAATCAAATACTGTTACTCGCGCCTCTGTTTCTGCCAGCGGTGGCGGTACTGATTCTTTTGAGGTTCCCGCTATTTCTGCTAGCGGGCGATTGGTGGCTTTTGAGTCGGGAGTATCCAGTTTAGTAGCGGGGGATGCAAATAATTCCAGCGATATTTTCGTGCGGGATTTGCAGGCAAATTCTACGACTCGCGTTTCTGTACCTGCGACTGGCGGCGAGGCAAATGGAGGTTCTTTTTCTCCGGCTATCTCTGCTGGCGGCAGGTTTGTTGTTTTTGAATCTGCTGCTTCTAATTTAGTAGCGGGAGACGGGAATAACAGTCGGGATATTTTCGTGCGGGATTTGCAAACTAATACTACTGTACTCGTTTCCGCGTCCGCAGCGGGCGATCGGGCTAATGGCGATTCAAAGCGTCCCTCTATTTCGGATGATGGCAGGTTTGTGGCGTTTTCTTCGGAAGCTTCTAATTTGGTTCCGGGAGATACGAACAACCGCAGCGATATTTTCGTGCGGGATTTGCAAGCTAATACGATTGTTCGCGTGTCTGCGGATGCTGCGGGGGAGATTGCTAACGGTATTTCCCTGCTTCCAACTATTGCTAATAATGGCAAGCGAGTGGCGTTTTATTCGCTAGCTAGCAATTTGGTTCCGGGGGATACGAATAATGTTTCGGATATCTTTATTTTTGATTTTGATAGCAGTTCCAATACTGTTAGCGGTACTCCCAATAACGATACCCTGACTGGCACCAACGACAGCGATATTATTAACGGTTTTGCTGGGGATGATGTGTTAGCGGGTTTGCAAGGCAATGATGTTTTAAATGGGGGTGCGGGCAACGATAATTTATCTGGCAATAGAGGAAACGATTTTCTCAGGGGCGGGGCTGGAAACGATACTCTCACTGGTGGGGCTGGCAGGGATACTTTTGTGTTGGGTGCGGGGTTGGGGACTGATACGATTGTTGATTTTACTGTCGGTCAAGATTTGATTTTATTGGCTAGCGGTTTGAATTTTGGCAAGCTTTCATTATCTGCCGGAAATAATGCTACGTTAATTAGGTTGGCGAGCAACAGTCAATTGTTGGCTGTGTTGAATGGGGTTGATTTTAGGGCGATCGGACCTAAAGATTTTAGTTCTGTTGAGTTATGATGTCGGTAGAAGTCGGAGGTATTCTCGCACGCGATCGTACCACTATTCGGATGTTCCGCTCCTCATATTCTATAAATTCGGGTACAATTTTTTCAGAAATCTCCTTAATTACCAACTTGACGAATCCGAATAGCTGTGGGTGTAATAACAGTAAAAGCACCCAACAATTCAGCGGCGTGTTGCGCGATCGCATCAGAGACAATTTCCGCTTTTCGACTGGGAGAAAGCCCCGGCAATCGAATCAATACAACTCCAGATGTAATGCGGCGCAAGCGGAATACTAATTCGCCAAAGTCCTTATCTGCGGTTAATAAAGGCGCATCTTGTTCGTTCGCCAAGTAAAGAACCGTATCGTCCGAAATTCCGCGTTCTAGTTCGGCAACATACCAGATTCTATGACCGTCTTGCCGCAGGCGTTCCACAATTACTGCATCTAAATTTTCATCGGCAACAAAGTTCACGAGGCTTTCTCTACAATTGGATAAATCACATCAGCGCGCAATGCTTCAACGGCGAATGCTAAGGCTGCATGAATGGCTGTGAGGTTCAGTCGGGGATGGGCTTCTAGAATTTGCTCTGGGGTTTCGCCCGCTGCAAGTTTTTCCAGAATCAGTTCGACAGTAATGCGAGTTCCAGCAATCACGGGTTTACCCATCATTACATTAGGATCGGACGTAACAAGAGATGAGAATTCTTGCATCGTAGGACTTCAGCGGTTCGGCTATTCTATTATACTTAGAAACATTAAGGAGAGACATACGAGCAACTTAAGTTCCGGACAACCCCAACCCGCAATAGAGGGTGCAATCCGCTACCAGCGCTTGATGGAACTGGTAGAAGCTGAAGATGCAGCTAATGGAGAAGTCGGCTGCGGCCGGAATTTGGGAGATCGACCTTCACTTTATCTCAAAACTTGCGGGATTAATATATCTGATGAAAAGTTAAGAAGCTTGTTAAGGGAATATTTAGGTCATTTATTGATGGAGGTAGATTTTGACTCAATCGTCACCCAAATAAGTTACTTCGTAGAATCGCTAGTAGTGCAAGAAAGCACTCGATCGGCGAATCCCCAACCGAAATTAACGCCCTCTGAATCGGTTGCAGAATACATTCCCGCGCCCGAACTAAAACAGTGTATTGAATCGGAATTGGGGTCGTTTTGTTCGTCAAGTGCGATCGAGCAAATTGTTCTGTATGCTCGCCAAGTAATTCACAATTCAGTTCTACACCCCCGTCATAAGTGGCCCCAACCTATTTGGGTGTTAGGAACTCTTGAAAAAGTGTACGTTGCCCAAGCTTCTAGTTTGGATGCAGCAATCGATCGAGTGAAAGCACAGTACCCTGACGAAACCGGAGAATTGCAAGTAATAAAAGTTGGAGGCATTCTCGCGCCAAACCAAGTGATTTCCTTGGACTTGATGGTATCATAATGGAAGAACGCCCTATTTCAATCTCCTCATGCCAGCCAAAGACGTTTACCACGATTCCGTAAAACAGGCACTCATTAATGATGGCTGGACGATTCTCAAGGAAAACTACGAACTGGAGTACGGGGGAGATAACTTATATCCAGATTTTGCTGCCGAGAAATCTATTGCTGCAACGCGAGACAAAGAAAGAATACTTGTGGAAGTCAAAAGCTTCATCGGACGGTCTTTCATTACTGACCTATAAGCTACCATCGGTCAGTACATCATGTACAAAGAAGTTGTCGAAGCTCAAACCCTGGATTTCAAGCTATACTTGGCAATTCCAGCTAACTTGTACGATAATAAATTTCAAACCCCGCTCGCTCAATTAATGCTTCAAAAAAATCAAGTCAACCTATTGGTTTTCGATCCAATCCAGGAGGTCATCGAAAGATGGATAAACTCGAACGCTACCGAAGCTTAATCCAAAAAATACTCGAAGAATACCAGCAGCTTGGATCGAACAATTCCGATGTCGAATCTGTCTTGCTGCTCGACCCGAAGAGCGAGCATTATCTTCTCATGAAAATGGGTTGGCATCAAGATAACCGCATCAACTGTAATGTCATTCACGTCCGCCTGAAAGACGAAAAAATCTGGATTGAAGAAGACCGGACTGAGGACGGTATTGCAACTGATTTGCTGCAAGCAGGAGTGTCTCGCGAAGATATTGTCCTCGCTTTTCATCCACCCCGCTTGCGTCAGTTTACCGAATTTGCAGCCACGTAGTTCGATCGCGCTCGATCGATTTCATAAATCAGGCCCAATGCTGCGCGGATAGCTTTGCCAGCCAGTACAAATAGCGGAAAGTAATCCCGCATCCTTTAAAAGAAGCCCATTTTGCTTGACAAACTCCCGGCACGTATTTGCTGGATTGCTGGCTCCATTCATCCCACTCGGAAAGCAAGAAAGAACTCGTCGATTTGAGAGCCATGCCCGCAAACAGCCACGAGTGGTAATCACCAGCAAACTTGGGATGTATGACCTCCATTAACAGCTTAATTTCTGATAAATTTGGAAGATTAAGCGCTGTCGGGTTTCGCTCGAAAACGATGCGATCGCGACCTGCCAAATTGCGAGCGACAATCGGGTTGCTAGCCTCTATATTTCTATCGACAATCGGGTTGCTAGTTGCTGCGTTTCGCTCTCGAAAGGCGCGATCGCGAGCAGGAGTATTGACCGTTTTGGGTTGTTGCATCTGCGTCAAAATCCACTGCGGGGCGGGAGCGACTTCGCACTGTGTCGGGCCGGCAATCCAGACATACTGACCGGTAATTGGATGCGGTGAAGGAGGCAGCACGGACATCAATTTATTGCCTCGAAATTCCAAAGCTTCAAGAGTGCCTGTAGCAAGCCGGCGCGATCGCATCAATGGAGCTGCAGTTAGAGGTGCTTTAAACAGGAATTGAGCGCGGTGGGGCCTGCCAGAAGTAAAAGATACGGTTGGGGGAATTCCGCATCGTTCGATCGCGGTCATTGCAGAATTACCGTCGGCATCTAAAGCTATTAAAAACTCTTCGGAATTCAAGCCAGTTACCAGTCCGAAACCTTTGGGTACGGTTGCCATCTCTCCGTACTTGCCAAGTACTGTCAGACTGCCGTTTGCTATCAGTTTTTCGGCGGCTTCTCTGGGGAGAAAAGTCCTCTCGTTCCAGCGGACGCCCAGAGGATTTTTGTTGTTGCCAACAGGCGCGAGCGGCCAGTGTTTCGGCAACAATAACAGTTGTTCGATTAACGAGTTTAACATCTGAGGAAGAAGCCAACGATCGAGGTTTGAGAAAAATGCGAAAAAAAACTCCCCGATTTGGGGAGCTTTTTCAAACAAACAAACCTAAAACGGAATGGGTATGTATTCGCTTTCATCCAGAGCCGCAGCAGCGTCAAAGCTGTTCTCAAACTCCGTCGGTTCTGGCTGCAAGATCGCTTCAGACTTTGGTTGCTTTTCAGGCGGGGTTTGAGAATTAGATTTCTCTTTGCGCCGCTTTGAAGCAGTCGGTTTCGATTCCGTTTCGGCTGGCTGTTTTGCAACGGGTGCAACTGCTGACTGATGCTGCCCTTCCGGTTGAATTTCAACTCCATCGAGCGGTTTTTCGTCCGAACCTGCTTCGGGAACTGGCGCGGTTTCAGTCTGAATTTCTGCCTCTTCTATGTTGAAGAGCGGGATGTTTTCTTCAAAGGTTATGTAGCCCTTGCAGGTACACAAAACTTTGTTAGAAGTTTGAGCTTCAACGAGCAGGGCCGGCTGGTTTCTGGCAGAGAATGGAATGGTAGCAAACTCCATACCTTCCCGACCGCGAAACTGAAAAATTCCAGTTCCAGCAGCAAAACAGTTGTCGCCTTGCTGCCGGAAATCGTAACCCGAGTCTTTGAGGACAATCAGAGATAAAGTGCAAGTTTGCATCATGGCTTTTTTTCCTTGCTTTAAGGTTTTGGTTGTTAAGATTTGATGGGGCGATCGATGCGTTGCGGATAGTTTAGAAGGCACTCGCTGACACGGGAGTTTGGCCGTTGCTGCTGTACGCGATCTTTCCAAAATTAGCTGATGGAGGAACGGCGGCAGGTTGCGTTTCCCGAGATTGTTTCTCCAGGAGAGTCACGCGCTGAACTTTGACAAGCAGTTTCGAGTGAAATTCGCCGTTTTGTCCCTTCCAGCTTTCGACAGTAACTTGCCCTTCTATGCCGATAAGACTGCCTTTTCTGGTGTAGTTGGCAAGCACTTCGCTCGTTTTCCCCCAAGCTTCAATGGCAAACCAATCAGTTTCATCGAACCCCTTCCTTTTGACAGCAAGAGACGATTTCGCAACCGACGCTCCCGATGTAAAGAACAAGAGTTCCGGTTCGCGTCCGAGGCGACCAACTAACATTATTGAGTTCATGACTGTTTCTCTTACTTAACGATCGCCCCTGTTGCGCGAAGCGCTTTGATTAATTAACTTGTTTTTCAATTAATAAAAATGGTCAAATTTGCAAATGACTGGGATTAATAACTTTTACTAACTAGAGATGTGCCTCAAAAGCAACGGATCGCCGAATAATACAACGGGAATTGGGCAATGCTCTAGTTGAAAGGATTCTTATCGAGCGATCGAGACAACAAAAAAAGCAGGTAAAGTGATAAGTAGCGAGGATGTGCCCAAGAAGTTGGGGTTAGGGTGAAATAAGAAAAGCGATCGCTCTAATTTTAGCATTTCAAAGGGGCGATCGCTTCCAGGCGTACAAGTAAATTCAGCAGATGTTGTCCAACATAAAATAATTCCTAAGCGTTCAATCGTCAGAAAAATCAGTACAACTATCAACCATTAATATTTCCTTCATCATCGTCTAAAAAACCTGCCATTTGCAACAGTCGTTCGGACTGATGGCGCGCGTGCAGAGCTAGAATACTTCGCGCTTGTTCGATGGGAAAAACACGCTCCCAACTTAATAATTCTCTTTGCATTGCTGCCAATTCTAACAGATAATTTCTAGGAATATTAGCGGCACACCATTCTATCATTAAGGCAGCTTCTCGCAGTAATGTGCTGGTTAGCACGTCGTGCTGCGGGACGGTTGCTCTTTTCGAGAGGCTAGCTAAGGTTGAAGCTAAATTTCCTAACTGCTGCTGCCATTCTAAAGCCTTAAATCGGGAGTACAATGCTTGACGTTTCATCAGTTTATCTCCAACAAACGGCACACTATTGTTTCTATTTTTTCTCTGAGAGCGGGGTCTTGTACCTCCATACTTCTGTTCTGCTGGCGGGGACGGATATTGATTAGCGATTCAAATCCTACTTCCTTAAGATCGGGATACCAATCAGCACCCCAAACATTTGCCTGGCGGCTGCCATCTTCTAATAAAATTTGTTCGCAATCATAATGTAGTTCTCCCCCACCTGCTATAATTTCTCGCTCTACATCCACGGCTAACTTAATTCTAGTCCCCAAATAGGGTTCTGACATTTGCTCGATCTGTTCTCTTGTAGCTGGGTCTCGAAGAATTAGAATCATCTCAAGGTTAAAGTAATTTCGATCTCTCCCTGAAAGATCTTAATTATAGCTTGTGCCGGGGAGAATGATACCGATCTTTTAAAATAGTGTTTTAGGCATCTCGGCACCCCAAAGAAAAACCACTTACAAAAACATAGCGTTTTTGAAGTTACGATTTGGCTCCACAAATGCAGAGCATCCGGCTAAAGCTGTATTTCCTTTTGAGGCGGTAATTTGTAGGATTCGAGGAACTGTTTCTGCTCCCCAGACAAGCGGATAGTTACTGCTGCATTTTTCCCCAAATCGCGCGAGTAAATTGTAGAATTGTCTCTCGCTCGAATTACGGTAATCGTTTCGATCTCCGGGCAGTAAGTAGCTAATAAAGTATTTTGCATAAATGGAGTTTTCGGACTGTAATTGTTGTCGCTGGCAGCTCGCACGGCAGCAGCAATTAAGTTTTTTTCCCAACCAGGCATCGGTGAATTGTCGTTGCTTTGCTGCTGTGTTGTTTGAGCTTCCCCGGTGGCGATCGAACTTTCAGCCGCAGCGATGGTTTCAGTTGGAGCGATCGAATGTTCGGGGGCGATCGAACTTCCATAATTTTTCATCCCGTAGAATTTCTCCAATAAAAAAACAGCCCGAGCCGGCAGCGGTGGCGATTCCCGGAGCTTTTGGAAGTACGGGCTGCCGCCGGATAAATCTTTGGCAAGCGGTTCGCCGAATTGCTTTACCAAAGACGACATTATTTTGGGCGGCAAACTATCGGGATCGAGATGAAAAACTGCATAACCCCGGCGAGTTTCTTCGGCAACAAACGCATCTAAGGGATTGACTTCATAATGCTCGATCTTGCAGTTGGAAAAAAATTGGCGCGCTGCTTCAGCTTTCCGCAAACTTACAGCAACTCCCAGCCCCGATTTATCCGTGATTTTTCCATCCGACAAAGTAGGTTTTTTGAACTCGTAAAATAAAGTGGGGGGTGAATTCACGATCGCCACTACTTGCCGCGCCTTGGCAGTAATTTCTGCATCCTCCGGTTGCTGTCGATCGAGTGTTTTTACTCTCGGAAGCGGCACCGGGTACTGTATCGAATTGGGGTCAACAGCAGCCAGCAAAGTAGTAGAATTAAAGCGGATGCGCGCCTTAAAAGAAGTTCCAGTTAGCTTTCCCGTGTCGAACTCCTTTTTCAACATTTCATCGCTTTTTCCCGGCTGCCGGTCGCAGAAAGCTTTCATTAAAGCTATTTTAGATTCTTTCTGGTTGGGCGTAAAAACTCCCAGGATTTTCCAGCCGCTTTCAGTAGCAACTGCGGCGCAAATTTCCGACTTTTGTTGGACGCTGACCGAAACGGATGCTATCGTTTTTTGAAAGCGAAAATCTTTGAAATGCCCGACGAGATTTTGTTTTCTAGCGCAGAGAATGTTGCCCGCTTTGCTTTTAGCAACTGTATAAGTGCCGTTACTCGCTCCGTAAGTTGTTAGTTCGGCGGTGAAGGAAAAATTGTCGTGCAGGCAGTTGCATTTTTTGAGGGATTCTATTGATGCTTCATCAAGTTCGCCGATAATTGTGCCGGATGTTGACAGCAAATATTTTGGTTTGTTTAGGGCTCGAATTGCGATCGTATATTCTCGATCGGATAGAGAACTTTGCCCGCCAAAGTCGCATTCTACAACCTTGCCAACTTTTATTGGATTTTCGCAACCCGGTAAGTGGATTGTAGCAGTTTTTGCCAGCGCCGGAATTAGGTCTGCCCTGGCAGCAGTTCCGATCGGTAACTGCGCCGATTTTTCAGAGATCGTACCCACCGCAATGTATTTGCCGTCTTTCATTATTTCCAGGGTTCTTTTACTCAAAGCAGGAGAGTGCGTGCTGCCTGAAGTTGTTGTTATTGCCTCGATATTGGCGTTTTTAAGATTGTGAACTTGGGAGTTTTCAGCCTGGTAAATTTGAGAAGTTTTAGCGCTTTCTTGTTTGGCAAGATTTGTGCGATCGCTAGCAGTTGTCAAGCTGCGAGTTCGCGTTCGCTCGCCCGGTTTAATTTGAGTAGCGACTCCAGCGAGTTTTTCATTTATGTTAAAATTGTCAGTGGGAGAGTTGTTCGTTCCGTCAAGTTCGATCGCGCCTCTATTGCTTTCAATTGATGAAGTTTCCAGCCCGCCATCCGGCATCGTGCCGATGCGAATTTTAGCATTTTTAATGCAGCTATTAATTTCGACACCAGCACCATTCAACTCGCCGACAGTGAGTTCTTTAAATTGCAGTTCGTTAAGCCGTCCGGCAATTTGGGAACCCCAAGCAGCAAAAGCGAAATTTTGCGTTTTTTGCCTGCTACCTGCGTTGAGTTCCGGCGCGCAACACAAGTGCCAAGTAGCGGCAGCCATAGCATCAGTTTCACCTGTTAAATTGCACTCAATTTGAAAATTTTCTGCTAGTTGCGCTGCTTGCGAAAACAGCAGGTTGCATTCAGTTTCAGTTAAAGCTTGTACCGCCCTGACATTTTGCAGTTTCAAATAAATCGGTTCTGCTATTTCTTGAGGCACGTTCAGTAGCTGCCTGCTGCTTTCAGCAAGCGTGCCGATTTTCATCCATTTATCGGAACCGAACGAGTCGATAGTTTTTGCTAAAACGCAGGTTTTGTGACTGTTTGCAGTAGGATCGCTGCTGCTGTTATTATCAACTAATAAAACTTCCAGCGATTCCCTGCTTTGGAAACGGTTCGGGTATTTAGTAAGGGCAACGTTGGTAATTTCTACATCGATTCCGCTTGAGGTTCGGGCAGTTAAATAAGGGCCTTTCTCAGTTGCCAAGCGCATTTTGGATGCAACGGCGCGGTTGAAAAGAGAGTCAAAAGCAGCTTTGACTTCCCTGCAAGTATTGTACTGTTCGGGAGTGTAATAGTATCGATCGCCCGGTTCGGATTCGGGAAACAAATTGCGAAACTGGTAAAAGGGCCGCGCTTCGAGTCGGGATGCTTGCAGTAAAGGGTTGAGAGTTTGGATTATCGATTCTTTCAAACTGTACCCGTTCGGTTCGATGACTTTGCCTTCTAAATAGATGTCGGGCAGTTTTTTATCTTGCAAGTAATTGGGAGTGCGGTGGCACAGGTTTCTGTACTGCGCGATCGCGATTTCATCAGCGGGAGTGGCACTTTTTTTGGAATCAACGGCTATTTGATTTTGCAGCAACAGGGGGGGAGTTACTTGAAATCGCAGGAATTTCCTGTAGGTTTCCAAACCGCTTTCTACTCGCTCCATCGGGATGGGAAATACCAGTTTATCTTCGCAGCACAGCTTGCAATCTAGCAACTCCAAAGCCTCGGTATCGCCGCCAGCAGAAATTAAAGAATCAACCAGAATGCGGGCTGGCGGACTGTGGATGGCAGCGAGTTCTCTAACTGTTTCAACGACCGATTTCGGGATGTTTTTTTCAGGTTTAGCGGTCCGATCGTCCCGCAACTTTCGCTTGAAATAATTGGAAACATCGCGCAGGTAATTTTCTTTTTGTTCGGCATCAAAAGCGCTTTGTACTGCCATTACTTCCGATTCGACAGCAGCGGCGCATTTGACAGCAGAGTTGGCAAGTTCCGTCCATTTATTAGCCATAAATAAAGCAATTTCCGGCAGCGTTTTCTTGGGTTTACCGGGTTCGTCAAAGGAAACTTTTGGTAATTTTGGGGTAGGCGGGTGAGCGTTTTGCGGGTGTTGTGCTTCTATCAAATATAGGGCAGTATAAGGCCAGTCTGAAGCTTTTGCAAAGCATTTAGAGTCCCCATCGTAATCTTCCCCCGCGAGCTTGCTGTAGGTGTCCGTTCGCAGGGATTTTAACAGTACGTTTCGCCAAGTTTCTTGTTGGGTTTTGATGGCTGCCAGTTGTTTTTTAGAGGGCTTGTTTGGCAGTCGGGTTCTTTCGCGTTTGCCCCAAGATTCGGAGAACAATCGGGCGGCAAATTCCTGCTGCGTTTCGCCCGGTTGCAGGTCGGTTTTCTTTCTCAAACCTTCGCCGATGTCAATGCCGTGAATCCCCGTAATTTCGGCAGCTTTTCTGTTAGCGTATTTGTAGTAAGGTTCGTCGGAAACAACAGAAACTCCGATTAATGGTCGCCCTTTGGGGTCGAGAATGTCGGGTGTAAAAGTATTGTACTGCAAAGCGATCGCATCTTCGTACAGCAGGGGCGATCGAAAGCCCATGACAATCTCGCCTTCCCTGGCAACGCCCGTGCAAACTTCATCGTCGTTTAAATGTTTAGAGGGAATTATGATGCTGGACCTGTGCCATTTGATAGCGCCGCCCGTCGCTATTTCCCGCCGCTGGTTTTGCAAAAAGCGTTCTAATTGTTTTTGGACGTACTTGCATTCTAACAGTTGACCGTGACCGCCTTCTAAATCGGCTTTCAGTATTTGGTAGGCGGTATTTTCTGACATCAATTTGTCCGCAGCGCTGTTTGATTCGGGAGGATTTTCCTGCTGCTCGTTCGGGGCAATTTCCCCGCGAGCAATTGCTTTTTCTTCCCAAGTTTTGCAGAAAAGTTCGGCAACTTTTCTGGGGTCGGCTGCGACTTCATTTAATTGCAAAGCTGCTTCCTTGAGAATTTCTCTAGCGTCCCGATCCAAACCTATTTCAGCAGTCGATGATAGAGTAGTTTGAGAGATGTTTTTTGCCCCCGCCCACATACCGACAAAGTGCAGTCCCGGATGCGGTTTGTTCTCGCCGCCTTTAAAAGAAGATACCGGCAATATTAAATCGGGAACGTTCTCGCAGTTTGGTTCAAATAAATCCGTGAAAATTTTGGCAGTTACCGTTCCTTTAGCAACGCGGGGATGCGAATCGCAATTCGGAAAAAAGAGTCGGTGCTGCACGGCATGCCTGATAATTTCATCGGGTTCGCCGCCGACAGTTCGATCGAGCAATTCACCGTCGAGTCTGGCAAATTGTTGCAGCAGTTGGGGCGATATTTTACCGTGACAATCTCCTACTAATGCAACCGCTACATCGTTGGGCAGCAGCCCTCCATTCTCCCCGCAGCTATCCGATTCTAAATCGTCTTCTACTATTAAAAGTTTAACGGAAGTTTGGAAGGTATCGAGACAACTGCCGCAGAGCAAACTGCCGTAAGCACCCTTATCTTTTTCATCGGGAAATATGCGATCGAGCGCTTCTTTGTACTGTGACGGTCCGTAAAAACATCTGTTTCCCGAAGCGAACAGCAGATCGCAATTATCCGGGTGCCTCGTTAAATTTTCGACGCTCGTCCATTCGCGGATGTATCCTATAGAAAAAGCATCTTTGGGAGCGTCGGGAAAGATTGCTTCCAGCATCGAGTTATTCAATTCTTCAGTGAAAATTGTTTCGGTGTTGGCGGAGCGATCCTCCTTCAGAGACTCTACGCGATCGAACGCATTAACCCACCGATTTAGATCGGTATCGAAATGTTTGATTGTTAGCATAAAAATGAGAGATTGTCAAACTACAGTTAAGATGTTTCGGCGTAAAAAATGAGGTTAGTACGAGAGATATTTTTCATACAGAGCGAGATTGTATTGATATCTATCTGTATCGGAATGTTTGAGTGTTATCCGAGAAATCAAAGACGGGCGACAAAAATTTTTGCAAGTGTCAGGTGTTAAAATTGAGGGTAAATATGTCAGGATTTTTCTACTCAGTATCGAGAGAGTAACGTGTTTAAGGCTTGTATCAAAAGGAAAACTTTTTGAATTAAACAGTGAGGTAAAAGTTATGACCCAAAGTGAAGAGCGAGACTCGGTTCCCCATTTTGAAACCTGGGAATTTGTGCCGGAGTATGAAGGCGATCCAGAAGATATCCATCAAGAGACGGAACTCCAGCGGCAGACAGCGCGGAGCATTATGGATAATTTGAGCCGCACAAAAGTGCAGGAAAACTTAGATGCTTGGTTCGATCGCGGCTGCCAAAAACAAGTGGAAGAATTAACTTGGGATGAAGTCAGGATTCCCGATGACAGCGGACTTTTTGATGCTACCGACCGTTACCTCGGTTACGAGATTTGCACCGCCCCTTTTATCCTGGAAAATTACAATGCCGACGGCACGATGAAGCCCGAAAGATATCAATTTTTATTCGATTCGGGCGCAAATTCCTCCTCGATGGCGCGAGAAGAATTGAGAGTACGGAAGCACTTGCGGCAGCTCACCGATCTCGTGCTCCGTCACGGCAAAATTCGGGCCGGTCATTTGAGCAGTTTGTTCCCGTTTGCCTGAGTAGAAAAACTGCCGTCAAACCGGGTATTGTTAATTGCACTCCGAGTCTTTTTAGTTGCGATAGCAAACAAATATCTCCGGGGCAGTACAGTTGAAAACCAAACGTACTGTTGGCGGCACGTTTGGTTTGTTGTTGGAGTTTTAAGCGGATTTTGGTTCGATTTGGGGGACATCGAGCAGGCTCGTTCCAAAGTCAATCAAACTGGGATTTTGATAGCGCCGCCCGATCGCGATCGCGATGCGTGCGATCGATTCGTCGGGCAATTGGGAGATAATTTCGGGTTTTTGCTTGAGATAGTTGGTAGTGCGGGACAAAATTCTGGCATCCAACTTTTCATTGTCCCCAGAGTCCGGTTCGCCCGATTTGATGCTTTTTTTCCTGAGAATTTTGTCGGCCCAAGCGAGCGAAAGACAGATTTCCCCCCGATCGATCGCCTCGAAAGCAAGGGGTACGAGTTCCGTCCAGCGCTTGGCGATTCTCATTTTGATTTCGCATTGAGTTTTGCCGATACCGGCATCCGCGAGAGTTTTTTCAAAGCTGCGGGGACACCTGGTTTTTAACTCCAAAAGAAAAATGCCGGACTGTTTCGCGTAGATTAACTTTGACATGGACGCCAATTTTCCGGCCGTTTCCGCAGTTTGGTATTTTTCTTCGCTAATTTTCAGTTCCTCCAACAGCGAAGCGCTGCTAATTCTCTCCAAATTTAACAGCGGAGAATCGTACATGTTGAGCGCCAGCTCGAACAAGCGCCTGTCCGGCAAATCTGAAAGCGTTAATTGTTTGATGTCGAGTGCTTCTTGGGTTTCGCTCGGGTTTGAGTTTTTTACTAAAAATCCCAGCATCAAGCCTTCTTTGGGTTCATACGTTACACCCATAGACCTTGCTCCATTATTTAAAAGTGCCAGTCAAAAAAAGAATATGCAATACCGCATCCGGTTCAATACAATTGCATTGAATCCCTGTATTTTTCGAGGTGTAGAATTCAATCGATTATTTGAGTCTAATTTGTAACTTTCGATTTTGACAACTGACAAATCTTGGTTGTTACAAAACTATAAATTAGTTTTTGAGGTGAAAATGATTGGTATTTTCTCAAAGATCTCGGGCTTTGTGAAGGTTCAGTAAAGTAACTCCAACGCCTTACGCAATCTTTCGGAAAACGGCAATTATTGGATACTTAGTGCGGTGCATTTATTACCGGTATTCGAGCATTTTTGAACTGAAAATTATCAATAGATCGCGTTTTTTGTCAAAACCACGGTGTCGCCGTGGTTTTAGCGGCGGTGGCGTTTCCGGCGTTTGTTTCGCCCGCAAGAGACAGCAGAATTGACGAGATTTATTCCTGCTTTCACTAAATATGTTTGCCGGTAATTGCGTTTCGCCATTGCGGAGGCTGTTTGACTGTTCCACTGCTTGACTGGCAGTAAATCGGGGAAAGAATTCAGGGGTTCGAGAATTTTTAGGTCGCCGGTCGCTCCGGCAAACACCGAGGCAATTAGCTTGCAGCAAGCTGCGGGTTGCAGTGCAATTTGTTCTTCCGCGAACCGAATTACGATCCAGTTTCCCCGCAGGAAAAATTGATTGCGGCGGCCGTCGCGAGCGCAATCGAAACAGTGGTGCGGCAAGCCGTAATGCGAGCTCGTTGCGACGTAAGGTTCGTCAATTTCAATATCTGCTGCAATTCCAGTTGCGGGGTGCACGGCAATAAAATCGCAAGAATACTTTAGCTTGCTTCCAGGTATGGCGAAAGGCACTCCTTGGACCGCGTGGAGGCCGGGAAGAAACTCTTTGATGCGGGATAGGAAAAAAGCTTCTGTTGCTCCTTCTTGCGCCGTAGCTTTAATTTGCAGGGGTTCGATCGCGTTGGCCGCTATTTGTTTTAGTTGCAATATCGCTTGCGCTTCGATATTTTTAAGCTGCGCGGCAATACTCTGCTCGATATTTTGCTCGCTCGGCATTGGAGAATTAACTATTTTATTGGGGTGAGTGTTGGCTGTTGTTTTTGAGCGATCGATCGGGTGAGTATTGGCGGTTGTATTTGTCCGCTCGGTCGGCACTGTTTGAGATTTCCGAGATTGCAATATTTGGGCGCGCTCCGATCGCACTTTTTTAAAGTCCCTAGATTGCACTGTTTTACCGCTTGGAGAACGCGCTGTTTTAGTTAACGAGATCGACCTCCAACAACAGTAAAAGCAAAAAGCAGCAGTTAGCAGGGCGGCAAGAGCAAACTGCATTGCAACCAGCAGCGCGGTCAAACAAGCAAGGTACGAGAATAAAACCGGCATCGAAAGCCATTTTTTAGTTGTTGCAGGCTCTGACAAGTTGGATGCAGTCGCAAGCAAGTTGGATGCGCGATCGTTCGCAATGTTGTCCGGCAAATTGATGGCAGCACGCGAGCTAGAAAAGCGGTTGCGATCGACTTGTTGTTGCGCGGTATTTCTAGCTTTGACCGCCGCTGCAATGGAGTCGGGGATGAGGACGATCGGATAATGTTTGTTTTTGAACACTTTCTTAAATCTCCTGAACTCTTGCCAATATTTTCTTATTTTTGGTGATATTTTGGGTAAATTACTATTACTAAAGACTGATTGTGACGGCCAGATCTGTCAGTTATGTTGGTGTAAATCGATCGGTAAATGTCTGGAGGCAACAAGTCGTGATGTTTCAAAGACAGATAGCAAAAAGTAATTTATCGGGTTTGACAAACCCGAGCCGCACGGTTAAGAATAAATTGTCAGGCACTCCGGATCTGTTGCTTTATGCTGGAGCTGCTGTATTGGTTTGGGATGCTTCCCTTTCAGGTTGGTTCGGTTGTGCGGGAGTTGGTTTTGCCGGGAGTTTGTTTTTAGGAACTAATTGGATAGTTCGGAAGCAGCAAGTATCAAACCCCTGGCACAGAGCGCTAATTAAATACGGACCGGCTTCGCTATTATTTTTGTCGGCGCTGGTATTTTTTGGGATGGTAATTGCCAGCGATAGCGCCAGCGCCCAATTTTTCAAAACAGCGGAAGATTGGCTGAAAAGCACCTTTGGGGAAGCAATAGGAGGCGGTGGCGGTGGCGAGGGCGGCGGTGGCGATGTAATTTCGCTAGTTTTTAATGTTTTGCGGGCAATTTACATCTTGTATTTGGGCGTGGAATTGGTGAAGTGCATCAAGGCAGCCCAGCAAGATCAGGATTGGCAAACGCTGGCGAGAACTCCGTTAATTATTGTGGTTTCGATTACCATCGCCGATATAGTTAGCACTTTAATCTTGGGGTCGGGAGCTGGCGGCGGTGCTGGCGGCGGTGCTTAGCTTTTAAATAGTTTCTCGGGAGTTTTGAATGCGTGAGTTTTGAGTTACCAGTTGAAAGAGAGTTGCTTGGGAGTTTTGAATGCGTGAGTTTTGAGTTGAAAGACAGTGAGAGAGTTTTGAGTTTTGAGTTATTAAGGAGTTTCGATTTTTGAGTTTTGAACAGCTAGGGAATTTTTTGTTGGGATTTGCAGGAGGATTTTTAAAATGTCTTCAGAGCGAAGGAATTCTGCTTTCAGGCGGGTCAATCCCAGTTTGGGCAAGCAGCCGAACATCGGGCCGCTGCCTGCCGATCAGTTAATTCCTTGGGTCGTTATTTTCCTGTGCTTTTACTACATATTTCACGGCATCTTCGGACTCGATTGGGTGTGGACTGGCAGCGCGATCGCGTGGGGTTGCAGCACTTGGTGGGTGATGACCGCTCGCGGGGCTTACAGGTGGCTGTCGATGTTTTTGCCAACTCCTAAATGGGGTGTGGGGTTTGCCCGGTACGAAAAATTTGTCAAGTCCAGTGGCGATAAAAATCGTGGTTAAGAAGTTAGGCAAACGAGAGTTAAAAGTCGGAGTCAAATCTACCAGGTACACTCCTTTGGAAGATGAAATGCAGCTAGCGAGCATGATTTCCATGCAGTTTGGCGGCCGGGATATCGGCGCGTATTTGCTGCGCAAGGGAGCGGATAATTTTCAAATCAAGTTTGCCTTCGACTGCACCGGCATTCACAGCACTTTGCGCTCTGAAGAAATCGATTCGATCTTTGCTGCTATCGAGGGCGGTTTGAAAGACATCCTCCCCGGCGAATCCCTGACAATTCATTTGGGTTCTTTCTCTGACGACAGCGAACGGCAAGCAGAACTATCGGCTCTCTACCGGCAAGTAACATCTACCGAACTCCGTTATTTGATAATGGCAGAACGATCGAGAGTCCGCGAGTTGAGAAATGCCGGAATTCGCAAACCGAAATACTTGCGCCTCTACTGCACTTACACGGTAGATCCGGGCAGCGCCGGCGCGTCGGATGCCGTAGAAAAAGTTTTGGTTCGCTTGGAAAAAGGTTGGAAAAGATTCGTCGGCGAATACGATGAAGCCAGATTCGATCGAGTGGATGGGATTCTCAATTCTGCCTATACCGACGGCTTTCAAATTTGGGAAACTTTGCTCTCGAACAAAATGGGATTGACAGTTAGGGCGATGGCTGCCGGGGAAATGTGGCAGCAGCTTTGGGAATGTTTTAACGAAACTCCAGCGCGCGAAATCCCGCAGCTTTTGGTACTTGATGAATCGGGTTTGAGAGAGGAAATTTACAGCGAGTGGAATCCAGTAACGGTGCTCATGGAATCGGATTCCAGCATTCCGATCGCAGATCGCAAGTGGGTTCACGTTAAAGGTAAGTATGTAGGGGTATTAACTTTTTTAGAAAAGCCGGGAGGCTGGACTGACAAGTACAAGCAAATGCTGTATTTGTGGCAAGTAATTTCGCGAGAAGCGATTGCCGATACCGAAATTGTTTGCGAAGTAATGCGGGCAAACCAAGATATCGTAAAAACTCAAATGCAGCGGGTAGCAAAGCAAGCGATTACTGCCGCCGAAATATCGACCGACCACCATTCTGTAGATGTCATGGCCGCTATCAATTTAAAGCGTTCCGTGGCGGCGCAAGAATCGATTTACGAAGGCGACGTACCGCTGTACGTGGGAGTGGCATTTTTGGTGCACCGCAGCACCACATCCAAACTCGACGATGCCTGCCGCTTCTTTCAATCCCTGTTCGTTTCCCCGGCGTGGGTGGCGCGGGAGGGCGAGTATCCGTGGAAAATCTGGCTGCAATGTTTGCCCGCAACTTGGGACAACTTGATGGCCGTTCCGTTCAACCGCAGGAAGCTGTATTTGTCTGCCGAAGCGCCGGGGCTGTTGCCTTTGGTGCGCACCAAGCCGGGGGATGTCAAGGGTTTTGAATTGATTTCCGACGACGGGGGGACGCCGGTGCGCGTCGATTTGTACTGGCAGCACAAAAATTTGGGATTGTTCGGCGCTACCCGATCCGGCAAATCCCTGCTGGCGGGCAACATCGTCACCTACGGTTTGGCTGCGGGTTTGCCCGTCGTGATTTTGGATTATCCCAAACCCGACGGCACCAGCACCTTCAGCGATTACGCCAAGTTTCTCAAGCTCGAAGCCGCTTATTTCGACATCACTACCGAAGCGAACAATATCTTTGAAATTCCCAACCTTAAAGGCTTGCCTTCAAGCCTGCAAAAAGAAAGGATGGAGGACTACATTGACTTTTTGCTGTCGGCGCTGCTGTCGATGGTAGTGGGCAGCAGGCGGGGGGAAGCGACAAGCGCTGCATTTTCCGATTTGGTGCGATCGATCTTGGGGCTGGCACTTTCGGCATTTTTTGGCGACGTGTTAATCCGCGAGCGCTACGCTGCTGCTTACCAAGGCGGTTTGGGTTCTCAGGCTTGGCAAGCAATGCCGACTCTGGCAGATTTCATCGGATACTGCTCCCACGAACGGCTCCGCATGGATTCGATCGCGGGAGATTCCAAAGGGGCGATCGAACGCATCAAACTGCGCCTGCGGTTTTGGGTGGAATCCCGCGTCGGTAAAGCGCTGGCTGCCCCGTCTACGTTTAAAAACGACGCTCAACTGCTGGTATTCGCGCTGCGGGGGCTGTCCAACGATGAAGATGCGGCGGTGATGGCACTTTCAGCTTATTCTGCCGCCCTGCGCCGCGCTTTAGCTTCTGCTGCTTCGATCTTTTTCATCGATGAAGCTCCCGTACTCTTTGAATTCGATGCAATTTCTAACTTAATCGGCAGGCTTTGTGCCAATGGAGCGAAGTCGGGAATTCGCGTAATTTTATCGGCCCAAGACCCGGATACGATCGCCAAATCTCCGGCGGGAGCGAAGATATTTCAAAATCTCAGTACCCGATTGGTAGGCAGGATTCAACCGGCGGCGGTGGATAGTTTTGCAACTATTTTGAAATATCCCAAAGAAGTCATCGGCCGCAACGCAACGGAGAGTTTCTTTCCTAAAAAAACGGGAATGTACTCGCAGTGGCTGATCGATGATGCCGGTACTTTTACGTTTGCCCGATTTTATCCGAGCTTGCCGCTGCTGGCAATTACTGCTAACAATCCCGACGAACAAAAAGCGCGGCAGGAAGCATTTTCCCGGCAGCCCGATAAAATACGGGCGATTACAGAACTGGCACGAATGCTTGCTGCTAATTGAAGAAGGTTCGGCAACGGATTTTGTAGCGGATGTAGCGGATGTAGCGGATGTAGCGGACGATCGCGGATGGATTGAAGGCGATGTTCGGCGAATGATTTGGTAACGGGCGATCGCGTATGGATTGAAGGAAGAAGGAAGAGTGTTTTCAAGTATCAACTGTCCGCTATCAACTATCAAAAGATTTGAGATTTTGCATTTGAGATTTACGATCGATAGTTGAAGTTTTTAATTTTTTTTTAATTTCTTGAGTCAACTATCAACGACCGACTCTCAACTGTCAACTGTCAATTGTCAACTGTGAAAGGAGTTGCGAAGATGGAAATTAATAATGTAGCGGAAACAGCGCAGCAACCCAAAGTCGATCGCGTACCGGAAACAGCGCACAAACTTGAATTCGATCGCGTACCGGAAACAGCGCACAAACTCGAATTCGATCGCGTACCGGAAACAGCCCACAAACTGGAAATCAAACTCATTGCAGGCGGTTTGATTTTAGGTTTAGTGGTGGCAGTACCTATAGTTTCGCCACCTCCCGTTCAAGCCGCATCAGGCGCTTCTGGCAATCCTTTAGAGTTAGTGTTGCAACAGTTCAGCCAGCAAGTAGAATCCCTGCGTTCTTATGTAGAAAAAACACTGATGACTAAACTGCAAGATATTTCCAAAAATTTGGGCAGCGATTTGCAGTCAGCCGTGAGTCAAGCTATGGGCGATTTGGGAATTCCCGACCCGGCTTTAAGTCGCGATGCTGTTGAAAAAACTGTGGGTGCAAAGGATTTGCAGGTAAACAAAGCAACGGAATTAGCCAACGAAATTGACAGGGAATCTGCGAGAGCGACAGCAGCGGGAACGCTATCGGAAGAAGGACAAAAACAGCAAGTAGAGCAAGCTGCTGCCACGCAAGAATCGGTTGAAAAAGTGCAGCAATTGGACGAACAAGCGCAAGGGGATGTGGTAACTCAAGACGTGATGAAGCGTTTGGCTTCTCAAAATACCGAGATAGCAAATACCTTGGGTGCCGTTCGCGCCGATGCCCTGAAAGCCGAACAGAGCCGTTCTCAAACTAACGTACTTCTTACCAATATATCCAAAGCTGAAGACGGTCAAGTTCAGCTTCAAAAAACCGAGCAAGCCGCTCAGGGCTTGAGCAATTTGGAAACTGCGTCGCAAGCAAAGCTTTTTTAATTAGAGTTGGTTGACTGCCATGTTTGACTTCAGATTTTACTTGACAACAGTTTACTTTGCAGCCGTAGGAGACGGCAATTTCGGTCAAGCTGTCACTGACATCACCAAGCAGGGAGAACAAGCTTCCAACTTGGTTAGCGAGTCAATGGACGGGCTGTGGAACGACGTTCTCGGAGGCGGTTTGTACGCGGCAATTTGCAAGCTTGGTTTGTTTTTTGCGATCGGCACTTTTGTTTTATTCATGGTGAATTGGACAAAAGCCATGATGTACGATGAAAACATCGAAGCTTTCAGCGAGTTAATTTGGCCGATAATAGTCATTATATTTCTCAGCAACAGCGGCGCTAATTTGTCTAAAGGAACGATCGCCCTGAGAAATATCATTAACGAGGCAAACCGTTCTTTTTTAGAGTCAACATCCGGCTCGATGGATTTGCAAGCCGCCTACAAGCAAGCAATGTTGTCCGTCGGCACGAACGATGCTTTGAGGGGACAGCTCCAACAGTGTTCTTTAGAGTCCCCCGCCTTGCAGAAAGCCTGCCTGGAAAAAGTGCAAAAACAAGCAGAAAGTATGCCTCCATCCCCTTCAGGAGGCGGCGCGAATCCCAACTTGATTAAAGGTGCGATAGATGGGGCGGTAGCTCAACTGCAAACGCAGTTAGTTTTGTTTGTCAAAGGACTGCTTTTAGCATTCGGCATGGCATTTCAATGGATCGTCGAGATTTCGATGTTGCTGACAGGTTTGTTGGGACCTTTAGCAATGGGCGGCTCGCTGTTACCGGTAGGACAAAAAGCTATTTTTGCGTGGCTGACAGGGTTTTTTAGCATCGGCATGGTGAAGGTTTGCTTCAACATTATTTCCGGTTTGACGGCGACTTTATTTATCAATTCTAAGTCGGGACTGGATTTAGTATTTGCAATTTGCGTGGGAATTATCGCACCGGTGCTGTCGTTAGTTTTGGCTGGCGGTGCGGGCATGGCAGTTTTTAGCAGCCTTTCTACTTTAGGACAGGCATTTATGTCTGGAGGCATGAGCTTTGCGGGTTCGGTTGCGGGACGGGTTGCCGGGTCGCTTTCTGGCGGCAAGTCGGCAGCCAGCAAAGCAACTAATTCAGTAGTTGAAAGCGCGGATTGAGGGATGAAACAGTCGGGGCGATCGTGCATTCGATCGAGCTAAATTAACGGAGGAAATATTAGTGATGAGCGCCGCAGAAAAACCTCAAACTATCCAACAGAAAAAGAAGAAGTTGGAGTTTTTAGATAGAGCTAGCAGCCCCTCGCAGCGGGATTGGTTGGGAGTCGTTTCGATCGCATCTTTTTGCTGCCAGCTAACAGTTCTGTTTGCGATGTTTTTGCTCTACGGTTCGATTTCGCGTTTGGCTTCCAAGCCCGTCCCGACACTCGTGCAACTGAGCGACGGCTCTTCTTTTTCCGCCGCGCCGATGGATGCAACAGAGAGGTCCAATGCAGCTATCGTCCGGTTTGTTTCTCAATCGCTGCACGCGCTGCTGACTTGGGACGGCACTTTACCGCCCTATTCTCCTGAAGAACAAATCAACCGCAAGCGCGACCCCGGAATTGAAATTGCCGGCGGGGGAAAGATTGCAACTGCTGCTTGGCAAGCGTGTTTCGTGCTCTCTGAAGATTTTAGGGAAGAGTTCCGCAGAGCCCTGTCAAAAATGACTCCGGGGGGCGTTTTTAACGGCAGCGTCAAAGTGATATTTATCCTCACCGATTTGAGCGAACCCGTAAAAATTGACGGTGGGAAATGGAAAATTCGCGTAGTTTCTTACCTGAACGTTTTGAATACTTCGGATGCCATGTCTGAAGTCGTTCCTTTCAACAAAGAGGTATTCGTCCGTTCCGTACCGCCGCCCAATTATCCTTTAGAAGCTGACGGCATTGTTAAAGCCATCCACTCGATTCGAGCTTCGGGATTAGAAATCTATGCAATCCGGGACTTAAATTTAGAAAATCTTAAATAACAACTTTCATCAAATATGCCCTTTCAAATATAAAGGAGTCAGTCACATGAAAGAAACTGAAGGAAAATATGCGGTGCTGTCAGGCGGAAAAACCGATGGTGACAGCGATATTTGGAATGAAGAAGAACTTGCTAAGATTTTAAATTTTGATGGGATTTCTTTCAAGCAAGACTTAGACCCCGGATTGGAATACGGTAGTGCCGATCGCTCTTTTAACCCATCAGAAAGCCAGCCCCCAAGCGAGGGGTCAGGCGAGAGAGAAGGTGAGAAATTAGGAGTAATTTCGGGCGTTCCTTTACCAGACCAAACTGCACCGCGAGCCTATTCGATGGGGGATATGTTTGAAGATCCGATCGCCGCTGCAACGAAGCCGACTCTCGCAAAAAATCCCTTTGCCAAAGTATCCGTAGTAGGAGCGATATTGGGCTTAGCTTTTTTGGTAGCAGCGCTTTTTTTAAGTGGAATTATGGGAGAGAGGAAACCCCATACAGCCAAAGTCCAGCCGAGTCCTTCTCCCGAACCAAAAACGCAAACCCAAACCGGTACGCCACCAGATGTCGGCGATTACAAAACTCAAGCCGCAGTAGGTTCCCAACAGCAGAAATTGAGCGATCTCGAATCCCAAAGGAACTCCCGCGCGCCAAAAACATCTAATTTGGCCGCACCCAAAAATTCCCGGTCAGACCTGAAATCTCCCAATCCGGAGAAAACCCCGGCTCCTGCCGCGATCGAACCGAACATTCCACCCGCGCCGCCACCCGCTGCCAGCAACGAGCCAGTACGGAGCGCACCAGCAGCAGTACCGGACTCGCTTCCTTCCAGGTCTTACTTTCCCCCGCCGCCGGTGAGAGTGCGGGAAGTTGTTCGGCCCGCGCCAATTCAACCGCCATCAATTCGATCGCCGCAGAGCATTCCTGGTGCCCGCGAAAGACCGCCAGAAATGCCAAGTCAGCGGCCGACACCTGCATCCCCCTCACCGCCGCCAGATCCGCACCGACAGTGGGCCGCTCTGGCAGCTTTGGGAAGTTTCGGCCGGGGGTCTGTTGCTGAAACCGATCGTCCGGGAGCCCGCTCTCCCTCAACGTCGGAGGCTTTGAACCCAGAAACAGTCGGGGTTGTGGAAGCTCCGGGGCGATCGAATCCAACCGAGTCCGTTTTGAGTCCGGGAGCCGTTCGGAACGGGGCTTTTGAGGTTGCGGGGCGATCGAATTCACCCGAGTCCGTTTTGAATCCAGGGGGAGCGAGGGAGCAGCCCGTTGTGAGAAATCCGGTTGCGAATTTTCGCTCGGCCGTTTCTGTTGTTGCTGTGGCTTCCAGTCCCGATGATTTGGGCACTGCTGCAATGGAACCGCAGTTCGCCCCAGAAACTGTTGCGCCGGCAGATGCCCCCAGCGCGGTGGTTTTTGCCGGTCAGTCGCTGTCGGGCACGCTCTCCGTCCCCGCCGTTGCATTTTCCAGCAATAGAGCGGCCCCCGATGGCGTTGTGGGCGAGAGGTTTGCCGTTTCCTTAACAATGCCTTTGATGGCGTCTGACGGCACTGTAGTGCTTCCCGAAACCGCTCTCATCGTTTTTCAAGTCGATCGAGTGCTTGCCAACGGCTATGTAGAAGCCCATGCAGTAGCTGCCGTGGATGGTTTGGCAGAATACCGCTTGCCCCGCAATGCGGTGTCCGTTCGGGGCCGGGGAGGAGAACCGCTGATGGCGCAGCGCCGCACGACGGGTGGTTCCGAACTGTTGAGGATGGACTTGACCGCATTTGTTTTGGGTGCCGCGGGGCGGGTCGGGGAACGCCTCAACCAACCGACTAGCGAATCTTCGACGCAAACCGCCTTCGGATCGAGTTCTTCGGTGACGAGGGGAAGCCCCAATATTTTGGGAGCGGTGATGGAGGGCGGGACAACCCCGGTGTTGCAGCAGATTTTGCAGCGCAACCAACAAGCCGCTGCTGAGATTCAATCCCGGCCGCCCCTGTGGTACGTTCCGGCAAAAACTGAAGTGTTGGTTTTTGTTAATTCCAGTTTTTCCTTGGGGATGTGAAACTCGTGTTAAAAGTTCGGACGGCATTGTGTTTTTCTTTGCTATCGACGCTGACAAGTCCTGGGGTTTTGGCATCAGTTCCGGCAGTGAATTATTTCGCAAATACGGCATCAATTCCGGCAGTAAATTCTGTTGCCAATCCCGAATCAGTTGCGGATCGATCGACCGAATCGATTCGGGTCTTAAATCCTTCCCGCGACATCGTATCGGTAGAGCGGGCGCTGGGAAATTTGGGAACTCCTTACCGAGTATTTTTGAGTCCCGGAACTGGAGTTAGCATTTCCGTTCCCGATGGAGAGTTTGTAGAAAAAGTTTGGCTCGACAATCCCGAGCAGATAGTTATCGATGCCAACGGTTGTTTGTCCGGTTTGCCGAAAGTTGGCGAGTGCAAAGGCGAGGCGACAGCATTGCATTTGCGGGCGATCGAGCGTTTGAATTTTCCCGGCGTTTTAGATTCGCATTCTTCTTTGCTTTCCATAATTGCTGTCGCTCCCGGCGGCAAGCGCAACATTTATTTGTTTGAAGTAATCCCGTCCCCTAGCGGCAAGCAAACAATTTTTTCTATTGCGATCGAGAACCCGCAACCTGCTGTCGCGCTCGCCCCGCAATTCGCAGAAGTACGCCCGAAAGCAATTTCGGCGCTGGCTGTAGAAAGGGGAGCTTCGATCGCTGCGGAGGCTTCGGTTTATCCTCCGAATTCACCTATTTGGAATAGAGTGCGAGATTTTGTGAGTCGTTTGAGGGGCGGTCAAGGCGTTAGGGCGGCGGCTGCTGCTTCGGGAGTTTCTTTGGAATTGCTGTACAAACTCCAAACTTTAGGAGTGCTGTCCAGCTCAAATATTTGAAACGTTTCTTGGGTCAAACAATGAGTTTTCCCAGCGCAACAATTAGTCTGCTGAATCCAACAATTAGTTTGTGAAATTCAATAATTAGTCAGTGAAATCCAACAATTAGTCAGTGAAATCCAACAATTAGTTCGTGAAGTCCAACAATTAGTCTGTGAAATCTAACAATTAGTCCGTGAAGTTCAACAATTAGTCTGTGAAGTTCAACAATTAGTCCGTGAAATCCAACAATTAGTTTCGCGAATCCAACAATGAGTTTTTGAGGTCGAACAATGAATGCTTTGAAAAAGGTTAGCAAGAGAGAGCGAACTATTTGCCTGCATTTGAAAACAGTCATTTCAGGCTTGTGGCTCTGCCTGTTTTTGAGTTTGAGTTTGGCAGTTGCGGGCATTAGCGTCAAAGGTCAAGTTTTGCCCGCACCCCAACAATCCAGCGCTCTCGTACCTACTTTTCCTTGGAACGGCACTCAACTGCCGGATTGGAATAAAATTACATTCGGTTCGATGCCCGCCCTCAAAGAAGCGGGCAGTTTGTCAGTCGATCGCGGCAGCGTTCAATCTTTGGGTTTCGATCCTTCTCGTTCCTGGACTGCGGGAACCAGTTTGGATAAAGTGTTTAATTTGGGAGATTTCCAAGACAGTTTTAAAATTCAGACTTTAAACTTGGAAAACATTTCTCAAATTGCCGGCACGAATTTAGAGGGTTTGAAACTTTCAGATTTCGGCTTGTTTCGGCTGCAAAATTTAGCTGATTTGGTGAAAGCAGTTCCCAACTTATCCGATTTCCCGATCGCGCAAGTCAAACCGCTCCAGGATTTGCTGGAGTCGAGCCTCAACTTCCAACAATTGAAGCAGTTTAACCCGCAACAAACTTTAGGCTCTTTTCTCAAAGAATTCCCCCATTTGGGAAGTTTGTCGGTGTCGGGTTTGCCGCTGCAAAATTACGATCTCAAATCAATTCCCAATTTAGAAAAAACGCCCTTGGGAACGCTCGATAAATGGCAAGCATCCCCAATTAGCGGAGTTCCCGGTTTGAAGGACGTACCCCTATCCAAGCTTCCCGGCGGCATTTCTCCCGTCGGTACGACTGTGGGGACGGCAGACATCGTATTCGGCACCAAAGAACAAAACAGAGATCGAACCATGTCCGGTTCGGATGTCGAGGGCTTTGCAGTTCCCTGTCAGAAAGAATGCGCCCACGTTGAATTTTCCGGCTCGGAGTTGGTGCGCGGCCGGCAGTGGGTTTCCGGCAAATACCAGACGGTAAAAGGGGGGCGGGGAATTCTCGGTAAAGTTAACGGAGGCAAGGAGCCTACCGGCAGGTTGCCGTTCGGGCCGGCGTTCAAAGTAGCGGTGTGGGACGTTTCCGAGACTCAAGGCCGGTTTGCGACGGCGTTATTTTTCAGGTTTTGTTCGCGATCGGCATTTGTCGATTTGGGCTGCACGCCGTACTACCTCGGCCCGATTCCCTGGCTGGCTTACGAAGAGAAGTTCAGCGACGTGTTTTTGGGGGCTGTAGACCCAGCATCCGGTGGCAGTGGGGGCCCCTCCACTCCCACCGGAGCCGCGTCTCCTTCCACGCAAAAACGCTCCGGCAGCAGCACCGCTAAAGCTTCCGGCAACCCGGCACTGTCAGTTGGCACCTCCAACCCAGATACATCCGGGGCAGGCTTGTCCGAGGAAAATACGCCCGAAGTTGGCACGTCCGACAAGAATGCCTCCCCTGCTGGCACCTCCAACTCGAAGGAAAGATCGGCCGCTACATCCACCCCGGATGCTCTTGCAAAATCGGACGGTGCGCTAGCTCGGTATCGGGGCATTTCCCTCGATGCTTTGGGCAGTTCCCTCCAAGGGGTTGAGGGCAATTTCAATGCAGTAGGAAGGCGCACTTGCGACGGTACGGGCAACTGCGGTTCTGCTTTGGGTGCTTACGGGTTCATGAGTTACAGACCTGACGTGAGGTCTGCTATCTCGGCGCGCTCTGGCGGTTCTGAGGTGTTGTCGAAATTAGATCGGGGAGAGACGGTGACTGGGGATTTGTTGGGTGAAGTTTTTCCTCCCGAAGTTCAGAAACAGGTGTTTGAAGCAGCAGCAAAAAGGTCGATCGACTCTGCCCTATCTCAAACAGATCCGCAAACAGGTCAACCCTTTGAGGGACAGCGGGCGATCGAGAGGATCGGGCAAATGCACTTTGGAGGTTCTGCTATTCCTGTAGATTCTCCGGCATCAGACATTCGCGGCTATTATTCGGTTTCGGGTTACGGCAAAAAAGTTGCTGATTCTTATCAAAGTTTCAGCTCGCGCCGTTGAATTTAACGAGCAAAGGATGAAAAATTTGAGCGATCGAGCCAATATTCAATTGAGATTTGCCGCTAAAACAACCAAGCATCGCAGAATATTATGTCCGCTCGATCGGTTAATTATTCAATCTCAAATCTCAATTTTCAAATGACAGATTGCCAATTACCAATTACCAATTACTAATTACCGATCGCCAATTACCAATTACCGATTGCAGTCAAACAATTATCTTTTGGAGGGGCTGTATGAACAATTTAGCTAAGTCATTGAGCGAGTTTAAATCAGTTTTTCGCGTGAGGTTCTATCTGGCAATAGCAGCGCTGGCGGTATTATTGCTGGTCGGTTTCTCGCTGTGCCGGAGTTTGTCGCCCGCAAAAACTGATTTGTACGATTGGCGCAGCGCATCGCAAATAGAATCCAGTTTGTTAAGCGATGCAGTTCGAGACAATTACCTAACTTCGGCCGGTGTTGAAAGTTTCGATAAGTCAAAAATGCAAGTTTTAGAATTGCCTTTTCCTGCCGCCTCGGGCCGCCACCGCAACTCGGCTCGGGTTTTCCGGTTCAATTCTCAAAACTTGTGCGGTCTTGGAGGCTGCTTGCACTCAATTTATATCGACCGCCACAAAGTATTGAGCGTGCTGTTGCAATCGAGCGAACCAAAATTTAAGTTTTTGGATGTCACCAACAAAGGGATTCCTTGCTTGGCGATCGCTCAAAACAGTGCGAGCGACAGCGGCGAAACCAGCAGTCAATACTGTTGGTTCGGTTCCAACTTTTTGAGGGTAGAATGATGGCACTAAATAGCAATTCAATCTTAACAGCAAATTCCCCACCATTAGCAGATTCTCCATTGCTAGCGGGTTCCGCACTATCAGTACCTTCCCCGTTATCCTGCCCTTCTCTAACGCTGGCAAATTTGCCATTAATAGGTGTTCCGACCTTATCAAATTCTACGAGCGGACTGCCCGCTACTTTCGGCAAGGCAATGGAATTTGCTAAATCTCAAAACGGCATGACTTTATTGGGATGCTTGGCCGCTGTTTTGATTTTACAAATGTTTGGCGGTAACAAAAAAGGCAAAATTGCAACTTCTCGCTGGGCGGGCAATTCTGAAATATCGGCGGCCGGTCGCAAAGCCAGAAAGCAAATAGCCAAACCCACTCGCAACAGCGTAGCTTTGTACGTGGGACAGCCCGATTTTATGACTGAAAAACTCAAGGCAATGTGGAGGGATGCTGGCTTGCTGAAAGACAAACCTCCCGGCAAAATGCAGCAATTCGCAGCGCAAATCGGCAAGCTTGGGGATGCGGGGCGATCGTTTTATTTGCCGGACGTGCAGCGCGGAGTTTCTGTTATCGGCGCTGCCGGTTGCGGCAAAACTTTTACCGTGATCGACCCGCTGATCAGAGCGACTTTGGACCAGGGATTTCCCCTGCTTTTGTACGATTTTAAGTATCCCGCACAGTGCAAAAGAGCGGTAGCTTACGCCATCAAACGCGGCTATGACGTGAGGATTTTTGCCCCCGGCCGTCCCGAATCGGAAACCTGCAATCCCCTGGATTTAATTAGAGATGAAGAAGATGCCGTTGCTGCGGGTCAGTTGGCGCAAGTTATCGGCAAAAACTTTAATTCGGGAGGCGGTTCGGGAGACAAGTTTTTTGAAGAAGCCGGAGACAGTTTGGTCGAGGGTTTGCTGTTAGTAACCAAGGCCGTAGCGACTCTAACTGGTAAAAAAGAATACTGCGATTTGATGATGGCGCAAGCAATTTTGAGCCTGTCTAACTTAGCCGGGAGGATGGACGAAGCTTCCCAAACTAAACTCAAAGTTTGGACGACCCGCCCGCTTTCTCAGTTAATCAGCGTCAAGGATTCGGAAAAAACTGTTTCGGGCATTGTCGGTACGGCCCAGCGAATGTTCATGCGGTTTCTCAAAAAAGATTTTATCGGCGCTTTTTGCGGCGAAACTTCTTTACCCTTGGATTTAGAAGGCAAGCAGTTAATTGTATTCGGTTTGGACAGGAACAATCGGGATATTGTCGGGCCGCTGCTGGCAGCTATCCTGCACATGGTTGTTACCCGCAACGTTTCCCGCACGGTTCCCAGAAAGGATTGTTTGGTGGTAGCTTTAGACGAGCTGCCCACGCTGTATTTGCCCGCTTTGGTTAATTGGCTCAACGAAAATAGAGAAGATGGCTTTGTCGGCATTTTGGGCTATCAAAACATGGCGCAGTTAGAAAAGTTTTACGGCAAAGATTTGGCGAGAGCCATCATTGGCGGTACGGCTCACAAGATTATCTTTAACCCGCAAGACCCGGAAAGCGCTAAAGTATTTGCCGACTATTTGGGAGAAGAAGAAATCAGCTTTCGCTCCAAATCTACCAGCACGGGCAAGAGCGGCAATTCTACCAGTTACGGCGAACAAACTAATAAAAAATACTTGCTCGAACCCGCTCAATTTCTGAAATTGGGAGTGGGCAGGGCAGTAGTAATCAATCCGGGGTATACCGAGGGCGGCCCTGCCAAAGAAGCTTACGTTCCCAGCATTCAAAGCATCAAAGTACCCGACGCGGACATCAAAGAGATGAATTGGGCAGAGTCTAAATGGGACGCAATTCGCAACACTTTATTGCAGCAAAACAGCCGCTCCGTTTCCGATGAAGAACGGCGGCAGCAATTTGAAGAACGCAGGAGCCTTGCCGAGGAGCTATTTCCCGAGCCTGCGGAATCGGGTGCTAAAGAACCTTCGGTTTTATTCTAAGCAATTTTTCGGTGCGATCGATACTCAAATAGTTGTGCTAATTGCTATCAACTTTCTGGTGCTATCGATTCTTAAAAATTGTGCTAATTGTTCTCAACTTACCCGGAGAATTGATTCTTAAATAGTTGTCCTAATTGTTCTCAACTTTCTGGTGCGGCCGATTCTCAAATAGTTGTACTAATTGCTATCATTTTTCTGGCGCGATCGATTCTCAAATAGTTGTACTAATTGCTATCAACTTTCTGGCGCGATCGCTTTTCAAATAATTGCGATCGCTGATTTCAAATCTCATTCAACAATCAAAACTTCACGTGGAGGTAACATTAAAATGCAATCTGTAAGTGCGGGAGAAATAGCTTCGTTTCAAGAGTCTTTTTTGAGAGCCGTTGTGGCGGCTGTCGTTAGTGCTGAAATAGCTTTCAAGGAAGCAGAAGCTTTATCGGCACGCCGCTTGCAGGAATTGCTGCAACAAGAGGAATCAGAGCGGCAAAAGTTAGAAGCAGAAGAAAGAAACAGGAATTTAGAAAGCGGGATGCAAATCAGCGCGGGGGATGTCTTGCTTTTTGGGTATGCAAACGGTTCAAAAATCGATACTCTTTCCGGTATGGCCGGTAGATTTTACCATCCTGGTTTGCCAAAAACTTTAGATGCTCTGAAGGACGTTCCGGAAGGTACGGCATTGCCCGGTGCTGCCGGTTTGCGGATCGATTTTGCGGGTCAACCCGTACTTCAAACTGACGCTGAAGGTACTGTTGTAGTTAATAAATTTATCGGTGCCAATTTTGAAGCGGATTATTTTACCTCTTTTTTTAAAGTTCGATCTGCTCCGCCATTAAGTGAAGAACCGCGCCGCATTATTCAAGGACTCAAACAAAGCGATCGAGCGGTTGTATCGCCCGTAAAAGAAGGTTTGAGGGGTAACGGTCGCCAAAATCAATCTGCTGCACGACCTGCAAATCGCGCTGCAAATCCCGCGCGATCAGTAGCTGTGTCGCTGAAACCATCTCAATCTAAATCTTCTCAGCACCCACAATCTCAATTCGATCGCTCTAAGTCATTCCAACACCCACAATCTCGATCGTCCCAAAACTCTCAATTATCTCAACCTCAAAACTCTCAATTATCTCAACCTCAAAACCCTCAACTATTTCAATCTAAAAACTCTCACTTATCTCAACATCAAAACTCTCAACTCCTTCAATCTCAAACCTCTCAATTATCCCAACATAAACCGTTGGGTAGCGATGCTAAATCTCGTTATGTAGCCGAACGTTTGGTTGAATTTTCTAGCGCCGTCGGCAAGCCTGTTGAAATTAGGGGAACCCGCTATGTTTGGAAAGCCACTCCCGACGGCAGGTGCCGCATCGACGACCCCAATCGCGGCTGTTTGCTGGCAGACGACGGTTGCGGCAACTTCCGCAGCCGGATGACCGAAGCTGATTTAGAGCATTTTGAAAAAGCCCTTCCCGAATTGATGAAAATGAAACCGATTCCGGCTCGACCTTACGAATCCAAACAACCAAAAAAGTCGCAGCTAGAAATTTAGGAATAGTTTTGAGTTTTGAGTTTTGAGTTTTGAATTTTGAAATATCTTTAACTCAAGACTCAACATTTAAAACTCAAAATTCCCGAACAACTGTCAACGATCGACTGTCAACTCAAAACTCTCTCACTCCCCTTCAACTGGCAACTCAAAACTCTCTCACTGTCTTTCTACTGGTAACTCAAAACTCAAAATTTAAAACTCTCTCACTGTCTTTCAACTCAAAACTCCAAACTCGAAACTCCCAAGCAACTGTCTTTCAACTCAAAACTCCAAACTCGAAACTCCTTAATAACTCAAAACTCAAAACTCAAAACTCAAAACTCCCAAACAACTATCAACGATCTAGGAGGATTTATGGTTCGCGCAAACGCACTGTCAAGCATGATGGCTTCTTCCGGTTGGGCGGTTGAATTTGTAGCTCCTTTAATCGAACGCCCTTCTGCATTTCAACTGCTTGAGGAAGCTGCCGTTGAATTTAAAATCCCGTGCTATTTTTGGGATTTTGGTTCTTGTCGGTTTCAAGATATTGCCCGGAGCGATAATTTTGTGGCTCCCGATTGCTGCAACATTTTTGATGTTTTGAGGTATTTGTGCCGCACCGATGCCCCCGGCATATTTGTCATCGAGAACATGCAGGAACTGATGCAAATTCGCAGCCTGTCCGATTTTGACTCGGAAGAGAGGCAACTGCAACTCTCGGCAATTGTTGCCAATTTGTACTTTAAATTTGCCACCAGCGGCGGCAGCAATTTTTTAGTCTTGCTTTCGACCAACGGGCTGCGGGTAGACGACTATTTAAAAGGTTTAGTACCTTCAGTCTTTTTGCCGCTTCCCGACCGAGAGCATTTGGTCGAGCTGGCCTCCCGATTCTCGGCACAATTCGGTTTGAATCGCGCAGAATCGTCACAGTTGATCGGTGCGATGTCCGGTTTGTTTGTGAAAGAAATCGAGCGCGGAATAACGCTTTGGCAGCAGGGCAGTTGCGGAGAAAATTCCGATATATCCAGCAGCTTGCGCCAGTACAAAATCGGCAAATTTCGAGAACTGGGATTGACTTTTAAGGAACCTCCTACTTTGGGCGAATTCGGGGGTTTGGACTTGCTGAGGGATGCCTTAGAAGACGTAAAATTTCAGTTTTCACCGATGGCGAGAAGCTTGAACATTCCCCTGCCCAAAGGTTGGCTGTTAGTGGGACCGCCCGGTACCGGCAAGACATTTGCCGCCTCCGTTTGTTCCGCTAAATTGGGCGTGCCTTTAGTCAGCGTGGATGTCGGCGCTTTGATTGCGGGAGGAGCCGCGTACTTGTCCTGCATTTTGCAGCGGGTGGAAGCAATCGGAGCTAGCGTGCTCTATTTTGACGAGTTGGACAAGCTGTTTTCTTCTAATTCCAGTTCGCTTTCCGGCGAGTCGGGCAACAGCATCCAAATCCTCGGTCAATTGCTCTCTTGGCTGCAAGATAAAACCGGTCATACCTTCGTAATTGCTACGCTCAACCGCCTCGCCGCGCTGCCTCCCGAACTCACCCGTTCCGGCCGGTTCGACGCGATTTTTTACGTGGGATTCCCCCAAGCGTGCGAGCGCAAGCAAATTGTAGAACTCCACGCCGCTCGTTTCGATCGCAGGTACGAAACGGGCGAACAATCTCCGCTTTCCGACCGTGACTGGCAGATTTTGCTCAACGCCACCAACAATTTTGTCGGGGCCGAACTCGCCCGCATGGTAGAAGCAGCAGCGCAAAAAAAAGCTAGAGAAATCGCCAATATCTTGAGCGGTAAAAACTCGGATTTTTCGCTGTGGAACAAGAAGGATGTCCGGCAGGTTCAAGAATTAAAATGTTTGGTCAATTTACCCGAAAGCGATTTGTTAGCTTTGCCGCTGTCCGTCGCATCTCAAACTTTGCGCGGCACTGTCAAATTGGAACTGAACGATTTTTTAGAAGAGAGGAAGAAAATCACGCCTTTATTCGTGAGGGATACAGATAGAATCCTGGCAATGGAAAACTCCTCTCGTTACGTTTCCGTCCCTGCTTCCAGTCCCGATACGAGTTTGTTCGCACCCGTTTTTTCTAATTTCTGGGGAGAGGAGGTATCGAGCGAGCGCTGATAGAACGTCACTCGATGGAGGAGTCAGTAAATGTTAGACCGCAGAAATCAAGGAGTCAGTAAATGTTAGACCGCAGAAATGGAGGCAGAAGTAAATGTTAGCAAATCGGCTTAGGTTCGACAGAAAAAGCTTTTGGGAAACAGTGTTTTGGGCTAACACTTTTCTGGGTTGGAGCTTGCTGTTGTTGCTGCCTTCTGTTGCAGCGCTGCGCACCTTCGTGCAGTACCGTTCCCGACAGCCCCAGTACCTGCCAGTAACTGCCTATTTGATATCGGGAAACAGGCAGATCGAGTTGGAAGTAGCCCGCACTTCGGAGGAAAAAAAGAAGGGCTTGCAGTTTCGAGAACCCCTGTCGCGATCTCGGGGCATGATGTTTGTTGTAGACCCGAGCGCACCCGCAGCAGCAATCTTTCCAAACGTAGAAGCGGCTCTCGATTTGGCGTTTGTGCGATCGGGAACTGCTGTCAAAATCGCCTCAAATGTCAAACCCTGCATCGTGCGTTCCGGCGCGCCGCATTCGGATTGCGAAGCTGTTTATTACCCGCATCCGGTAGATGCTGTTTTGCAGTTGAGGGCCGGTACTTTAAGGGAATTAGGCATCAATCCCGGTTCCGAATTGCTTTTACAAGATCGCGATCGTTAGGAGGCAGGAGGCAAGAGACAGAAAGCAAGAGACAGGAGGCAGGTTTTTGGACCGTTCGCAACACTCCCAACGAAAACTTTATTCACTCCAATGAGGCTTTTGTTCTGTAATTTTTGGTCAATAAAATGCTCGCTCTTTTAGCAATTTGTTATTGGCGTTTGAGGTGAAACTTATGAAATTACCTGTTGTTTGGGCAACAATTTTAACTGCTTCGCTCGGGTTAGTTGTTGCCCGACCGATTGCAGTGCTTGCCGCCGTCTTGAAGGATAACGAACCGATTGTCGGTGCGGTGAGGGCAAACAGCCCGATTTACCGCTTTACCGACTTTTGGCAAAGCGGCAATCCCGTTCGAGAACTGCGCGGGGAAGAGCATTTATTTGGAGCGAATGCGGGCGACAAAGTTCTCTTTGATTTCCGTGCCGAGGTGCGCGGTTTCAACCCGGTTTTTGCCATTTTCGATCCTGCCAACCGACAGGTCGGTTTCAGCCAGCATCCATATTTTACGTTCGTGCCGCAGTCGAGCGGCTATTACAAATTAATCGTGATGTCCCAAGACCCTTCTGCAGTGCCAAACCGCTATTTGCTGAGGGCAACTGCTGTTCCGGCTGCCGGGCCAACACAGCCGCCTTCTTTACCGCCTTCTGATGGGTTGGCAGCCGATTTTTTTAGCGAACCGCCGTTGGGAGAAACGCCCTTTTTTCCCGCAGCTTCTCCTGCTGCAAGCGGCAATTTCAGTCGGGATGGCGGTTTTTTAGGGTCGCCGGATCGATCGAACGTTTCGACTGATGGAGGCAACTTTTTCAATTCGATGGAAGGGTTCGATCGACCTGCGGTTCGATCTCCAAATCCCAGCACCAGCACCAGGATTTTTCCAACTGCTGCCGCACAAAACTGCCGCACTTACGAGGCAGGAACTGTGATGTTTGGCAGTGCGATGGCAGCGCGCTATTACACTTATTGTTTGCTGCCAACCGCTGTTTTCCCAACAGCAACTCCTTCTATTTCTCGCCCTTCAAAT
>JALOON010000027.1 GCA_025454405.1 Oscillatoriaceae cyanobacterium Prado104 | reverse complement strand
TCTCTTTCAACTCAAAACTCAAAACTCAAAACTCAAAACTCACGCACTCCCTCTCAACTCTCTTTCAACTCAAAACTCAAAACTCAAAACTCAAAACTCTTTAAGCGACTGTCAATTGCTCGATCGGTCTAACCATCCGTTACAGTGGCTTTCGAGGTAGGTAAAGATCCTTGAATAGTTGCTCGTTTTTGTGCTTCAATCTGTGCTTCGGCTCTGGCTTCTGCTGCTATGTCGGCTATCAGTTCTCCCGTTTCCGCGATCGAACTTTTGGTTCTTTCAAACAGCGTGACACCCGTTTTGATCGTAGCTTTCAGGACGGGTTTGAGCAGGGGTAACACCAAAGGAACGAGCGCCACCGTTGCCACCCCAACAGCAACTGCCTTAGCGTTTGGATCGGCGGCTAGTTCCGCAACTCGCGCTCTCAAGCCAATTGTTCCCCGATCGACTATCTCTTGCATAATTGCACCTCTTCAAAAATTGAACGTGACATACAACACATTCCTACTCATCATCATATGTCTAATAGAGCAAAGCCTACACATCAAAATCCGATCGCACTGCAATTGTCAATGAGCATAAATACCTGAGATTGAGGGCGATCGCCCCGCCCTGCAAAAGAGAAGAGGTTGAGAACAGCAAATGGTTGCTAGAATCGTAAAGGGTAAATGTTGTGGATAGCACGAAAGCCCCTTATCCTGCAAGCTAATAGCTAAAATCTTAAAAATCTGCCTCTCCTGCCATGTTTAAAAATCTGCTAGGCGATCCCAACGCGCGCAAGCTTAAAAAATTTCAGCCTTGGGTAGCTGATATCAACATCTTAGAAGAAGAGATCCGCTCCCTCTCAGACGAGCAACTCAGAGGCAAAACAGCGGAATTTAAAGAGCGTCTGGCAAAAGCAAAATCCCTCAACGACGAAAAAGAACTGCTAGACGAAATCTTGCCGGAAGCTTTTGCAGTGGTGCGGGAAGCAGGACAGCGGGTGTTGGGAATGCGCCACTTTGATGTCCAACTCCTCGGCGGCATCATCCTCCACAAAGGGCAAATTGCTGAAATGAAAACCGGTGAGGGCAAAACGTTGGTAGCGACGCTGCCGGCATACCTCAACGCCCTGAACGGTAAAGGCGTACATATTATCACCGTCAACGATTATCTGGCCCGGCGCGACGCGGAATGGATGGGGCAAGTACACCGCTTTCTGGGCTTGACTGTCGGGCTGATCCAGCAGGGTATGGATCAAGCCGAACGCCAGAAAAATTACAACTGCGACATTACCTACGCCACGAACAGCGAAGTCGGCTTTGACTACTTGCGCGACAACATGGCTACGACGATGGAAGATGTCGTGCAGCGTCCGTTTAATTTCTGCGTGATTGACGAAGTTGACTCGGTGCTGATCGATGAAGCCCGGACGCCCCTGATTATTTCCGGTCAGGTGGAACGTCCCAGCGAGAAATACATCCGGGCGGCCCAGGTGGCGTCAGCCCTGAAAAAAGAAAATGAGGAACATTACGAGGTTGATGAAAAGGCTCGAAACGTGCTGCTGACAGACGAAGGCTTTGGAGAAGCCGAGAAGCTGCTGGGGGTTACAGATTTGTACGATCCGGCTGACCCTTGGGCGCATTACATTTTCAACGCGATTAAGGCGAAGGAACTGTTTATCAAAGACGTTAACTATATCGTCCGCGATAATGAGGTGGTGATTGTTGATGAGTTTACCGGGCGGGTGATGCCGGGACGGCGCTGGAGTGACGGTTTGCACCAGGCGATCGAAGCTAAGGAACGGGTGGAAATTCAGCCGGAAACTCAGACTTTGGCAACGATTACTTATCAGAATTTCTTCTTGCTGTATCCGAAGCTGTCGGGGATGACGGGGACGGCGAAGACAGAAGAAGCTGAGTTTGAGAAGATTTACAACCTGGAAGTGACCCTGGTGCCCACCAACCGAATTACTCGCCGTCAGGATTTGTCTGATGTGGTTTACAAAACGGAATCCGGCAAGTGGAATTCGATCGCCCAAGAATGTGCCGAAATGCACGCGGGAGGCCGCCCGGTACTGGTGGGAACTACGAGCGTGGAAAAATCTGAGCTGCTGTCGCGCCTGCTGCTGGAACTCAAGATCCCTCACAATTTGCTTAACGCGAAACCGGAAAATGTGGAGCGGGAATCGGAAATTATCGCTCAAGCCGGACGCAAAGGTGCTGTAACGATCGCTACTAACATGGCAGGTCGCGGTACGGATATTATTTTGGGCGGTAACTCCGAGTACATGGCGCGCCTGAAAGTGCGGGAATATTTTATGCCCCGGATCGTGATGCCTGAAGATGGGGAGGGTTTCTCTTTGGTACAGGTGCCCGGTGTGGGCGGCCGGCGACCCGCGCAAGGTTTTGCTCCGACTGACGGCAAAAAGAAAAAGACTTGGAAAGCTTCGCCCGAAATTTTCCCGACGCAGCTTACGAAGGAAACCGAACAAATGCTGAAAGCTGCGGTGGATTTTGCTGTTAAAGAATACGGCGAGCGATCGCTCTCGGAATTGGCTGCAGATGACATAGTAGCTATAGCCTCGGAAAAAGCGCCGACAAATGACCCGGTAATTCAAAAATTGCGCGAGGCTTACAATTTAATTCGTCGCGAATACGAAGCTTTTACCAGCACCGAACACAATGAAGTGGTGACTGTCGGCGGGCTGCATGTCATCGGTACAGAACGTCACGAATCCCGCCGGATTGACAATCAATTGCGCGGGCGTGCGGGACGGCAAGGAGACCCCGGATCGACGCGGTTTTTCTTAAGTTTAGAAGATAACTTGCTGCGGATTTTTGGGGGCGATCGAGTGGCAAAGTTAATGCAGGCTTTCGGCGTGGAAGAAGATATGCCGATCGAATCGGGAATGCTGACTCGTTCCCTCGAAGGCGCTCAGAAAAAGGTCGAAACTTACTATTACGATATCCGCAAACAGGTGTTTGAATACGACGAAGTGATGAACAATCAGCGTCGGGCAATTTATGCGGAACGCCGCCGGGTATTGGAAGGTTTGGACTCGAAGGAACAAGTAATTAAGTATGCCGAACAAACAATGGATGACATTGTAGGGGCGTACATCAATCCTGAATTGCCTTCGGAAGAGTGGGAATTGGAAAAACTTGTCAGCAAAGTCAAGGAATTTGTTTATTTGCTTGCTGACATGACAGCGGAGCAACTGGAAGATTTGTCAGTTGAGGAAATTAAAACTTTCTTGCACGAACAAGTACGCAATGCTTACGATATTAAGGAAGCTCAAGTTAATGCGATCCGAGCTGAATTGATGCGGGATGCGGAACGGTTCTTTATTCTGCAGCAAATCGATACTTTGTGGCGGGAACACTTGCAGCAAATGGATGCTTTGCGGGAGTCTGTGGGCTTGCGCGGCTACGGGCAGAAAGATCCGCTGATCGAGTACAAAACTGAAGGTTACGAGTTGTTTTTGGACATGATGACGGATATCCGCCGCAATGTGGTTTATTCGCTGTTCCAGTTCCAGCCGCAGCCGGCAATGGAAGTTTCGCCAGAAGTAGTTTAAGTTAGTCGATCGAGTCAAAGTAGGGTGCGCGTTGCGCACCCAGTTAATTCCGGGATAACAAAAGTTGCTATTCCCTGTTATTAAGGCGAAAATGGAATAGCCCAAATTACAGGAGGACTCAGGCATGAATGTGTCTTTGACACCGGAGTTAGAACAGTATGTCCAGGAGAAAGTATCAAGCGGACTGTATTATTCTGCTAGCGAGGTGATTCGTGAAGGGTTGCGCCTGCTGAAAGAACGGGAACAATTCCAGCAAACTCGCTTGCAGGAATTGCGACAGGAGATTCAGCTAGGGCTAGAGGGCGGTGAGGCAACTCCCTGGGATCTGCCAGCAATCAAGGCAAAAGCGCGACAGCGCCGGCAGGAGAAATCTCAGTAACTGTTAGTTGGGTTGCAGAGTTTTCCAATCGACAACTATGTGATGTTCTATCGAGAAATTGAAAATGGAATAGATGTCATTCGCGTTTTGCACGGTTCGCGAGACATTGAAGACATTTTCCGTCGGGGCTAACTCCTTAATTTATTTTATATATCGCTGGTAGAGATTCCAGGTTGCTCAGTCCTCAGAAGCAGGATTTCCATTCTTACGACAAACTGTTTTTACCATTGGTAATCGATCGGACATGATATCATTCTGCGCGATCGAACTCCTCAGGGTGCGCACTGCACACCTTACCGCTGCTGCGAGCAAATCTGATGTTTGTTAGCCCACTTCATTGGTGTCGCCCATATTCCATTGTTGAAAAATCGATCGCCTGTTTGGATAAACCCCACTCTTTGATAAAATCCTACAGCTAAATCGGATGAATTAACAGTGATTTCATCCAAATCTACACTGCATCGAGTGAATAGTTCTCTACCTATTCCTTGCCCAGCAAATTCTTTGCGAACGAACAACAAAGACAGATGATTCCCTCTCTTAAATGCAATAAAACCAACCACAAGCCCATTCCCTGTAGCGAGTAGCGTCATCTCAGCACTTAAGATTCTTCCTCTTAATTCTTCTGGATCGCAAATTTGTTTCCATTCAGCAACGCTTGCTGGTGTTCCCTCTGTGAGTTCCCACAGATCCGCAGCAGCCTGAATACAACCACTGATTTGGTGCTCGTCCCCAAGTTCTGGAAGTTTATAAGTAATTGAGTTCATCATCACATCCTATACTACGCCCAATCTTCTTGGTCGTCTTTGTTGCGCTTGTAAACTTCTCCTTTGGCGTGAATTTTGCGGGTTTGTTCGTAAAGCGTTTCTTCGGTATAATTCCATTTTTGCATGACTTTTTCTAAGTCTTGTTGGATGTCTCTAGCGCCGGGAAATCCCCGGTAGCGAATTTTTAATCGCGCTAATTCTGTTAAGTTGTAGTCGGTTGGTTCTCCTGTTAGTAAAGTATTAACAGTCGCTCGATCGCGCTTGTATTGCGGGTGCTGCTGTTCCTGAGTTTTACCTGCTAAATCCATAAGATTTGAAATATAAGATTAGAACGATCTAATTCGATCCCCCCTAACCCCCCTTAAGAAGGGGGGGGACCGGAAGCGCTCTCAAAGTCCCCCTTTTTAAGGGGGATTTAGGGGGATCTAGACTCAGGCAAAAACGAGATTTTTCGATAGCCTCAATCTCAAACGATTTTAGATTTTAGATTTTGGATTCTCAATGGTCGATTGGAAATTGAAGATTTTCGATCGTCAACTATCAACTATTTAAGCTCTTAGTTGAACAGGCATCACTAAAAATGTAGCATTAACACCCCCCAAAGGCTGAAAAATTACAGGTGACAAAGCGCCATTTAATTGCAGTTGAATTTCGGGAGATTGCGCTGTTTTCAAAATGTCAATCAAATATTTCACGTTGAAAGCAATATCTATGCTGTCTCCTGAAATTTGCGCGGGCATCGACTCTTTGCCGCTGCCGACATCTTTAGCATCTACCGATAAAGTGATATCTTGATTGACGGCATCAATGCTGCATTTGAGGATATTATTTTTTTGATCTGCAAACACAGCAATTCTTTCAACAGCCGCTAAGAGCGATCGCCTTTCTAAGGTAATTTGCCTCTCAAAAGACGGCGGAATTAACTGCCTGTAGGCGGGATATTGCCCTTCCAAAGTGCGGGTTGTCAGCCTCTGATCTGCCCATTCAAACACTACTTGACCGTGCTCGAAATGCAGGGTGACAGGTTCCGTCCACTGCCGCATTACCAGCATTCTTTCTACTTCCCGCAACGCCCTAGCTGGAACTGTTACCTCAAATTCTTCTTCTGTTGCTTCGCCTGCATCTGGTTCGTTGATAGTTTGAACTACCGCCAATCTGTGGCCGTCTGTAGCTGCAAATTCCAGGCTGTCTTGCAATACTTTTAAATGCACTCCCGCCAGTACCTGTTTTGCTTCATCCGGGCTAGTCGCAAATAAAGTGCCTTTGAGTCCTTCAATCAAAGCTTCCGGTGGCAACTTCAGGATTTTTCCAGCTTCGATGGCAGGCAATTCTGGGAATTCTTCCGGGCCCATGCCCCTCACTTTGTAATTTCCCGAAGCGCAAGTGAGATATGCTACGGTGTCTCCCGCTTCGTCTTCTAGGGTAATTTCTCCTTCGGGCAGTCTCGAAACAATATCGTTAAGCAACTTTGCAGGTATGGTAAAGGTGCCGCCAGAGGAGACTTCTGCTGCAAAGCTGGTGCAAATTCCCAAACTGAGATCGAATGCTGTTAAGCTAACTCGCTGCGTTTCCTCATTTGCTACTAAGAGGACGTTGGCTAGTACCGGATGCGTGGGGCGAGAGGGAACTGCCCGACTTACCAAGGAGAGGTTGGCGTTGAGGTCACTTTGAGTGCAGACCAATTTCATTGCAGGAAGGTTAGTTAACCGTAGTTGAGACAGAAACAAATCCTATCATAGTTGTGGATTTTGCAAACAGGTATTAAATTTAGTCGATTTTGGGTACTTCGATCGCCCCTTTGGCAGTAATTTAGATTTGCAGGATTTGTGAGGGTCGATCGAACTTATTTTAAAGTACGCATTTATGCTATGTCATGTTAACTGGATTCTCTAGACGGAGGTTATGTATTTGGCTGCGTTAACTAATCGTATTCAAACATTACTACATCATCTGGATTCGATCGTTTACCTCCCGTGGATTGATACAACTGCATGGCAGGTAAATTGCTTTCATTCGCAAATACAAAAGCTTCCGAACATCCCTGACTGCGACCGAGTTTTCTGACTGCTGCGATTAATGCTTTACCAATTCCCCTGCGTTGGTGGGTTTCTGCTACATCGATCGAATATAAAAATAACATTGATTCATTTTTATCCCAGCGATCTAGAATATAAGCAATGACTTGTCCGACTGGCAAATCATCTAACTGGGCCGATAAAAGAATGTGGTGAGAATTGCTCAAAAATTTGACAATTGTTTCCTGACTGGGTGCGACATCCCAAAATAATTCAATGCTGGCTTGTGCTTTTTGCCATTCATCGGGCGTCAGGCGCGCGATCGACAGTTCTTTCATATCAATCAGAGCTTTTATTGAGATACTACACCAGCGAAATGACTGGATAGTTGTAACTTTCTTTAACTACCAAACCATCTTTCCAGTAGCCGATCGAGAGTTGATTTCCCTTCACGTCAACTAGCTGACCTTCAAATTTCACTGTATAATCGTTGTACCAATTAGAAACTACTACAAAATCATAATCTTTTTCTGCTGCAACTGCAATATCTTGACGGATCAATTTGGATTCTCGGAACTCAACCAACATTTCTTTGAAAAAAACTTCTCGTCCTTGGCGGCAAGCTTCCTTACCAGCGGTAACGGTTCCATCACCCTCAACCATCACAGTATCCTCAGAATAATACTTTTCCAAAGCTACTGAGGTTTGGAAAGTCTCGACTAAGCGATTGATATCTGCTAGCTTGGCTTGCAGTTCTTCAAGTGTCATAAAAATTTACCTCGAATGATTGACAATACTACTTATATGATAATAGTGGGGATTGGGCGAAGCATTCGGATCGCAAACTTTGGGTCGATCGCAGAAATTGTCGCCCGATTGCTTCTGGCATATAAATTTGGGCGCTTGTCAACTATCAACTTTCAACTATCAACTGTCAACTTTTGCGTGGGGGCTGGGCGAAGCATTCGGATTGTAAACTTTAGGTCGATCGCAGAAATTGTCGCCCGATTGCTTCTGGCATAAAAATTTGGGCGCTTGTCAACTATCAACTGTCAACTATCAACTGTCAATTTTTGCGTGGGGGCTGGGCGAAGCATTCGGATTGTAAACTTTAGGTCGATCGCAGAAATTGTCGCCCGAATGCTTCTCCCCTACCAATTTGCGCGACTGTCAACTGTCAACTGTAAACTGTCAACAGAGCTTATAATACATTGAAATACTATTACAGATATCCTAACGCTTTCTCGATCGACTATCTTAACGATTTGCGGGGAGCTATTCTAGCTTCTCCCTACCTCGCCACCAACAACCTCAACCGCGACTTCATCAGCACCAAAGGATTTTCTGTAGTGTTCGAGCGATCGGAAATTGCCAAAGTAGAACAAAAGTTCCCATTTTTCAAACCGTATCTAGACAGAGCATTACAAACCGATTGCAATGCTTTTTACCTGAATCCTTTGCTGCTGAAAGAAGGTTCTCGCGTCGATCCGCATATCGATCGATCGTTGCGATCGTACTGCAAAACTGTTGCACCTCCGGCTACAGTTAGCGTTTTGTACGTACAAGTTCCGCCCAACTTGGAAGGGGGAGAATTAGTTTTGCGCTGTGGCAAAAAGCAAGTGGGTAAAATTCGGCCGGAAGCGAATTCGCTGCTGTATTTTCAAGGAGATTTAACCCATTCTGTGAATGCGGTCAAAACTGCCACTACTCGTCTGAGTTTAGTTTGCGAACAGTACATTTTGGATGACAAAGAATTGGCAGATATTCCAAGATTCACGATCGAATCTAGAGCCGTGAAGGCAATTTAAAGTCAGAATTTCAAACATCACATCATTCATCTACGATTGAGTGATAAAAACGAAGCGATCGCAGGTTCTAAGATTGCTTCGCTTCCCTCGCAATGACAAATACTACTATTTTATTGTTTGTAGGAAGAGACTGGGGTTGGAAATGAATACCAAGAGACTCTGATTCTAGTAAATTGACTTCCTGCTGCTTGCAATCTCATTACTTACTAGCAAAAGCTATTAAATATTTCGCGTGAATCTCTACCTCTGTCGCCAAAAAATCACTAAAACTTTTATGGCTTTTAATGAAAGAATTTTGGTCGGTTCCTTCACAGTATGAGTAAGTCGGAGGATCTGCGCCTTCTGATAATCTAAAAAAGCTGAATTGATAGCCTTGGTGCATCAAGAAAATAAAGGCATCCTCCGGTAGGGATTGGGCAAAGTTATTTTCCTGTAATAACTCGATCGCCCACTCTTGAATTTGGGGCAGACGATCGAAGAAACAGTCGGAACCCCGCAAAAATTTACCTGCACTGTGTCCCATAGATAAGAGAAATTCTTGATAGGCGGGAGGCAAAGAAATACCTAAATTCTGTTCGATCGCACACACTTCATCCCGAGTACAGCCTACCAGTTCATCTTGTCTCACGAGTTTTAGTTCTATCAGTTGGTTTTTGACTCTATTTAAGTACATAGATCTTACATCTTTTGAGTTAGGAATTCTACAACAGCAATATTTTTATAGGGTGAGACTCCTAACTCTTTCCGAATTCGATCGATACGATTTATCCATTCTTGCATAGTTTTTTGTTGAATCTTAAAAATAAATTTTAAATTTTTATAGTTTAATACTATTGATAATATAGCCTTTCTCTGGTAGGTGAGGTACGGGGAAAGGTTGGAAAATCCTGATATTCACAGAATTTGGCGTACCTCATGGGGCATGAGAAGCGCGATATTTCTTCCATTTTAGCAAAGTCATCTGGGAAAACAACTTAAACTCGCGAGGCAGAGCCTCTGGATCTGCATTACCAGGCAGAGCCTGGTAACGAGAAATCAACGAGAAATCAACGGGAAAAAGAGCGGACTAAAGTCCGCACTACGAACCGTTTTTGTGATGGTAATCTACCCGAATTTCAAACGAGCAATCCTGAGAATCTTACCAAACACAAAAGCGAAGCAATCCCAAATTCTAAGATTGCTTCGCTGCGCTGGCAATGATAAATCAAACTACGATTCTTTCCGTTCCACAGCTACAGTCAAATGAGCGACAAAAGCGCCTACAGTAGCCAGTACAGCGGCGATGGGAAACACTACAGCCCCAGCAACACCGCCTACCAATCCCAGGACTAGCGGAATGTCTGCCAATACCCGCCCTTGTGAATTCTTAATCACGATGTGGCGGAGTTTTCCTTGCTGAATTAATTCTTTGATTCTGGCGATTAAGGAGTCGCTGCTAATTCTAAATTCTTCAACTCGGACTTTCTCTTCGGTTGCAGCTTCTGAGGTGAAAGAAGGAGTTTCAACTGTTGTGTTGGCTGAATCGGCTGCTGCTGTTTCGTCTTGCAGGATAGTTACTTGTTGTTCTAGTTGTGAGTTCATTTTTTGTATGGCGGGTGAAAACCGGCTGTTGAATTTCTATACTTTTATCTTGCCCGATCGCCCTTAATAACGGCAGCCAAGAAAACCCTACATATTGTTTTCGTAGTTTCCCCCCACGCAGTTTTGCGGAAAAATTCAAATTTTGTTTGTTGGATAAGGAAGAGTCGATCTATTCCTCAAGGTATAGTCAGCGATCTTGAAACCATCTGTCCCCGAGACTAAAGAATTAGCAATCGGATTTATGAAGTAGGGTGATGGCGGGTTTATTAGATTGTTTGCGATATTAAAGATGGTTCGTTAAGCAGCATTTGAGTGATGGATATTGAATCTATCGGTTTGTTCTCCAGCCCGCCAGGGAATTAATTCCCCGTCTCATAGCAAAAGTCGGTTGAAACTCACATCTTGCGCCAATGTCAATTGTGGGTTTTTCGTGGGGTTGGGGCGGGTTTATTTAACTTGTCTGCTGCGTTTAAATATGTTGGCGAACCCGCCCCTACAGCATTGTTGAGAATGATGCACGATCTCATTTGAAACCGACTGGAAAACCCTGATGATTTTCATAAAAAATGTGTATTTCAGTCCTCTAAAAGAGGACTTTCGCTTTAAGACGGGGGCGCAGCGAAGCGGAGGGTTTTAACCCCCGGCGGACTTGTGGGTTGGTGCAGGGATTTTGGCACGGGTAATCGCAGTTAATTATTGCACATTTGAAACGCCCGATCGCCCTTACCAGAAAAATTCTCTGTTTGCACATTCTGCTAATTCGCGATCGAACTGCTGAAAATACTCGCGCAATCTCTCCCTGACTCGATCGCCCGCAGGCTGATAATTAGCACCGTTATATTGTTTGTAATTGCTGAGTTGAAAATCCGGCAATTCTAAAAACTCAAAAACTTGTTTCAGTCCCGCCGCCGGATTGGTATAAAATTCTTCACTTTGCAAAATTAAAAACTGTTCTCTGGGAAAAAGCTTCAGCCACTCTTTGAGACTGACAGCATAAAGACTTTTATAAATGTAGTGACAATCTTGCCATTTCTTGCGATCGGCTAAATCGGTTTCTGTTGCGCCTGCAAGCAATTGTAACTCGGAATCGATCGCCCGTTCTAAACTCCTTTGTTCCGTGCCCCGCCTCACCAGCATTTGATAGTGCGAAACAGCCCGATCGACCGGATTTCGCAAAATTACAATTAGCTTGACTTTTGGCAAGCACTCGTGCAATCTTGACACAGCTAGCGGGTGAGTTAAATAAGTCGGAGTTGCTTCTCCTGTCAAGAAATTCTGCCCGTCTATTGAAGGCGGAAAGTGCGATCGATACCAAGCCATGCCTTTGTTGAAATGTTCGGAAAAAAAACAAATTTCTTTATTGGCAGCAGCTAAAACTTGAGGGTGCGCTGTGATATACTTGTATAAAGAAGTCGTGCCGCATCTCGGAGAACCGATGATGGTGAAATCGGGCGATCGTCCTAATTCTGAATTCCATTTTACTCGGGCAAGTTCCGGGCGAGAGGCGACTGATTGCAAGCAAACAGCCTTTTGAAAAAGCTCGATCGACTCTGCAATGTTCCCCTGTTTGCTCAGCGCGACAGCTAAATTAATGTAAGCTAAAGGAAAGTTCGGCAAAGATTCGATAACTTCGCGGTAAAGCGCGATCGAACTTTCAATTAACGGAGAATTTTTCGGCAGCGGCGCGTACATTAAAGGGAAGTAAGCAGCAGTAAAGTTTGGTTGTAAGAGAATGGCTGTTTGCTGGCAGATGACAGCCCTTTCAATTTGACCGTTTTGTTGCAGCGCTTTTCCTAAATTGTGGTAAGCTAAAGGCGATTGTGGATTGTGTTTGACAGCAGTTTCGTAAAGGGCGATCGATTCCTGCAATGTTTCCCCATTTTTCAATGTATCTGCTACGCTAGCATCGTTAAAACTCATTCTGGAATCCTGTAATAACCGCGCATCATCACCTTAACATCTAAATACTGCATTTCGGCAGTCGAAGCATCGTGAATCATATTCTCAGTCGGGGCAATGTAAGCCTCGCCCGGTGCAATTCTCAGTTTTACCACCGGATAATCGGGATAGCGTTTCATAAACTCATTAGTTAACTGCCTCGTCCAAGGTTTGTAAAAACCAGATTTCGGGCATTCCAGCATTTCAAAAATATCCATCTCCGTCAAATTGACAAACAGAAAATAACGGCTTTCTCGCCCTAAATTCACGCAAATCCGATTAGTTGCCTGTTGCTTTTGGGCTAGTGGCAAACCGTCCCAATTATCGATATGCAAACCGTTGCGGCAGCCGCGTTTGTTATCAATTGTTGCCGTGCTCAATCCCGGTTGCCGGCCTCCCATACCGCTGATTGTTGGTGGCGCATCTGACAGGCAAAAAGGTTTAAAATATTCGATTAATTTATCCAGTGCCTGCCTGCATTTTTCCCCCTCTTTCAACTCAGCAACCTGTAGCGGAGTTGTTGCCGAAGCAATACCGGAAGCAGCAAACAAAGCCGCAATATCTGATGGCAAACGCACAATTCCGATACCGGAATGCGGGGGCGGCGCTTCCTGAGTCCACAGCAGTTTAGACTCTGCCGGTGTCGGTTCCCTCCAAGGTTCTTTTGGCATAAAAGCCCCTTCGCAATATGGAATTCGCCCGCGCACGTTGTCTGCAGCTAACTGCGTGCCCGCACTCAATAGCACTCTGGGAATTGGGCAATCTGTTTCTGTTGTTTCTAATTTTCCAGTTTGACATTGATAAATTACTATACTTTGGCGGATTTGCGACATTATTTAATATTTATCAATCTGCTTTTGTGCGGTTTGTAGTAAGGACTTTAGTCCGTTATTTCGTTTGTAGTAAGGACTTTAGTCCGTTCTTTTGAGGAGTGAAGTCCCTACTACGAACTTTTGAAAACCCAAGTCCTTACTACGAACTTTTTACACTTTGACAATCGTGTTTAATGAGTGCAATGAGTGCAGTGAGAGCAATGAGAACACATCGCGCCTACCTCAAACCCATCAGCATTAGGAAACTGCCAAAGAGTTTGCGTTAAAGTTGCCGCATCAATATCCTCGCGGCGAACAGCAGAAAAAGTCAAGACCCGGGCTTCATCGTCCGTACTTTCTACCAAAATTTCGCCCTCACCAACTTTAATTGCATCGCGGTGCAAAATGCTGATACCGAACATCTCCGTCAGACCCAATTCTGACAGCTTGCTCGCAATTTCTTTGAGAAATTCCGCATTGTTGACAACCGCTTCCGATCGCTCTACAGTTGCCGCTACCGCATCAGTAAGGCGGACAAATTCTAAGGGAAACCAAACCCATTCGCCAGATACTTGATTTTGCTCCACTTTCCACATATAGGGGATAGCATCGCTGTATTCTGCGGTCGGGCGGACGCAAGCATTGTTGCCTTCAAACTCTTCGACCAACCTTTCGTTATCGGCCAGATCGAAGTGTTTGTGCAGCAAGCAAATTCCTACTTGTTTTTGCAAACCGTGACGGCGGACGATCGCACCCAGTTCTGCCATATTGTCGGGGGCTTGACCCAGCAAGTCTCTCGCAGTGAAAAAATGTTCTAAACTATCGAAAACATCCGGCTTGTAAGATGTCAGCATACAGGTTTAGGTTTCCTTCTAAATATTCACGTAAATAGACAATATTTAAATTTTGACCGGATGTCAATAAGTTGCTTGCCCTTCGTAACATTAATCTTTTTTATAGGTGAATTTACCGAGATGTTACGAACAAATACCAAAATCTGTTGTTGTTTGAGAACGCGAGCTAAAATAAATATAAAAGCTCCCGCATAACATCACTTAAAATGGTATACACACCTGCACCCTGGAAACTGCAAGGTTATGCCCTTCAAACCTTACAATTGGTAGATGTGGCACGAGTGCGACCCCTGGTTCCCTCGGAGTTAGAAATTATCTCTTTGTTGCCCGGAAAAACCTTAGGCGGAGTTTATATATCCTCCTACGGGTTAGGTTCAGTGATGGAGTATAACGAGTTAATTGTCGTAAGCGCGATCGTCCATTTTTCCGGCAAGTGGGGCGCTTGGATTTCGCACATTTACGTAGACAATCCCAACTCTGTAGCTGGCGGTCGCGAAATTTGGCATCTACCCAAAGAATTAGCTCAATTTAGTTGGGAAGGCAGCGACTCGGTAAAGGCATCAAATCTGGGCTATCGCGTCACTGTCCGCCAAGGAAACTGTTACTTGTGCAGCCTCAATTACAGCAAACAAACTTTAGCAGTGCCGCTGCCTTTGAGCGGTAATGTTTTCAGTGTCGATCGCAGCCATTTGCTATTGTTTAAAGGAGAATTTACATCTCAAATTGGCTTAATAAAAGGCGAATTAGAAATACCAAATGAGAGTCATTTTGCTAGTTTAAATTTAGGTCAACCACTGCTAACTGCTGCGTGTAATAAGATGCGTTTAACAGTACAAGCACCGGAAGTTTTGGGAAATAGAGGCGGTGAATTCAGTTATTAGTTGGTATTTGGAGGGCGGGCAAAGAGAAGTGGAGGAAATGCCTGCTTCTTGATATCAAGTTAAGAGCGAAATTCGTGGTAGAATGCTGTTTTACTCTGAGATCTAGATCCCCCCTAGCTCCCCTTAAAAAGGGGGGGACAGGAGCGTTCAAAGTACCGCTTAAAAAGGCGGAGACAAGAGCGTTCAAAGTACCGCTTAAAAAGGCGGAGACAAGAGCATTCAAAGTCCCGCTTAAAAAAGCGGAGACAAGAGCATTCAAAGTCCCCCTTCTTAAGGGGGATTTAGGGGGATCTAGACTCAGGTAAAAACGAGATTTCTCCAGAACTTGAATCTTAAGTTGACACAATGCTTATTGTACCGCAATTAAATTCCGGGGCCGGGCGCAGCTTCTGCACCCATTACCAGAACCGTACCGCGCAGAAAATCAATTTGCTGCTGAAAATCCATGCTTTGAATCTTGCCTAATAAAACTTTTCCGGCTTCGGGAAGTTGATAGTCACTAGGCATAGGAATAATCGTTCCTTCATCCATTCCTAGCGATAGAAAATACCAGAAAGCCAGCTTAGTTTCCGGGCTCATCGATCCGTAGATGCGACTGATTTCAGTATTGTTTTTTGACGCAATGTCGCGCATCACTTGCAGTTGTTCTTCGTAAGGCAATTCCTTAACTCGATCGAACAAACCCTGAGCAATATCGGAACCGGAAGCACCTGGTGCTGCGGGCGTGATTGATTTGCCCATTTCTGTATAAACAAACCACAGCAAACCTAATTGGTCGTCTACGCTCAAGCTCTGAATATCTGCTTTCCCTTGGTCGTAAGCACCAGCGGTAGTAAATGTCATTTCAGCCTCCAACATTATATAAATTGCTCAGTTTCCTTAATCTGAAAACTGTTTTTCATTACTTAATGAAAGCTAGCGAATAAATAGCGAGGCGAGAATCTTGCTTGAGGAAGAGATGAGTTAACAGTTGACAGTTGACAGTTGACAGTTGACAATTTACCTGGGAGGGCATAGTTATTTTGAATGGAATTTAAACCGAGTCCTCAAAACTTTGGACTGACAAGATTTGTGATGTCTGGCACAACAATAATACTCAACAACTTACGACTAAAGGATGATACGATCGCGCTTAATTTCCTATTTAGTTAGTTACTTGAGTTTTTCTAAATGGGAAAAATACTCGACCCGCTAAACTTTGCAAGTAAATGCCGCCGACGCTTGTCCCGGCTTTTTACTGATTTTTCGATCGCGATTTCATCTTAATTTCATCTAGTTCTGCAAAACTACAATATGAGTTAAGATTCGCCCCCGCTCAATTATGGAATTTTGCCACCCTGTCGCTTCCCGAACCAATCTCTGCCGCGTTTCGGGGTTAATTTTGAGCCTTGCATTTCTCACTTCGCCCGCTACTGTTTTAGCGCACGCGGGACACAGCCACAATGAATTTCAGCAAAGCACCGAAACAACAGGAATTCCCGCCGCGATTTCTGTTGATGCCCAAACATCGCAGCGGATGGGAATTAAAGTCGAAACTGTGAAATCTCAGCGATTGGCTGTCGGGATTAAAACTACAGGACAAATTGAAACTTTGCCCAATGAAAAAGTAGAAGTTCGGGCTTCCGTTAGCGGCACGGCGGTGGAGTTGTTAGTTAAACCGGGTGACAAAGTATCAAAAGGTCAACCCGTTGCTGTTTTATCGAGTGCGGAATTGGGGCAATTGCGGGTTGAATCTATCTCGAAACGTGCCGAAGCTGAAGGCAATTTGCAGCAGGCACAAGCCGATTTAAAATTAGCACAAGAAACTTACGATCGCCAGTTGCAAATATCGGCAGCAGAAATCGCGCAAGCTCAAACTCAACTAACAGCAGCCACCAAGCAGTTCCAGCAAGAACAAGAATTAGTAAACAAGCGTTCTGTGGTGCAAGCTGCTAGAGAAAACTACCAGCGCCAACTAGAAATAGCGCAAGCCGAAATAGCGCGATCGGAAACAGAATTAACTGTGGCAAAAGAACAGTTCGATCGCGACAAAGAATTAGTAGCATCGGGCGCAATTTCGCGGCGGACAATGCTGGAATCCCAAGCTCATTATGCCGAAGCACAAGCTGCTGTTGCTAAGGCAAAAAGCCGTCCCGAAGTCATCAAAGCAGCAACCGAAATTAAACAAGCAGAAGTAGATTTGCCGCTGCGGGAATTGCGCGATTCTCAAAGCAAAGTTGCCGAAGCCAAAGCTCAACTTACCAAAGCTCTCGGCCGCCGGGAAGTTATCGAAGCAGAGGCGCAACTCAAGCGGGCTAAAGCTGCTTTGGAAGTAGCTCGATCGCGTTTAAATCTCAGCGATTCAGCCTATCAAGCGCGATTGCAACAGTTAGGAATTGCTGCGAACGATCGAGGACTTGTTACCGTAGTTGCTCCGATTTCGGGGACTGTGGTCGATCGCGAAATCACCCTCGGAGAATCAGTAAATTCGGCGGAAAAACCGCTGATGAGCATTTTAAATGACAGCAGTGTTTTTGCCACAGCCAATATTTACGAAAAAGACCTGAATCGAGTCAAGGAAGGTCAGGAATTAAATGTGAAAATTGCTAGTTTGCCGAGCCGCAATTTCCGGGGAAAAATTAGCTTTATTGGCTCGGATGTAGACGGAGAAACTCGCGTTGTACCGGTGAAAGCTTTATTAGATAATTCCGAGGGAATTTTGAAACCGGGGATGTTTGCGGAGTTGGAGATTTTCACCGAAAAAACCGCAGCAAATATTTTAGCAATTCCGATCGCAGCACTGGTAGAAGCCAACGGCAAACAGTTAGTTTACGTGAAAAATGGCGATGCGTTTCAAGCTGTGGAAGTCGAACTCGGTCAAACTTCCGGGGATTTAGTGGAGGTTAAAAGGGGCGTGTTTGAGGGAGATTCGATCGTCACGCAGCGCGCGCCTCAACTGTACGCGCAATCGTTGCGGGATGGCAACAAACACTCGAAAACTGAGGAAAATAAGGCTGTAGATAGTAATGTAAAAAATCAGGGTGTTAACAGTTTTGCCGTGCCTTTGTGGGCGGGAATTGGCGGGGGAGTTGCGATCGCATCTCTGACTTTTGCAGCAGGGGTTCGGTGGGGAAATCGGCGCGAAGAAAGTTCGACAGCAGATTTTGTAAGAGATGTAACGGATGTCAGGAAGAAGGCCTAATGCTGTAACTTTGTTAACTAGACATCTCTTAAAAAGAATCTCTTGCTTTGGGATAGATGTAGGGGTGAAGCATTTGGGACGTTCGGCGAGCGCAGTCTTGCCCTGAGCGTCGCCGAAGGGTCGAGCCGCGACAATTCAAGCCTCCAAATGTCGATCTCATGTCCAAATGCTTCACCCTCCCCCGCCGGAGGCATCGATCGCACAGGGCCTAATTTCTTTTTAGGAGATGTCAACTGTCAACTGTCAACTGTTTATTAAATGTTCGGCACTATTCTTAGATGAGTAATTAACCGCTACTGGCTAGTTGTTCTCGCCTTATCCAGTTGGCGAAAGTTCGGAGTAAGATAGAATTACCAATTACCAATTACCAATTTCCAACTACCAATTACCTAACTAATTGTTCAGCACTATTGTAGTTGCACGTACTCACTGCGGAAGTCCTAAGATGTTTCAGAAAAGTATCTTTACTCAAATTCTCACCTCATTCATCACTTTTGTACTGGTTGTTGCTTGCAGTCAAACCAATCAACCTACTACCACCACCACTAATACTCCGAGCAATACACCAGCAGCAGCTACACCCAATTCAGCCACTGCCCTTCCAATTGGAGCAGCATTCTCGCAAACCAGCAACTATGCTCTTTTAGCTCAGGAATCAGTAGCTGGTGCCAAAATTGCTGAGAAATATTTCAACAACAGGGGAGGTGTTAATGGTACTCCTATTAAACTGGTGTTTCAAGACACTGGAGGAGATGAAGCAGGAGCCATCAACGCCTTCCAAACTCTAATTAATCAAGATCGAGTGGTTGGCATTGTTGGGCCATCAGCTTCTCAGCAGGCATTTAGTGCCAATCCAATCGCAGAACGAGCAAAAGTGCCAGTCATTGGCGCATCGAATACTGCCAAAGGTATTCCTGAGATTGGTAAGTATATTGCGCGTGTCTCTGCACCTATTTCGCTTGTAGCTCCCAATGCAGTAAAGGCAGCGCTTAAGCTTAATCCTAAAATTAAAAAAGTCGCTGTCTTTTATGCTCAAAATGACGCTTTCACGACATCGGAAACAGAAATTTTCCAGCAAGCGATTAAAAACCAAGGGTTGGATATCGTCACCGTCCAAAAGTTCCAAACTACTGACACGGACTTCCAAGCTCAAATTGGTAATGCACTCGCTCTCCAACCCGACTTAGTTGTTATTTCAGGATTGGCAGCCGATGGAGGTAACTCGATCCGGCAACTGCGGGAACTGGGTTATCAAGGTACGATAGTTGGCGGCAATGGTTTGAACACGTCTAATATCTTCTCGGTGTGTCAAGCACTCTGCGATGGTATTATCATTGCTCAAGCCTACAGTCCCGAAGCCCCCGGCGAAATCAATGCTGCCTTCCGCGATGTTTATGTAAAGCAAAACAAGAAGCAACCACCGCAGTTTAGTGCTCAAGCTTTCACTGCCGTACAAGTATTCGTGGAAGCCTTGAAAGCTTTGGATAGTAAAACCAAACTCAGTGCGTTGTCATTGGCAGAGTTACGCACAAAGCTGAATCAGCAAATCCTAGCTGGAAAGTACAATACCCCTCTCGGTGAAATTGCCTTTACCCCTGAAGGTGAAGTTGTACAGAGCCAGTTTTATATTGCTCAAATCAAGATGGATGTAGATGGAAATAATGGCAAGTTCATCTTTTTGAAGTAAGTCAAAAGGGTGCATCCCAATTTTGCAAAATAGTTGATTAATTTACCTGCACCCAGAAAGGCTCTGCGATCTTTCTTCATCGAAAATATACGGCATAGGTTTTTTGCGCCCTTTGAATTGAGCGCGCACGATCGCCCGTTGCGATTTCTTTGATGGAACGGGATTGCAGTCTGTTATGTTTTTTTGTTCTTGCATTAATTGGTAAGTGCGAGTAGTGTTTTGGTGCTTGTCTAATAACTATTTTAAGCTGCGTTGTTAAAAATATCTATGCAGTTATACCATTTTAGATTTTAGAGTTGATATTTTAGATAGGACAGTTAAAATATTTCATCCTAATTTCATTTTTGTCTGTAAATCTAAATTGAAGAGCTATTTAACAATCTTCAGCCAAGGCATCCAGTTGAAATCACCAATTACCAATTATCAATTACCAATTACCAATTATCAATTACCAATTACAAAATTAAATGTTCAGCACAATTCTGAGATGGGTAATCGACCGCCGCTGGCTAGTCGTTCTCGCGACGATAATTGTTACTATTTGGACTTTATATATTGTCCCCACAATGTCGCTCGATGTTTTCCCACCTTTTGCACCGCCGCAGGTGGAAATTCAAACAGAAGCACCGGGTTTAGCACCGGAAGAAATCGAGTCTTTAGTAACACTGCCGATCGAAAGTGCAATTAACGGAACTCCCGGAGTAACAGCAGTGCGATCGGCCTCTGCTGTCGGTCTTTCTGTAGTTAAAGTTATCTTCGATTGGGGAACTGAAATTTATCAGGCCAGACAGTTAATTACCGAAAGGTTGCAGCAAGCTGAAAGCAAGCTACCCGCAGGTGTAGAAACGCCGCAAATTTCTCCGACAACTTCGCCTGTCGGCACTGTTATTACCTATGCTTTCACATCAGAAACTACGCCGCTGATGGAAGTGCGCCGCCTGATTGATTGGCAAGTCACAAATCGCCTTTTAGCAGTTCCAGGGGTTGCTCAAGTCGTTGTTTACGGCGGCGAACAAAGGCAGTATCAAGTATTAGCTGAACCTGCGAAATTGCAAGCATTTAATGTTTCCTTGCAGCAAGTTGTTGGAGCGGCGGAGGCGGCAAATGTTAACGCTCCTGGCGGTTATTTAATTACGCCGGATAAGGAAACTTTAATCAGAGGTGTGGGGCGGATTGAATCGGTGGCAGATTTGCAGCAATCCGCGATCGCATCTCGCGATGGAAAAGTTATTAGACTTGGAGATGTAGCTGATGTTAAAATAGGTGCGGGAATCAAGCGGGGCGACGGCAGTTTTAACGGCAAGAAAGCTGTAATTGTGATGGTAAACAGGCAGCCTGTTGCTGATACGCCGGCGGTGACGAAAGCGGTAGAAGCAGCAATGACTGAAGTGCAGCAATCCCTGCCTCAAGATATTAAAGTTGCCGTCACTTTTCGGCAGGAAGAGTATATCAACTCTTCGGTAGAAAACGTGCGATCGGCTTTAATTGAAGGCAGCATGATCGTTACCATTATCCTGATTCCATTTTTGATGAATTGGCGGACTTTGACAGTAGTTTTGCTCGATTTTTTCCTAACTTGGCTGTTCGGTTTGCTGGCAATGAATTGGCTGGGATTGGGATTGAATACGATGACTTTGGGCGGTTTGTCGGTGGCGATCGGGACTGCGATCGATGATGCTATTGTGTATGCTGAAAATACCTATCGCAACTTGAGAGAAAATATTGCTTCTCACCACCAGCGCCCGGTGTTGGATGTGATTTTTGACGGCAGTCAGGAGGTGCGAGATTCGTTAATTGGAGCGACAGTAATTGGCATTGTAGTGTTTTCGCCAATTTTTACTTTGCCCGGTGTTGAAGGGCGAATCTTTACGCCGATGGGGATTACTTATTTAGTAGTTGTAGTAGTTTCCAGTCTGGAATCGCTGTTAATTTCTCCCGCCCTGTGCGCTATTTTATTGCCTCACAAACGCATGAGCGAAAAAGAACCTTGGTTGCCGAGATTTTGCAAGCATATTTATCATTATTGCATCCGATTTTCCATGCGTTATGCAACGATTATTTTAGCTGTGGCTGCTGCTAGCATGGTGGCAGCATTAATTATTTTACCATCCTTCGGACGGGTGTTTTTGCCGGAGTTTCAGGAGCAAACTTTGGTGAATACAATTCTACTGTATCCGGGCGTATCTTTGGAAACAACAAATAGCGCGGCTTTTGCGATCGAAGATGCCCTCAAACAGGATACCAGATTTGAATACGTACAAGTGCGATCGGGCAGAGCTCCGGGAGATGCTGATGCTGCGGGCGTTAATTCGGCTCACATTGACATCGGTTTGAGCGAAGAAGGCATGAAAAACAGGCAGAAAACTTTGGAATCTTTGCGGCAGGAATTTGGGAAATTACCGGGAGTTGCACCCAATGTCGGCGGTTTTATTTCGCACCGGATGGATGAGGTTTTATCCGGCGTCAGGAGTCAAATTGCTGTCAAAATCTTCGGTCCAGATTTAGAGCAACTGCGGGCGATCGGTGCTAAAGTTGAAGAACAAATGAAAACAGTTAATGGCATTGTAGACTTGCAACTCGAACCGCAAGTACCCGTGCAGCAAATTCAAGTTAAATTCAACCGCCAAGCTGCGGGGAGATACGGTTTGAAAATCGGAGAACTTTCTGAAATAATTGAGACTGCTTTAAACGGGAAAGTTGTGTCTCAAGTTTTGGAAGCGCAGCAAACTTTCGATTTAGTTGTTTGGTTGCAGCCGTCAGCGAGAAATAACCTAGAAACTATTCAAAATTTGCTGGTTGATACTCCAACTGGGACTAAAATTCCCCTCACCCAAGTTGCTACTGTAAAATACGGTACGGGCCCCAATACGATTAACCGCGAGAATGTTTCCCGCTTAATTGTAGCTGCGGCAAATGCTAAAGGTAGAGATTTGCGATCGGTCGTGAATGAAATTCAAGCTAAAGTAAAAAGAGAGGTACAGTTACCTGCCGGCTATTTTATCCAATACGGCGGTCAATTTGAAGCCGAACAAAGAGCATCACAAAATATTACAATATATAGCGCGATCGCCTTTGTTATAATTACAGTATTGATGTACATTTCCGTCAGATCGATTCCCTCAACTGCTGCGATTATCATTAACTTGCCGATCGGCTTAGTAGGAGGTGTAATAGCAGTAGCTTTAACTGGTGGCATCATTTCCGTAGCTTCCTTAGTTGGCTTTGTCACTTTATTCGGCGTTGCCACGCGCAACGGCTTATTATTAGTAGACAACTACAACACCAAATTTGCGGAGGGAATGCCTGTTAAGGAAGCGATTGTTAAAGGCTCGATGGAACGGCTCAATGCTATTTTGATGACAGCTTTAACCTCAGCTTTAGGTTTAGCACCATTAGTCTTAGAAGGCGGGGCGGGCAAAGAACTGTTGCAGCCACTTTCCGTAGTAGTTTTAGGAGGATTGTTTACTTCTACAGCGCTAACGCTGTTAGTTTTGCCAGCATTATACGCTCAATTCGGACATTTTTTGCGACCTGGAAAACCAATTGACAGTTGATAGTTGACAGTTGAATCACCCGATCGAAAAAACAATCGAAAATCTTCAATCCCGATCGAAAATCCAAAATCCAAAATCTAAAATCGTTAAAGGAGTACAACAAATGAAATCTTTCAAATCAAATTTAATTGTTTTAGGCAGCGTCGGATTGCTATTTTTAGGAGGTTGCAGTCAAGGCGAAAAAGCCAGCGAACCAAATAACAGCCCAGCATCTACTCCAGCAGCCGCTCAACCTGCCACAACTGCTAAAACAGAGCATCCTCAAGCATCTAAAGGCGGTCAAGTTGTCAAGTCTGGAGGCTATCATCTAGAGTTTTTAACTGAGAAAGAAGACGCCGGAACTCACATGGATCTTTACGTGAAAAAAGGCGAAAAACTCGAACCAGTTCCCAATGCAAAAGTTGTCGCTCAAGTGCAGTTACCCAATGGCAAACAGCAAACCCTCGAACTCAAATACGACGCTGAGGGCAAACATTACTATGGGACATTTCCCGGTAAAGAAGCCGGACAGTATCCCGTGAAAGTGACGGCGAATGTTAACGGAGAAAAAGTAGACGGCCGTTTTACTTTCACTCAATAGCAAAAACAGCAGTTATAGGGTTTTATAAATCGGTTTTTCACCAGCATTCAAGGCTAAAATCGAGTATTGCTGCTGAAAAAGCCGGTTTATTTTCGGAGTGTGTAAGTTCTATTAAATATAGACTTACACCAAGGCTAATTGGGGTTTTCCGTGGGGTGGGGGCGGGTTTATTTCAATTATTAATGAGAATTACATATGGTTGGCGAACCCGCCCCTACAGCATTATCGCTCGTACTGCCATATCTTAGATTAAAATAATTTAATACGATCGCTCTATCAATTCCCAATTCCCCATTCCCAATTCCCAAATTATGAGAGTATTGCTAGTTGAAGACGAACCGGATTTAGGAAAAGCGATCGATCGCACCCTAAAACAAGAAAAATATACAGTCGATTGGGCGCAAGACGGTAGAGAAGCTTGGGAATACTTAGAAAGCCAGTGGATGGAATATACATTAGCGATTTTTGACTGGTTGTTGCCCGGATTATCAGGACTGGAATTGTTGCAAAGATTGCGTACCAAAAACAGCACTTTGCCCGTGCTAATGCTCACAGCAAAAGATAGAATGGAAGATAAAGTAGCAGGATTGGATGCCGGGGCTGACGATTATTTAGTCAAACCTTTCGGTATGGCAGAATTATTAGCAAGATTGCGGGCATTGCAGAGACGATCGCCCCAAATTCAGCCCCAACAAATACAAATAGGAAATCTGATTTTAGACTGCGGAAGTCGCACTGTAAATAAGCTCGATCGCAGCGGTAAAAACCAGACAATTCCCCTCACAAACAAAGAATTTCAACTGCTAGAATACTTGATGAAACATCCCAATCAAATAGTAACAACCGATCGAATTCGCAATCAAATCTGGGAAGCAAATGCAGATACCTTCAGCAACGTAGTAGCAGCCCAAGTACGCTTGCTGCGGCGCAAATTAGAAGCTGCTGGCTGCGCCAACTTAATTGAAACCGTCCACGGCGTCGGATATCGCATGAGAAAGGGAGAAGGGGAAAATATTTGACGATTTTCGATTTGCTCGATCGAGCAACATACAATATAGACACAACAGCTTATATTAGGTTTCCCAAATCTTGCTATAATATAGAAAATAGCTCTCAAAAATAACTGCCATGAAAGAGTTAATTCAACAAGAGTTAGAAAAGCTCGATCCAGAACAACTCAAACAAGTCTTTGAATTTATTGCATTTCTGAAATTTCGTGCCAGATTAGTTACTAATATTACAGTTGATGAAACTAACTTAGCAGCACTCTATAGCGAATTTGCAGAAGAAGACCGACAACTTGCAGAACTCGGAATGAGTGAATATGCAGAACTCCTCAAAAATGAGGATTTGCTATGACAAATAGACGAGGTGAAATCTGGATTGCCAACCTCGATCCCGTACAAGGTTCCGAACAGGCAGGTGTGCGTCCCATAATTATTTTCCAGAATGATACTATTTCAAGATACACGACTACTGTTATTAGTATTCCTCTAACAGCTAATCTGCGTCGCGCCTCTCTCCCTTCATGTGTTTTGATTCCCAGCGGTGAGGGAGGATTGACTCAAGATTCTGTTGCATTGTGCCATCAAATGCGAGTTTTGGATAAAACACGATTGCGAAATAAAATTGGTGAAGTTAGTCCAGATATCTTGGTACAATTAGAAAATACTGTATTATTTACCTTGGGATATTTGCCTTGAGATTTTTAAGCAAACTCTCTCCTTTCTCTCTCTGCGCCCTCTGTGCCCTCTGCGGTAAAAAAAACTCATACTCAAGCAATTACCAATAACTAAAAAATCCCAAACATTCCCATAAAAACTTTCAACTAACCCTCTCTTTTCTCTCTCTCTCTGCGCCCTCTGCGCCCTCTGCGGTAAAAAAATCTTATCCCAAAAAATCACCAACTACTAAAACGATCGAACGTGAATCAAAACAAACTATTTAACCGAACCCGCACGCAACTAGCCCTTTCCTACGCAGCAGTAATGGGATTAATTTTAAGCTTACTAGGATTTGGCGTATATAAAGCGATCGCCCGCGCTTATTGGGTAGCAATAGATAGAGAATTAGAATCAGTAGCCGGCACCCTCCACGACAGCCTCGAAATCAAATTGCAACAGCCCGGAAAACTCGAACCAATAGTTAACGAACTGTTACCCAACCTCCGCATTATCGGCATTAACGGCTCGAAAAAACCGCCACCAGAAAAGCATATTTTAACTGCCATAAACCAAAATTATTACTACATTCGCTTGTTCGATAACTCAGGCAAATTAATTGCCACAGCCGGCACCTATCCCGAAACCTTACCCCCAACATTCAAACCCCAACCCTGGCAAACAATAACCGACAACCAAGGCAACATTTACCATCAAATTTCTGTATCGCTGCACACTCAAACCCATCAAGATTGGGGATATTTTCAAGTCGGGCGCAGCTTGCAAGACTTCAACGACTATCTCAATACAGTTAAATTAATTTTAAAAGTGGGATTGCCTGCCGCATTAATTTTAGTAGGATTTTCTAGCTGGTGGCTGGCAGGATTGGCAATGAAACCGATTTATGCTTCCTACAGACAAATCCAACAGTTTACAGCAGATGCCGCCCACGAATTGCGCACGCCTTTAGCAGCTTCTCAAGCCACAGTAGAATCCGCGCTGTTGATGCCTGAATTGTCAGAAAAAGAAGCGCGGGAAATATTGCGGACGATCGACCGTCAAAACCGCCGTTTGACTCAGTTAGTCGCCGATTTGTTGCTGTTGGCACGCATGGACTCTCAAACAGACATTCAAACAAAATCCGATCGCCCCCAACTTTGCTGTTTGAATGACTTAGTTTGCGATTTAGTAGAAGAATTTGCTGCTTTAGCGATCGCCTCTAAAGTAATGCTAAAATCCGAAATGCGCGCGCCGCAGCAATTGAATGTTGCTGGCGATTCCGATCGACTTTACCGTTTGGTTGCTAACTTAATTGTGAATGCCATTCAGTACACTCCGGCTGGGGGAAAAGTAACAGTTATTTTAGATAGCAGCCACCAAGAGGCGATAATTGAAGTGCGCGATACGGGAATCGGGATTGCAGCCAAAGATATCGATCGCATATTCGATCGATTCTACCGAGTCAACAGCGATCGATCGCGCCATACAGGCGGATCGGGCTTGGGATTAGCCATCGCCCAAACCATCGCCCGCGCCCACCGCGGCACCCTCACCGCCCGCAGCGAATTCGGGCAAGGTTCTACTTTCCTGCTGCGGTTGCCCCTGTGAAGGAAGAAGGAAGAAGGAAGAAGGAAGAGGGTAAGGCTGAAGGCTGAAGGCTGAAGGCTGAAGAACATTTTGGTGGTTGCGATATGATGTGTGGGAAACCGAATCAGCTTTTTGTGGTAATCCCTTTGGCGAAAGGTAGCGCGATCGCCCAAAATCATTAAATAGTCAGTTGACAGTTGACAGTTGACAGTTGACAGTTGACAGTTGACAGCAAACAGGTTGACAGTTGATTTCTCAAAATTACCTAGCGAACAATTATGACAGTTTTAGAACAGGGAACAATCACAATTCATACCGAGAATATCTTCCCGATTATTAAGAAGTCGCTATACACCGACCACGAAGTCTTCTTGCGGGAACTAATTTCTAACGGTGTTGATGCCATTGCCAAACTAAAAATGGTTTCCCGTTCCGGGGAATACAGCGGTGGCATTGGCGAACCCGAAATTAACATTGCGATCGACAAAGAAAACAAAACAATTTCAATTTCCGATAACGGCATCGGCATGACCGCCGACGAGGTAAAAAAATACATCAACCAAGTCGCTTTCTCCAGTGCTGAAGAATTTATTCAAAAATATCAAGGCAATGGCGAAGATGCAATTATCGGTCACTTTGGGTTGGGTTTTTACTCTTCTTTCATGGTGGCGAAGCAAGTAGATATTGACACTCTTTCTTACCAAGAAGGCGCGCAAGCTGTACACTGGTCTTGCGACGGTTCCCCCGCTTTTGAACTGTCGGAATCTACCCGCACGGAACGCGGCACTACGATTACTCTAACCCTGCAAGATGAAGAACAGGAATATTTAGAGCCCAGCCGCATCAAGCAGTTAATCAAAACTTACTGCGATTTCATGCCCGTTCCCATCAAATTTGAGGGTGAAGAACTCAACAAGCACAAAGCTATTTGGCGGGAATCGGCAAGCAATTTGCAGAAACAAGATTATTTGGATCTGTACCGCTACCTTTACCCGTTCCAAGAGGAACCGCTGCTGTGGGTGCACCTGAATACAGATTATCCTTTCATTGTGAACGGGATTCTATTCTTCCCGAAATTGCGGCCGGATGTGGATGTTACTCAAGGAAACATCAAGCTATTCTGCAATCAGGTTTTTGTTAGCGACCACTGCGAGGAAATTATTCCGAAATTCTTGATGCCGCTGCGGGGAGTCATTGACAGTACCGATATTCCGCTGAACGTGTCTCGGAGTTCCTTGCAAAGCAACCGTACTGTGCGGAGAATAGCTGATTATATCGCGAAAAAAGTGGGCGATCGACTCAAGGAACTTTACCGGGACGATCGAGATGAATACATCCGTTGCTGGCAAGATATCGGCACTTTTGTCAAGTTTGGCATCCTCAACGATGACAAGTTCAAAAAGCAAGTTGAAGATATCTTAATCTATCGCAGCACCTACGAACCGCCAGCAGAAAAATCAGAAACTGCAACGCCCGAAGTGCAAGTACAATCCGAGGCGGGAGATGTGTGGCAAGATGTCACTCCGAAGTCGGAAACTTCTGGTTCTACCCAGCCCTACACGACGCTGAAAGAGTATTTGGAACGCAATCAAAAACGCCACGAAAATCGGGTGTTTTACTGCACCGATCCGGCTTCTCAAGCAACTTACGTCGCGCTGCACAAAAGCCAAGGTTTAGAAGTGCTGTTTATGGATTCTTTCATCGACACGCACTTTATTAGTTTCCTAGAACGCGAGTATCAAGATGTGAAATTTTCGCGGGTGGATGCCGAACTTGACGACACTTTAATTGACAAAGAAAAAGAAGCGGAAATTGTCGATCCGGCTACCAATAAAACTCGCAGCGAACAAATTAAAGAATTGTTCCAAAAAGCTTTGAACAAGCCGAAAGTGAACATCCGCACTGAAGCTTTGAAGTCGGATTCTCCCGAGGGAACGCCGCCTGCAATTGTTCTTTTACCGGAAGCTTTGCGCCGGATGCGGGATATGACGGCGCTGTTGCAGCAGCAAGCAGCGGAATTCCCCGAAGAACATGTTTTGCTGGTGAATACGGCCCACCCGCTGATTCAAAATCTTACCAGTTTGAGTCAGGGCGCGATTATTCAGGGCGGTGGCGAGTCTCCGTCGGCGCAGTTGGCTAGCATGATTTGCCACCACGTTTACGACTTGGCTTTGATGGCCCAGAAGGGTTTTGATGCTGAGGGAATGAAGGATTTTGTCGAGCGATCGAACCAGGTCTTGACAAAATTGACCGAACGTGCAATGTAGCCCGATCGGCGATTGTTGGCCAGAAACCGGGTTTTTGCGACAGACTTTGTAACAGCGCAAAGATTCAGGAAAAAACCCGGTTTCTTAGATTGGGCGGTGGCCGAGAAACCGGGTTTTTGCGACAGACTTTGTAATAGTGCAAAGACTTGGGAAAAAACCCGGTTTCTTAGATTGTGTCGGTATTCCACAGCAATTCTCTTCGCAAACGGAAGTTAGATCGATGGCATCCTATACTTTAAACTTACCTGTTCAATTACAGCAAGAAGCTGAAAAACTGGCGGCAATTCAAGGCATTTCTCTCGATCGGTTTATTCTCTGGGCTGTAGCCGAAAAAGTTGCGACACTCAATCAGCGGCATGATGACCCTGCTTTTCCTCAAATCACCTACGTGCGCGGCGCTAGCGGCGGACTCACGCCCGTTTTGCGCGGTACTCGCTTGCGGGTTCAAACAATAGTCATCGCAGCCAATAAATGGGATTTATCTCCAAAGGAAATTGCGAATGATTACGATCTCACTGAAGCTCAAGTGAATGAAGCTCTCGCTTTTTATGAGGATCACCGTCAGGAAATAGACGCCTCTATTGCCACCGAGCAAATTATCGAAGCTGCTAATGTCTAAACCGCTATTGCATCTGGATGCTGATACCTCTAATAAAGCTTTGCAAGCCGCCCTTTTATCTCGCGATCGCGATGTCACTCGAACACCGACTGACTGGATGCCTCTCGATGCTAGCGATGAAGCTCAATTGTTAGGAGCGACAGCACGGGGACGGTGTATTTTTACGTTTAATATCCGCGATTTTCAGCGTTTAGCTCAGCGTTATCCCGAACATGGCGGTATTATTTTGGGCGCTCAAAATGCTTGGACATTATCTAGTCTAATTGCAGCGCTCGATCGACTGCTTTCAGAAACACAAGCTGCTGATTGGAAAGGGCAAGTCCGCTGGCTCAATCAGTGGCGAACATAATTTTATTAGGCTTATTATTTGCTACAGCCATCACGATAGATCTATCCTGTTGTCGATCGCATTGTCAGAAAAACCCGGTTTCTTCGACGAACGCGCGCGAGTATCGTAGGGTGCGTTGCGACTCGAAAATATTTAATTCAAATCGAAACATATTAAGGACTGGCAACAGTTGATATTACATCCATTCAAAAAATAGCTCGCACCCTCGATGTTTTGATTGAGCAACTAATATGACCATCAAAGAACAACTTATCCAAACCATTGAAACCCTGCCTGATGACTTGCTGGCAGAAACATTAAAATTCGTCCAAACTCTTCAGTATCCCATTCGCAAAACTCCTGGAATTTGTGGCGGTGCAGCGCGAATTCGCGATACCCGCATTCCCGTATGGACGATTGTCGCCTACCAAAAACAGGGCGCAACTGAAGCCGAACTTCTTTATGATTACCCAGGACTTACCCCTCAGGATTTGCAAGCTGTTGCAAACTATTACGATCGCAACCGAGAAGAAATCGATTTGTTGCTTGCTGAAAATGAATAACTGTCCGTGCTAAAGTTTTACTCAAATGAAAACTTCCCGATCGAAATGGTCGCTCTACTGCGAACTCGTGGCTATAAAGTACAGGTACTCTACGACTTTTTTACTCAAGATACACAGCCTATGAACAATCGGCTGATTCGGGTGATGAAACAGAATATTAAAGGTAGCCAACAGACATTTATACTTCAGGAATACCCAAAATATTCTTAAGCTTTATTGTTGAAACCACACCATAACCAGATTTTTGAAACCGAGTTTTTTGAGGTATTTCGTTACTCTCGATAAAAATTGTAAAAACCCGGTTTCTTAGATTGTGCGATCGCCCAGAAACCGGGTTTTTGCCAGAGACTTTGTAACAGGGCAAAGATTTCGGAAAAACCCGGTTTCTTAGATTGTGGCGCGATCGGACCCGGTATTGACAAAATTGATATAACGTGCTCTTGAGGATCGCGCTCCGTGCCGACCCCGCCCCACCCCCGGAAAACCAGGGATTTTGTAGGGGTAGTGCCCCCCTGCCTACCCCTCACCGACAATTAAGCATCCTTGCTCTATAATTAAAGATTGCGTCAAAAAACGGTAATCTGGAGGGCAATATGTCACGGAAATGTCAGCTAACGGGGAAAAAGGCAAATAACGGTTTTGCGGTTTCTCACTCGCACCGCCGCACTCACAAGTTGCAAGAAGCCAATTTGCAGTGGAAGCGGATTTGGTGGCCGCAACAGAAGCGCTGGGTTAAACTTCACCTTTCTACCAAAGCAATTAAAACTTTGCAAAATAAAGGTTTGGAAGCAATGGCTAAGGAAGCGGGAATTAACCTCCATAACTACTAAACAACTTCTCGCCCAGTAGATTTGTAGGTTGGGTTGAACGAAGAGAACCCTCCGTTTCACTCCGCCCAACACCAACCGCTAAATCTGTTGGGTTTCATTCTTCAACCCAACCTACGTAGATTATCTGCGATCGATCGAACATAATATTAAGCCTCTATTGGCAGTTGCAGAGTAAAAATTGTGCCTTGACCTAACACAGAATCAACATCGATCGATCCTCCATGTTTTTCTACTATAATTTGACGGGCGATCGCCAGTCCCAATCCCGTGCCTTTTCCGACTGCTTTCGTAGTAAACAAATGATCGAAGATGCGGGCTTTCACTTCTTCCGACATACCAGGGCCATTATCGGCGATCGCAATTTTGACACCACCACCCTCTATTTTAGTCTCAATGGTAATGCGATTGGGATGAGCTTGAATTTCCTGATAACTCCGGCCTGAATTTGATTCATCTAGCGCGTCGATCGCATTTGCCAGAATATTCATAAACACTTGGTTTAACTGTCCGGGAAAACAGGCAATTTCGGGAATCTTGCCGTAGTCGGTGACGACTTCAATAGCCGGACGGTGTTCGTTAGCTTTGAGGCGGTGGCGCAGAATCAACAGAGTGCTATCGATGCCTTCATGTAAGTTGAATTTCTGCTTGTTATCGCTGTCGGCGCGGGAGAAAGTGCGGAGGCTTTTGCTAATGGATGTAATGCGAGATCCCCCATCTTTCATAGCTTTAATCAGCTTCGGCAAATCTTCCCGCACGTAGTCTAAATCGATGTTTTCGAGTTCGCCTGCAATTTCTGCACCTGGTTGGGGAAATTTGTCCTGATAGAGATCGATGATATCTAATAAGTCATTGATGTAATCCTGGGTAGCGTTAACATTACCAATAATGCAGCCTACAGGATTGTTGATTTCGTGGGCGACACCTGCTACCAAATTTCCTAAAGCTGACATTTTTTCATTCTGCACCAGTTGGAGTTGCATTGTTTGAAGTTCTGCTAAAGTTTGTTCTAATTGCTGAGATTTCTGGTTCAGTTGTGCGGCATAGGTTTGGGATTGTTGGTAAAGTCGCGCATTTTGTAGGGAAATTGCAGCTTGGGAACAGAGGAATTTGAGCAATTCGAGTCGATCGCTAGTAAATGCTTGGCTGGTGAGCGAGTTTTCTACATACAATACGCCAATAAGCTTGCTTTGATTCAGAATGGGCGTACACAACAAACTTTGAGGTTGGTATTTGATGAAATAAGGATCGCTCGCAATGCTGGGATGCGTTTTAGCATCGGTAATGACGCTTTCTAAGGTGCGATCGACATAGCGAACAACGCCAGTGGGGAAATGCTGGCACTCATCTACAGGCTTGGGAGACAAGCACAAAATGGTATTATCTAAATATTTAATAACCACTTCTAACTCACCGTCGCGATCGAGAAATAATGCGGCTTTATCGGCACCGGAGTTTTCGACAATCACTTGCATTAAAGTAGCAAGTAATTTATCAAGATGGATTTCGCTGTAGAGTGCTTGAGCTGCTTTCATAACCGTGCCTAGATCGAGCAGGTTAGAGATAGAACTAGAAGTGCTGGAGACAGTTTGGTGCAGGGAAACAAGGGTATTAACCGAAGTGGCGAGCGATGAGTTTTCACTGGCGATCGAGCGTTGCAAAATAGGAGTCAAGAGTTGCGGATAGCGGGTTTCTAAATCTACAATTTTTGCTTTGGCTCCCCATTTGGCGTAGCAATAATAGGCTTCTTGCATGTAGCCAGCGGCGACTTTTTCTTTACCCCAATCCAGGTAGAATTTGGCGGCGAGTTCGTTTGCTAAAGCTTCTTCTTGGAGATATTCGTTAGCTTTGGCTCCAGAGATGGCGCGATCGTACAAATCACCTGCTTCATAATTCTTGCCAAAAATCCGGCATTTTTCTGCTTCTAATAAGTCAACTTTATGCCCGTGATTCATGGGAGCATATTGCGCCCACTGAGCCAGAGTGGTTTGATGGGTTTCTACCTGAGCGAGTAGAGACGTTGAATTCAACGTCTCTACTTCAATTTCTGAAAAGGTAGAGCATAGAGCCAAATAGGTTAACCCAGCATAGAAATGGAAAACCGGAGTATGAAATGTTCCAGCCACTGCCATCAAATACTGATTAGCTTGGGCAGTGTAGTCTAGAGCATTGCTATATTTGCTAAACAGATAGGCAAGTATCATTTTGTAGATATAGACAAAAGCGAGCGCAGTCAGCTCATTATCCTGATGGTGCTTAGGAAGCATCACCGTTTCATCGTAGGCGGTGCCGCTTAATAAATCTGGTTGATTGAGAATTTCTCTCAAGTTATGCACCATCTGTTGTATCATCTTCAGATAAGCCAAAGGAGAATCTTGCTTCACATGAGCTAAGACAACACAGTAATTTTCGATTTCTAGTTCCCAATCGTCCAGAACCACTCCAGCGAAGAAATTATCATACAAATAATTACTTATATTGTAGCCAGCATAGAGGAAATCACCGGTTTCCATTCCCGCGAGATAGCCCTGTTTCATTGTTATGATTTTTGCTGTGAGTGCTTCAGTACGATGCAGGAGAAAACTGCCAAACAAAAGCAGAGTTAAGCATTTGTATTTTCTCACATTGAAATGATTAAGTAAGCTCAGCGCCACTTTTCCAAAGCGATAGCCCCTTTCTACCTCTCCCAAAAAAGCAGACATCACCGCGCCATAAGTTACATAGCCTATGCTTGAAGCGGGTGCATTGCCAAATTGGAGTGATAGACTCACCATTATGGAACCAAGCAGTGGTAACAAAGCAGGATTTCCCAGAAAAATAGGCACAAACAACATGGCTAAAAGTTGCATCGCCGCAATTGTCTTTCGATCGCTTATTACAGGGAGATTAACCAGTTCCTCAATCTGTTTGCCCTGGAGTTGCTCGGCAAGGGCTTGTAGTGCTTTGCCTGTCAAGATTTCGTCAGGTTCAGATGAGAACTGAACTCCCAATTGTGCTAGGGCATTTTGGCCTACAGCGATCGCTTCTAACATCTGACTCTGAGCTGTCAGTGCTAGGATTTGAATCTCATAAATTTTAACTTTGTCTAGTATTGTTTGAGCCGATTGCAAAACTTCTTCTGCCATTGCTTCCATGCCCTCAAAATCGGCATTTAAGTAGGCAGTTTCAGCCGCAGCAACATAAAGATTCAGGGTTAATTCATACTGAGAGAGCCAACAGTTGGCAGCGAGCAACTCAATCCCCGTTTGCACAAAATTTCTGGCGGCTGCATAGGCTGTAGAATTTTTAGCTTTTTGTGCGGCTGCTAAGTTCACTTGGGCTAAAGCTGAGCGTTCTTCAACTTGAGTAATTAACTCAGTTGCTAAATTTAAATGCCCGACAATATCAAACAGCTTTTCTTCCTTTTCTATCTCTGATAAGTTTTGTTGGAGCAATTGTCCGATTTTGAGATGAGTTGCCTGTTTTTGTTCTTCAGGAATCAGGGAATAAGCCGCTTGTTGAACGCGATCGTGTAAAAATCTATACGGCACTGAAATTTCCCGCGTCGAAACTGCATCACCAAACTGGAAGAATTTGTATGTTTCGCTAATCGGCAGAATCAAGCCTTCTTGCAACGCTTTCCACAAATCTGTGGTAGCATCTGTCTGCGATTTTTCCGACACGATCGCCAACGTTGTCAAATCAAAAGAGTTGCCGATGCAAGCGGCTAACTTTAACATTTCCTGAGTTTCAACAGGCAATTTTCGCAACTGCGCTGCCATAAACTCCACCACATCCGAGGTGAGGGTGGCGGTTTTTACCTGCGCTAGATCGCATTCCCAATGGTTTTCCTGGAGGTTGAATGCGATCGCGCGATCGCCATACAAAGCCTTCAGAAACTGCGTAGCAAAAAACGGATTCCCATTGGTTTTCTGATAGGTTAAATCTGTTAATGGTTGCGCTAATTCTGTCGAGCAATTCAGCGTATCTGCTACCAACTGATTAATATCTGCCCGATCGAGCGGTGTCAAAGTAATTGTGTTAATTGTTGCTCGTGCTTTTTTGATTTCCTCCAGCGCCAGCATCAACGGATGTGCGGGAAATACTTCATTATCTCGATAAGCACCCAGCACTAGCAAATATCCGGTTTCCGTTTCGCTCAACAACAATTTTAGTAAATTTAGCGATGCCGAATCTGCCCACTGCAAGTCATCCAAAAACATCACCAACGGATGCTCTTTAGTCGTAAAAACTTGAATAAACTTCTGGAAGAGCAAGTTAAATCGATTTTGCGCCGCACTTCCAGATAATTCCGGTACTGGTGGCTGCTTGCCAATAATCCGTTCGAGTTCGGGAATTACATCAGTAATAACTTGTCCGTTTTCGCCGACAGCTTGCAGGATTAATGTTCGCCACTGTTCGAGTTTAGTTTTCGTTTCGCCCAATAATTGCGCCATCAAATCGCGAAAGGCTTGCACAAAAGCAGAGAAAGGAATGTTGCGTTGAAATTGGTCGAATTTGCCTTTGATAAAATAGCCTTTCTGTCTGACAATTGGTTTGTGTACTTCATTCACTACGGCTGTTTTGCCAATGCCGGAAAAGCCTGCAACTAGCATTAATTCGGATTGGGGAGCCTCGCGAGAAACTGGAGGCAGAGCCTCTAGATCTGCATTCCCAGGCACAGCCTGGGAACGAGAAGAGAGCGTGCTTCCCCCCTTGTAGGGGCGGTGCTGCCCCCGTGTCCGCCCCGATTCAGGGGGGTTAGCGATGCGATTCTCACGGTCGAGAGACGCTACTCGATCGAACGCCGCTAATAGCGCTGCAACTTCAGTTTCCCTACCGTAAAGTTTTTCGGGGATAATGAAGCGATCGCACCGATCTTCTTGCGCGATTGCGAAGTGGGCGATCGTTTCTATTTCTTTCCATTGATGCAGACAAATTTCTAAATCGCGCTTCAATCCCATTGCACTTTGATAGCGTGATTCGGCATTTTTTGCCATCAATTTTGCTACTATCTGTGACAGCACGACAGGTACAGATGAATTGACTTCGTGTAGCGGCTGTGGAGTTTTTGCTAAGTGACAGTGAATCAACTCCATTGCATCATCGGCTTGAAACGGCAATTTTCCAGCCAGCAGTTGATAGAACGTCACCCCCAAAGAATAAAAGTCGCTGCGATAATCAATGCCGCGATTCATGCGCCCGGTTTGTTCTGGCGATAAATAGGCAATGGTTCCTTCTAAAACATTGGGATTTTGGATTTCTTGGGTTTCTCTCGGTAACAGCGACGAGATGGAAAAGTCTATTAATTTAACTTGTTTGCTTCCCGGATGAATCAGGATATTAGCAGGTTTGATATCTTTATGAATCACGCGGTGCTGGTACAGTTGGTGCAGGATATCCGCGAGTTGAATGGCAATGTTTAAAAATGCAACAATATCTAGCGGCTGTTTTTGAGTAAATTGCGACAGAGAAATTCCGCCAAATTCTTCCATCACTAGAATGTAGCCGTTGCCGCAATTTTCCAAACTATAGGGTTGGATAATTCCCGATCTTATATTGGTATTGCTGCTGTCAGTAATTCCACGCATAATCGCGTACTGATTGCGAAACTGCACCAACTCGCTAAAAGTCGGCATTTCGTTGCGCAGCAGCTTCAAAATCACCTGTTTGCCATCAGAATTTCTAATCGATCGATAAACTAAGGTTCTGGAACCCGCGTACAGTTGCTCGGTAATTTGATATCCCGGTAGAGTCCGCGTGCCGCCCCAAGCATCCGCATTGTTATCCCAAGCTGTTTGAACTGCATTGCCGATCGAACTTATTTGTTTGTGCATAGTTTCTATTTAACTGACGCAGCAGATATTACGTCTCTTGCCCGCAAACTTACTCTAACTTTATCATTAAACAGCTTGCTTTTCAACTACTGCCAATCTTCCGAATAACTGTTAATTATGTTGGCTTTTTTCACGGTTGCTACACAAGCTATTTAAGTAATTGCACGCACTGACGCAATATATTTTAACTAATGGAGGAGGCTGCGCGCGATCGAAAAACAACTGAAGTCCCTACTGCGAACCTTTACTACAGCCATTTTCTACATTGCAATAAATAAGTATTCATGTAACCTTTACCTTTAACTTCAATGCTGCCGCGGCTTTCAAATAAATACTTATCCTGCAATATCTGATAAGTTGCAGATGTGACTTGAATGTACCCCGGCAAGCTGTGAGATTCCATGCGGGAAGCTGTATTAACTGTGTCTCCCCACAAGTCGTAAATGAATTTTTTGATGCCGATAACTCCCGCAACTACCGGACCGCTGTTGATGCCGATTCTGATGCTGACATCTCGATCGAGCTTTTTGCTAAATTGGATAACAGCCTGCTGCATGTCGAGGGCCATTTCGGCGATCGCTTCTGCATGATCGGCGCGCGGTGTTGGCAATCCTCCTACTACCATGTAAGCATCGCCGATAGTCTTAATTTTTTCCAGTCCGTGCCTTTCTGCTAGTTGGTCGAAAGTTGAAAAAATCTCATTTAACAAAGATACTAATTCCGTTGGTGAAACTCGCTCGCTCAATTGAGTAAAGCCTACAATATCGGCAAATAATACCGTAGCTTCCATAAAAGTATCGGCGATCGTGCTGTCTCCCTGTTTGAGGCGGTTGGCTATTTCTTCTGGTAAAATATTCAACAACAAGCGTTCTGATTGTTGCTGCTGCACTCGCAGCGCGTTTAAAGTAGCGTTCAAAGCCATCGTGCGTTCTTCTACTCTAGATTCTAACTCTTCATTTAGTTGGTAAAGCTGCATTTCAGCCCGCCTGCGATCCGTGATATCCGTACCGATCGCTAGCAGTCCCTCGAACTTTCCCCCAGCATCAAACAGCGGTTTATTTGCCCAGGAAACCCACACGCGAGATCCGTCGCGCAGGATGCTTTCATTTTCATTTTTCGCATACTGTTCGGGGTGATGTAAAATATCGCTCAATAGTAATGCCAAATCGTTTCCTGCTGTATCTGTTTCGGGAACAATCGTGCCAACTGCATTTTTACCGAGTATTTCTGCTTCTGCATAACCGAAAAATTTCTGGGCGAATTCGTTGAAAAATGTAATATTGCCTTCCGTGTCCAATTTTAAAATAATGCTGTTAGCATTTTCCACCAATTCCCGATATTTGATTTCGCTCTCCCGCAGCGAATCCTCGGCGGCTGCGCGTTCGGTTACTGTTGCAGCCAGCATCAGCGAGGTAATCACAATTACGCTCATAAAAGCCTGCAAAAATAAGATGGCTTCATTAATATTTTCGGATTTGGAAATAAAAGGACCTAAACCCTGAGAACCTCCCCAGATGGCAATACTGGATACAATAAAAGATGAAATAACAGCCCCGCGCTGGCCGAATTTAATGGTTGCCCAAATTACTAAGGGAAATGGTAAATATTCCAGGGGATAGCCGGCGAGATCGCCTTTGTCGTCGGAGTTAAATACCAGCCAACTCACCGCGATCGTTGATAGCAAGCAGAGTCCCGTCCACAAATGACTTTTCAGGGTTTTATTTTCGGCAATTAGCGAATCTTGTTCCTTTTGTTTTTTAGCTAAAATTAACAGCAGGGGAGTAAAAATTAAAACTCCCAATGTATCGCCAGTATACCAATTCCATCGAGTTTGCCAATATTCGCTCCACTCCACCAAACCAGTCACGCACAGGCGCAATGTACCGAAAGTGCAGTTGATTTGAGTGGCAACTACAGCACCCCAAACAACTAAATTGACTACATCAATTAGGCGATCGATCGAGGTGCGAAACTTAAAGTATTTCAGTAACTTAAAAGCGCAAAAAGCTTGCATGCAAGCCCCTACAGCACTCATAAATCCATTTAATAAAGAGACATTCAGATTGATAGTATCGAACAAGAACACGCCTAAAGCTATTCCCGGCCAAACGCGCCACCCGAACAATAAAACTGCGGCTTGGGCAATTCCTGCGGGAGGCCAGACGCAGGTTGCTAATTTATTCACGCCGGGAATTGAAGTTGCTAGTTTTGCTCCCAAAGCATACAGCAAAGCAAGTAGTGCTACTTGTGCTAGATATTGCCAATTTTTAGACGGAAAAAGTCGCAGAAACAGATTTATTTTCTGTTGCATATCACTCCTATTTAAAACTTGAAACTTGAGATGTTCAAGGAAGAAGAGAGTTGACAGTTGACGGTTGACAGTGCGAACGTCAGAGATCGCGATCGCCCCCCCTCGCAATCTGTAGCGCGTCAAACAGCAAAAGTTTGCCAGATCGCGGACTTTCTAAAAACCGCGATCGAGAACAGTTTTTAGTGAGGATTTTAGCCGGCAAATTCCCGCGTGCTTGTTTCCTGAGTGCCAGCTAACTTGATGGCGATCGAGCGATCGTGCGGTATATCGGACACAATTTTAGATAAAAGTTTGAAGCTTGTCTGTAATTCCATACTTTTGGGGCATATCAGTTTAATTGGTCGCTAGCTAATTTTCTACCATCCAGCCAATACGTATGCATCATACCCTTACCTTTAACTTCAATTATGCCGCGACTTTCAAATAAAAATTTATCCTGCAAGATCTGATAAGTTTCAGATGTCACTTGAATCCGTCCCGGCAAGCCGTGGGATTCCATGCGCGAAGCAGTGTTTACGGTGTCTCCCCACAAGTCGTAGATGAATTTTTTGATGCCGATAACTCCCGCAACTACCGGCCCGCTATTGATGCCAATTCTAATGCTGAAAATTTGACTGTGCGTGTTGCTGAATTGGGCAACAGCCTGCTGCATGTCGAGGGCCATTTCGGCGATTGCTTCCGCACAATCGCTGCGGGGCATAGGCAATCCTCCTACTACCATGTAAGCGTCACCGATTGTTTTAATTTTTTCTAACCCGTGCTTTTCTGCTAGCTGGTCAAATGTTGAAAAAATCTCATTTAACAGCGAAACTAATTCCGTCGGCGAAACTTGCGAACTGAGTTTAGTAAAACCTACAATGTCGGCAAACAATACAGTTACTTCACCAAAAGTATCGGCGATAATACTTTGGTCTTGTTTCAAGCGATCGGCGATCGGCTGCGGTAAAATATTTAGCAAGAGGCGGTCCGATCGCTCTCGTTCAAAATGCAAAGCTACTTCTGCTTGTTTGCGAGTTGTAATATCTTGAACCGTACCTTCATAGTACAGCAAATTTCCGTAGCGATCGCGCACGGTATAAGTATTTTCTGAAATCCAAATAATGCTGCCATCTCGACGGTAAATTTGAGATTCCAAATCCGATACTTTGCCTTTTTCTTGTAGCAACTGAACAACTTCTGCTCTGCGATTTGGATCGACATAAAGCTGTTGGCTGACATCAGTTAATGTCCCGATTAGTTCCTCGCGAGAACCGTAACCGAAAATGCGCAGCAAAGCAGGATTGGCGCTGAGATATTCGCCATCTGGAGTAGTTTGAAAAATGCCGACGATCGCGTTTTCAAAAATGCTGCGATATTTCTCTTCAGCTTGTCGCAGCGCTTCTTCTGCCCGCTGGCGTTCCCGCGCTTCCACTGCAAAAGTCACAGAATCTGCTAGAGAAACAGCAAAACTTTGCTCTTCAATCGTCCAATAGCGGGGCGTTCCTACCTGTTCCAAACAGAAAACTCCGGCTGTTGTACCGCCGATTTGAATCGGAGTATCTAACATAGAAGTGATGCCGTTCGGTATCAGATAAAATTCGGCAAATTCTCTAGTTCTAAAATCGTTTTGCGCGTCAAAAGCAGCAATTGCCCGCTCTTCCTGCAGCGCTTTAAAATATGCAGGATAGTCAGTTGCTGTTACTGTTAATTCTAGACCCTGCGCGTGTTGGTTCAAATTTCGATCGAACAAATCGAGACATTCAAGTTTAGATCGAGTTTCATCGTACAGCCACACGCTCGATCGGGCAACTTCTAAAGTTCGACTGGCAGTTTCCGTTATTTCTCGCAAAGCTGTTTGCAAATCTCCCCGATTCAGGGCTTTGTTCTTCGCCAATTCAATCAATGCGGACTTCTGTTTTTGTAACTGAATTTCGCTTTGCTGCAAAGCATTCGTCCGCTGTTTGACTCGCTGTTCGAGTTCTTCATTCAGCTTTTGCAAGGCGATTTCAGCTTTCCTGCGTTCGGTAATATCCGTGCCGATGCAAAGGATGCCCGTAAGTTCCCCTGCTTCATTTACCAGCGGTTTGTTTGCCCAAGACAACCAAACTCGTTCCCCGTTGCGCCGGATATTTTCATTTTCATAATTGGTAAATTTATCGGGATTTTGCACGAGTTTATTATAAATCAATTCTAAATTATTTCCATTGCTGTCTATCGGGGCAATAATTGTTTCTAATGCACTTTTTCCCAGAACTTCTTCCTGAGTGTATCCAAAAAATATTTCCGCAAACTCGTTAAAAAAAGTAATTCTGCCTTCCGGGTCGAGTTTTACAATAATACTGTTAGCATTTTCCACAAGTTCGCGATATTTAATTTCGCTCGATCGCAGGGAATTTTCAGCAGCAGCGCGTTCGGCTACCGTCGCCGCCAATAACAAAGAAGTAATCGTAATTACAGCCATAAAAGCCTGCAAAAATAAGATAGCTTGACCGATATTATCCGCTTTGGCGATAAACGGTCCCCTGCCGTGAGAACTACCCAAGATAGCGATACTAGAGACGATTAACGATGCCATAACTGAGGCTCGCTGACCGAATTGAATGGCTGCCCAAATGATTAAAGGAAATGGCAAGTATTCCAGCGGATAGCGAGAAATAGCATCTGCATTTTTTGACTCAAAAACAACCAAACTTAACCCGATTAATAAGATCAACCAAATTGCCCGCCAAAAGAAATAGCTGGTATTGCGTTTTCTCGGTCTTTTTAAGCGATCGTCCGTAGCTTTGGATCGAGCAAATATTAAAATTAAAGGAGTCACAATTAAAACTCCCATTGTATCTCCCAACCACCAATTCCAACGAGTAGACCAGTAGCCTGCTAAATCTGTTTTGCCAGCTAAATATACGGAAAGCGCGCCAACAGTACAACTAATTTGAGTGGAAATTAAACCACCAATTAAAACTAAATTAACTACATCTTTCAAACGTTCGAGAGACGGACGAAAACGTACCCAGCGCAGGGCAGTTACTGCAAAAACAGCTTGCAAAACAGCGCCGATATTTCCCCCCAGCCAAATCGCAAATATTTGTTCGGCTGGATTGTTAAAATTCAGCAAATATACACCTAAAATTAGCGCAGGCCACACTTTTCTACCAAACAATAACAGTCCGGCTATAGCAATTCCTGCAGGCGGCCATACGGAGGAAGCGAAGGGATTGATACCTTGAATTGAGAATGCGAGCCGCGCCCCTATTGCGTAAGCTACTGCCAATACAGCTACTTGAGTAAAGTACCGCCAAATTCTGGATTGAGGGAAGCGAAGAAACCGATTTAAATTCAGATTCATATTGAGTTGTGAAAAGTCGTGTGACAGTCTTGGTATGATGCGCTGCTATGCTTGATAAGATTTACGCAAAAATTCGATCGCCAATTGCAGGAGGCTCGACAGTGGAGGGAAGCGCTGCTGTTGCAGGAGGCATTTAGTTGTATGGAGGTTGGCGTTTACAGGAGTCTGGGGTATGTTTTCAAGCTCTTTAGATCCCCCACCAGCCCAGGGCTGTTTCATTCTCCGGAAAACGAGGTTTCTGTAGGGGCGGTGCCCCCGTGCCCGCCCCCCCCCACCGACAATTTTTCGTCATTTCAGGCATTGGGGCAGCCACGGGGGGCAGCCCCTACAAGAGAATGAAACAGCCCTGCCCACCAGCCCCCCTTAAAAAGGGGGGGAGTAAGAGCGTTAAAATCTCCGTTTTTAAAGGAGAACAAGAAGGAAGATCGAGAGTGTTAAAGTCCCCATTTTTAAGGGGGATTTAGGGGCATCTGCGATCGAACTTACGCAACCGCAACCTCAATCCATTGTTTTAAAGTAGCAGAAACTTCATCAATGGAGATTTCCTGAGATTTTTTAGTTGCTCTTTCGACAACTTCAACTTTGCCTTCTTTTAAGGAACGGCCGGTCACAATTCGATAGGGAATGCCGATTAAATCTGCATCTTTAAATTTAACTCCAGCTCGTTCGTCGCGATCGTCCAGCATCGTTTCAATGCCCGATCGATTCAATTCTGCATAGAGTTTTTCGGCGACTTCTACTTGTTGGGAGTCGGAAATATTCGGGATGCAGATGATGGCGTGATAGGGGGCGATCGCTACCGGCCAAATTATGCCATCTTTGTCGTAGGATTGCTCGACAGCGGATTGAGCTAAACGCGACACGCCGACACCGTAGCAACCCATAATTAAGGGCATTTCTTCACCTTGTTCGTTGGTGTAAGTAGCGCCCATGGCTTGAGAGTATTTCGTACCTAATTGGAAGATGTGACCGACTTCAATTCCCCTCGCACTTTGCAATGTTTGTTCGGGATTGTGAACTGCCCGATCGCCCTTTTTGGCTTTGTTAACATCGACCGCAATTTCTGGTAATTGAAATTCTTTACCCCAATTAGCCCCGACAACGTGATATCCCGATTCGTTAGCGCCAGTAACAAAGTTTTTTAGGTCAATTGCCGTGCGATCGACCAACCGCAAAAACTTAGCATTTACCTCTTTGCTGCCCGCTATGAAATTATCGCCGATATCGGGAGCTATGTAGCCGAGAGGCAGAGATTTTGCTGCCCATTTTTGCTGCTCTTGAGCATCGGGAACGGTCAAAAACAACACTGTTTTTGCTTGATAATTTCCCGCCAACTTGGTTAATTCATTCAGCAATTTTACATCATTCACATCCCGATCGCCCCGAATGCTGACCAATACTAAAACAGTAATTCCGCTGTCGTAAACTGCTTGGTAAAGCACATTTTTGACAATTTGAGTCGGCGAACATTTGAGGAATTTGCAAACTTTTTCAATAGTTTCACTTCCCGGAGTTTCCCGCTTTTCAAAAGTTGTAAAGGTTGAAGTTTCTGCGTCGGCAGGCAGCGCTACAGCCTTTTCCACATTAGCAGCATACTGACCGTCTTCAGTATAGAGAACTTCATCTTCTCCCGCGTCAGCCAATACCATAAACTCTTGGGAACCCGAACCGCCGATCGCCCCAGAATCAGCTTCCACAGCGCGGAATTGCAAGCCCGATCGGCGCAGCATATTGCTGTAAGCTTTTGCCATATCCTGATAAGTTTTTTTCAAACTTTCTTCATTAGTATGGAAAGAATAACCATCTTTCATAATGAACTCGCGGCCGCGCATCAACCCAAATCTCGGGCGAATTTCATCCCGAAATTTAGTTTGAATTTGATACAAGTGTAAAGGCAACTGCCGGTACGATCGCACCATATCTTTAGCAATTGTAGTAATCACTTCTTCGTGAGTCGGCCCTAATCCCAATTCTCGCTGTTGCCTGTCAGTAAGGGCAAACATAATACCTTCAGCTTTCGTGTAAGTATCCCAGCGGCCGGATTCCCGCCACAAATCAGCAGGTTGCAGTTGCGGTAGCAGGCATTCTTGAGCGCCTGTAGCGTCCATTTCTTCGCGTACAATTTGAGAAACTTTTTTCAAAACCCGCCACATCAAAGGAAGGTAAGCATAAACACCACTGCCGATGCGCCGGATGTATCCCGCACGCAGCAATAATTTGTGGCTGGGAATTTCTGCTTCTGCCGGATCTTCGCGCAGGGTGACAAAAAGCATTTGAGAGAGTCGCATGGCTGGTTTCCTTAAAAGACCGGATAATAGTTATTTCAGAGTAACTTCTGATGATATTATCAGAGGCAAGGCGAATTTGATTGAATTTATGAATAAAATGTTGCAAAACTACCAAAAAGGTATGTCGGCATTTGATAATTGCCACGATTGTACGGTGCGATCGCAGTGGCTTGCCTTAAAAGATGAAATAGGTGAGTTTGTTAGCGAGCCTAATTTGAGTGAAATTTGGGATATTCTGCATGCTGCGGGTCGATTGTTTTACAAATTAACCGGAATTCCATTATATTTAATTGCCTATCCTACAGTTCGGAAACACAGCCAGCGTTTCGAGGAGTACGGTTGCATTCGCAGCCGCCGCAACTGCGAGGGTAAATGCTGCAAGCAGTTGACAGTTTTCGAGAGTTCTAAGTTTTGAGTTTTGAGTTTTGAATTAATAACTATCTTTAACTCAAAACTCAAAATTCAAAACTCAAAACTCCTTAAAATACCCGGATTGCAGAGGCGGACTTGTCCCAACTTTGGATACTGTCGCCGACAGTTTCCGATACGATACTAGCTGGATTTGGAGCAATACTCAATCTGGAAAATTGGGTAAGTGGGGTTTATTTTATGCCTCCATCTCTGAAAGCAGCAATTATTGCGATCCACCAACTGCCCCGCACTCCAGAAACTTTGTGGCTGAGGATTTTAGGCAAAGGAAACGTTCAGAAGCAAGCGATTGCTGAATTGCGAGAGTTACCCTCAGATAATGTCTTTCGCTTGAATGCGTTAGAATTGTTGTACAACCTGCGAACAATTTTAGAAGCCCGCCAAGATATAGATCGAGAAGATCGGGAGTTAATTATGGAACTGTCACCTCTTTACTTGCAACGGATTGAAGATGCGACTCAAGAAGGTATCCAGCAAGGCACCCAGCGCACTAAACGCTTGATGGTTGAGAGTATGCTACAAGTAAAATTTGGCGAGATTGATGGAGAATTAACTCAAATAATCGAGCCTTTACTTCAACTGGAAGCGATCGAATTTATGCGACTGGTTATGCAGCTCGATCGCCCTGAATTGCTGGCCCGTTTCAAACCTCAAAATCAACCTGAATCCTAACTCTGCAAAGCATTTGACAAGCGGTAAGGTGTGTGCTGCGCACCTTACAATAGAGTAAAAATGTATCGGCTCAATAAGTAGGGGTAGCAGAAGAAAAAAAGTAAGCACAGTGCACCAAGTGTCGTAAAATAGGACACATGACGCAAAAGATTATTTCACCAGACAAGTCATCCTCCAATATACTGCAAACCATTGACCCAAAAGGAATTGCAGACGAATCAATGCGTCAGGCAGTAGAGCTGTTACTGAACCACTAGCGAGCAATTACAATTAAAAGTCAAAGACTTGGAGTCAGAGAATCAACGGTTAAAAGATGAAAACAACCGATTGAAGGGAGAACAAGGAAAACCAGACATCAAAGCCAAGTCCAAAGGATTCAAAAGTCAGCACTCATCAGAAAAAGAGCGAAAAACGCCAAAAAAGCACAGCAAAGGCAGTAAGAACGCCACGATTAAAATAGATCGAGAAGAAATACTAGAATATCCCCAAGACCAACTGCCGGCAGATGCAGAATTTAAAGGATACGAACTGAATCCCGCACTGCGAACTAATATTATTGCGATCGATCGCACCGGATATTATTGATTTTTCGGTATGTTAGGCGGACACCAAAACAGGTTTTTGCTAGAAATCCCGATCGACTCCAAAATCCCCCGCATCACATCCGTACAATACATCCAGTGTCCCAAATCTTCATACATTCGATCGGGATTAAACTCCACATTGTAATGCAGCACGCGATCGATACCTGCAAACTCATCCGAAGATTGGGGAGACAGCAGCAGCAATTGAAAAGGTTTCCCCTGACATCGGTATTCAAGTTTGTGAATTAAATCGATCGCGCCATTACGATCGGCAATCCCAGTGCGGGCAAACAACACTTTGTCAGAATGTTTCAGTGCGTACCAAAATCTCTCAGAACGTGCTGTATATCGCTGGCGCATCCGTTCGTATACCGGATACATATTGTTAACCGGATCGTCTGTTTCTTCAACTTCATGGGCAAAAGAAAGACCGGACCATTTACTGTGATAGATTCTCCCCGCTTCAGGACTGTAGTGCAAAAAAGCCGGATTCCACATATCGTAAAAACCGCTTTCGATCGCGTCAGCAACATCTCCTATCTTGGTAGTTCGCGTCAAATCGAAGGGAAAAGCAGGGCCGTCGTACTCCATTTTATACAGCATCATCCGCACCGCACACCGATCGCCCAGCGGCACAATTGCCACGCGACTGATGTCGGATAATTGACATTTATATTCAAACAACACAGCAGATTTAGGCGGTGCTTTTACCCGACTTTCTAGCCCACCTTTGCCAACCATCATAGTGCGAAAAGGTGCATCGGGATGCAACGGATCTTCATAGACACCGGACGGCATGACTTTCAGTAAATTTCGCACCTCCTTCCACATCGGTTGGATGTTGTATTCTTTGTCTGATTCGTTGATAATCCACAGGCGGCGGTCGTCTAATTTTAAAATTCCCAAATTCCCGTCGTAGAACAACAGTTGCGAGTTGTTCGGCGCAAACAAACTGAAAGCAGAAGTGTATTCTAATTCAACACCGGCAGGAACTTCTACAGTTGTTTCGATCGCCCCATTTTCCCCCACTGCAAAGAAAGGTAGCCTCCCGGAATCAAGATGCTTAGCAATATAGATCCCCCGCATCAATCCTGCTTGATTTTTCAGTGCAGTTTGCATTGCTTGCCAATAGGGAGCGATCGTGTAATTGTAGGGAGATGAATTGACAATCCGCAAGCGCTGTTCTTCCAAACAAGCAGAGACTTGAAACCCAGATTTATCGGAGTAAACTATAACTTCTTCCGGTTGAGAAAAATACTGTTTTTCCCTTGCCAGTTCCTCTTTATCGATCGCGAACAAATTGAGATCGATCGCCCCATACATCAGATTGTGACCGATCGTATTTGGGTGAGACGGATCGAAAGATATCCCCTGTTTCCAGCGTCCTTGTCCGTCATCCAATACTTCCAACCAATCCAATACCGGAACGCCCCAATTCAACATTCGTTGGTGGGTATCTCGCAGCAGCCAATAATGTTCGGAATTGTAGTCGCCGTGGGGATAAATTCCGCCCAAAATCGGACGCGCGCCCAAAGCCCGCGTCATTTTCACCAACTGCTGCAAACCGCTTTCAAACCGCCGCTGCGCGCCCCTCCGTTCGTGCGGGCGGCAGTAGGCCAATCCTTCGTTGCCGAGGGACAGGGCAATAATTACTACATCCGGTTTTTGGGGGGCAACTACCGAGGGAAAACGCTCGATCGTGCGGCTAATATTTGCCCCCGATTCTGATACATTGATGAGTTGGTGTCCGTATTTTTTCTGCAAAGCTTCTGCTAATTGGAAAGCCCAACCTTTGAACATCCATGCTTTATGCCCTTCGGCGACAGAACTGCCGATCGTTACTATTTTTAAGCCTTGATATTTTTGGTCTGAGGAATTCTTGACTGCTGGCTGTTCCAAATAACCGAATGGATAAGGTTGCAAATAACCAAATGCGCCATCATCTACAACTATATTGCTGGACTGACAATTTGAGTCGATCGGTATCCAGCGATTCCAACCCAAGCCTTCCCATTTGGCGATACCGTTGGCATCAATAAACACGTACTTATATTCAATTTTCTGGCGATCGGCTAAATCCAAAGATGGTTTAATGTCTGTATCTACGTACCATAAAGGATAGCGATCGGCATTGGTGTTAAGCTTTACGCATTGCGTAATATCCCACAGTCCTAATTCGGGAGTAGAACCGACGATACCGATGGATTCCCCCGTCTGCGTGTGTCCAATAATCTGAAATCGATACATAGGTTTTTTCTGGATCTAAAATATACAATTCCGGACAGGATAGCTGCACCTTCAAAATTGTTTTGACAGTAACACATATATCTTGTTAAAGTATGTAGTGAGTATCACGTTCGATCGCATTTAAGAACCGCAACGAGCGAGCGATTGAAAACTTAGATATTTGGTTGCGTAGCAGATCGGTAATAATACTCGCTTTATCGAAATTTTTGACGGTCGAGGTGAGTTTGTCGGCGCAACAGATTTGTTTTGCGATCGAAATGTACAAAGGAGGGAAAAACAATTCACCAATCGCGACTATAGATACATTACAGGCGATCCGCCACCTCCTGTGCAGCAAGAACTAGAAACAATGCTCAGCAGACAAGTCGATCTAATTAGCAAACGGGCGATCGAACGCAGTTCTATCTGAAGCGGACAGTTTACTTGAATTTTCCGCCCTGGTCTGATGAAGATTTAGTTCAGAATGCTGAGGGAATTTTTCTAGAGCTAGAAGAGCGGGAATCCCAGCATGAGTAGTTCCGATCGCGGTGAAGTTTGGCTAGAATAGAAAGATCCTGAATAATACGAATAGTAGTCTATGTCCTTGCAAGAGCTTAAAGAAAAAGCCTGCCAACTCTCTGTCAGCGATCGCCTCCAATTGCTAAGCGAGATCGTTCGATCGCTGCAAAATACGACAGAAATCGATAATTGGCAATATTTAATTGCCCGCCCTCATCCTTGGCGCAAACAACTTTATATCAAGGGACGTAAATTACTGGCATCAACTGTTTGGCAAGACATGACTGCTAATGAAATGTCACCCGAACAAGCTGCCGAAAATTGGGATTTACCCCTGCCTGCTATCTATGAAGCGATTCATTACTGTGAAAATCATCGGGAACTTTTAAAATTAGAAGCAGCAGAAGAACGCTATAGATTGGAAACAAAAGGAGTTCAACTTGACCCTACGAATGCTGCTTGATGAAGATGCTCAAGCAAAATATTTAGTCAATCTTCTTCAGGCAGCCGGCCACGATGTAGCCACGGTCAATACACTGGATTTAATGAATCATCCAGATTCAGTGATACTAGATGCTGCCCGACAAAATGAAAGAGTGCTGCTGACACGCAATTGCGATGACTTTGAGCAATTGCATCAAACCAACCCACAACATCCAGGGATTTTGGCAGTTTATCAAGATTCTGAGGCTTCTAAGAACATGAGTTATCGGGCGATCGTGAAGGCAATTGATAATTTAGAAACAGCAGAATATGACTTGAAAAATCAGTTTGTAGTTCTCAATCAATGGAATTATTAATCGATCGCAAATCCATACGATACATTAGTTACGCAAATTAAAGTCAGAAACAGGATACACGCATGGATCGCTCGAAGTTTGCAACTCTACTGCGGAACGCTATTCTGGGTGTATGGAAGGAATTCATTGCCGATCGCGCCACCCATAGCCCTTATGCGTTCGCGCTCATCGGCGGTCAGCGTTCCAGCTATTTGAGCGCTGTTGCCAGAGCCGACTTGGAAACTATGGTACGATCGAGTCGCCGTTGGCTTCACGTATGGGGAAGATCCCAGAGATTTTCTTCGCACTGCGACTCGGGCAAATTCGTACCGTCTTGTAAATAAGCTGTGGACAGAACATTGGCAAGGCGAAGAGTTATCGTGGCGTATTTCTTCACAGAAATATCGGCGGCTTAACCACTGATGAGTTGTCACCTAAATCAAACAACAATAATATATAACTGCCTGCTTATTCTCAAGCGTGTTTCCCAACTAATCGATCCCCCCCCAGCCCCCCTTAAAAAGGGGGGAGCAAGAGCTTCAAAGTCCCCCTTTTTAAGGGGGATTTAGGGGGATCTGAATCTCAAGGATCTGTTGCAGAACAAGCCATTGCTCCTGTCGATTATTTGTGCTGCCGAACTGGCAATATCGATATAAAATACCTGTGAAGAGTTAAAATTACTCTCACTTACAATAAATCCTGCGCGGATGTAAACTTCCGATTCGATCGAGCGAGAAATTGAGGTTTGTCTATGTTGGTACAACTGCCAGAATCTCGAATGCACTGGGTTCGCTGGGTATTAACCGTTGCTTGGCTCCTAGTTATTGTTTCCCTATTTTACGATCCTTGGACGGCCGCATTAACCGAGCCAAATCATCCCTGGAGCCCGTTGCGGCTGCCCGATACCTGCGTCCAAGTGCAAGGGAAATGTTTGTCCGAGCAACCTTATCCGTTGGGAACTACCATTTTTTGGGGTGCTATTGTTCCAGCCGCCATCTTTATTTTATTGGTGTTCGGACACGAACTGTGGCGGCGGATTTGCCCCCTATCTTTTTTATCTCAAATTCCTCGCGCCCTGGGACGGCAGCGACAATTCAAACGGGAGAATCCCAAAACTGGAAAAGTGCGCTACGAATTGGCAAAAGTTAACCCCGATTCGTGGTTGGGACGCAACTATCCTTACGTGCAATTTGGTTGGTTGTTCGCGGGATTGTGCGGGCGAATTTTATTTTTTAATGCCGATCGCATCGTGTTAGCTGGTTGGTTGCTGTTGACGATCGCGGCTGCCATTGCAGTAGGCTATTTTTACGCTGGTAAATCCTGGTGTCAATACTTTTGCCCGATGGCTCCCGTGCAAAGCATTTATAGCGAACCGGGCGGTTTGTTGAGCAGCAAAGCTCACATGAGCGAGCGATCGATTACTCAATCAATGTGCCGCACCGTACAGCCGGATGGCAAAGAGCAAAGTGCTTGCGTCGCTTGTCAAAATCCCTGCATCGATATCGATTCGGAAAGAACTTATTGGGACAGTTTTAAACGGCCCGAAACAGACTTTCTGCGCTACGGCTACGTGGGTTTAGTAGTTGGTTATTTCGTTTATTACTACCTGTATGCAGGTAACTGGGATTATTACTTTTCCGGGGCATGGCTGCGCCAAACAGACCAATTGGCATCGCTGCTGAGTCCCGGATTTTATCTCTTCGGACAGCCGATTAACATTCCCAAATTAGTCGCGGTTCCCCTGGTGTTGGGCGGCTGTACTGCCCTCGGCTATGGCATCGGATTGTGGGTCGAAAAACGCGCCAAATCTTACAGGCGGCAGCACTATCCAAATCTGTCGGTCGAAACTATTAGGCATCGCATTTTTACCCTTTGTACCTTTGGAATTTTCAACTTCTTCTTTATTTTTGGCGGCCGTCCTTTAGTGCAACTCATGCCTTGGTCAGTGCAGTATTTATACGATCTGGGTTTGGTTTCTCTAAGTACCCTTTGGCTCTACAAAACCTGGCGGCGCACTCCCGAACTTTACACTCGCGAAAATCTCGCCAGCCGCTTTCGCAAGCAATTGGAGAAATTGCAGCTTAATGTTGCGCAGTATTTAGAAGGACGCGCGATCGACGATCTCAACACTCATGAAGTTTATGTATTAGCTAAAGTTCTCCCCGATTTTACCCGCGAAAAACGACACCAAGCCTATAAAGGAGTCGTGCGAGAAGCTTTAGAAGAAGGCTATGTCAACTATTCCACCAGTCTGGAAATCTTGCAGCAAATGCGCCAAGAATTAAGCATTACCGATGACGAACACCGTCTCGTGTTAGACGAATTGGGCATAGAAGATCCGGAGTTGCTCAGCCCCAACCGCCAGCGCAGTTTAGAAAATCAAATTCGCTTGAGCGGCTATCGCAAATCTTTAGAAAGGTTGATGAATCTGCAAAGCAAACAAATCGATCGCGCGGCATTGGAACAATTATCGGCGCAAGATTCGTCAGAAATTAGTTTGCTGCGCCGGGAATATTCGATTACACCGCAGGAAGAAGAATGGATTCTCAGCGGATTTTCTGCTAGTGAAGGTAGCGTCAAAAAAGCAGAATTTTTGTTAGCTAAATTGCCAGATTCGATCGACTGTTATCGCGCATTGCACCAACCGATTCTCTCGGAACATCAAGCAGTATTGATGCTGCTGCAAGCAAATATGTTGCACAAACAAGAACTAACAGTTCGATCGATTCTGGAAACTTTAGCAATGCTGCAAAACGAGCCGCCCGCAGCAACACTGGCGCGCTCTTTGCAACAGATTTGTCCGGTAATGTTAATCGAGTTGTTCGATCGGGAAAATTGGCGCGATAAATTACCACCTGAAATCGTGCAATTGCTGGCTCAACCTGGAGAAACACCCGTCTTTTGTTCGCTGGAATTTTCCGATCGAGAAATTCTCAGTCATTTAGAAACTTTGCTAGCCGATCGCAACCCCTTAATTGAGGCAGCGGCACTCTATACAATCGCCAAATTAAATGCAGAAAGCTGTCAAAAAATTGCCCGCGAACTCAATAGCGAATCGCATCCCATTCTAGTAAAAGAAACTGCCGAACGGCTGTTATCCTTAACAGCACCAAACCCGCCGCTTGCCGAATTTCCCACCCTAGAGAAAGTGGTTTATTTATTTAATAGCGATTTCTTCCACCGAGTGCGTGGCGAAACGCTAATCGACCTGGCAAATCGAGCCGAAGTGAGAACCTATGCTAGCGGTGAAACGATTACCGAAGCGGGCGATACTTGTCGGGAATTGTTGCTGTTAATTGAAGGCGATGCCAAGATTCAGTATCAAACTGGTGATGGGAGTAGTTTCGATCGCCTGCGTCCCGGTCAAACACTAGATGAGTTGGATGTTTTAGCGCACAAAAACTCAGAAAATACGATTGTTGCAGACAGCGAAAAGACGCGGATTCTCGCGATTTCCGTCGATAATTTTGACGATTTGCTCGATCGAGACCCCGATTTTGCACGGCGAGTTTTGGAATTAGAAAGCCGCCAATTACAGCGATTCGTGCGATCGGTTCAACCTCTTTAAAACAGTGCCGGACACAGGTAATCTATAGGTAGGGTGCGCAGCGCGCACCTTACTAGAACCGTGATTTATCTTTTGCCTGAGTTTTTCTATTATTATTATAAAATAATCAATAGACTGTAGTGGCGGGTTCGCCAACCATATCTAACACTCACCAAAAATTGAAATAAACCCGCCCCAACCCACGAAAACCCCCCATTGACATTGGCGCAAAAACCCAGTTTCAAGTAATATGTAATTATTAACAACTGCGCAAATCGTCGAGCATCGATCGAACATATTCAACCCAATCGGGAAACTCCGGTGATAGTGCATATACCCAAATGATATAATGTTTGACGATCGTTCATCATAAAAACAGTTTGTAGTGAGGACTAAAATCCTCGCTTACTTGCAGGCTTCAGTCCGCAACCGACAACAATTGATGCGACATTTAAAATTGCAACTAAAACAACTTTAGTCCGCCTGCGCCAACTAATAACATGAACAGAATTTGCACGCTAGCTAATGATAAAGTTTGCGACCAACTAATTGCCTTGCTCAACAGCATTGAAATTATATTAGGCTCAAATACTCCCGTCTGCATTTATCCCTTCGACGAACATCTAGAACAAATCAAAACAGAAATTGCCTCGCGTCCCAACGTGTTTATTTACGAAGATACCGCCTCAATTCAGCAATGGGATGAATTCATGGCAGCAGCCGCACCAGAGCGTTTGAACCGCAAAAAATTCCGACTTTACGGCGCGCACCGCCGTTTTTGCACTTTTGACGGCCCTTTTGAAAGGTTTATTTATCTGGATGCCGATACTTTAGTCATGAATTCACTCGATGCAGTTTTCGATAAATTAAATGACTTCGATTTTGTAGTTTATGATTTTCAGTTCAAAGACCCAACTAAAGCATACAATATTAATAGTCCCAAACTGCTGCAAGTATTTGAACAACATCGCATCGATTCAGAAATATTCTGTTCGGGATTCTACGCCAGCAAACAGGGAATGTTCGATCGCGCCACTCGAAATTGGCTGTTAGAACAACTGCGATCTGGCGATTCAGAAATTCTTTATTCCGGTGCGGGAGAACAGCCGTTACTTAATTATATGGTAATGAAAACGCGCATTCCCAGCTATAATTTTGCTTGGAGTCTCCTGGATAGCGAAAAAACTGGATGCAGCGTCACTTCCCCGCATTTTCAAAACAGAGATAACATTTTGTACGACAAAGGAAATAGACTAACTTACATTCATTATATAGGAGTGCAGCCGGATGTAATTCAGAGAGTTTGCGCGGGCGAAAATATCGAATTTCCCTACCGCGATTTGTTCCTGCACTACCGTTACCACCGGGAACCGGAAAAAAGGCCTATTTTTCGCGAACCGCCAAAGTCTTATACTGAGGTTGCGCGGGCTAATTTTTTACAAAGGGTATTGAGAAAGTTGAGGATAAATGATGGTTAAACCGCAGAGGACGCAGAGAACGCAGAGAGAGAAAAGAGAGAGATGAATCGCGGTATTTATATTGTTGCGAATGATAAGGTAATTGAAAGTGCGATCGCCCTGCTCAACAGCATACGATCGTACAACAGTCAAGTACCAATTTTTCTGATACCTTTCGATGATAATTACCAACAAGTAGCCGCCGCACTCAGCAGCCGCCACAACGTTAAAATTTTCCCGAATTTAGAGTTTGTCGGACAGTTTACTAGAGAAATTGGGGAAATATTCGATCGCAACTTTCTCGCCCTCCCTAACAAAATGCGCAAACTCGTTACTTGGTTCGGTCCGCTGGATGAATTTTTGTACATCGATACCGATATTATAGTCTTTGAAGACATCGCAGCCAACCTCGACCAACTATCAAAAGTAGATTTTTTTTGCTGCGACTACCACCACCTCAGCGAAAAATTGCGAAATGTATTTTCACCTATTGTCAAAGAACAAAATATTTTCACCGAGGCAGAACTTCAAGATGTATTCAACAGCGGGTTTTGGGCTTCGAGAAAAGGCACGATTACCGAATCGCAAATGTCCGAATTTTTGCGAGAATGCGCGCAACATCGAGAATATTTTGACTTCACTCAAAATGTCACCGACCAACCGATACTAAATTATCTAGTTCTCAAACTCATTCCCCAGCGTTGCAATCTAGTTAAAAATTCGGAAACTGAACCCGGAAGCTGGGCGGGTTCCCAACATTTTCAAGAGATAGATTGGGTGCTTTATGACAAAGGAAAAAGATTAAAATATCTCCATTGGGCAGGGATACCGATAAAATCGGGAAGTCCGTATTGGCAACTGTGGAAACATTATCGCTATCTCAATGAGGAAAAATCAAACTTAGTGCAAAAAATATTTCGCTATTGGCGGGGATAAATAATCTGGTTTTTAGCAATAACTAAAGCACTATACGTAGGTTGGGTTGAAGAATGAAACCCAACCCTTAGGAGCGAGAAGAATGGAACCTAACACCTAGGAGCGAGAAGAATGAAACCTAACACCCTAACACCTAGAAGCGAGAAGAATGAAACCTAATACCTAGAAGCGAGAAGAATGAAACCTAATACCTAGAAGCGAGAAGAATGAAACCTAACACCTAGTATCAGCTTATGTTGGGTTTTCACTTCGTTCAACCCAACCTACAAACAACTTCAATCTTTTAATTATTTAATCTGAAATTAAATGATTCACGGCATTTATATTCTGGCAAACGATGTTGTTTTTGAGCAACTAATCGCCTTATTAAACAGTCTCGAAGTTAACGGCGCAAAAGATATTCCAGTTTGCATCATTCCCTACGATGGTAGAATGGAAAAAGTGCGATCGTACATTTCCCCCTTACATAATATCACCCTTTTTGAAAATACCGATTCGATCGATTTCTGGGAAAACTTTGCAACTCAAGTTTGGACCTCCCACCGCAAAGCCCAACAAGTTTGGCAAGCCAAAAATTGCCAGCCAGTTTACTGTTTGGGAATGCACCGCAAATTTTGTTGTTTTGAGGGCCATTTTGACAAATTTATATATTTTGACTGCGACACTCTGTTAATGGGTTCTCTAGATTCCATCTATCAAAAATTAGATAAATTCGATTGGGTAGCCAATGATTTTCAATACAAATCAGACCTCAATTACGTCTTCGATCTATCTTCTGACAAACTGCCGCAAATTTTCAAGATTGAAGAATTGCCAGCTCAAATTTTTTGTGCGGGTTGGTTTGCTTCAAAAAAAGGGATTTTAAATCGCACTAACTCAACCAAACTTTTAGAAAAATTAACATCTGGTGAATCCGAAATCTTGTCATTGCGGGGCACAGACCAACCTTTATTTAACTATTTAGTTGCTCGCAGCGGCATCTCATTTTACAACTTTGCCTATCACCAGCCCGATCGCGTAACGGGCAATCATTGGTCATCTCAATTTGATATAATAGATTTTGTTTTGTTCGATCGAGGAAAGCGGCTGACTTACTTGCACTACATGAGCATTGCTGCTGCAAAGTTTACTCGATTGTGTGCTGGTGAAGATGTTGAGATTCCCTATCGAGAAGTATTTCTGCACTACCGCTATTTAAAATCGCCAGAAAAAAAACCAAAACTTACACCTCCTAATTTGTTAGTTCGTTTGAGGAGAAATCTCAATAATTGGGTAATTCAAAAGATTGATAATATTAAATTTAAATTGCGGAATAAGTAAACCGCAGATATTGCAACTGCAGATTTTAAAGGATAAACGAAGATAAACGCAGCTCGATGTGCGTTTATCTGCTGCAATCTGCGGTTGCAGGACGCAGATGGATGTTTATCTGCTAAAATCTGCGGTTAGCTTTCAAAAGAATCCAAATCCAGCGCTTGAGAACCTCCGCGCTCTAACTCGATTAACAGCTTGCTCAACTGACGCCACACCAGCCAACCGGTGAGCACAGTCAGCGGTAAAGCAATCTCGTAAGAAAGCAATTTCGGAAAGCCAAAAATCTCCATTCCTGAAGCTAAAAAGACGCAAATTCCGCCAGCCATTCCTAAGAAAGGCAGGGACAATTGCATACCTCTCAGAGTGGCTAAAGTGCGAGTCGATCGATTTTTTGACCACAGTTGCACGGCTTGTTTGAGTGTTGCTTCAAAGGCTAACCCGGAGGCCATACCTGCTAGCAATCCAGCCGTCATTAAAAAATAGGGAGGCTCGGGAAAATAGTACACGAATAATTCCTTGGTGTGAGTAAGTTGATAGTTGATAGTTGATAGTTGATAGTTGGTAAGGACTTTTGAGTTGTGAATGCGTGAGTTTTGAGTTAAAGACAGTTTTTAATTCAAAACTCAAAACTTAAAACTCATAACTTCCCCTCTCCCCTTCTCCCAGTCTTCCTTCTAACTAAAATCGAGTTAGCGCCGCTGCTCCTTCTGTTGAAAATTCTGCTAAAGCGCCTAGCGCAACGTTGAACAAGCGGCTCGGTTGCAGGTCTTCTTTAACTAAATTCCACAGGCTGCGAACTTCTTCGGTGTGAATTCGATCGCCCTCAATTAAAGCTAACATTATTTGGCGGCGCAAAAACGACCCTTCTTCTGAAAGCAAGAATTGCAAGCCGAGTTGTGCGGTTGGCAGCAAGTCAAAATTTCGATCGGACCTGGCAATCGCAATCATGTTTTCCAAGCGATTCCACTGGAATTTGCCATCTTTAAATAATACCTCGAGCAATCGCCTCCGCAGTGCGGGAGATTCTCCGTTCAACAAGCGCCGCGCTACGTAAGGATAAGCTACTTCCACTATCTTGAACTCAGGATTTAGCGTCAGCGCTAAACCTTCTTCGGTTACTAGAGAGCGAATAATTAGGGCAAATTTCGCCGGCACTCGGAAAGGATAATCGTACATCAATTCCGAAAACTGGTCCGTAATCGTCTTGAAGTTAAAATCTCCTACATTCTCCCCGACGATATCACCGAGTACAGATTCCAAAGCCGGGACGATCGGCATGATATCTGTTTCTGGAGTCAAAAAGCCGAGTTTGACGAAATCCTTCGCTAACTCTAAATAATCTTTGTTAATCAGATGAACTACCGAATCAACCAAAGTTTCTTTAGTTGTTTCTTCCATCTGATCCATCATCCCGAAATCGATGTAAGCCATGCGGCCGTCTGCTAAAGCAAACAGATTTCCCGGATGCGGGTCCGCGTGAAAAAATCCGTGTTCCAACAACTGACGCAAACCGGTGCGGACTCCGATTTCAATCAAACTATCGGTATCCAAACCAGCAGCTTTGACGCTTGCGGTATCTGTTAGTTTGATACCGTCAATCCATTCGAGAGTGAGAACGCAATTAGTAGTATAGCGCCAGTAGATGCTGGGAACTTTTACTGTCGGATCGTCGGCAAAATTTGTAGCAAATTTTTCGGCATTGCGACCTTCGTTAATATAATCGATTTCCTCGAACAGTTTGATACCGAATTCATCAACGATTAAACTGAGGTCGTGACCGAGATTCAGCGGCAGCAGCGGAGCCAGCCAGCCAGCCGCCCACCGCATTAAATAAAGGTCGAGACTCAACACAGGCAGCAAATTCGGTCGCTGAACTTTGACTGCTACTGCCTCTCCGGTAATCAGGCGAGCTCGGTATACTTGACCGAGACTGGCTGCTGCAACGGGAGTTGGGGAAATTTGGCTGTAGGTTTCGCTAATCGGGCGGCCGAGTTCGGTTTCGACAATCTCAAAGGCTAAATCGGTGTCAAAGGGTGGCAACTGATCCTGAAGTTTGATCAGTTCTTCGAGAAAGTCTTTGCGGATCAAGTCAGGTCTGGTAGAGAGCGCTTGACCGACTTTAATGAATGTTGGGCCCAAGTTGGTGAGTATTTGTCGCAGGTGGGAGGCCCGTTCCGGTTGGTGTGCTGCTACTTCGTGCTGCCAACTATCCCACAGCATCCCCAGAACGAAGCCTGCAAAGGACCAAACTATCGTGATGGCCCGCCAAATTGCTTTCCAAGGACGGTTGCGGTAATACTGAGCGATCGCTTTTGGATCGTAGCGTCTAGCTTGAGCAAATTGATACTGACGCACTCGTTTCTTTTCCTCTGGGTTTATGAAAATTTACACAAAAAATAGGGGATTGGGAATTGGGAATTGGGCATCGGGCATCGGGAATTGGTAATGGGTAATTGGTAATGGGGAATTGGTAATGGGGAATTGGTAATGGGTAATTGGTAATTAGGAATGGGGAATTGGTAATTAGGAATTCTCCCACTCTCCCACTCTCCCACTCTCCACTCTCCCACTCTCCCCCTCTCCCCCTCTCCCTCTCCCTTTTTCCTTCTCCTTCATCATTGACCGATCGCCCTTTTTTCTGCAATCGAAAAACGCGCCCGATCGAGGTCGATGAGCTATCTAAATTTGTTTCTTTTCATTAAATATAGTACATAAAAGTACAAGCTGTCAGTCAAATTACTTAACCGATCGCGCCAAGCAATCTTTCAGCCCGTAGATCGCCCTTTCTTGCCGATCCCCCGACAGTTCCGGAAACATCGGCAAAGACAGGACTTCGCGGCAAACTGACTCTGCTGCCGGCAATTGACCCGCCCGATAACCTAAAGATTTGTAAACAGGTTGCAGGTGCAAAGGTAACGGATAGTAAACCATCGAACCGATGCCGGATTCTTGCAACTTAGCCCGTACCGCATCTCGAAACTCCCCAGAGGAATGCAACGCGCCTTCTGAATTTGTCAGCCGGATCGTGTACTGATTCCAAACTCCTTTTGCCCCCGGCAATTCTTGAGGTATTGCCACTCCCGGCACTCGTGACAGAAACTCGTTGTAAATTGCTGCTTTCTCCCGCCGCTGGGCGTTCCAACTGTCGAGATACCGCAATTTTATGCTGAGAATCGCTGCTTGCAGGGCATCCAAACGGCTGTTGCAACCGATTTCTTCGTAAAAATACCGAGAAGACTGTCCGTGTTCTTTCAGCATTCGCATCGTAGCTGCGAGTTTGGGGTCATTTGTCGTCGCCGCCCCGCCGTCCCCGCAGGCTCCTAAATTTTTCGTCGGATAAAAACTGAAACAGCCGACATGGCCGATGCTGCCGACTTTGCGAGATTCCCACTCGGCACCGACAGCCTGGGCGCAATCTTCGATGACAGCTAAATTGTGTTTGTCCGCAACAGCCATCAAGCGAGTCATGTCCACTGGTTGCCCGAAGATGTGCACGGGCATAATTGCCTTAGTTTTATCAGTAATTGCTGCTTCGAGTCGATCGACATCCATATTAAACGTCGCAGCATCAATATCTACAAATACCGGAGTCGCGCCCACCGCGCTAATCACCTCAGCCGAAGCAAAAAACGTAAACGGAGTAGTAATCACTTCATCGCCCAGACCAATATCGAGCGCCCGCAAAGCTAAAATCAGCGCATCCGTGCCCGAGTTGCAGCCAACGCACTCCGAAACGCCCGTATAGTCAGCAAATTCCCGTTCAAAAGCCTTTACTGCCCGGCCGCCGATGTAAGCGCCGGAGGCAAGTACCTGTTGTACCGCAACAGCTATTTCATCGCCTATCTGCTCGTATTGGAGGGTTAAGTCAAGAGGGGGGACATTATTCACGCACTTCACACCACAAATTGCAACCATTATCAGCACAGATTTTACGACGGATTGTGTAAAATGCCTCGATCCGGATCGAGGCATTGCATTTATTTCTTAAAAGCCCGGTCTTTATGAAAACTTAACGTATCGCGATCGCGCCTGCCTGTTAGCAAATTGACGATTGCAACTGTTAATGGTTAAGCATCCCACTCCTGACTCCTAACTCCTGACTCCTGCTCTCTTGAGAAACAATTAATTTCATACCAGCGACGGATGTTTGCTGTAGCGACAAGCAACCTGAGCCGACCGGTTCGAGGGCATTCTGTTACATTCTTGCAGTTAAGATTGATGTGGTGGGGGAATATAAACACCGATCGTCCCCTGCATCTAAAATTCCCATTTATCAAAAATTCACAGTTCTCTGCTGCGGAATTAGAGGAGTCCGGTTCTGTGCAAAATAGACTGCTGCAATGGATCGATAGAAAACTTGAAAATTTCATCCCCGAACCCTGTCAGGGGTGTGGCTTCAAGCCAGAAATGCGCGAAGCACTTGAAGAAACCAAAGAATTATTTTTGGCTTTCGCCGACTCGATGCCGGTACCGCTGATTGTCAGCAGTTTGGCAACCGGTACCATTCTTTACTGCAACGATTTATGTGATTTGGCTTTCGGAGTGACAGCATCCGAGTTCATCGACCGCCAAAACGCCGAAACGCTGTACAGCAATCCGGCAGACCGCCGGCAACTGCTGGAGGTACTCGCCCGCAACGGATATGTCCGCGAGGCAGAAGTTCGCCTCAAAAAGGCTGACGGTACGGAGTTTTGGGCTACTGTATCGATGCGTTACTTGACTTTGGATTCGGAAAAATCTGTGCTGTCGGTGTTCTGCGACATTACCGAACGCAAGCGAGCCGCTGCTTTAGAGCGAGAAATGCTGGAATCCATCGGGCTGCGGGCCCGCCAGCAAGCTGCTGTCGCCTATTTGGGACAGGAGGCTCTAGCGGAAACCGATTTGTCGGTGCTGATGGACAAAGCTGCGGTGTTAATTGCGAAAACGCTGGATGTCGATTACTGCCAGTTGTTGGAACTTTTGCCCTCGGGTCACGCTTTTTTGCTGCGATCGGGTGTCGGATGGACCCCCGGACTGGTCGGCAGGGCTACGGTTACTGCTTCTGCTCGCTCTCAGGCGGGCTATACGCTGTTGGCGGGCGAACCGACGGTGGTCCGGGATTTGCGAGTGGAAACGCGGTTTAGCGATTCGCCACTGCTGCACAACCACAGGGCAATCAGCGGTGCTACTGTCATCATTCCCGGCAATAGAAGGCAGGGAAAAAGCAATTGGGGGCCAGCAGAAACGCCGAATGCTTCTCAATCTGCTGTTTGGGGGATTTTGGGGGTGCACTCGAGCCGAGAGCGGGCCTTCAATCAAGATGACGTTTATTTTTTAGAGGCGATTGCCAATTTGTTAGCTACGGCGATCGAACGGATCGGATATTCGGAACGCCTGCAAATGATGGAACGGGCGATCGAAAGCAGCAGCAACGGCATTGTGATTACAGATGCCACCGTTGCTGACAATCCGATGATTTATATCAATCCCAGTTTTGAGCGAATTACGGGTTATAGCAGAGATGAATTAATCGGTAAAAATTGCCGTTTCTTGGAAGGACCAAACACCAGTCAGGAGGCTGTCGAAGAGCTGCGAAATGCTATCGAACAAGGCAGGAGTTCTCAAGTTATCTTGCAGAACTTTCGGAAAGACGGCTCGCTTTTTTGGAACGAACTTTCGATCGCTCCGGTTTACAACTCGCGCAGGCATTTAACTCACTTTATTGGCGTGCAAACGGATATTACCGACCGCCAGCGTGCTGAAGAAGAGTTATTGTTAAAGTCTCAAGCTTTAGAAACTTTTAGCGCCAATCTCAAACACCTGCACCGAATTACAACTTATCACTATCAAAATTTTGAAGAACTTGTTGACGATTATCTGACAGCCGGCTGTTTGATGTTTGGAGTGGCGATTGGAGTTGTCGCTCAAGTTGAAGATAGATGTTTTAAAGTGCGATCGGTCAAAGCTGAAACAAAATTTTTTGTAAAAGGGTTAGAATTAAATATCAGCGATACTTACTGCGAAGCAGTCATCCAATCGAAAAAAACCATAGCTTGCGCTCATGTCGCAGAATTAGCTGGAATGCGCGAACATCGAGCTTATAAAATGTTTGAACTGGAATCTTACATAGGCTCTCCGATATTTGTTAACGAAAAAGTTTACGGAACTTTGAGTTTTTGTTCGCCAGAACCGAGGGGAAAATTTTTTGAAGCGCAAGAACTAGAAATAATTGAATTAATGGCTCAAAGCATCGGAAAATTCTTAGCTGCTCATCAAATGGAAATCGAACGCCAAGAAGTAGAAAAAGAGCGCTCGGACTTGATATTATCTCTAGTCGAAAGTGAAGATCGCTATCGCCGTTTAGTCGAACTGTCTCCCGAGGCGATCGCCGTTCACAGTCAAGGGAAAATTGCATATATCAATGCTGCTGGAGCTAAACTTCTCGGTGCTAGTTCTCCGGCATCGCTGATCGGCCTGCCGGTGTTGAATTTCGTCCATCCAAACTCCATACCAATAGCTAGAGAGCGTATGCGGAAAGTGGAGCAAGAAAACACCCCGATCGAGCTTGCTGAAGAGAAATTTATGCGACTTGACGGAGAAATAATTGACGTTGAAGTCGCCGGTATCCCCGCTATTTATCAAGGCCGTGCCGCCGCTCAAATTATTATTAGAGATGTGACCGAACGCAAGCGAGTAGAACAGCAACTCCTTCACGACGCATTTCACGATGCGCTAACGGGTTTGCCGAATCGAGTTTTGTTTATTGACAGGCTGGGACAAGCGATCCGCCGTTCCAAAAATTCCTCAGATTACAAATTTGCCGTACTTTTCCTCGATTTAGATCGGTTCAAGGTAGTTAACGATTCTCTCGGACACGTACTCGGCGATAAATTGCTTGTAGCAATTGCTGCGCGGCTGCAAAATTGCGTGCGGGTTTCCGATACTGTGGCCAGGCTCGGAGGAGATGAATTCACCATCCTGCTAGACCACATTCAGAGCGTAGCAGATGCTACCTCAGCAGCAAACAGAATCCAAAAAGAACTGACTTTGCCGTTCAATCTTGAAGGACACGAAGTCTTTACTAGCGCTAGCATTGGCATTGTGTTTAGCAGAGACGAGGCGGCAGCAAACGGCGACTTGAATTTCTCGCAGAGTTCGGCGCAGCTTCACCCCGAAGAATTTTTGCGCGATGCCGATATTGCGATGTACCGCGCTAAAGCTTTGGGAAAAGCCCGCCACGAGGTGTTTAACTTGGCAATGCACGACCAAACTGTGTCGCTGTTGCAGTTAGAAAATGACCTGCGGCTGGCTATTTTGGGAAAAGATGAATTGGGGAAAAACAAGGATGAAATTTCGCATTTTATTCTGAACTATCAACCAATTGTTTCGATCGCAGACGGGGCGCTCGAGGGTTTTGAGGCTTTGGTACGCTGGTATCACCCGGTGCGGGGTTTAGTGCCTCCGTCGAGTTTTATTCCTGTTGCTGAAGAAACGGGTTTGATCGTGCCTCTGGGAACTTGGGTGCTGCGGGAAGCTTGCCGCCAATTGCGCGCTTGGCAAGAACTTTTAGTGAAGGAAGAAGGAAGTTCGGCAACGGCTTTTGTAGCGGATGTAGCGGATGGGTTGTTGGTGAGTGCGCAGTTAATTGCGGATGTAGTGGATGCCGATCGGGAGAAGGAAGAAGGAAGAGGGGAGAAGGAAGGATTTGGAAAGGTTTCGATCGCTCCCAATGCCCAATTCTCAACGCCCAATGCCCAATTATCAATACCCAATGCCCAATTTTCATTGCCTATTTCCAAGCAATTAACTATGAGTGTCAATCTGTCGGCAAAACAGCTAGGTCAACCGAATTTGATCGAGGTAATTGATGAAATTTTGGCAGAAACGGGTTGCGATCCGGCTTGTTTAAAATTGGAAATTACTGAAAGCGCGATCGTGGAAAATGTCAAGAAAGCTAATACGGTACTTGCTGAATTGAAAGCGAGAAATATTCGGCTGTCGATCGACGATTTCGGTACTGGCTATTCGTCTTTGAGTTACTTGCACCGCTTTCCGCTGGATACGCTGAAAATCGATCGCTCTTTTGTCAGCCGTTTGGGGACTAGCGAAAGCAGCGACGGCGGGGGACAGCCTTTGCAAATCGTGCGGGCGATCGTGACTTTGGCGCGCAATTTGGGTCTGGAAGCAATTGCTGAAGGTGTGGAAACAACCGAACAGTTAGAACAGCTTCGAGAACTTGAGTGCGATCGGGCTCAGGGATATTTGTTTTCTAAACCTTTAAACAGTGCGGCAATTACTGAACTGCTCGCAAGAGCGATCGGCAGCTAGTAGTCATTAGTTAGCAGTCAACCGTGCGAGCGCTTTCGATCGCGAACTTACAGCAGATTGCAAGTTTATGAAGTACACCCCTCCTTTCCCCGGTTTCTGTAGGGGCGGTGTCGCCGTGCCCGCCCCGGGTTTCTCTGTACCGAACATACCTGAAAACTGCTGTAATTATCAGTTACTTTAAATGTAAATGATTTGGTTTTCCATTTCATCGGCTGTTGTGGCGTCGAGGATTAACAGCAACCTGCGCACTATTTCCCCATAATGTAATACTAAATCCGGGTGAATCATCTCCGATTGTAAGGACACGGCAGTGCCGTGTCCCTACGTTCTTTAACTCAAAACTCAAAATTCAAAACTCAAAACTCCTGACCAACTGTCAACTGTTTAATTCGCTTTCAGTGGAATCTCGATCGCAAATTCTGCACCAACTCCCGGCGCAGAATTGCAGTAAAGCGACCCTCCGTGCCTTTCTGTAACAATTTGGTAGCTAATTGACAAGCCCATTCCTGTACCCTTACCCACAGGTTTAGTAGTAAAAAATGGGTCAAAAAGTCGAGTTCCGACATTCTCCGGTATGCCCGGACCGTTGTCAGCAATCCGAATAATTACCCGATCGAAAGTGAGAATTTCGGTGCTGATTCGGATGCGGCTTGGCTGTTGCTTGATTTCCTCGGCAGAACGCCGCGCGTCTCGTTCTTCCAAAGCATCCAGAGCATTGCTCAAGATATTCATAAATACTTGATTCAACTGTCCGGCATAACATTCTACTAACGGCAGTTTACCGTATTCTTTAATTACTTGAATCTCCGGACGGTCGTGTTTTGCTTTCAAGCGGTGCTGCAAAATCATTAAAGTGCTGTCGATGCCGTCGTGAATGTTAACTGCTTTCATTTCCGCTTCATCCATCCGGGAGAAAGTGCGCAGAGAAGCAACTATTTGTTGAATTCTGTCAGCACCGACTTTCATGGAAGACAGCAATTTTGGCAAATCTTCCACGAGAAAATCGAGTTCAATATTTTCTATTTCTTCTCGGATCTCCGGGACTGGTTCGGGATAGTGTTTTTGGTAAAGTTCGATCGTGTAGAGCAGTTCTTGAGTGTATTCCTTAGCGTGGGTGAGGTTGCCGTAAATAAAATTAACTGGATTGTTAATTTCGTGGGCGACTCCTGCTACTAACTGACCGAGAGATGACATTTTTTCGCTTTGAATTAGCTGAGACTGAGTGCGCTGGAGTTGGTGCAAAGCGTGTTCTAATTCGCGGGCTTTGTTGTCAGTTTGCGCGTAAAGATCGGCTTGATTGAGGGCGATCGCTAATTGCACTGTAATCGCTTGCAGCAATTCTACTTCGCTATCAGTCCAAGGGCGCGCTGCCGTGCTGTGAGAACAGCTAATCGCGCTGACTACTCCCGACAGTGCCTGCACGGGAATTACCAGCACGGATTTGCCGCCCATAGAACGAACTGTTTGCTGCCAAGCCGCTTCCGAGATTTGTTCGACATCATCTACCCGCAGGGTTTCCAAACGCAGTAGTTGCTGTCCCAAATGACCGAAATCGGCAGCCGAATAGCGGCCGATTAAATTGGGAAGTTCCGGTTTGCGAGATTCTTTAACGATTTCCCAAAAAGCATCTTCTTCGCTGTCGCGATACCAGGCAAAGCTGCACCGATCGACCTGCATGAAGGCGCGAATTTGGTTGACCGCAACGGTAAGGATGCTGTCGAAATCGAGGGAATTGCGGATTTCAGTAGTTAAATTGTTGAGCAGTTTTTCTCGATCGGCTTGCTGTCTGAGTCGGGCTTCCGATTCCCTCAGGGCAAGTTCTCCCCGCTTGCGATCGGTAACGTCTTCGGTAATTGCTAATAGGTATTGGGGATTGCCTTCTAAATCGAGAATAGCAGTTTTCTTGGTGTGAAATATCCGAGTTTCGCCTGCACTATTTTGAATCAGTTCTTCGGGAATGTCGAGAATTTGCCTGCTGGCGAGCACCTCCCGGTCTTTGGCGCTGAACAAGTCGGCTTGTTCTGTGGGGAAAAAGTCATAATCATTTTTACCCAAAACTTCTGTCGCACGGAAACCTAGCAACTGTTCGGCGGCCGGATTCCACAGTACAAACCGCAATTCTTCTACTTCTTTGGCAACTACTCCGACCGGTATGGTATTGAGTACGGATTCCATGAATTTTTGGGCGTGTTGCAATTCTGCTTCTGCCTGTTTGCGATCGCTAATTTCTTGTTCTAGTTGGGCGACGACTTGTCGCAATTCGGCAGTGCGATCGGCTACTCTGTCTTCTAATTCGGCTGCTGCTTGTCGCAGGGCTGCTTCGGCGTTTTTGCGATCGGTAATGTCCATTGCCGTACCGAACATCTTGACTGTTTTGCCGCTGGCATCAGTTTCCACCTCACCCAAGGCGTTGATGTGGCGCAAAGTACCGTCGGGACGGTACAAGCGGAAGTCAAAATCGAAGGGAATGCCGCAGTCAATCCCCCGCTGCACTTCGGTGTGCCACAATTCCAAATCTTCTGGATGGATCAGAGGAACTTGCTGTTCTCGGGTGGGCGCTGTGAGGGCCGGTGCGAGTCCGTGAATCCGGAAGAGTTCCTCAGACCAAGTGACGGTTTCTGTAGCTGGGTCAAGTTCCCAATTGCCGACATGGGCGAGTCGTTGGGCAGCTTGTAGCTGGCGCTGGCTTTCGCGAATGGCGGTTTCAGCTTGTTTGCGATCGGTAACATCAAGGAGGACGCCGCAAAATACGGTTTCGCCGTTGTCGCTGGAAGTTGGCATCGAGACCCCTTGCCACCAGCGGATCTCGCCGTCGGGCTTGATGATGCGCCCTTCGTAGTGCCAGGGGGAAAGGTTTTCGACAGCTTCAGTAGCGGAAGTGATGTAGTTTTCCAAGTCTTCGGGGTGGATGCGAGAAATGAATGCATTCAAGTCTTGCATTATTTGTGTTGCTGTCAGGCCGGTGATATCGAAGATGCGATCGCTAATATAGTCTACCTGCCCAACTCCATCGCGGCTGCAAAACTGAAACAGAGCTCCGGGAATGGTGGCCGCGATCGTCCGGAACTTGGTTTCGCTGGCGGTGAGGGCTGTGAGAGTCTGCCGGAGTTCGGCGGTGCGTTCTTCTACTCTGATTTCTAGTTCTGCATTTGCCCGCTGCAATGCTTCTTCTGCTAGTTTGCGATCGGTGATGTCGCGGGCGATGCCTTGAAAGCTGATAATATTGCCCCCGGAATCTTTGACCGGCGAGATGTTGCAAGTTACCCAACACCAACTGCCGTCGGCGCGTCGGGCGCGAATTTCGAGTCCTGCTTGTTGCCGGCCTGTGGCTAAAATGCGATCGAGAAAGGTTCTCGTTGCGGGCAAGTCTTCTGGATGGATAAATTCAGCGAAGGATTTGCCGGGGATTTCTGAGAAATTGTGTCCGAATAAATCCGTCCATTTGGGAGAAACGTAGGTGAATGTTTCTGTTGGGGAATGTTCGTAAATTAAGTCGTTGGCATTTTCAACAAAGTGGCGGAATTTTGCTTCACTTGCTTGCAGGGCTGCTTCTGCTAGTTTGCGATCGGTAATGTCGGTAGCCGTGCCTGTCGTGCCGGTGATATTGCCATTTTCATCGTACACGGCTATGGCGTTAAACATTAAATATTTGATGCTGCCATCTTTGGCAATTTGCGCGCTTTCGTGTTGAAAAATTGATTCTCCGGCAAGCAAACGGGAAAAAACTTTTAATTCTTTCTCAACTTGTTCCGGCATGACAAAATCGCAGAAACGACGACCGATAATTTCTTCTGGTTGGTAACCGTAGATGTATTTAACTGCTGGGTTGACAAAGGTGTAGCGCCCTGAAGTATCGATCGACCAAATCATATCTTGGGAGGTTTCGACCAAGCTGCGGTATTTGGTTTCGCTGGCTTTGATAGATTCTTCTGCTTGTTTGCGTTCCGTCATGTCGCGAGAAACGCCGACTGTCATCACGACTTGCCCGTCTTCGTTGCGGATCGGTGTTTTGACGGTGCTGAACAATCGCACTTCTCCGTCGTAGCGCGCGGCCGGTTCTTCGGCAATTTGCAAGGTCTGCCCGGTTTCAAATACGAAAGCGTCATCTCTGACGTACTGCTGGGTGTAGTCGGGATTGGCGAAAGGCGCGTCGATAATTCCTTGAAGTGCCTCTTGACTCATGCCGTAATAGTCGCGGAACGATCGATTCGCCCAAACGATTTTCGATCCCGGGCCTTTTACTAATACCATATCGGCGATCGAGTCGAGAATTTGGTGGTATTTTTGCTCGTTGTCGCGCAGTTGCTGCTGGGCAGATTCGATTTCTGCTAGTTGCTTTTGGGTTTGCAGGTGCAGTTCGGCTTGGTAGATAGCAACAGCTAGGTGATCTCCTACTTGTTTGGCAAATTCGATTTCGTCTTCCTGCCAATCGCGGGGTTGACCGCACTGATGGATGCACAGCAATCCCCACAGGTGTTGTCCTTGCAGCAGGGGTACGACTAAGTTAGCTCGAATTTGAAATCGCTTGAGGATTTTTAGGTGGCACGGACTCAAGCGGGCTTTGTAAATGTCGCTGACTGCTTGAACGTAACCTTTGGCGTAGTTGGCTGCAAATTGTTCGCCGAAGCAGTGGTCGTGAACTTTTGTGCCTAAAGAGGGGCTGTATTGGGGCAGCACGTCTTCCGATACGACTTCGCCGTCGTTCCATTCGGACTCGGGAAGGAAGCGGTAAACGGCAACTCGATCGGCATTTAATAGTTGCCTGACTTCGGTGGCTGTGGTTTTGAATATTGTTTCTAAATCTAGAGATTTGCGGATTTTACCAATCACTCCCATCAGCGCTTGCAGCTTTTTGAACCAAGTTTGAGATTGCATTTCTCTTTCTAGGTGAGCTAGCTTCTGCCGGAGGTTTGTTACTTCTTGATACAGAATTTCATGAAACATATGCTATCTCTTTAGTTATTTTGCGATTTGCTGTACGGGTAAGTTGTACTGACTGATGAGATGAAACTTGGCTCCGATAAATGGGAAGGACAAAGAGTACCTTCTGTTCCTGCTATTACTGCTTGGCAACTACTCTAACTGCATACCCGTATCTTTGCTTAAAATTCGAGTAACTTAACGCTAGCTATCTTGCGTAAATTTACTGATTTTTTGGCAGACATCTAGCGTTTAATAAAATATCAATCTTTCGCTATTTTACTCAATTTGACTTTTTTTTGCGATAAGATTTTGTTTTAATTATCACAATTTTTTGTTGCGCTGAAACTTAGCGGGGTTGTCGATCGCGGTTGCAAGCTGATGGGATTGCCAGACCTGCTGCTATAGCACAAGCTGTTTGTAGCGATCCGGGAGAGCATTCTGTACTCAAGTTATATCCTATGCCTGCGTTTGAATTTCCGCAAACAAAATAGAGCGCAATAAAACTTTTCATAACATTTGTTAATGAGATAGATCGACGAGGTAAATTTCAGCAGGCAAATTTACCCGATCGAGCTTACTCTGCTTGAACTAGCTGTATCGGAAAGCACGCGATCGACTGAATATTTTAAATTGTAGATTAATCAGTATATTATTTAGGTTAGCACATTTAATTGACAATTGACAACAAACAGATTGATAACTGTTAACTGTCAAATCTCAATTCTCAAATCTCAAATCTCAACTCTCAACTAAGGACGATCGCGAGTTCCCGACGCTCGCACTACAATTGTCCCAGGTCAACTATCAACTATTAACGGACTTTTGGTAAAGTAATAACAAATTCCGTAAAAACATTTGTTTCGCTTTCTACTGCTAAAGTACCTCCATGCTGCCCTACAATAATATCGCGAGTCAAAGACAAGCCCAAACCCGTTCCTTCTCCAGCAGGCTTAGTTGTAAAAAAAGGATGGAAAATTTTTTCTCGAATTTCTAGAGGAATGCCGATGCCGTTGTCGCGGATGCGAATTTCTATATATTCTAGGAAATTGCGAGTTTTTACCCAAATCTTGGGTCGAAAAAATTTCCCGATTTCTGGGCTGTTTTTTGCGCATTGTTTTTGCTTTGCACAAACAGCATAACAGGCATTTTCAATAGTATTGATAAAAGCGCGACTGAGATCGGAAAATGCTACTTCCAATTGCTCGATCGCACCGTCGCAGTCAGTGCAAATCGCCACATAGAAACTGCTGTCACTCACCCGCTTGCTCTGATAGGCTAACTGTATTGCTTGTTTCAGCAAAGCATTAATATCAGTCAACTGTCGCAGGCCGCTATCTGTTCGGGCGTGCTGCATCATGCTGCGAATAATATTTTCTGCTCTTTTACCGTGCTGGTGAATAGCTGCATCGTTATCTCGAATATCTGCTACCATTTGCTTGAAATAATCGAGGGTATCTGCATCTAAATTGTCTGCTTGTTTGTCAATTTCTTCGAGCAATTCCTCACTTAATTCAACCGAACTTTCTGCATAGTTGTTGACAAAGTTGAGCGGATTTCTGAGTTCGTGAGCCACCCCTGCAGTTAACGTACCTAAGGAAGAGAGCTTTTCATTAGCAATAATTTGATTTTGAGCTGCTTTTAATTCAGCAGTTCTTTCCTCTACTTTTTGTTCTAAAGTTTGCGAATAATCTTCTAGTTGCTGTTTTGCAGACTCTAATTTAGAGTAAAGTTTAGCGTTGACAATGGAAATTGCTGCTTGGGAAACCAATACTTTTAAAATATCTATTCTTTCTTTGGTAAAAGCTCCTGAAGTCAAATTGTTCTCTAAGTAAATAATTCCTTGTATCTGGGATTGATAAACAACTTGCAAACAGAGAATTGACTTAGGTTGATATTTTTTAATGTAAGGATAAGTATTGTAAGGTGCTGTGGAGCTCGCGTCATCTAAAACCATATTTTCCCCGCTGGCGAGCGCGGTGTTAATTAGTAAAATCGGTACGATTTCAGTTGCGGGGGGAATTGACTGGAAGACAATTATCTCATTATCTGTGGCGCTGCCGATCGCCTCTATATAAAGTTCGTTATTTTTTAAAAGCAACAGGGCAGCCTTTTGAGCGCCGGAATTTTGCAGCAGAATTTTAATTAACTTAGCCAACAATTTTTCGAGGACAATTTCGCTAGCAATTGCCTGCGAAAACTTGATAAAAGTAGTCAAGTCCAAAGCAGCATTAAAATTAACAGCAGCGATGCTACAATTAGCCATGCACTCCGCATCTACCTCCCAACTTTTTTGCTGTTGTTTTTGTTTGATTTCCCGCAGCAAACAAAAATGTTTTGACTCTAAATTTTTAACTTTAGCTAACCCTCCCCATTTAAGATAATCGTAGTAAGCATCACTCAAATAAAGTCTAGCTACCTTCTGCCTGCCGCACTGCAAATAAAATTCTCCAGCAAGTTCGCTAGCGAGTGCTGATTCTTGACTGTATCCCTGAGTTTTTGCTCCTTTAATTGCTCGATCGTAATATTCGATCGCCTCCAAAGTCTGCCCCAAAATACGCGCTGTTTCTGCTGCTACTAAATCGTATTTGTGCTGGAAATTTACTGCAGCGCTAGCAGCCCAAATGCGCATCTTTTCTTGATTTGATTCAACGGTACGGATAGCTTGTTGCCGATCGATTTCACTCAGCGAATCGCAGCGCGCTAGCAGCGCTAAAGAATGATAAAAGTTGTATTCTGCAACAAAAATTGTCCCCACTACTGCATCAAGTAGAGGTGCAGCTAACTCAGCTTGAACGAGCGCTGACTCGCAATCTTTAAAGAAACAAAACAGCATTAACTTGAACAAGTGAAAGCAAAATATTATCATCCGGTAATTTGCTTGCACCATTGCCGGAAACATCGTTGCCTCGTTAAAACTTTCTCCTGACAAAATGCAGGGATTGTCAACTTTACCCGCAAAATTCAAAGCAGCTTGCCGCCCGAGTTTCAAGTAAAAAATCCCGAATTCCTGTTTGAGATTTTGCAGCAATTCTTCATAAGGTGCCGATTGGCGATCGACATTTTCCAGATTTTCGCCGCTAAAAAACAGGTACATAACGTATTCAGCGCTGCCGTAACCTGTATATTCAGCATTGCCCGTTTCTATCCCTGTTTGAATTGCCGTCAAGAATTTTTTCGCTGTATCCCGCAGCGGTTTTTTCCAGGGTTGAATGTGACTAGCAAATACTTTGTAAACTTGGCATTTAATTGGATGGAAGGGAAACTTTTTTAACACTTTTAAAGACAATTTTCCGAACAGATAGCCAGCTTCAATATCGTTAAACGCCCCGCACAGCAGCAAACCGTAGAGGCAATAACCGTAAGCTGATGATGTAGAGTTGCCGTATTTAACCGATAGTTTCACCAGCAATAAAATCACCGGAAACAGCAATTCTGGATTGGCAAAATAAACAGGAGGAATCAGGGTCACTAAAACTCTTGCTGTGGCTAAAATTACAGCATCTTTCATCAGAGGTAAATCTTTCAGTTCAGCAATTTTGCTCGTTTCAATTACCAACTCCGATCGCAACTGTTCCGATATTTGACGGATGCCTTCTGACGATTGTGGCAGGGGATTGCCCAACCAAGCAAGAATTTTCATTCCCGTATCGATCGCGCCTAAAAAATCGCCCTGACTGGTATAATATTGAATTTTACTTTCTGATATTTGTACTCGATCGAGAACGGTATTTGCGCGGGCGATTGCGATATCGATTAACTGTTTGGATTGCTGGTAATTAGTATTTAAATATTCAGCTTCTATGGCTTCCACATAAAGAGCTAGCGTCAATTCATAGTGACATTCCCAGCTATTTTCTGGCAGCAATTTCAGCCCGAATCTTAAATATTTAACAGCAGACAGCCAAGCAGTTGCAGCCTTGGCTTTTCTGCCTGCTATTAAGTTCAATCTAGCTAATTTTATGCGTTCTTCTGCCAGGGCGATCGACTCGTCACCGATATTTAATTGATTGACTATTTCAAAAATATGTTCTTCAATTTCAGATTCGGGAATATTTTGTAACAACAGTTGGCCGATTTTTAAATGAGTTGACTGTTTCTGCCATTCAGGAATTAGCGAATACGCTGCTTGCTGCACGCGATCGTGCAAAAATCTGTAACCAATTGTAGAAATTGGAAATTTATTTAGTCCGTCAAAATCTTGCCGGAAAATTCCGCTTTCAGCTTTCACAATTTCCCCAGGATCAACTTCCGCCTCATCAAAAGCCAAAGGAATTTTGTAAGCATTGCTTAAGGGCAGAATCAATCCGGCTTGCAAAGCCAAATAAAGTTCGTTTGCCGTCGCGCCTGGAGGCTTTTCATTAACAATCGATAAGATATCTAAAGTGAATTTATCTCCAATACAAGCAGCTAGTTTCAAAACTTCTCGCGTCGCTGTTGGCAATTTTTGAACTTTTTGACAAACCAGTTCAACTACGTTTTGATTTGCAATACCAACTGCCTCAATTTCTGCAATATTCCACTGCCAACCTCTCGGCTTTCCCCGATTTATATTGAAATCAAATTTCAGCAAGTTTTCTGCTTCTAGAGAGTGGATTAATTGCCTCAAGAAAAAAGGATTTCCTGCGGTGGTTTTCCAGATTAACTCTGCTAGCGGGTTTACTCGATCGGTCCGATCGCCCAAAGTATCAGAAAGCAACTGAATCGCATCAGCTAAATCTAAAGGTTGCAGGTCAATATTATTGACGGTTGTTCCTTTTTTCTGAATTTCTTCTAATGTTTGAATTAGAGGATGAGTGGCGCTAACTTCATTATCGCGATAAGCACCCAAAAACAACAAACATTCAGTTTCAGCATCCGTTACCAGGGTTTCCATCAATTTCAAAGTCGCTGAATCCGTCCACTGCAGATCGTCTAAAAAAATGACTAAAGGGTGTTCGTCAGATGCAAACACTCGGATAAAATCTTTGAAAGTGCGATCGAACCGATTTTGTGCTGCCACAGGCCCCAGTTGAGGAACTTCTGGCTGTTTGCCAACAATCAACTCCAACTCAGGAATTACATCGATGATTACCTGACCTCGATCGCCCAAACTAGCTAAGATTTTGCTCCGCCATATTGGCAATTTTTCGTCACTTTCAGCCAACAACTGCCGGATTAACGAACTAATAGCTTGACTGAAAGAAGCATAGGGAATATTCCGTTTAAATTGGTCGAACTTACCGGATATAAAATAGCCCCGACTGTGAGTTATCGATTTACTTATCTCGTTAATTACCGCCGATTTGCCAATCCCCGAATAACCGGATACCAGCATCACTTCAACTTTGGAACGAGATGGTTTTGCTTCTGGAAGTCCCCCTTTACTAAGGGGGGATTTGGGGGGGTCAATACTGCTAATTCTTTGAAAAGCTGCCAGCAATTCTTTAACTTGTTGTTCTCTGCCGTACAATTTTTGCGGGATTAAAAGTTTGCTTGATGCATCCAACTGGCCCGCAACAAAATCAACAATTTCCCCTGCTGTTTCTAATTGATGCAGGCAGCTTTCTAAGTCTGCCAAAATTCCCGCCGCACTTTGATATCGATCTTCAGCATTTTTCGCTATCAACTTAATTGCTATTGCTGAAATTGCTGCCGGAATTTCAGGATTTAATTCTTCTGGTGGAACTGGTGCAACTGCGAGGTGACTGTAGACTATTTCTAAGGGGTCCCTGCTAGCAAATGGCAATTTTCCTGTGAGCATTTGATAGAGAGTAATTCCCAGAGAATAAAAATCGCTTCTATAGTCGAGATAGCGGTTCATTCTGCCAGTTTGTTCGGGCGAAATATAGGCGATCGAGCCTTCAACAGAGTTGTAACTGTTAAAAATAGGGGTTTCTTTGCTCAGTTTGGAAGCGATGCCAAAGTCGCTAATTTTGACTTGTTCAGTGCTGGTGTTGATGATAATGTTGCTGGGTTTAATATCTTTGTGAATTATTTGGTTTTCGTGCAGGTATTTTAAGCCTTTAACTATTTTAATTGCGACTCTCAGACAAACCAAAGTATTGAGTTTTTCGGTTTGCAGCAGTTGTTCTAAGGAGATGCCTCCAAAGTCTTCTAACACCAGCGCTAAACGCCGATCGAAACTTTCTAAACTTAAGGCTTTGACTGTATTTTCGTGGTTTAAGTTTTGGCGGACTAAATATTCATGTTTGAAGCGGGCTATTGCTTCGAGAGTTGGATATTCGGGTTTGAGAAGTTTGATAATTATCGTGTTAGATTGGTTAGGATTTTTCGCGCGGTAGATAGCTGTTTCGATGTCTTCGTGCAAAATAGCTTGGATTTGATATTCGGAAAATGCCTGCATTAGTTACTCCTAGAAATTCCAAAGTTTTGCTAAATGTAGATGCAATTCCCTTCTTTTACGATCGACTATCTGGGCGGGCAGGGGCTGTGTCCCAATTCTCAACTTAAAACTCAAAACCCAAAACTCAAAACTCCTGAGAAATTCAAAACTCCCTCTTAAACTCAAAACTCAAAACTCAAAACTCAAAACTCCCGAACAACTCAAAACTCAAAACTCAAAACTCCCGAACAACTCAAAACTCCCTCTTAAAACTCAAAACTCAAAACTCAAAACTCAAAACTCCCTCTTAAACTCAAAACTCAAAACTCAAAACTCAAAACTCCCGAACAACTCAAAACTCAAAACTCCCTCTTAAACTCAAAACTCCCTCTCAACTATCGAGTATTGCCTTAGCTTCCTCAATATTTTGCCGCACGCATCGATAGGACTCCATAAAAGCAGCCCTTTCCGAATCAGTTAATTCGAGTTCCAACACTTCTTCTACACCCTGACATCCCAAGCGAGATGGTACCCCCAAAAAGATATCTTTCACGCCGTATTCGCCCTGCAAATAAACGCAGGAAGGCAAGATCCGCGATTGATTTAACAAAATTGATTCTACCATCAAACAAGTAGCCGCGGCAGGTGCAATATAAGCGCTAGCAGTCTGCATGAGATCGACAATTTCTCCACCGCCGTGACGAGTTCGATCTACCAAACGCTCGATCGTCCCGGCATCCATCAATTGCGCGATCGGAATGCCGCTAACAGTTGAATACCTAGGTAAAGGCAGCATTAAACCCCCGTGATTGCCGATAACAGTTGCGTGAATTTCTGCCATAGAAATCCCCAATTCCATCGCAATAAAAGTTTGAAATCTGGCTGAGTCGAGAACTCCTCCCATGCCCATCACTCGATTTGCCGGCAAACCCGTAGCTTGCCAAACTAAATAGGTCAATACATCCAAGGGATTAGTAACTACGATGACGATCGCATCTGGAGAATGGGCGATCGCCTGTTTGGCAGCTTCGGTAACAATTCGAGCATTTACTGACAGTAAATCTTCCCGAGTTAAACCCGGTTTGCGGGGAATCCCTGCCGAAATTACTATAATGTTTGAACCTGCTGTATCTGCGTAATTGTTAGTGCCAGTAATTTTGCGATTGCAGCGTTCCACAGCGATCGCTTGCATCAAATCTAAAGCAAGTCCCTGCGGCCAACCCGGTACAATGTCTAATAACACCACATCGGCAAGATTCTTTTCGGCAATCCGCTGGGCTAAGTTACTGCCAACTTTGCCTGCACCGATAATTGAAACGCGGGTTGAGGGACAATTCATTGGATTTTAGATTTGGGATTTTAGATTTTAGATTTTACAGGACTTATGCAAATTTACAGGAATTATCCAAAAACAAATTCGATCGACTATTTATAGCAGTAGGGTGCGCAGCGCGCACCCTACATTTGGTTATTATTTGAAGTCTTCGAGTTGGTCTACCCGCAGCCAAATATTCGGAGTCGGTACTTTGCCGAATTTGACAAAAGCATAATCCCCCCGCACATCCATCACTTCGCCTTTTGTTTCAAATATATAGGAGGAAAAGCGCCGATCGCTGGCTTGGGCTTCCAAACTGTTTTCCAATTTTTCCCGCACCGCGCGGACTATACTGCCTTTTTTGATTGCCATGACTTGCTCGTTTTTGTTTGTAAAACTATACAAATTTTAATAGAGATTTGCCTTTAGAGATTTCGATCGGGGCGGGGAAAGCGGGTTTTTTGGTGCGGTATTGCAGATACTGGCGTACCTGTCCCTCCAGAAATTATGTCTGTTGACTGATGACTGCTGACTAATGACTTCTTTTCAATGCTGGCACTGGGGGCAAAAATGAGTCGATCGCCCCGCCAGTCTGATGCGTTCGATCGGGCCAGAACACTTGCGGCACGGTTGACCGGCGCGATTGTAAACCCAAGCGACGCCGCCGTAGTTGCCGTTGACACCTTGCACGTTGAGATAATTGCTGAAAGTAGTGCCGCCGGATTCGATCGCCTTTTGTAAAACCTGAATAATAGCTGAATGGATGCGCCCGATTTGTTCGGCAGTCAAATCCGCGCCCAAAGTTGTCGGCAGCACTCCCGACACAAACAAAACTTCGTCCGCGTAGATATTTCCCAAACCCGCTACCAATGCTTGATCTAGCAAAACCGTTTTAATCGATCGCGCCCGTCGGTGCAGCTTGCAGGTCAAATATTCTGTCGTAAATTCTTCGGAAAACGGTTCCGGCCCTAAAAGTTTCAGCCCGGTAACAGTATTCGCCACTTCTGTTTGGGGCGGCACGAACCACATTTGCCCGAAAGTCCGCTGATCTACAAATCGCAGTTCCCGGTTTCCCTCAAAAAACAGCCGCACTCGGGCGTGCTTTTGCAGGGGTTCGTCTCGGTTCACCCACAGCAATTGCCCCGTCATCCGCAGGTGAACCCCCAACCAGCCAACTTTGGCAGGAAGGAAGGAGGAAGAAGCAGAAAGTTGAGAATTGTTCGGAGTTTGAGCTAGAAATTCTTCCACTCTCGGAGCGGGCACGGGGGCACCGCCTCTACAGTCCCCCCCTCCGCCTCTCCCTCTCTCCCCTGCTGGGAATTGAGACAGTTCTGCCAGAAGGTATTTGCCCCGCCTGTACCAGCGGGCGATCGACCTTCCTTGAAGATTGGCCACAAAATCGACCGCAGAAATCGGGCGGGCGATCGAGCTCTTTAACAGCACGTCTCCGCCCAAAATTTCTCGATCGGGAGTTGCTTGATTCAAACCCCGGCAAATAGTTTCAACTTCTGGCAGTTCCGGCACGGTTAGCGCTGTTCTGTTCCTTGTGTCTCGGGCGACCCTTCCACGCCTCCCGCTTTGGCTCCGCTGCCCGTTTTCCGAGCTTTCTCGTCGGTCGGGGTACCGGCTTTGGCTTTGGCTTTGGCTTTGGGGCCGGCAACTTCCACTAATTCGCTTTGGGCGAAGTTGTTGGTGTTAACGCCTGCATAATTTACGCTGTTAAAGCGAACGATAACTGGGTATTTAATGCCGCTTTGGTCTACCGTAGCAACGGTGCCGACTTCTTGATACCAGTAGGATTCTTTGCGGAGAATCCGGACTGTAGAACCGCGTTGAACCATGAGCTTTTTTTCCTTGGTGATAAATAAAAGGATCGAGCCATTTTTTTCACTCTAGTCGATCGCGCGACGCATTTAAAGTCTGCAAGCTATTTTTTGTCTCTACGCCATTTTTTTTGGGCAGTTTGTAACGAAAAGTAAACTTTTTTGGTCGCGGGAGCGAGCTGGAGAAAAAATAAAAACTTTATTATGCATCAAATCAAAGCAGGGCGATCGGGTTGAAAAAAAAATTTACAAAGGGAGCAGAGAGAAAATGGCCAAGCGTTGCGGAGGCGATCGACCCGATTTCGATAAACCTGCAGGGGAGAAGCATTCAGGCGACAATTTTTGATTCCCCACATTCCATATAATTTCCGAATGTTTCGCCCCGCTCCCGCGCGCCAGTCATCATTACCAAATATGTGGCAAGTTTCCATAGATTCTCCACTGCTCCCCGCACGAGATCGCCAAAGATTTCACTGCGACAAAAAGCCCGCTCGCGATCGATCTCCTCGCGCGAGTTCAGGGCAAAACCTGTGGACATAAAACCTCTGGTTTTGCGTTTAAAATAGTCGCCCCAATGCAAGAGTCTCTATAAGAAATTCGAGCGACTTTTCGGACTATAATAATGTACAAAAGTTTCATAAATTAATGAGAGATCGAATCCCTCGACCCCACGCAACAGTAATCCTCGCGATCGCAGCAGACGGTAAAATTGCCGATACAGCTCGATCTCCCGCAAGATTCGGTTCTGCAAATGACAAAGCTCACCTCGAACAACAAATAGCAGCAGCAGACGCGGTTTTGTTCGGCAACGGCACTTTACGCGCTTACGGAACCACTTTGAGAGTCACTGCGCCGGATTTGCTCGATTGGAGGGAAGAGCGAGGGAAACCGCTACAACCCGTGCAAATTGTATGTTCGCAATCGTGCCAATTTGACCCCAACTGGCGATTTTTTCAGCAGCCAGTTCCCCGCTGGTTGCTGACTGGAAAGTCGGCAGAATTTCCAAGTCAAAGTCCAACTAATTTGCCTCTGAATTCGATGTTCGATCGAATTTTATTTGTCGAAACAGCCGGAGGAGAAATCGATTGGATAGATGCTTTCGGACAGCTAGCAAATCTCGGAATTCAACGTCTGGCAATTCTGGGAGGAGGGCAACTGGTAGCGTCGTTATTGGCGGCAGGCTCAATCGATGAATTCTGGTTGACGGTGTGTCCGTTAATTTTGGGTGGGGCGGCTGCGCCCACACCAGTTGAAGGAAAGGGTTTCTTAGCATCCTTCGCTCCGAAATTGGAGCTTTTGGCAGTCAAACAGGTGGGGCAAGAGGTATTTTTGCACTATCGCGTCGCTCGATCGACAATTCACCAAGGAATTGGGTCTGAGGTGAACTACCCGCACTGACTCTTCGAGTACAGTATAATAAAACATATCGAGCATCCAAAACTTCTCTGTCAACTGTCAACTACCAACGATCGACTGTCAGCGATCGACAAATATTGCTCCGCGCAGTTGTAAATTTGCCTGCATCTCCTCCGAAAGTCCTGAATTATTCCTAAATCTAGCTGACGCCACATTTGCACCGCTAAAATTAGCATTTGTTAAATTCACTTCCACCAGATTTGCACCGCACAAATTTGCACCGCACAGATTAGCTAAAGCCAAACTTGCTTTGTACAAATCGGCAGCTTGCAAATCCGCATTTCCCAAGAAAGTACCGCTCAAATCCGCACCGCTAAATTTAGCATTTTGCAGGCTGGCTTCGCTAAAATCGGCATCGCTCAAATCTGCACCCCGGAAATTAGCCCGATCGAGCTTGGCGCTGCTAAAATCAACTCCCGTCAAAGTCGTTCCGAGCAAATTAGCTCCCGCAAAATCCTCAGATAGATTGAGATTAGCGATTTTTGCCAACTCAGCAAAGTTGTCTGTTTTAGCTGCGATGATTCGATCGACCTTTTCCTGCAATTGAGATTCAGCTTGCGGCAAAATTGCCGGCTCGCGCCTTTCAATCCTCGGCGAATCGTAGGACAATATCGCCCAACTGAGAGCGGGTTGCAATTTACTTTCCAACCAACAAACAGTCAGGAGTCTTGATAAAATAGAATGTTTGTTAGGGGTGATGTCGTGCGGCCACAAACCCTCAGCATCTGCTAGATAAATATCTTCTTTGGCTGCTGTAAAATCTGCTGCGATCGCAAATGATTTTGCAGCCATTTCTCCCAGCTTAGCACTTTTCAGCAAACCTTTTAATGGCGGTTTACCTTTTTTTAATTCAAAAGTCCAACTAGGCTTTGTATCGTCACCCCTTGTTGAAACATGACAAAACGCGCCGTCAGTTTCCTCTTTTTTTTCCGACACTAAACCATCTGCGTTACTTTTAATTTCCGAAGTATTTTCGGTTGGCAATAGCTGGAAATCGCCAATTAATTGACGTGCTGCGAGGGGAAGCTTGCAATTTTCCAGATTGAGATTGAGCCTGCCGCCTTGCAGTCCAAATTTGACGCGGCCACCGAGTAGTGTTTCCCAACACTCATGAAACTGGAGGCTCAAATAAAGGTCAACGCGGCCGCTGGCAGTTGCCTCCGACGGCGGAACGGGAATTGCTTCTAATTGCATCCACAAGCAATCTGGATATTTGTTGTGAGAATCTAGCGATCGCATATTGGGTAGAATAGCTGGCCCTACCAGTCTGTAATGGAGATTTCGATTAATACCCACTCTTCAATCTATCACAGTACGGTATTATTCGATCGATATAATTCTGAATTACTATCTGCGTTCATCTCCGTACCCTTCCCGAAGGCTTTGCATACATCTGCAGTTAAAAACATCAAATCTTAACTTTGACTATCAATAGATTGTCATAAACCTGCTGAATTTGATATTTTTTCAATCTTGAATGTAGCGCAAAACTCATTGCTGTGTAATAATTTCAAATTGTAGTGCTGTTCCAGTATTTTTGTGACTCCATATTCACAAGTTACAACAACTTCACCCGGATTAAGTTTCAGATTCTTATTTTCTCTATATTGATATTCAACCACAGGTGATATTGAATATTTTCCGGTAAGATTTGCTAATTTTGAGTAAAATATCAAGTGAGCATTATATTTGTTGCTTGCGGCTGTAAACTCGGTTAATTGCGGAATATCTTGGAAAATTTGTTGAAAGTAATCTCCATACTTTAGTTCAATATCTGATTGATGAAAATGTAGTAAATCCTGCTTGTAAACCAAGTTATATGTAATATCAAAATATGGCATGACAAAAATAGCGATCGCCGTCAAAACAAAAATCAACTGACGCTTTAAATTGTCAACAGACAACGAATTAAGTATCGCGTCGAAAATTTCAGTTAAACCTACACCAATAACCAGAGACGATATGGGATATATAGGATTAATATACCAAACAACCTTTGTTTTAGAAAAAGAAACGATCGCCCAATAGCAAGTTAAGTAGAGCAGTCCAAAAATGCCCACAGCTTTTAAATGTTTTTTAACACTCAATAAACTCATCGACAAACCAATAGGTAATAGATAAATCCACCGTGTATATCTGTCATTGTTGATGTATTTTAGATAAAATAAAAATGAACCTTCATTGTTTTCATGAACATCATGATATCTATTCAAATCATTCAATAATACGGCTTTAAAATAGCCGGGATTGTAAACTTCTCTAGTCAGGTAGTAGCTTAATAACACTACTAGCAACATACTACAAGAAATATAAAACCAAGATGAAAAGAGTATGCTTTTAAGTTTTCGTGTATAGAGAGTATACAAAAAAATACCTGGTAACGGCAGAAATCCTGCAACACTTTTCGTTAATACGGCAAAGATTAAAGCAGCCGTTGCTATTGACCAATAAAAACGTTGTTTTTTGAGTTCATTTGAGTGCAAGTATATCAAGTATGACAGCGAATAAATAGTTATCCAAAGCACAAGCATGGCGTCGTAATCTCCGCTTCTGCCTGCGTGAAATCCGACAAATCCAGAACTTGTTATTAATACCAACCCACTCACCCATGCTATCTTCAGGCTTTTCAAGTATTTAGCACTGAATATAAAAATTACGATCGCTGTACTTGCAGCGCATATTGCTGATGGCAACCGCAGAGCAAATGTATTATATCCAAAAATTTTCATGGACAGAGCTATCGCCCAAATTAACATAGGTGGTTTTGTATTCCACAGATCGGGTTTTCCGTCAAAATGCGTGACTATCGGGTTGCCATTGATACTCATTTCCAAGGCATTCACTGCTTGTCGCGATTCATCCCACATCCGAACAGATGGGAACTCCAAACAAAATAAAAACACAAAATAGCAGGCTATAATAAAGAGCAATAAACTTATAGAAAACTGATATTTTACTAATTTTTGGAGCGAGTTTGATAGCAAGTTACGATTTCTTGATAGCTGCTGGGTGTTGAGCCGGGAAATTCCCACTAATAAAGCAACATACAGAATCAGAACAACTGCTAACGAACACCACCAAAATACTGAACCAAAATTAGTGTTAGATGCTTGCAACAAATTTTTGATTGATGTTTTTGCTTCTATTGAAGTAACTCCGTCTTGGACGGGCACAGTATAATAGTTTTCTGTCCGAGCAGAAAAGTTATTATCCCAAATTTCGATCGCGCTACCATGCCGCGTTTTGGTAATTTGAAAAACATAATCAATGGTTGCACCAGCAGGTACTCGCACTTTGGCTGTAAAGTAATTTGACTGGCGTTCCATTGGCGCGAACATAATTTTATTTTTGATTTCAGTGCCTGGGGGGCGTTGGGTTTCGGGTACTGTTGTCCAGCCGTTAACTCCCCAGACGAGAAAAACTTCGCCTGCTTCGGATAAAGAGTAGCGAATTTCTTGGGTCACTAATGTTTGAGGTGAGGAGCTTTTTGTTGTTATTTTTGCTTCTATTTGAACAACTCCATTTGAGACTGCAACTGTACGATAGTATTTGGTCTGGGCAGAAGAATTATTATCCCAAATTTCGATCGCGCTACCATCCTGCGTTTTGGTAATTTGAAAAACATAATCAATGGTTGCACCAGCAGGTACTCGTACTTTGGCTGTAAAGTAATTTGACTGGCGTTCCATTGGCGCGAACATAATTTTATTTTTGATTGCGGTACCTGGGGGGCGTTGGGTTTCGGGTACTGTTGCCCAGCCGTTAACTCCCCAGACGAGAAAAACTTCGCCTGCTTCGGGTAAAGAGTAGCGAATTTCCTGTGTCACTAATATTTGAGGTGAGGAATTCGCTACGCCCTTTGCAAAAACCGCAGGTTGCCAGCAAAAATAGCAAAGTAAGAAGGCTAGAAAATAGCACAGCAAATTCGAGCCTCTGTTTGGCTGCTTCTCGCTGTATTGGTGGGCATAGTTGATGCAGTTGCGGGCTTTGACATTATAGAATTTTTCACGATCTAGGTTTTCATTTGAGTGAGGTACATATATCGGGTAGGGAAACGGTAATGCCTTATCTATAATGTATTTCATCCGATCGTGCTTCCATTGATTTGCCAGAATAAAAATTTATCAGAGATTGAGAGATTGCTAGATTGGGAGAATTACTAATTACCAATTCCCAACTGTCAACTATCAACTATCATTTGTTTCCCCCGACAGCATTTGAACGGCAGAAGCAGCCGCCAATTCACCGTAAGAATTGGGCGACAAACCCTTAACTTGCCGCATCAAACTGCCCATTTCCAAAGCACTCATCGCGTAATTCCAACCCAAATTGCTCTTAATTCCCGCCCTTTCCAAAGCTTGCTGCATCGTGTCAGTTGTCACCACTCCAAAAATCACCGGCACGCCAGTTTGAAAAGCAGCAGCAGCAATTCCCTTAGCAGCTTCGCCCGCTACAAAATCGAAATGAGGAGTTTGACCCCGAATTACCGCACCCAAACAAATTACCGCATCGTAGCGCCGAGAAAGTGCAGCTTGTCGGGCTACCACAGGAATCTCAAAACTGCCGGGAACCCAAAAATAATCCACTTGAGTACCGTGGGGATTTGTATCTATCCCGTGGCGTTTCAAACAATCTTGACAACCGGCTAAAAGTTTCTCTACAACTAAATCGTTAAAACGACCGATGACGATCGCAAATCGCAAAGATTCTGTCTGAGTAAACGTCCCTTCAAAAACAGCCATGAGTTTGATTTTAGATTTTAGATTTTAGATTTTTTGGGCTAGCGATCGAAGTCTTGATATTTTAGATTTTAGATTTTTTGGGCTAGCGATCGAAATCTTGATATTTTGGATTGTTGAGTTGAGTTCGATCGCTCAACACCAAAAATCAGAATGCAGAATGCAAAAAATTGAGTTTAACTCTCAACTGTCAGGGGAAGTTCTGAGTTTTAAGTTTCGATTTTTGAACTTCAGAACTGTCTTTAACTCAAAACTCAAAACTCAAAATTAAAAATTCAAAACTCCTTACCAACTGTCAACTATCAACTACCTGCATTCTACCTTCTGACTGTCAATTTCGGGCGATCGATCGCCCAATTTAAATTGCCAATTTAAACCACCAAGAAGTTTAAAACAGCCACAGCAATCACCAGCAAAAACCAGAGGCCGGAACCTGCATAAATCAGCGACTTAGACTGACTCCAGTTTTGGGGAGAAGCATAAGCAACCGGAACGCCGACCACCATCACAAATGACAGCACTACCAGAGCCGTTAAAACCAACTGAAACAAAATTGATAACATCTTTTCTCCTTGGGATGTAACAGTGCGTTGAGTTGAAAAAGTTTTTCAGAAGCCGGACAAACATTCCCGCCTCTAATTTGTTGGCTGTAAGCCAACGGACAAAATATATTGCCCATTAACTCGGCGCATCCGCCCAGGCGACAAACCTGCAGGGGACTACTTTTGAAGTTAATTTTTATCTCTAATCGACTGCCGCTACGCCGAACTTTTTTTGCCGTTCTTGTACTTTGGCGCTCTCCAGTTTTAGTGATTGTCCAACAGGGGAGGCTTCTGCAGCAGAGTTGTTACAGCAAGTTCAACATTCAGCGACTTTTGAGATTTGTTTTGAATTTTACCATCGTTTGCTGCTGCTTTTGACACTGGATTCAATGTTCTCAATCCTGCCACAGTTCCCCAATTGCAGCAGTGCAAGCGTCCCGCTCGCACTGCTGCCCCCCCGCTCGCGGTATCATGAAACTATTGCTCGCCCGCTGTACGCTGGGAGAAATTGCCACACCGGGAGCGAAAAACGCGGGATTTTCGGCTATGGACTTAATTTTGTGCCACACAACAGCAGATTTTGACGCCTTGGGGGCAGCAGTAGGACTTTGCGTGCTGCGCCCCGGTAGCAGGATCGTGTTGACTGGGGGTTGTCACCCGACGGTGCGGGATTTTTTGGCGCTGCACCGCGACGAATACCCGCTAATCGAACGTCGCGCCGTCAATCCCCAAAAAATTCGATCGATCGCTATCGTTGATTCTACTCAGCGCGATCGTTTGGGAAAAGCCGCCGAGTGGCTGGATTTGCCCCAACTCAATGAAATTGCCGTTTTCGACCACCACTTAGAAGCCCATTCCGACATCCCCGCTACAATAAGTCAGATCGAAGCAGTCGGAGCCACTACTACTTTAATTGTCGAAAAACTGCGAGAAAAGCTGGAAAATCCCGAAAATAGCGGCACTTTCCGCCTTCAGCCTTCAGAAGCAACCGTCATGGCCCTTGGCATCCATGTCGATACGGGTTCCCTAACCTTTGAAAGCGCCACCCCGCGAGATGCCACAGCTTTAGCGTGGCTGATGTCGCAAGGAGCGAGTTTGCGCGTCATCGCCGAATATGCGGAACCCGGTTTGTCCCCGCAGTTACAAGATTTGCTTTCGGAAGCGCTGGAAAATTTGCGATCGGACTCTTTGCACGGTTACAGTGTTGCTTGGGTGCTGCTTTATACTGAAGCCTTTGTTCCCGGACTGTCTTCCCTGACTGCCCGCTTGCTGGATTTGACGGAAACTGATGCTCTGCTGTTAGGCAATGTTTACAAATACGGCGAAAACGACAGCAAGCGCAGCGCCAATCCTGACTCTGAAGAACAGCAAGTTTCCAATCGCTTAACTATTATCGGCCGATCGCGCATTGAAGGCACCACGCCGCCTCCCTGGCTGCCCGCGATGTTGACCCAGTACAAACTTTAGATCGGTTAGCGATCGGACTCAAAGCTCAAATTCCCCACCCGCCCTCCGCCCGCGAGTTAATGTCCTCTCCAGTGCGGACAATTCGCCCGGAAACCTCCGTGGGAGAGGCTCACCGCATCCTCCTGCGTTACGGGCATTCCGGGCTGTCTGTCGTCGATGCGGACGACAGGCTGGCCGGTATTATCTCGCGCCGCGACATCGACATCGCCCTGCACCACGGTTTCAGCCACGCCCCCGTTAAAGGTTACATGACTTGGCAGTTAAAAACGATCGCCCCGGATACCTTGCTGCCGGAAATTGAATCTTTAATGGTGACATACGATATCGGTCGTTTGCCGGTATTGGAAAACGGGCAACTGGTAGGAATTGTTACTCGCACCGACGTGCTGCGGGAATTGCACCAACAAAAAACTAGGGAAAAAAATGGCGGTTCTGAAAGCGAAAATAGTAGAGAATTCGCTTTTTGTCCCTTGCCGGAAGCCGTCGAACGCTTGCTGCGCACCCGCCTTACTCCCGAACTTTGGCAACTATTAACCGATGCTGCCAATATAGCCCGAGATCGAGGCGGACAACTATATATTGTCGGCGGCGCGGTGCGAGATTTTCTATTAGCTCCCCACGATAAGCTAGCACTAACCGATATCGATTTGGTAGTCGATGGAGACTGCCGATCGGGCGATTGTGCGGCTGTCGATGTGGCGCGCGCGCTGCAAAAGCTATACCCAGCAGCCCGTTTGGACGTTCACGGTCAATTTCAAACTGCCGCCCTCTTGTGGCACAAAGATTCTGCTTTCGGTGCCTTGTGGGTGGATATCGCCACTGCCCGCACTGAATTCTATCCCTATCCTGCTGCAAATCCCGAAGTTGAAGCCAGTTCGATCCGCCAAGATTTGTACCGCAGGGATTTTACAATTAATGCCCTAGCCGTGCGGTTGGGCGTTCCCCGCAGCGGTGAATTGTTGGATTTTTTTGGCGGTTTGGCAGACTTGAAATTAAAACAAATTAGAGTTTTGCACGCCAACAGTTTTATCGAAGATCCGACACGAATTTATCGCGCTGTCAGGTTTGCCGTGAGGTTGGGATTTGCTATCGAGCCCCAAACTGAAGGCTACATCTGCCACGCTTTGTCAAGCGGAATTTATTATCGAATTCAGGGGGAAAACGGTCGCGCCCCTGCTTTGGAAACTCGCTTAAAAAGTGAATTAAAGTATATTTTGCAAGCTCCTTATTGGCAAGCTGCTTTGCAAATGTTGGGAGATTTGCGAGCTTTGCGCTGCATCCACCCAACCTTGGAATTAGATCGAGAATTATGGCGGCAATTGCGATTGCTCGATCGAGTTGTGAATCGAAGGAAGAAGGAAGAAGGAAGAGGGAAGAAGGAAGAGGGAAGAAACGAGAGGCAAGAAACTATTACCAATGCCCAACGCCCAATTCCCAATTCCCAATCCCCAATTCCCAATCCCCAATTCCCAATTCCCAATTCCCAATTCCCAATTATCAATATTCCTGAATGGCAGATGCGGTTGGAAGTTTTGATAGCTTATTTAGCACCAGAATATCGGGGGAAGGTGGCGGCAAATCTTCAGTTACCGACTGATAGCATTCAGTGGCTGCAAGATTTGGAATCTGTCAAAAATCAGATATTAGAAGGTTTGCCAAAATGCGAGTTTCCGAGTCAATTGGTGATGCTGTTAAGGAATTGCGAATTACCGTTGTTAATTGCGATCGCGCTGCAAAGTCCGCGAAAAATCCGCCACCAAATTTGGGAATATCTCACTTTGTGGGCGAATGTCACTCCGCCTTTAAACGGCAACGATTTAAAAGATTTGGGCTACAAACCCGGACCGAAATTCAAACAAATGCTCGACGATTTGTTAGCTGCTAAATTGGATGGAAAATTGGGCGATCGATCTGATGCTATCTCATTTTTAGCACAACATTACCCTCAAGATTAGTCATCAGTCATCAGTCATTAGCTATCGCATAATTTCTGTTCAATTAACCGCAATCTTTTAGAGGCGGGTTCCAACAATCTCTGGCAATAATTGATGGTTTAAATAAACCCGCCCCCACCCAAAATTAAATTTCAATGTAACTCTCGATCGCAAGTCGATCGCACATTATCCATACTACGATAATTACAGTAAAAAAACAGCGAAATCCTGGGTTAATCAAGCCTAAAATCTTACTGTTTAGCCCCGGAACTTACCCCCAGGCTCGATCGCTCCTAGATTTCAAACCAAGAACTCACAGGCAATCGGGGTGAGACTCCCCACCTGATACATGACTACAAATTCA
>JALOON010000093.1 GCA_025454405.1 Oscillatoriaceae cyanobacterium Prado104 | reverse complement strand
ACCGCCGAGTTGGCACCACCGGGTGAAGTCTCCTTGAGCTTCAGGACCCCACAGGAACAGCAGCGAGTGTCCGAGGCTGTTGGCTGGGGTGGATACTGCCACGGTGAGGAAGTTGCCTCCTTCGAGGTAGGAGGAAGCCAAACCGTGGGTGTACCAGGAGGTGACGAAGGTGGTGCCGGTCAGCCAACCGCCGATCGCCAGGTAGGCGCAGGGGAAGAGCAACAGGCCGGACCAGCCTACGAAGACGAAGCGATCGCGCTTGAGCCAGTCGTCGAGAGCATCAAAGATGCCTCTTTCGTTCTGGGCGCGTCCGACTGCGATTGTCATTTACGCTAATCTCCAAATGGATATAATTTCACCGGACAAGTTTCTGTTCGCTGGTTTTCAACCGCTGTCTCTGCTTAGCAGATAAGTGGCTGAATTATGAACAGAGTTTACTTTTCTTTACCGTATTGATGATTATAGAGGTAATTCTTTACAAGGGCAAGCTTTCCTGGAAAAACTTCTGGGTCGCCGATCCGTGAAGGCTGGGGAGCGATCGCGCGTCTGAGGATTCCCTCGCCTGCATCTGGGCGCTTCGACTTATATACTGAGAGGAGAGCTCTAGACCTAGGTTTTTAAAATTATATGTTCAGTATTGACATCATTGTGAAGAACACGCCCGTCTCGCTGTCGGTGCAACGGAAGTTGGAGGCGGATGCTGAGACTGTTTACCAACAAGTTCTAGAGGCGATTCGCAGTCCCCAACCCCAAATTTTGGAACTCACTTGCGAGAAAAATCCTGAGAAAAAGGTGGCTGTCCTCAGCAGCGAGATTTCTGGGGTCGTAGTGGCTCAGAAATCCGGGGCCGCTTCTACAGGAAGATCTCCGGGCTTTGTAACGATGATGGCGACAGAATGAGAGCGCAGGGTGCAGGTATGAGTCCGCCGGCAGTTAGCGTGCGGGATTTGTGTTTTAGCTGGCCGTCGGGCGATCGAGTGTTGCAAGATTGCTCGATCGAGGTTCCTCGGGGCGAGTTTTGGATGCTTTTGGGTACTAACGGCAGCGGCAAGTCTACGCTGCTGAGGCTGATGGCTGGCTTGCTGCACCCCCAGTCGGGCGAAATTGGCCTGACTGGACCGATCGGTTTTGTGTTCCAAAACCCGGATCACCAACTGGTGATGCCGACGGTGGGTGCAGATGTAGCTTTTGGTTTGGTGGAAGAAAACCTTTCCAACCTTCAGGTGCGCCAGAGGGTAGCGGAGGCTTTGGAGGCTGTGAATTTGCTGGATTTGCAGCGACGGCCGATTTATGCTTTGAGTGGGGGACAGAAGCAGCGGATTGCTTTGGCTGGGGCGATTGCCCGCCACTGCGAAATTTTGCTGTTGGACGAACCGACGGCTTTGTTAGATCCCGATTCTCAGTTGGATTTGGTGGCTGCGGTGCAGCGGCTGGTGAAAAATCGGGGCATTACGGCTTTGTGGGTGACTCACCGTTTGGATGAGTTGAATTATTGCGATGGGGCTTTTTTATTGGAAAATGGTCAAGTAGTCGATCGGGGAGAGCCGGCGCGATTGAAGCAGCGGTTGATGCAGAACCAAGATGTTTAGCGATCGATAACACACCCCTCAATAAGAATAAGAAATGACGATTAATTTCTCAAAAAACGCTCTCTAAGCAACTTGAAATAACAGTTCGTCGGTGGCGTCAACCTCCGCTTCTTCCTCAATCAATCGATGAGTAACATATTCTATGACGAGCGGCTGTAGCGCAAACACAGCAGCTTTTTTTTCAACGAGCGATCGCTCTTCTAAAGATTCCAAAGCTTCTAACAGTTGTTGCGCGGGCATTCGGGCAAACACCAAATCTCGCAGTTCGGAAAATGAAGCTGCTTCGCCGTAAATTGCCAGCCAATTAATTACATCTTGTTCTACTTCTGAAAGTCGCGAAAAATGCTCGTCTAAAAAGTTGCGAATGTCGCCGAAAATAGCTATATTGTGTTTGAGAAAATCCCCAATGCTGCCGTCAAATAACTTTTTAATTGTCCGGGCTACCGTCTTCAGTACAAAAGGATTGCCCCCATAGGTTTCTATTAACTGCTTCCAGTCGGTGGGAGTTCCCCAAAAATTATCTTGAACTCGAAAAAATTCCTGGGCTTCTGCTAGCTGCAAACCTTTTAAATGCCAACTCCGAACTGGTAATGTTTCTCCTTCCAACCAGCGGATTTCTTTAGGTTTTTCTCGACTTGTCAGCAGCAAACAACTTTGATGGGGCAATTCTCCTATTTGTCTGAAAAGTTGACCGTAACCTTCGCAGCCCTCGCGGTACAACCCAATACCCCGATCGCCCCCTTGCAAAATTGCTTCGGCACCATCCAGTATCAGGAGACAGCGAAATTTTCGCAAATAGTTCATCAGCAACAAAATTCTTCCCTCTACAGTTTCGGGCAAGATATCTCTGCTATCTCGATCGACAGGAGTTTCAAGAGGCTGGATGTTTGACAAAAATTGGATGATTTCTGCTAGCAAATCTTTAAGTTGTCCGGTAATGTGCAAACTCCGCCAAATTACGCGATCGAAATTATCTTGAACCTGTTCGACTAATTTCGCAGCTAGAGAAGTTTTGCCCGTGCCACCCATCCCTGAAAGTGTTATTAAACGGCAGCGATCGCCCGCTATCCAATTTTTAATCCGCGTTAATTCTACTGTACGCCCGTAAAACACGGCAACGTCAGGTACTTCACTCAGATCGATCCCATTTGCGATTGTATTTTCCATCTTTGATAAAGAGGAAATTGAAGAGCGATCGCCCGTATTTTCTTCTGGCTGTGGTAGCTGATAATCCCTCGGTTCCAATTTGAGGTTAAAAGCTTGAAAACAGTAATTTAAAGTTCGTTTGTCCACACCAACTTTGCAGCCAAATACTTTCATCAGCGTATCTGGATCTAAACCCGTGCGATCGCTCAAAGCTTCGAGAGTAAAACGCTTGTCAAAATTTTCGTCACTTTCCGCCTCTGATTTGGCATTTTGGAGTTTATTAAATCCTTGAGAGGTGAGAGTTACTCCGCGCTTGCGTTTTTGTTTTTGCGAATTAATCGAGAGTTTCTGAGTGTGCATAAACCTGTTTTGCCTGTTACAATTAAATGTCCCTGCTGTGCCGCTATCTGGCTAAATTTGCCGCATCTAGTTTTCAAATTAACCCCTGTTTACACTCAACCGCCAGTCGCGCGATCGAGTGACTTGCATAATTTATACTTGTGTGTTAATGAGCTTTTCACTACAGGATTTATATGCGAATTCTGGTTCCCAGGCTGTGCCTGGCAACCAAGATCCAGAGGCTCTGCTTCGCAAGGAGCGATCGAGGTAGAGCCTCTAGATCTGCGTTACCAGGCTGAAGCCTGGTAACGAGTATACAGGTGTTTTTCTGGTTTTTTCTGGTTCCCAGGCTCTGCCTGGGAACCCATGTCTAGAGGCTCTGCCTCGCTTGCTTGTCGCGCGCAATTTCTGCACTAAAAAACCTCCGGATACCCGCGCCTAAGTCCCGTACTTAAATCTCTCTTCAAGCACCACATCCGAAGATTAAATAATTTCTTAATATTTGCAATAGCTGAATCGATACGCTTGCCAAGTTCGCAAACAATTATTGCTAGTAACTTAGAGCAATTAACCGCCAGAAATCCTTAACTTTTTTCTTAAATTCCCAAAAATCGGTTGCCAGCATCGAGGCCTTCAAGACAGATTGGTTCTATCAAAACAAAAACAACGAAAGGAGTTTTCCACTATGTTTGCAACAACAACATCGCGATTTGCAGAAAACCTAGAAAAGGACATTGAGAAACAAGTTCGCAAAGCGCACAACACTTTCCTACAGCGAGCCCAAGCAGGCGAATTCGATCCCACAGGCGGAGTTTCTTCACCATATACCTGGTGGAATATTTGGTGCCTCGGCCCGTTTTTGAGCCCGCCTCCCTCAGCAGATAGCGACGATACAACAGGTTATATGCCGCTCTCCCAAATACCGGACGGTCAAGTTCTTCCTGCTAAAAGGAAAGCTTACGTAGCAACAATTATCTATCTCAACCCGGACGAAATTCTTTCTCCGAACAACCTGTTGAGTCCTGCTACAGTTCTGTCAAACTTCTCTCTCCCTTACGAGATTACTTACAATTGCGCTAACTTGTCTCGCTGGGCGCTGGCAGAAATGATTGTTGACGGTGATGACGTTCACAATCCTGTTAAAAAAGGCAATCTAATTCCCGGTAAAAAATTCTACGTAGATGTCTTGGAATTTGAATGTCCGAACGAAGGATTGATGGAAATGAATATTACTGTCCGCCTCTTGGGTGATTTGATTCAATATCGCAATGCGCCGCAGTTTGCTGCCTTTGCCAATTGGGTTTACTCCTTCGACCACCGACAGTTAGAAAATGCTTTCGTTCAGGGAGATCACCCCTCGAATCCCCTCAAGTTCTTGGTGTTCGATACAGGCTTGTAGTCGATGCGGTAGTAAGGTGCGCGCTGCGCACCCTACGCCTCAGATTAAAAGACATCATTAAGGCAAATTTATCTTGCCTAAAACCCAAACCTCGATTCGGCAATGCTTTACATTTTTTTCAACAAGAGAACTCGCAAACTAAGTGAAAGTTCTTGAATCATCAATACTATTTCAAACGCTTGCCGAATTTATATTTAACAGGTGAAAAGTATGCAGGTGAAATGGAAAAAGTTGTTGGCAAAGACGGTATTTTGGTTGGCGATCGAGATTTTACTCAATTTAATCGGACTCGATACTCTGGCAGATTATGGCGAGTTCCTGTGCGATCGCGCGCTAATCAGCTTGAAAAGCTGAAGCAGAGAAATAAGCAATTTTGGAGGAAACCAAAACTGATGAAAAATCTTGAGGAACTTAAAACAATCAAACAGGCGATCGAAGCTGAATTGATGAAGCGATCGGGCGTGACTGGTGTAGATATCGGCCCGAAGTATGTTAACGGGGAAAAAACTGATGAAATCGTAATTCGCGTTTATGTTGCTGAGAAAAAAGGGGTTTCTAAATATGATGCGATTCCCCGCGAAATTCAGGGCATTAAAACAGATGTTATCGAGGCTAAGTTTGAATCTTCCGTTTTGGAGGTAGCAAGTCAGTTACCTCAATTGGGAAAAGCCGATCTAAATTCCTGCAATCCCTTAGTTGGGGGCATCAGTATCGGGCCGGGTAGAACGATGAATCGCCGCTTGTATTTCGGTACTTTGGGAGCGATCGTTGAGGATAACAATCCGCCTTACAACTTGTACGCTTTGAGCAATTTTCACGTTTTGTGTGCGGGGAATACATCGAAGCTAAAAAATGAAATTGTCCAGCCGAGTTTGTTAGATGGGGGTGAATATCCGGCGGATACTTTCGGTGCAGTTTTGCGGTCTTCCTTTGGAGGGAAAGTAGATTGCGCGATCGCCAGTATTAGAAACCGTTCTGCTGCTGCTGTCATTCAGAATATCGGCAATATTCGAGGAACTAGAAAAGCAACTTTGCAGATGCCTGTTTGCAAGCAGGGACGCAGTTCGGGTTTGACTTACGGAATTGTTGACGGCATCAATGCCACGGTGAAAATTAGCTACGGCGGTGTTATCGGCGATCGCATTCTTACCGACCAAATCGCGATCGTTCCAGATCCTAAAAAGAATGCTGTATGGTCGGAAGCTGGCGATTCTGGATCGGCGATCGCGTACATAGAAAACAATCGGATTTATGTCGTAGGTTTGCACGTTTCCGGCAACAGTCAAGGCACGCGGGCTACTGCCAATCCGATCCGCGCTGTAGAATCCGCACTCAATGTTTCTGTGGCAACTTCCGGCTAATTGACATCGGTTTTGGCTGATTTATTAGGACAATTCAAACACAAATTAATTCACTACAAACCTCGGAGGAATTATACCATGCAAAGTTACCTTTTACCCTATCACGTTGCCGATTCGGGCGCAAAAATCGTACTGATGGGTTTAAAAAACATCATCAGCTACAAGGCGAAAGGCATCAAGCAGACCAAACCAATTGTCTGGAACAGTGCGGGTCAGTGGGTAATATCTGGGGGCCGCAAAGACTTAACAGATTCCGACGCAACAGAGGCAGCAATGCGCGAGTTTTTTGAAGAAACTGGTATTGATTTCCGCCTTCGGGAACAGTTGGAATACTACGGTTTTCACTCGAAAATTATCACAGAACTGTTTCCGAATTCATCTAGCCCAGATTTTAGCGTTACCTACATCCTATTTGAAGATTGGGAAGGTATGGCGCGGGATATCAATAAGAATATTGCGGCTGGAAAGGTTACTGATGATGAATTGCATGAGGTGGCTTGGAGTCGGCCGGATGCTGCAAAAAAAATTCTGGGACTGCCCGATATATCAACCTACGCTTGGATGCAGGTGCAAGATAAGGATGCTCGATCGAAACTTGTTGATGCTGACACTATCTTGAAAAAACAAATGAGCAAGCCTTGGGATTGGTTTGAAATTGCGATCGACAATTTGCCTTGATGAATTACTCAGCGATCGAAATCGCTTCCAGTCAAACAAAGTCCGCGCAACGCGAGACTTATCTAGCAACAACAACAACCAAAATAGGAGAATAACAGATGCCTCGCTTCTCATACAACCAACAAGGTCCTAATACTTGCGGCGCAGCAGTAACAATGGTTTCCTTGCAAGAATTGTCCGTAGCAGTACCGCAGTGTACAACTAATTTGGGAACTCCAGTATGCGAACTATCTATCTGGAATACCATCAAAGATCTGCAAGTTGGCACTGGTGCTGATGATTATCAGTGTACGCCACTTTCTCTCGTCGAATTTATGCACGATCGAGGTTTATCAGTGACGATTGTCCACGATGCCACCCGCGTTGAAAAAGTGCTTGAAGCGTGGTCTAAAAGTTATCCCGAACTGAGAGGTTTTTACAAAGATAAGTTCACTGTTCCCCTTGCAAACGTCAGTTCAACTATTGCCAACTTACAGTCAGGAATTAACGTACCGGGTGATTTCAATAATGATGCTCGCGTTATTCTACTTTGCTTGATTCAAGGGGGAGATCCACCATCGCCACTCCACTATTTACTAGCACGAAGAGATGGCACTGACTACTACATTATGAATCCTGATGGGGGCAAAGATACACCTTTAAATAGGGTTGCACTTCAAACTTTTTTGGCAGAGAATGTCAGTCTCGGGATAAGTATCGACAGTCCAACTAATTACATCTACACTGGCATTGCTCTCAGAGTTCGTAAATAGCCAGAAATCATCATTGGCGATCGAGTGGAAAGTCACAATGCAATTATCGACAATACATATCCGAAGTTTTTGCAATTCATGGATATTTATCAAGTTGCATTGTAGTTAAATGCTGTTGATTATTAGACTCAGATCCCCCCTAGCCCGAAACTTTTTTGAGTTCCTCTTCTAGCCCAATCAACCTCTTTGAGTACGTCCTCTAAAACGGTAAACCTCTTTAAGTCCCCCTTTTTAAGGGGGATTTAGGGGGGATCTAGATTCAGGTGAAAACGAGATTTCTCAAGCAATCTCGATCGTTAATATTTCCCGCGCACAAAGGAAGGAATTAAAATGTCTGAAAAATACTTTTCTAAAACTTTCGGTCCGATCGCAGTTGAGTATCGAATGCAAGGCGATCGCCCTGTTTTTGAAGTTAAAATATCTGCGATCGGTCTTGGCAAATTGTACAGCGGTTCTGTGGGCGCAGATAACAGTCCTGTTCCGTTTAGTTTCGGCACAACTCCGGGTGCTGACGATATTCTCAAAGGCAAATTTAAATTCAAAACTGATGCTAGCGGACAACCTATTTTGATAATAGATATTGTCTGCCCTGCTTATAAGATCGATGAAACTAATTGCATTTTGTTTCCATCTGATGCTAAAATTGATGTGGGTGCGATCGAGAAAAATCAGCCGATCGATTCGGTCGAAATAGATGAAACTATTAAACTGCAAAATCCCAGCATTGCCATTGATGTAATTAAAAACTGCGAGTCCAGACAGCCCAGCAGTTGCATTGAAATAGTGCAGCAAAATAGCGCGATCGCCCCAATTGCTAACCCAATCCCAGAAACAGCAATTGCCAGCAAAGAATCAGATCGAGAACTCTTTCCCTTTGTTTATTTGCGCGCTTGGCCGGAAATCAGTCCGATCGAACGTAAATTGCGTTTTGTCGAATACGAAACTGCCAAAATTCCCCAGACAATCCTAAATGGATCTTTCTACATCAATTTAGTTGAAATTAAAAAAGCACCTCAAGTTGATGAATCTGGTAAATCTGATGTCCAAAAAGAAATAAAAAAAGAGGCACAGCATTTTATCCAAGGCGAAGCAGCCAGCAAAACAGCGGGAAAATCCTATGCCGGACAATTCATTCAAAGTATCGCAGAGATCGAAGGAAATATCAAATCGTTTGCACTTCTCGATACCTGGTTGCGGCAGCAACAGCAAATTAATTTAACAAGACTCAAATACGGTATTGAAAGCGTTATCGGTTGGAAATGGACTCAAATTAAAGAGTACGTTAAAGGCCCGACTCGCCGCTTGCCCGAAATTATTGGAGAAACAATTAAAGAAGATACGCAAGGGGCAGTTACCGACTACATGAAAGAAAAAAATCGAGTCTGGCAAAACTTTTTTGCCCTGACAATCTTTCCCGAATATCGCCCCCATCTTTTGGAAAGCATTGTTAAAACATTAGTGATGTGCAATTTAATTGAAAAACTTGCTGAGGATGACGATGAAGCAAGCAACGGCAAAAATCCAAACAATGCTGAAGATTTAGATATTGACACCTCTCAAGAAATTTTAGCAGCAGCCAAAGCGACGATCGTACTGCCTCCAGAAATCTTTTCCACATCAGAATCTCCAACAGCGGCATCAATTGAGCCTTGCGCGATCGGAGACTTACAGCTAGTTAGGCAGCGCTTGCTAAGATATGAAATGGGAGAAGTCGCGCGCATTGAAAATGTTTTGAAAGGCGAACGCAAGGAGACGACTCAAAGAAAGTTAAATCGCATTAATGAGTCGGTTACCGATCGCATAGAAGCTTTAGAAGAGACAGCAACCGACATTCAAGGTACTAAAACTGACTTGCTGAACGAGACGCGAAAAACCCTGGCTCAAGATACCACTACCACTACATTTACTGATTTTACTACCAACTACGGCCCGCCAACAAATATTACTTACAAAGGTTCGTATTCGGTGGGCAATGACCCGGACAAAGAGCGGCCTTACATGGAAGATGTCGCGAAGTTTGCTAAAGATATTACATCAAAAACAGCGAATCGCATTGCTCGATATGTCGATCGAGTGCGCAGTCTCAGCACTTTAAATGAGTCTGAAGAAACTGTAATTCACTCTTTTGACAATACAGCCAGTCAGAACAATGTCACGGGTATTTACCGCTGGATTAACAAAGTTTATGCAGCCCATGTGGTGAATTGCGGCTTTCGCCTGATGGTTGAATTCAAATTGCAAAATCCGGCACAAAATTACATTAAAAGTTTGTTAGATCTAGTAGGTATTGATTTTCAAAAACCAACCCCGCCCCACAAACTGAAAGCACCAAATCCTCAGATTGATTCTTACCAAAAGATCGATCGGCAAAATTACGCTCAATTGGCAACAATTTACGATATTCCAGCGCCACCAGTCGAGTTTAAAATTATAACCGCTACATTTCAAGGCGGGGAACCTCTGAATACTAAAGAGATTGTAGTTCCTGCAGGATATCAAGCCGATCGCGCTTGGGTAACTGCTGCTTTGTCGGGCGAAACTCAAAAGCTAACAGTATTAGTTGGTAACAATACCTTTGACTTTCCTGCAACATCAAACAATCCCGAACCCCCTACATCAAATAATCCAGAACTTACTGGAAAATCTATGAATGGGGAGGATTCTGTAGTGCCAATTTGTGTCATGTCAAATGCAGAACGAGAGTTTTTACCGCTGCCTGCAACATCTAATAATTCTTCGCAATTACTGAATACTTATTTTGTGACAGTTGAAGTACGCTGCAGGTTAGCTGATGAAAAATTTCAGAACTGGCAAATTCACACTTATAATGCAATACTCGAAACCTATCGAAAACAGCAAGCATCCTATTACGATCGCGCCGGAGTTTTGCCTACAGAAATCGCGTCTCGCAACCCGCTAGAAAATCGGAAGACCGAAAAAATAGAACTCAAAAAAAGTTGCGGCGATCTGCTTTTAAAGCGACATTTCCAACTAGCGGGTGGCAGCGAAAATTCACTGCTTGCTGGCGGTACATCGAAGTACATTCAATTTTTCGATCGAGCTTTTGAGTGGGATGAAATGACTTATCATTTTTACGCACCTTTAGGCAATTCAGAAAACCCCGATAAATTAACTTTTATGGCGAGCGATCTGCGGTCAAAAATTGACTCTTTATTCACCAGCTTTCTGCAAGCTGAAAGCGCGATCGTGTTGCTGCCAGTCAGACCGGAATCTGCCGCGAGCGTCCTGTATTATTTGTCGTTTGGTACAATTTGGCCGGGGGCAAACGAACTCGCGCCGACTGATGAAAAATATGTTTCTCTGGTCAGCGAACTGAAAATTATTTCGGAAGTTAAGCAAGAGTACAAATTTGCCAGCACACCTTGGGAAATTACCGTTCCGACTTCGATGACCGTGCTGCAAGACAGCTCGAAATTGCCGCAATTTTAGACAGCGCGATCGACTAATTTCATGTTCGCTATAATCGATCGTGCATATTTGTAGGGGCGAAGCATGGGGTCGATTGTTTCTGCAATAAATTCCTGATTTCATGTCCGTTGGCGTTAGCTTGCCGGCAGGCAGATGCTTCGCCCGAACCTCACGCATAACTCACAACACACAGTAAACTATTTATGTTCAATTTACCGATTCCTCCCCTGCCAATCCCCGGTATGGGTTTCATCGCTCCTGTTGGGGTTCCCGTTGGCACAGTAGTTGTTTTTGCTGGTAAAATAGAATCATCTCCCTCAAATTATCCATCAAACTTTACAACTAATCTCGAAGCTTTGGGCTGGACAGTTTGCGATGGTAAAGAACTAAAAGTATCTGAATACCCCGAACTTTTTGCTGTTTTGGGATATCTTTATGGCGGTGAAAATGAAATATTTAAAATACCGGATTATCGAGGATATTTTTTGAGAGGAGTTGACGGCGGTGCTAACAGAGATCCCGACGCAAATCGGCGTATTCCTGCTAAAGGAGGGACGCCAAATGAAGTAGGTTCGCAGCAGGAAGATGCCCTGCAACTTCACGAACATCAGTACAATAAAGTAGAAGTTAATCCGACCTTTCTTCAACCAGAAAAAGGTGTTCCCGCGATCGCCCCCCTGCCCAGCCCGATCGGACGCACGGATGAACCGACAAATCTCCAAAATCCCGTGCGTACCAGTTCGGAAACTCGCCCTAAAAATGTTGCGGTTAATTACATTATTAAATTTATTAATGCGTAAACTCTGACAACTCTAATCTTCTTGGTTTGGAACAGGGGTGTAATATTTGACCATCGACAGGCAGTTTTGGTTGCCGGGAGTTCTCGAATAAGTGAGAGTGTCAGCAATGTCTTTCATCAATTTTAGACCTCGCCCCCCCGGAGATTCGAGATCCACTCTTTGCGACATTTCTGTAATTTTTTGCTCCAAATCGAACCGATCGCCCCAATCCCAAATTTTAATCTCTATCGATTCAGCAAACACTTCGACCTCAATGCAGATCGGCAAATCCCACGCTTTGTCTTTGTGCGCGTGACGTACCGCATTCGTAAATCCCTCAGCCAAAGCTAACTGACACCGTATCCACACGCTTTTCGGAATGGACGGTTGGTGCAACTGTTCAAACCAAGACAAAACTCCGTCCAACGGACTCGTGCTGTTGACTTGAAGGCGCGCTTTATTTAACACTGGCAACTTTTGGGAACCTTTTAATTCAATCACGTTGAGCCACTGAAGTTGTTTGTTATAGTTTCACAAAATACAGGCAAATTTTGCATAGTCCGTATTTTAGGTTTTTGGGTAATTGATAAGTTTTTTACTCCCGGCGCGCAACTGCAAGCGCCTAAACACTGCACCCTAGCGTTATTTTCCAGCGTTATTTTCCAGCGTTATTTTCCAGCGTTATTTTTTACAGAGCGATCTGGTCGGGTAGAATAGATCGCACGTAAGGCCAATGAGAATCAGGCAAACCAGGCAAAATCGAACGGGAGTTTGTGAAGGTACTAGCTTTTGTTGCTAGCTGTTAGATGTCGCCTCAACTAATTGGTTGTTTACCATACCATAAATCCTTGCTTGATGTCAAGCACCGCCGCCGTAAATCAAACTCAATAAAAGTTTATATTTGGCAGGCAAACTCAGCCATGTTAAGGCTAGCTAAAGCTGAAAGCCCGTTTCAAAGTAAATTGAACTTTCTGGTCGATCGGGTACTAGCATTTATCTCGAAAGCGATGCCAATAGACTATACTCAATCTCAGACAAGCGCGCTGACAGGATATATTTTGAATGACCCCCAGACGTTGAAAGACTTGTAGTACCTAAGTGCCCATGTTTCAAATTCTGGTTATTGACGATGATACTGCTGTTCAAGAACTGCTGAGAAGAACCCTCAAAAAACAGGGTTACGAAGTTACGGTAGCAAGCAATGGCGAAGACGGTGTAGCGCAGGCGCAAAAGTTGCGCCCTGCTCTGATTATTTGCGATTGGATCATGCCGCGCCTGACGGGCATTGACGTGTGCCGCCGAGTCAAGGCAGATCCGGATCTGTCAACTACACAATTCTTTTTGCTGACTTCCTTGGGGTCGATCGCCGATCGAGTCAAGGGACTCGACGCGGGGGCGGACGATTTTATCTCCAAACCGATCGAACTTAACGAATTGCAGGCGAGAGTGCGTGCGGGACTGCGCCTGCACCAACTCAGCCGAGATTTAAAAATTGCCAAGCAAAGTCTGGAGGCTGAATTGGCGGAGGCTGCAGAGTACGTGCAGTCGCTGCTGCCAGATCCTTTAACCGAGCCGGTGAGTGTCGAGGCTAAGTTCATTCCCTCCCGGCAGTTGGGGGGAGATTGCTTTGACTACAACTGGCTGGACTCGGATTATTTGGCGATTTACTTGCTCGACGTGGCAGGACACGGTTTGCGGGCGGCGCTACCTTCAGTGGCAGTGTTGAATTTGCTGCGATCGCGCGCTATCCCCAACATTAACTACTACCAACCCAGCGACGTTTTGCGCGCCCTCAACACCACCTTCCAGATGAGCTACCAAAATGACAAATATTTCACCATCTGGTACGGCGTTTACAACCGCACGAAGCGCGAACTCGTTTACGCTAGCGCAGGCCATCCCCCAGCGGTGCTGATTTCCCAGTCGGCAGCCAGCAGCGCTAAAGTTCAGCGCCTGAAAACTCCAGGAATGCCCGTGGGAATGTTCCCGGATGCTCCTTATATGGATAATAGCTGCCATGTCGAGGATTTGAGTACCCTCTACATCTTTAGCGACGGGGTTTATGAGATTCACCAACCTGACGGCAATATTTGGGGGCTGGATGCTTTCGTTGACCTGTTAGTAGCTTACAACGGAGGTACGAACGACCAATTAGAGCGAGTTTTGAGCTACGTTCAAAAGTTGAATGCTAAAGCTGTGTTTGATGATGATTGGTCTTTATTAAAAGTTAATCTGGGCTGAGCGACCGACATACTTGGGTACAAGCCCCAGGATTTATCTAGGGGTAAAAATAAATTATTATTTCAATCCCGCCGATCGATCCTGAGGCTCAGTTCTGCCTGTTGAGGAACTCTGGCAGCACGCATGCTACCAAATTGCAAGAAGGCAGAGCCAAAAAATTAGTTATTTAAGAGAATTTTGCTATTAAAAGCATCGCGACTGGGAAAGATCTCGAAAACTCGATCCATGCTAGTGAGTTCAAACAGGATGCGAATTTGCTCGTTAATCGAACAGACAACTAATTGACTGCCAGCGGCGCGAACTGTTTTTAGGGCCAAGACTAAAGCGCCCAAACCAGAACTATCCATAAATGTCACATCTTGGAAGTCGATCAATACTACATCGGCTCCCGCTTCAACTAGGTCGCTAATCTCTTGGCGGAATTGACTTGCCTTGGTGCCGTCTAAAATGCCAGAGGGCTGAATAATTTTAACTACAGGACTCATATTTTACGGTGGTAATATTCGGAATTGCTACCCGGACTACACTAATATAGCTGTGAGTTGACACTACCCGCCAACCAAGAGACGGGCTTCGATCGCAAAGTTCGATCTAAAACCCCGCCTTTACCAAGACGAATTCAGTTGGGCAGGAATCCAAAAATGTACAGTTTGGTTAGTGTAGGTAGTTCGCTCTAAGATTTGACACTCACCAGCCTCAAGGCATTAGGCTGAAGTTCCACCACTGACAAAAGGCTTCTGAGCTTGCGCAGCAAGACTTTGAAAGATTTTGGTTCTGGTTTTACTGGGTACAAATCAGGGAAACGCGAGCGTAAATCTAGAGCCTGGGAGTTGCAGGATTGTCGGTTGAGAAATCTTATCAAAAACCCCATAGCACCCTCCATTGTTGCCACAATTTCATGGTGGGCGATCGTACCCAAATCTGCTGAAGAGATGATACAGTTTCCAACCCCGAGTTCCCACCCAAATTATTTTAGCCATGCCAAATCGCTTCTTGACAGTACCTGCAGGTTATCCATCTTGTTGCAAGATGGGAATAGAAAGGGCTTCAATCATGACTTCAAACGATGTTAAGGATTTTAATATTTATTTCAAACGACGTTAAGGATTTTAATATTTTAATCCTTACTAAAAACGACATTAAGGACTTTAACACCCACTCCAAACAGCGCTCACGACTAAAATCCTAAATAGTCCGGTTGGGTGAGGAACACGCGGTGAGGCAGAAACTATATTTAAAGATATTTAGTCTCTAAAAATGTTAAGGTAAAGAAGGCAAAAAGGTTTTAAGACTTTCCAGAGGTGGCTATGAAAAAACACAACTTATTAAACAGTATGGCTGCGACTGTGCTAGTTGCAGGATTGGCGCTGACAGGGATTCCCTCAAGCGCTGTTGCCGAATACATAGGGAATAACGATCGCATCGATGGAGTAATCCGCCGCAACTCACCGATCTACCGCTTCCGAAATATGTGGACGCCCGGAGCTCCAGTAGAAGAATTGCGAGGTCAAGAGTACACATTCAGCGCGCGGGAAGGCGACAACATTCAAGTGTATTTAGACACAGATAGAAATCGCGGTTTTACACCAGTAATGGTGCTGTTTTACGGAAATAACAGACAAGTAGCTTTTACCCAAGACCTGTCTTTCGATTATCGCGTTCCCCGAACAGGCGAATACAAACTGTTGGTGTTAGCCAAAGATGCTTCCAGGGGCGGCAGCTACACGCTAGAAGTTACGGGAATTGATGGCGACAGGCGAGCCCGCGATAATTGGGACGATCGCGCTGACAGGGGTCGATATGACGGGCGCTACGACGGAGAACGGATTTTGCGCGATGATTTTGGCTTGAGGCCGATCGACTGTCGCGAGAGACGCAGTATGGTAAGAGTCTGGTTTGACGATGCTGGCAGGGACTCAACTTATTGCGCCATCCCGACTCGCAATTACCCGCAGGGAGACTATTACTACAACCCGCGCACGAGGAATTTAGAAGCAGGGAGGGTGGATAGCGGTAGGTTCGATCGAGACGATAGATGTCGCGTATCCGTAGGCGGAGTGTGCGTAACTAGATAATTTTGTAGGTTGGGTTTCTCTTCGTTCAACCCAACGGATCTTAAAGTTGGGCTCAGCGAAGTGGAGGTTTCATTCTTCAACCCAACCTGCGTATGTTTCTGTTGGGTTTCATTAGACATCTGGTAAAAAGATTGTGGAAGCCTTGCCCCATAAGGGCAACAACCTAATGAGAGCCAGATGTCTATTCTTCAACCCAACCTGGGTATGTTTCTGTTGGGTTTCATTCTGCAACCCAACCTGCGTATCTTCCTGTTGGGTTTCATTCTTCAACCCAACCTACAAGCCTGCCAGCGTTTTTTCCACCGCGACGTTGCCTCCAGCGGCGACGCTTGCTGTTCGTCAAAACGCCGTTGCAAGATAATTTCGGTCGTGTCGCAGAGGTGCGGATCGCGATAAGGTACGGCAGCTTTAGTATGCAAATGTTCTCGTTCCTGTGGCGAAAGTTCCGATAAATTTTGTGTCCAAAAACCCGCCAGCGTCCCAGGGGAACGCCTCCCAGCCGGAGGAGTCGAACCGATTTTCAAGCCGGCAGCCATCAAAGCCACCCTCACCGCAGCCGAACAAGAATAAGTAGCTAACAGGCCATCCGACTGCAAACAAGCCGCCACAGCAGCCAAAAACTCGATCGTCCAAAGTTGGGGACAAACAGGAGGCGAAAACGGATCGAGAAAAATTGCGTCAGCCAAAAAACCCGATTTCTGCAACTGGCGGATCGTCTGCCTCGCATCGCCAACCAGCAAGTTAGCCTGCAGGCGATCGGTTTGCAAATGGCGATCGGCAGCTAAAATGCTTAACAGTTGAGGTACGGGAGTCTGCCAGCGATCGAGCAAACAGTGTGCGCTCGCGCATAAAGCCACTTCTGGATTAATCTCCAGCCCCACCAGCTCCACCCGACAGTCGGGATTTTCCTCCCAAATCGCTGCCAGCGCTGCTGCGGAGTTGTAGCCCAACCCGTAGCAAACATCCAGCAGTCGCAGTTTCGATTTTGCAGCTTTGCGCCTGAGTTCGAGAGGGGCGACAAACTTAAGTTCCGCTTCCTGACGAGCTCCGAAATCGCTGTGAAAAGCTTGATCGAACTCGGTTGAGAAAAAAGTAAAAGAGCCGTCTGCAGTTAATTTAGGTGTAAAGCTGCCCGTAGTTTCCATTTTCCGGTTCAATTGGCACCGATATATTATACCAAATCGCAATTTTACGATCGCTCTTAGCAGGCATGGCAATTTTCCCCAAAATCGAGGGCGATCGCAGCCGGATTTGGTAATATACTGTTTGTTTTAGATCTTTCTCGGCGTCCTCTGCGCCCTCTGGGGTTCAATAAAAAACCTGGTTTGCACGTAAAATAGGATTGCTATTGTCGCTTAAAAACTGTCAAGTACAATCATCAGGTGTCCAGTTATGACAGAGTTCAATCATCAGGAACTAGCCAAGCAGGGAAACCCCCAGGCGATCGCATCTTTGCTCGACATTCAGTTGCAACCTGCAGGAATTTCAACAACAGCTAATCTCAGCGACGATTGTTTGAAAATCACCCTCGAAGCCGATCGCCTCCCAGACGAAGATCGGTATGTTGAATTAATCCGCAGCGAATTAGCAAATTTGCAGCCAGAATCGATTCTCACCGTAAAAGTAGAAGGTCGAGAAACTGGTCAGCTAGTAGCAGCTTGGACGCAAGAATTTAGTTTAGATGTCAGTACGTTTTCTAAACTAACATTAGCTGATGAATCCGTGCCGAGTTCTGCCTTAGTTCCGAGCAGTAATCCTCTGGCAACTGCCAGCGATGTAGAAGTAAAAGCAGCAACGCTAGTGGCATTTGAAAATCGACTGCGAACGACTTTAGTTATTGTCGGGATAGTGACGGGTATTTTGGCGATCGCCGTGGCAGCATTTGTTAATAAAAGTTTCAACGAAGCAACAGCAAATACGGGAAAAAATTTAGAGACAATACCGAATTCCGAAACAGCACCGGATACTTTTCGAGAAGCGGTTAACAAAGCCATCAAAGCGCAAGAATTGGGGCGAGCAGCCAAAAGCAAAGAGGATTGGAATTCAGTGGCCGATCGCTGGCAAGAAGCAGTTTCTTTAATGAGAAGAGTACCGCAATCCAGCCCCCACCACGAAGTAGCTCAAACAAAAGTAGTCGAGTATCAAAAATATCTAGTTTACGCTCAAGAATCCGCAGCCAGCAACCCCGGAGCAAGTGCTGCTCCCGCCGCAGCCGAACAGCCAACTGCTGAAAAAGAAAGTCGCAAACAATCTACTTCAGAAAAAACTGAATCGGAGAAAGCAAATTCCAAAAAAGTAAACTCAGAAAAATCCGAGTTAGAAAAAGGAAACTCCAAAAAAGTGAATTCAGAAAAATCCGATGCGGAGAAAGAAAATTCTAAAAAATCTGCCTCAGAAAAATCAGATTCCGAAAAAGAAACTCCCACTCCCAATAAAAAATCTGCTTCAGAAAAATCAGATTAGTCATCCTCTCAACTGTCAACTGTCAACTCAAAACTCAAAACTCCTTCTTCAACTCAAAACTCAAAACTCAAAACTCAAAACTCCTTCTTCAACTCAAAACTCAAAACTCAAAACTCCCGAGCAACTCAAAACTCAAAACTCAAAACTATTTATGACTGACACCAAATTTATCGTTTCTCCTGAATGGTTAGCCGCCAATACAGACAATTCTGAAATTGTAATTGTTGACTGCCGATTTTCTTTGGCAGACCCAGATTTAAGACAAAAACAGTATCGAGAAAGTCACATTCCCGGAGCTTTTTATTTAGATTTAAACCGCGACCTTTCCAGCAAAGTCGGCAAACACGGAGGCAGGCACCCGCTGCCAAACTTTGCAGAACTAGCAGACAAATTAAGCGCGATCGGCATCAATTCAAAATCGACTTTAGTGGTAGCTTATGACGATTCGCGACAGGCTTTCGCAGCGCGATTGTGGTGGCTGCTGCGGTATGTGGGACACAGCAAAGTAGCTTTATTAGATGGCGGTTTCAGCGACTGGAAAGCGGCAGGATATCCGGTTGTAAATACAGTGCCCGATCGGTCTGATGGTAAATTCGTACCACAATTGCAAAGCGATTGGTTGGTAGATATTGAAACTGTGAAAAGCCGCAAAGATTTGCCGGATACAATTTTAGTTGATTCGCGGGAAACAGAGCGGTATCTCGGCCTTAAAGAGCCGATAGACCCCATTGCGGGTCACATTCCTGGTGCTGTTAATTACCCCTGGCAAGATGTTACGGATGCAGCGGGAAAAGTGCGATCGAACTCGGAACAAAAACAGCGGTGGCAAGCATTAGAAAACGCTGGAGAAATTATCGTTTATTGCGGTTCTGGAGTGACAGCTTGCGTTAATTTATTATCTTTAGAAATAGCTGGAATTCCCAACGCCAAACTTTACGCCGGTAGTTGGAGTGATTGGTGTTCTTATCAGTTGTAGGGTGCGCAGCGCGGATCTTACAAATCTCTGATTCTCTGGTTTCTCTGGTTTTCTCTGGTTCCCAGGCTGTGCCTGGGAACTGGAGTTTAGACTAAACAGACCCGATCGAGGTATCTCATCACTCCACTCAAGAACGGCAACGGTCGCTGGCGACCAACTATGAGGCTCAACGATTAA
>JALOON010000092.1:11364-34219 GCA_025454405.1 Oscillatoriaceae cyanobacterium Prado104 | reverse complement strand
TAAAATTGAGAGTTGAATTTTGAACGATCGAGAAGGACATTGATATTTTAATTCAGAATTTTAGCACAGCTAAAATTCGAGAATGAAACAGCCCTGCCCTAACCCCCCTTAAGAAGGGGACCGGATACGTTCAAAGTCCCCCTCTTCTTAAGGGGGATTTAGGGGATCTAGACTCGGGCAACAACGAGATTTCTCAAAGGCTTTCGTCGATGGTTGACACCTAGAGACTACCCCCCGATCGCCCCGAGCTTCAATTCAATTGCTGCAAAATCCATGCAACCGCCGCTGGTGAATCCGCAGCAATAAAATCCGGTTTCGTGCGGTGCTGGTATTCCCCTTTCAACACGCTTTCACCGTAACCTGTTTGCACCAAAATCCCCTGACATCCGGCATTGTGAGCCATATCGACATCCGTCGCTTTATCCCCTACCATAAAACTATTTCGCAAGTCTAAATCGTGTTCCCAAGCGGCAGCTACCAACATTCCCGTATTCGGTTTCCGCCAAGTTGTATAGCGGGTAAATTCCGGGTTGGTTCCGCCTTCCGCTGCGCTTAAATAAGGACAGTAATAAAGAGCATTTAACTTAGCGCCTGCTTCATTTTCTAATAACTTGCACAGTCGATCGTGCAGTGCTTCTACGTGACTGACTGGATAATAACCCCTCGCTGGTCCCGATTGGTTGGAAACCATGCAGCAAAATATTTCTCTGTCATTTAAAAGGCGGACAGCTTGCGCTACGCCGGGAATTAAATGCAAATCTTCTACGTTGTGAATGTAGCCGGCTTCGATATTGAGGACGCCATCTCGGTCAAAAAATACTGCTTGTTTCACGATCGCGCTTTTTGTTATTTCGTTTCATATCAATTTAAATAATATCATGTTAGGTGTGGCAGGCGAGATCGCGCCTAGCCAATAATCGATCGCGAATTCCAACCGGACTAAAACGCTGTTCGGTTTCCTGTCGAATTGCTGCTGCTTGACGTTGGCGTTTGAAAAGATAATCATCAACTTCAGTCTTGTGTTTCAATTAGTATCAAGTTTTAGATGTGCGGGTTCGATCGCAATTGCTAATGTCATAAAATTTACCAACTTGCTACATCTATATTAGCAAATAAATGCGGGAATTTTGACGGGCGATCGCGCGTTGATGAATTTTGGGCGCGATCGAGCTATATTGCTGAATGTAGTTAAGGACATGCTCGCGATTTCGATCGGGATAATCTCTTAAATCGAGAGTTTGAGAAGGTGCTTCAATTAACAAACCGGATTTTTATCGCAAAAACGGGCGGCGGGCGAGGATAAAATAAGTGCGATCGAGCAAATATCTCGGCAGGTAAAACAGATTTGTGCTGGGTGGTTGAGAAGTACGGGCGATCGCATCTAGAGAATCAATGACTATCATTAATTTTTGGTTGTCTGGCAATTTACCGCTAATTTTTTGCAGCAACTAAGACAGAAACCAACTGCCATCATCGGATTCGAGATTTTGAATTTGAGATTTGAGATTGAGGATTTCGGATATTTCGCTATTCAGGGCAAGGTATTTGTCAATCAGTTGAGTACAGGTGGAGGAGAGAAAAGCGGGCGATCGATTTTTGCCCTCAACTTCTGCAGCGAGGCAAAGTACGAGCGATCCCAAATCCGGGTTTCCAACCCCCTTTATTCTTTTAGTCGGCGCAGGCCGACTTTGTTTGTGTAGACGGGGGTGAAAATCGAATCACGAGCGAAGCAGATTCGATTTTGCACCCCCGGAGCGGTTTCAACCGCCCAGCAATCAACGGGATATCTAAGTCTATCAACCAGATTTCTCAATGGTTTTAGTATTAAATTGTATATTAAATTGTATAATTGAATTAAATAGATCGCCCGTGAGGTAGTAAAATGCCTTCTCCATTTCCAGGGATGAACCCTTATTTAGAAAATCCCGAATTTTGGCCTGAAGTACACCACCGCTTAATCGTTGCGATCGCCGATAATATAGAGCAAAATCTCAGTCAGCAATATCGAGTGGCGATCGAAAAACGCACTTATATGAGTGGCGCAGAAGACTCTGTTGATATAGCAATTCCTGATGTATCTGTAGTCGCTGCACGAACAACAACCCAGACAGAATCAGCAGTGATGACTTTACCTACCCGCAGCGAATTTGTAACAGTAATGCTGCCAATTTATGAAGAATGCAGGGAAGGTTATTTAGAAATTAGAGAAGTAACAACGGGCAGGGTGGTAACAGTCATTGAAATTTTGTCTCCCGCTAACAAACGCGCCGGTGAAGGAAGAAATGCTTACCTTAACAAGCGGCAGAAAGTTTTAGCAACTCTCACGCATTTGGTAGAGATAGATCTGCTTAGAAGCGGACAATACCTGCCCTTTGCCAGCGAAATTCCGCAGACAGATTACCGAATCTCGATCGCCCGAGCAAATCAACGGCCGCAAGCGCAATTATATGCTTTTAATCTGAGAGATGAAATTCCTGTATTTAGGATACCTTTGCAGTCAGGAGATGCAGAACCAGAGTTGAATTTACAGAGCTTGCTAATGGGGGTTTACGATCGCGCCAGATTCGATCTAACATTGGACTACGATCGGGAACCTGTACCCCGTTTTAAGGAAGAAGATCGAGTTTGGGCTGACCGATTACTGCGAGAAACAGGCCGGCGGTAAAGCGGTAAATTAGATATCTCCTAAAAAGAATCAAGAGCTGTGCAATTTTTTCTTAACTTGTCACAAATGGTCTTAAGTGGGGTGGGGGCGGGTTTATTTAAATTATTTGTTGGCGTTCGATATGGTTGGCGAACCCGCCCCTAGGATAATTAATTAAGGTTTTTAGCCGCCCCAAACTTTCTTCAGAATCATTTCTGGAGAAATATCAGCCATATTGCCAGTAGGAGACTTAATTCCCAAAAATCGATCGCTCTTAGGCAGCAACTTCGCGGGGTCAGTCGGACCGAACAAAGCTATCGTATAAGTTTGCACCGCAACTGCCAAGTGCATTGGCGCGCTGTCAGTACAAATCATCAAATTAGCCGCAGCAATTGTCGCCGCCAACTTGCCAATATCATCCGGCGAAGTAAGCTTCACGTTCGGACACAACCGAACTAATTCGGCCACAAAACCCGAATCTTCCGGGCCTCTCACCACCACCACAGGCAAATTCGGCTGTCGCTGCTGGCAATCTTCAACAATTAGCTTCCACTTATCTGCCGGATAAATTTTGTCAATTCCTTTCGACACAGCTAACTGACTCGAACCGCCGTGAATTAAAATGTAACCCGTTTCCTTAATTCCCAATCGCTGCTGTTCCGCTTCCGCCCACTGAATGTCCTGTTTCGGCACATTAACCGCCAGTGCCGGACAAGGATTTTTAATGCCGAATCCTTGCACCAAATCGTGATACATTTGAGCTGCGTACTGGTTAGTATTTAGAGGAACCGGATCGGTAAGAAACGAAGTACCGCTGCTGCCCGCATAGCCGACGCGCTTCGGAATGCCCGTCAGCCACAGCAAAAGTCCCACACTCCACCGCTGTCCTAAGGAAACCACAGCATCGAATTCGCGATCGCGAATTTTACCCAATAAATTGCCCCAATCAGCAGCAGCGTTGCGGCCTTTGAAATCGTAAATCAAGACTTCTCTAACGGACTTGCAGACTCGGTAAGCGCCCTTAGCTCTCGGCTCGACCATTACATCGATCGTAGCGTTGGGATATGACTGTTTCAAGTCATCCAGGGTAGGGAAAAATAAAATTTGGTCGCCAATCCCGCCAGGGACAAGTGCTAGTATTCGCATCATAAAACGATCGGCTGTTATCTATCTAGGTAGCTTTACGCTATCAGCTTATAGTATTTCTATTAAAAGCTACTTGCTGACAGCCAAATAAGTGACTGAAAAGTATGGGACGCTATAAATATATACCTAGTTGGGTTAAGAACGGTTAATGCACTTATTAATTCCTGCGGCGGGCTCGGGACGGCGGATGGGCAGCCAGCGCAACAAACTGCTGCTGAGTTTACTGGGAAAACCTTTGCTGAGTTGGACTTTGGCTGCTGCCGAAGATTCCCAACACATTAGCTGGATCGGCATTATGGGCCAAAAGGAAGATTTTCCCGATTTTCAAGCAATTCTGGTCGATTTATCTTTAACCAAGCCCGTGGAACTGATTCAAGGCGGTGCTACCCGACAAGAGTCAGTTTACAACGGCTTGCAGGCTTTGCCGCCGGATGCCGATCGAGTGTTGATTCACGACGGCGCGCGGTGTCTGGCAACTCCCGATTTGTTCGATCGCTCTGCAGAGGCTCTGTTGGGCTGTCAGGGCTTGATTGTCGCTATCCCGGTCAAGGATACGATCAAGGTGGTCGATGAATCTAGAATCGTGCGAGACACGCCCGATCGAAGCAATTTGTGGGCAGCCCAGACCCCGCAGGGATTTGAAGTGAAATTGTTAAAGCAGTGTCATGCCGAAGGGCGAGAGAAGGGATGGGAAGTTACCGACGATGCAGCCTTGTTTGAAAAATGCGGTTTGCCCGTGCGAATTGTCGAAGGAGAAGAAACAAATTTAAAAGTCACAACTCCCGTCGATTTAAGCGTCGCAGAATTCATTTTACGGCAACGTAATAAGTAGGTTGGGTTGAACGAAGAGAAACCCAACACTAATAAGTAGGTTGGGTTGAACGAAGAGAAACCCAACACTAATAAGTAGGTTAGGCCCAACGTAGTGGAGAGTGAACGAAGAGAACCCTACGCTTCACTCCACCCAACACTAATAAGTAGGTTGGATTGAACTCAGATCTTGCACTATTCTCAACAATTCTGTAGGGGTGGGTTCTCGACCATTGGTGTCAACTTAAGCAGTTGACTCCCATATTTCTCGATCGAGAGCGGCATTCTCCCGATGTCGCTTTCGTTCTTGTTTAATCAAACCCAACATTTTATGATGCTGCACTAAATAGGTGACGGCATCGGTAATTTTTCCTCTTAACAGAGAGCGAGAAAAGTGATATAATCCACGAAATACCATCTCTACTGAAATATGATTTCATCTTTATACAGAGTTCCACTCGATAATGTACGGATAAAATGTTGGGTTTCACTTTGTTCAACCCAACCTACGATTATAAAATCGATCGTGTTATCCTAGAAATGCTGCTTTCGATCGAATCATACCAAATCCGAGTATGATACCCCCGTTATTTCTTAAACCCGCGCAGGCGGGTTTTGTTTGTATAGTTGGGGGTGAAAATCGAATGACAGGCGAAGCTCCATTCGATTTTGCACCCCCACAGGTTTCAACCGCCGAAAGATTTTTATGAAGGATTGATCGGAAACTCCCCATCACTCTCACACTCTACTGCACTCGCAACCAAATCCAAAAATGCAAACACTGCCGGAATTAACAAACCATCCTTCAAAATAGCAACCCCAATTACCCTTTCAAAATCCGTCGGCAAACTGCAAACTTGCACCTTAGCAGGTATCGGTTCCGCTGCCAAACGCGGCAGAATTGCTGCCCCCAAACCCTGCGTCACCATACTCACAATAGTCGAATCTTCACTGAGTTCGTAATCGATATTGAGGGGAAACTCCGCAGTTGCCAAATATTTGCGCAACGGTATCGAACAAGAATTTTCAGCAGGCTGCAAAATTAGCGGATAATTTGCCAATTCTTCCCAAGTAATTCTAGCATTTTTACATTGAGCCTCCGGTGGCAGCAAAACCAGATATTCATCTCGCAAAATTTCCCGAGTTTCAAATTCATCTCCGATGGGCAGAGAAACAAAACCGATATCTGCTTTGCCCGATCGTAAGGCTTCTTCCACAGCTTGAGTATAATAAACTTCGTTGAGGCTGACCGCAATTTTTGGAAAGCGCTGGCGAAATTTTACAATAATACCCGGCAAGATATGAGTAGCGACGCTGCGAAAAGTAACTATCCGCACTTGGCCGCCCTGCAAGCCTTTTTCTGCATCCGCTTCTTTCACCATCAATTCTAACGATCGCACAATTTGACGCCCGTGAATTACTAGCCTTTCCCCAACTGGCGTCAGTTGAGCTCCGTGTCGCCCCCGGTGAAACAGTTGCACTCCCAATTCGGTTTCTAAAAACGCGATGGCGTGACTGACTGCTGACTGCGACATTTCCAATTGCAAAGCCGCTTCGCTAAAATTCCCGCAGTCTGCTACTGCTAGCAAAGCGTGAATCTGAGAGAGTTTCATCCGCCTGGTATTGATTTCGTTCATCGCCTTCGTGCCAGTAGAGTCTAGATTGTCACAAGGATTTTCGCCAATCTATCGATTTTATTCATACTATCTATGCAAGTAATGATTTGATTGTCAATTCTCTCAGCGTTAAGGTTGAAACATCAGGCGAACAGTTGACAGTTGATTGGTGACAGCAAACAGTTGACAGTTGACTGTTGAAGTCTAGGTTTTTAGAAAGAGGATTTCTCCACCCAGTTATCAAAATAATCCGCCTGCACAATTCGGGTGCCAACCACTATTAATATTTGGTGAAAAGCGAATTTAATAGAAATTGCATTCACAATATTGTTATTAAATTGCGATATCTTATGGCAATTCAAAGATGATTTGCGATTTGCGCTCGGCGATTGTTCCACTGAAAAACAAAAGGTGTTGGTTATGTCTCATTACAGAAATCAGCTTGCTACGACTGAGAAAATAAAAATAGTTTCGATCGCCCCGAAAACTCAAACGCCTCAAAAACAACAAAGGCGATCGATATTTGCAGGTATGAATCAACTCGGGAAGTTGTTCTTAAGGGCTGCTGCTGGAGAAGAACTGAGAATTTGGCAAACATCCGATCGCAATGGTAACACTTGGTGGCACGGTTGCGATCGACTAACCGGTCGCTCGATCGATGCGGTAACTGACAGCGAAATGCGCGCTTGGATCGAACGGCGTTATTGCCAATAGTAAATAGTTGACAGTTTTCGGGAGTTCTAAGTTGTGAATTTTGAGTTTTGAATTAAGAACTGTCTTTAACTCAAAACTCAAAATTTAAAACTCAAAACTCCTTACCAATTACCAATTCCCTCCGCTTCGCTTCGCCCATTACCAAGTAGGAGATGTTATGTTTCAAAAACATTCCGAATGTACGGCACCCGATCGAATTATTCTCATGAACCGAGAGGTATACAAATTGCCGCACTCTGTTCGAGAAATTCAAGTCTTATCCGGCATTGCTTGGCTCACGCTCGACCAACAAGATATCATCCTGCAAAACCCAGAAAAAACAACGCTCCAACCAAGCAAAAATGCTGCCCTCATTTCCGCGCTCAACAATATGCCGCTGGTTCTGGCAATCTGGCGAGACAGTAAAATTATGCCTTTTGATAGTTGAGATGTAAGATTGAAACGACTGCCAGCATCTAGCAACGGAGAAATACAGCAGCAGAAATAGACAAAAGAGCTCTATCTTAATAGATAGTTAGAAATCAGCTCTTGGAGGATTCGATCGGTGTACTCCCGCTCTTACCACTTCAGCTATGTCGCGGCTATAAGTATTGTCGTAGCGCCCGCATCGAGCTTGCTGGCAATCCCAGAAGCTCAGGCATTTGCCTCAATTATAAATGCGTGGCGACCCCCAGCGAGTGATTCCCTACGGGATAACTTCGCTTCACGCGCCCAAGCAACTGACCCCAAAACGCAAGCAGACCAACTTTTTCAAACAGGTATCAAACAGCACCGGGAGGGTTTGTTTCGGGATGCGGTTCAGACTTTTGAACGAGTTTTGGCAATTCGCAAGCAGCTAAACGACAAACCGGGTATTGGAGAAACCCTCAACAATCTGGGGGAAGTTTACGGCGAAATGGGTTTGAAGCCCAAAGCTTTAGAAGTTTTGCGGCAAGCTTTAGCTATTCACCGAGAAATCGGCGAACCAAGTCGCGTCGCCCACACTCTAAATCTTCTGGGTTTTGTCAACCGGATTGCCGACAACTTTGCCGAAGCGATGAAACTGCACCAAGAAGCTTTAGAGCTCGCCCAAAAAGCTAACGACCAAATAGAAATAGCAGAATCTTTCCACAGCATTGGGGCGGTGCACGGAGAAAAGGGAGAATACGCCAAGGCGATCGAATTTTACCAGCAAGCGCGAGCGATTCGTACCAAAGAGGGCGATCGGCGGGATTTAGGACGCACTCTCAACAATATGGGAGGCGTTTATTACAACATCGGCGACTTTAACAGAGCGATGGAATTTTACCATCAAGCTTTAGCAATTCGCCGGGAAATAGGAGACCGGGCTGGTGTCGGCCGTCTGCTTAACAACATGGCACTTACTTCTCGCAAACTCGGCAGGGATACTCAAGCGTTGATTTATTTTCAGCAAGCGATACCGATGTTAGAAGCAATCGGCGACAAGACAAGTATCGGACGAATATTCAACAATATGGGGGCAATTTATGAAAGTCTCGGTCAATATCCCAAAGCCCTCGAATCTTACGAAAAAGCTTTGAAAACTGCCCGCGAAGGCGGCGATAAAGTTGGAGAAACTACGGCTATGGAGGGGATTAAACGATTGTCTTCGGGTCAGCGTTTGCCGCAATAATCTTAAACAAAAGTTTCGGCGCTGGATGCGATCTAATTTTGCAGGAGACGATCGCAGTCCGAGATTTATCGATCGAATTGTATATTAAAAAAAGGCAACAAACTGGAGAATCAAATGACACCCGCGATCGCACCCCCCAAAAAAGAAACCCCTCTCCTATTTGAAGGACTTACTTGGAGAGAGTTCAAAGCCGTCGAGCAATTGTTAGACCGTCCGGGATACCGACTCTCTTTACTGGATGGAGTTTTGGAGATAATAAAAATGCCTGGAGAACCCCACGAAACTGTTAAAAAGAGGATTGCTGCATTGTTGGAACTTTATCTCCTGATGGCAGGATTTGACTTTACTCCAACTGGATCGATGACTTTAGAAAGTGAAGGAGGTTCTGCCAAGCGAGAGGCAGATGAATCATATAAACTTGCTCCAGGTCGCAGGCTACCCGATTTGGCGATCGAAGTGGTATTTTCTCGTGGCGGGCTCGATAAATTGGAAGTATACAAGCGGCTGAAAATTCCAGAAGTTTGGTTTTGGGAAGACGGAGTTTTGGAAGTTTATCACCTGCGAGGTGAGGGCAATGCGCTTTACTATGAAAAGATTTCCAGTAGTGAAGAAGTGAAAGGAATCGATCTGAATTTATTGTTGCATTGTGTCAGTATGGTAAATCATGTTGATGCAATTAAGACTTTTCAACAAGCACTTCAGAAATAGCTGGTTATGGGCGATCGCATTTAAGCATTTAAGGTGCGGAGTGAGGACTTCAATCTTTCAATCTTTCAATCTTTCAATCTTTCAATCTAAAATCGATCGCTTCCTTTCCCCTTCTCTCCTTTGGCACCGTGCAAAGCAAAAATCGGAGTTAAAGCAGATTTGCCCTTGAGAGAAACAGCTCCCAAATCCTCGCAAATGAAGTGAGGCGCGATCGACATAAAAACCCTCTCCGTCATCAAAATTTCATTTTCCCCCGCCTTAGTCATCAATCTAGCTGCCGTATTCACCGTATCTCCGAGGACATTAAACTCCCTGCGCCCTCTGGGTTCTCCAACTTCAGCAGCAAACACTGGCCCGAGTGACAGCCCGATTTGACAATATACCTTCACTGTCTCACCTTGGATTGTAATCGAGGGAAGACCGGAAATAATCTCGCGAATTGCCAGCGCAGCAGCCGCCGCGCGACAAGCATCATCAGCATGAACGTCAGGCACCCCAAAATAAATCAACATATCCGAACCGTCCAAATGCGCCGTTAATTTTTGCAATACGCCTCCTTTGGCCGACACCACAGCATCAATTAACGCAAAAACGCGAGAACAGCTAAACACGATGCTGTCTGCTTCGGCTTGGGTTGCTTTGTCCACCGATTCTGGCAAACCGATCAAGTTGACAAACATTACCGCCGGCTTGGGAAAATCCGGCGGGATCTGCCGCTTGTCCGCGTTTTCTACCAGCAGTGACAAAATTGGTTTGGGAATATAACTTGCTAGCGGTTCGACTCGCTTAACAGATTCCTGAATCTCCCTCACCAAACCCGGAACAGTTCGATCGAGCACGATCGAACTCGGCATCCGCCGCCCAGTCAAAGTAATGTCGTATTCTCCCAGTTGAGCGTCAGTGAAATCATCCACTACCAACAAATAATTTGGTTTCCCCGGTTCAAAGCGAAATTGCTCCATCAAACCAGAACCTGCGGTTTCAGTCAAACACACCCGTCCCACAGTCCCGGCACCTTCAGCTTGCTTGGCTTGCTGCACGGTATGGCCCAGCAAGACGTGAGCCATCCGCCGAGGCGTACCGATGTCGGCGCTGACGTAGCGCCCGCAGTGGATGCCCACCCGCATTTTCAACGACAAAAGACCTCGGGGTGTCAGAATGTTTTCAAATTGAGCCATCGCCCGCTGCATCCGCAAGCCGGCTCGCACCGCCCTTGCCGTATCCGCTTCGTGCTTGCCAGCCAGAAACTGCACCAGCAGTGCATCTCCTGTAAACTCCAGCAAGTCCCCGCCCGACTTGCTGACAATTTCAATCATCGATGCAAAATATTTGTTAATCACCGTCAATAGGGTTTCAGCTCCCTTGCGCCCCTCCGCTGCGTTGGCTTCCAACAGGGTTGTAAATCCTGCCAAATCCGTAAACAGCAGGGTGCCTTGCTGCCACTGGTAGCGCACCTCGCCCAGATTGGGGGGAGAGTCGGCAACCGAGCGCGGCACGTAGTCGTGGAGGATGTAGCGGAGGGCCCGCAGTCTGTCGAACACTCCCGCCAGTCTGGCAGGAGAGGGATCTACCCACGCAGCAGCGTACATTTCAGCCGAAAGCAGCTCGCGCAGCCGCAGTTCGAGCGCTGCTAAAGGAGGATTGTAAGTTAATCTATTAATTTCCACCTAGTCTATTGTTAAAAAATAGGGTAAGTTCGATCGATCTAGTGGCGACACCAATAGTTAGACCCCTACTATTATGATAAGTTTCCCGTGAGCCGATACCAGTCAACCGTTGTATGATGCCGACATTTGCCCAGATTTGCCGAGAAATCATGTTTGAGCTTCTAACCCCAAAATTTAGTAGAGAAATTCCAGAGAGTTCTAGATTGCTTGCCCCCGATATGCTCAAAGTCGCTCGATCGGCCTATGGTATGTATCTTAGAGCGCATTCCGAACAGATGCCCCGTCCGGCAGGTGTAGTTGTCAGTCAAGGAAGCGATCGGGGACAGCTAATTTTTGCAGTGCCGCCCGTTTTGTTGCCCGGTGAACGTTTTGTGAGTTTTGAAGAAATTGAGTCTCAACTTTATTAGTTAGTTGATAGTTGATAGTTGACAGTTGACAGTTATTCAGAAGTGCGAGCGTCAGAGCTTGCGAATTATTGATTTACCATTGCAAGCGTCAGAGCTTGCGAATTGATTCACCAGTGGTAGCACCCTCGATCTCGCATCGAGCCAACAGTGCCAGCCTCCTCACTCGCGAACTCAGTCAGAAGTCATTAGTAACCCATAAAAAGTAAAAAAACGAATTAATGGAAATCGTCTTTAATTTTATTGTTTCTGCCATTGTTTTTGTTTTCGGGACAGCGATCGGTAGTTTCCTGAATGTGGTAATTTACCGAATCCCGGCCGGTTTGTCGGTACTTTGGCCTCCTTCCCGCTGTCCCAAATGCCTAAATCAACTGAAATTTTACGAAAATGTACCCGTTCTCGGCTGGCTGTGGCTGCGGGGACGCTGCAACCACTGTCGCAGCCGGATTTCTGCGCGCTATCCCCTGGTAGAAGCTGCTACTGGTTTGCTGTTCTTGCTGGTGTTTTGGCAGTTTGGGGCAACGGTGCAAACTGTAGGTTTGTGGGCTTTGTTTAGCTGGCTGCTGGCTTTATCGGCGATCGACTGCGATACAATGACTTTGCCCAATGTTCTGACTCGATCGGGATTGGTTGCCGGGTTGGTTTTCCAAGTGGCAAAAGGTTTGTGGCCGAGTTTGAGTCCGATCGCGTCGGTAAACTATTTGGTACTCGACGGTATTGCGGGCGCTGTTGCCGGATTGTGGCTGTTTGACACGATCGGGCTGACAGGTTCGATCGCCCTCGGGCAAAATGCGATGGGGGCGGGAGATACTAAGTTGGCTGCCTTGATGGGGGCTTGGCTGGGGTGGAAACATTTGCTGTTAGCGGGGTTTATCGCTTGTGCGGTAGGTGCTTTTGCAGGCGGTGGGGCGATCGCCGCAGGCTGGCTCGATCGCCGTCAACCGATGCCTTTTGGACCTTTTCTCGCTCTTGGTGCGGCAATTACAGCATTGTGGGGCGAAGCGATATTATCTACTTACTGGCAATTGTTTTTCCCGAATTTGGGTTGACGGCTGGGATTTTTGTCGCGCGATCGAGCATGAGATTGTCTCCATAATTGATAAAATTGTCCAGTGTCTTGGATTACACTCAAAACCACGAGCTTTCGGTGGGAAGCCGAATTGATGCAGCAAATCCTTGCTGCCCATCAAATCCCGGCTCGAATTGTTGACCTGGGTGTGGCATCTTATCTAGGAGCGGGCAGCGCTACGGCTTTGCAAGTTCTTCCAGAAGATCGGGAGACGGCATTGCTGCTGATTGCTCCCATTGAAAAAGAGCCAGAATCTGATGATTAGTAATAAGTAATAAGTCATTAGTTAACAATGATGATTAATTAGTTAGTTATTAATCTAACGTCAGCGGTCATTAGTTATTGGTTGAAAATGACAACTGTCAACAGTTCGGCAAGCTCACTGCAAGCTGTCAACTGCCAATTAACAATTACCAATTACCAATTACCAATTACCAATTACCAATTACCAAGTTTTAATGTCTCTATTTGATTGGTTTGCAAATCGAAGAAAATCAGTACCGAACTCTCAAGAACGACCCGAACGAGAAATTGCTGACGGGCTGTGGCATAAATGCGAGGCTTGCGGTGCGCTGAGCTATACAAAAGACCTGCGAGCCAATCAAATGGTTTGCTTGGAATGCGGGCATCACATCAGAGTTTACAGCGACGAGCGCATCGAACAATTGATCGATGCCAATACCTGGATTCCCCTTAACGAAGGACTCCACGCTACCGATCCCCTGAAATTTCGCGATCGCAAAAAGTATAGCGATCGGCTGCGAGAATTTCAAGAAAAAACAGGCCACTTAGATGCGGTAGAAACCGGAACAGGTCAAATCGAAGGTTTGCCGGTCGTTTTGGGAGTGATGGAATTTCAGTTCATCGGCGGCAGCATGGGATCGGTTGTCGGAGAAAAATTGACCCGCTCGATCGAATACGCAACGCGGGAACGTTTGCCCGCGATCGTGGTGTGCGCTTCCGGCGGTGCCAGAATGCAAGAAGGGATGCTCAGCCTGATGCAAATGGCTAAGGTTTCCGGGGCTCTGGAACGCCACAGAGAAGCGAGATTGCTCTACATACCGATTTTGACTCATCCGACAACAGGTGGCGTTACCGCGAGTTTTGCCATGCTGGGAGACATTATAATTGCAGAGCCCAAAGCTACCATCGCCTTTACGGGCGGCAGGGTAATCGAGCAAACTCTGCGGGAAAAGCTGCCGGATAATTTTCAAACTTCAGAATATTCGTTCGCTCACGGTTTTGTAGACCTCATTGTCCCCCGCACTCAGTTAAAGAAAACTCTCGCCCAGCTAATTCGCCTCCACCAGCCCCAGCCGTTTTTAGCTGAAGCGGAATCGAAGCTAGAACATTTCGATCCGGGCGACGGACACTCCGCGCTACCGCCGCAGGCTCACGCTTTCAAGCTGTCGCCCTAGAAGCGAGGAGCGAGGTTTTTCTCCCAAGAGCGATCGCGAGCGAGTTGGTAATAAGTACGCCGCAATGGGATGATATTAACTGGCAGTTTACCGGCTGCGAAGTTTAGTTGGGTAAAAATGCCTAGCAGCAGCCAGCGCTTAGTCGGTCTTGAGGAACTAAATCTCAGAACCAACCAACAGCGATTGGTTAAATTGTCCGACTTGCAGCCAACTGCTGTTGGCTAAATTTTGACCTGTCAGCAACCTAAAAATTATGGGTTTTGCAGACCTGTCTCCAGCAGAAATAGCTGAGGACTTCAACGTCCCTGTGGAAGACGTACTCCGTTTGTGCGACGAGTTAGAAATTGCCTACAAACACCCACAAACCCGTTTGGCTTTGGAAGATGTGAAGGCAATTATGCTAGCTCTAGAAAAACGGCAAAAATCGAAACTTCTTGCAGATTAGAATTAGGTACAAATTCCCCTAATTTCACAAATAGGACTGCATGAGTTTTCTCTGGCTAAATAAGTAAGTCTGCGGACTTTTTGCCAACAAATTGTCGATCGTTGGCTCTGCAAAAGAGCTTTTCATAACTTGCCTTTTTTTTTGGAGAACCATGCTTAAAAGATATTTCATTGCTCTGACTGCCGTTTTCTTCACATTTCAGTTATTTGTCAGCAGCGCGTTGGCAGTAGAACTCAGCCCGGAGTTGCGTACCGTAACTTTGAATGATAATGGCGATCCGGTAGTGCTTAGCCTCAAACAAGTTCAGCAAGGCAAGCGGCTGTTCAACTCGGCTTGCGCTCAATGCCACAATGCTGGGGTTACAAAAACTGACCCCAACGTCAATTTGAGCCCTGAAACTTTAGCCTTGGCAAACCCGCCCCGGAATAATATTGAATCGCTGGTTGATTACATGAAAAATCCGACGACTTATGACGGGTTTACCGAAATTTCGGAGCTGCATCCCAGCATGAAGAGCGCGGATATTTTCACCGAGATGAGAAATCTCTCGGATGATGATTTGTACGCGATTGCCGGTCACATTCTGTTATCGCCGAAAATTCTCGGCAAACAGTGGGCTGGCGGTAAAGGCGCTCGTTAATCGATGGTAAATTTTAGATTTTGGATTTTGGATGGGGCTGGTTTGGTGGCGGGATTGAGCTGCTAGCTGAGGTTCGATCGAAAATCTGAAATCTAAAATTTATTGCCGGCTCGTTTAATATTGCAAAAGGTTCTACTTTGTCATGCTGCGTCGCAGTGTTTTTGTTTGCTTTCTGTTGTGGTTGTTAACGATTTTCTCGCCCGTGCTGCTAGCACCCCAACCTGTTTTGGCTGCTGATACCTACGTAACTCGGTATTTAAAAGTTAGCGGTGGCGAACCTGTAGAAATGGATCTGGACGCCGAGGGGCACACTCGCTCGTTTACTGCGGAAGATTTATCTGCCGGCAAGAAGTTGTTCGAGCAAAACTGCCTCAACTGTCACGTCGGTGGCGCTACTTTGCCCGATCCGACTGTCTCTCTGTCTTTGGCGGCCCTCAAAGGAGCAACCCCCCCCCGCAGCAACATCAATAGTTTGGTGGCGTATCTGAGGGAACCGATGACTTATGACGGCACTGATGTAACTTTTTGGTGTCGCCAGGTGCCGGAAAGTTGGCTGAAGCAGCCTGAAGTTGAAAAATTAGCTGCTTTCGTGCTCCGGGCTGCTCAGTACGCACCCGGATGGGGAGTAGAGAATTTTGAGAGTTAATGTTGCTCAAAAAATGGTAAATTACTCGGCAGCGCGCGATCGTCGCTAGCTGTTGTTACTCGATCGCACCGCTAAAATATCTAAAGAACCACCGTTAGGTGTCCAATAGAGGAGAACTGTGTTGAAAAGACTCTTATCGATCGCGCTATTAGCGATTGCAATTTTTACAGTCGGCTTCGGTCGCCCTGCTTTGGCAGGCGATGCCGCTGCAGGAGCTAAAATCTTTAGCGCCAACTGTACTGCTTGCCACATCGGTGGCGGTAATGTCGTCATGGCCCCGAAAACCTTGAAAAAGGCAGCTTTGGAGAAATACGGCATGAATTCTATCGAAGCTATCACCACTCAGGTAACTAAGGGCAAAAATGCTATGCCTGCTTTTGGTGGCCGCTTGAACCCGCAACAAATTGAGGATGTGGCTACCTACGTGCTCTCACAATCTGAAAAAGATTGGAAGGGCTAAATCGGTTATTGAGGCTGGCTTAATTCCAGCTAAAATTTATCATCTCGATCGAACCCTTTCTCACCCTTTCGCAATTAACTTTCGGTTGAAAGCTGTGTTAACCATTTTGGGAAAGCAAGCAAGATATCTGATTTTTAGTAGCGCAAGGTTGAGGGAGGGATTTTCGATTTTAGATGGGCGATTTGAGATTTAAGATTTGAGATTTGAGATTGTCTATTTGAGATGGGCGATTTGAGATTTGAGATGGTTTTTTGAGATTGGCGATTTTTGATTGTATGAGATTTGGGAATTTCGATTCTATTTATTATCATACCCAAGCCTGGTAAAACAGATCCAGAGACAGAGCCTCCTCTGCGGGATAAGTGTTATATTAGATTCCTTTACCCGAAATGACTCAAAGTTAGAGTTGCAGTCGATCCGGAATTTGAAAATCTCTACTCACCATGAACGTAAAAACATCTATCAAAGTTATCACCCTCGGAGACGCGGCCTCCCGCGCGATCGAGAAATATTTCCACAAAAGTATAGCGCACGAAGCTGATGTGCTCAAAGACAAAGACCCGGAAGAACTCCATCAAATGCGGGTGGGAATGCGGCGCTTGCGCTCGGCTGTAACGGGTTTTGCACCTGTTTTAGATTTGCCCAAAGAAGCCGAAGAAGGCAAAATTGGGAAAATTGCGCGGGTTTTGGGAAATTTGCGGGATTTGGACGTAATCCTTGAAAGTCTCCAAAATCGATATTACCCGAATTTACCGGAAGACGAACAGGAAATTTTGGATAAGGCTTTGTTGAACTTGCTAAAACAGCGGCATCGGGCTTTGAAAGCGGTGAAAAGCATTTTAGAACACAAGAGTTATCAACTGTTGAAAAAAAGCTTCGCAGAGTGGCTGGAAAAACCGAAGTATCGTGCAATCTCTGAGTTGCCAATTGCTGAGGTTTTGCCGGATTTGCTGCTACCTCAAGTTAGTGAGTTTTTCCTGCATCCGGGCTGGATGGTGGGTGCTGAAGTTGATAGCCCAGATGTTGGAGTTTCGGATAATTTGAGTTCCGAGGATGTGGAAGAAAAATTGGCTGCTGAAGGAACTATACTGCACGATTTGCGGAAGCAAGCCAAGCGCGTGCGCTATTTGATGAATTTGTTTGGTGATTTTTATGGCGATACTTATGAGGGTTATGTCGAGGATGTGAAAGAGATTCAAGAATGTTTGGGCGATATTCAAGATACGACGGTTTTAGAGGAGTCTTTGGGCGATCTTTTTGAATTCGATCTTAAGAAAAAGTTGCCTGAATTCGAGAAACTTTTAGCCAAAAATCGCTATGCAGGCTGGCAAAAATGGCAGGTTTTGCAGCGGAGATATTTGAGTTCTCAAGTGCGGCAAAATTTTCGATCGACCTTAATTAGACCTACTGTTAATGCTGATGTAAATGGAGATGCGCCAGCGGAATATTAGGGATATCAATACAGCAGATTCCTCGATCGAGCGCACCCAGAAACCCGGTTTCTTGAAGAAACCGGGTTTCTTGCATCTAGGGCTATCTCATAAACCCGTCCCAACCCCGATATCGCTTGAGTAGAATGTATAATTATTTAACGAGGTTTGATATAAAATGATGGTGGCAATCGGCTCGATCGCGCTTGTATGAAAAAAATCATTCTATCGATATTATATCTGATTCCTGTTATTTTGTTAATCGGGTTTGTCGCAAATTTTAGCGTTAACGTTCCCGTTGATGATGAGTGGAGGTTGGCGAGCTTTTTTGAAAAAATAGCTGCAGGAAATGTCACTTTTAACGATTTTTGGGCTTTGCACAGTAACCACCGAATCGTGTTTCCCAAAATAATTATTGCTACACTGGCTTTTGCTTCCCAATGGAATATTAATTATCAGTTGTTCTTGAGCATCGGTTTGGCAGCGATAACTTGTATTGTATTGCACAATCTATCCCCGATCGAATTTAAAGACACCGCTAATTTGGGAAATTTAGCGAACATTTTAACTTGTATTTTGATGTTCTCCCTCGTTCAGTATGAAAACTGGCTGTGGGGCTTTCAATTGGCTTGGTTTCTCGTGAATTTGTGCTTTGTCGGGACAGTTTTTGTGCTGGTTGCGCATCGCCGATCGTTACCTAATATATCATTTGCCAACTACAAGAACAACCGTAAAGACGCGGCAATGCCGTATCCTTACCCGATTTATATTAAAATTTCTATTGCTGCTGTATTCTGTTTTATTGCTAGTTTTTCGCTGGCTCAAGGTTTGCTGTCTTGGTTGGCTGCAATTCCGGCTGTGATGGCTTTGGAGGGAAATGCAAGGCAGAAAAGAAAAAGAGCTATCGTCTGGATAATGCTGTTTTTGGCAACTTGTACTGCCTATTTTATAAATTATCAGCCCAGCCGCAAAACAAACATTATTGTATTGTTGAATAAACCGCTAGCCGTAATAGATTACTTTTTGAGTCTGTTGGGTTCGCCAATTATTCGATCGCCCAGATTTTCCGCATTTGCAGGCTTGATAATTTTGGCTATTTTTGGATTTTTTGCCGTTCATTTTTCCGCAGTTATTGCGAGTCAATCAAAAAAAAATTCAGATAACACAATTTCTTCTCACCCCCCCGCAACCGAAAAGGAAGATGCTTCAAATAGTGCGATTGCTTCGTTCCTCGCCCTGGCAGAAGGGAAAAAATTCGCAATAACAAAAAGAGAGGAAGAAGATTCTTCAGATAATACAATTGCTTTGCCCATCACAATAACAGAAAGCGATCGAGTTTCAACTTTCGCAATGACAGAAAGTAAAGCAGACATGGCTGTACCTTGGCTGTCAATAGGCTTGTTTTCGATTTTATCTTCTTTGTTGATTGCGGTTGGTAGGGCAGAATTTGGTGCAATTCAGGCGATCGAATCTTCGCGATATACGACTAATTCAATTTTGCTGTTAATAGCTGTACTCCAGCTAGGAATGTTGTTTGTTGGAGAAACAAAAACAACTTTAAAACGCAACTATAAATTTATTTACTGGGGATTTGCTGGAATGTTAATTGCGGCAATTATGCTGAACTCCCAGCAAGCTTTATCTCAAGCGCGATCGGCATTTATTTACAAGCAAGGCGCACAAGATTGTTTGCAGTTAATTAACTATCTCGAACAGTCTGAGTTCTTTAATAATTCGCCGGAAAGCTGTTTGAGGGTGTTGAGTAAAAAAACTTGGTTGGTGCGGGAAGGTGCGGCAAGTATTGATAAAATAGGTTGGAGAAATTTTGCCAAAAAAGTAGAGTTTATTGCTAATAACAAGCAAGTTTACGGTTATTTAGACAAGCCGGAAACTGGTGGAAATTTAACTGTCAAGAAAAATACTACTGTCAAAGTTGCCGGCTGGGCTATTTTGCCGGAAAATGTGCCACAACCAAATATTGTGCTGCTATCTGTCGGGGAAAAACAATCTTTTTTTGCTAACGCTTATGTAAATTTGGACAGCCCCGATATCGCTAAAACTTTAAAATCCGAGTCGTACAACAATGCCAGGTGGGCTGTCGATTTGCCTGCTAATAATTTGCCGGTCGGCACTACAGAAATCAAAGCTTGGGTGTATAATCCTGTGAACGGCCAGTTTGTCAAGTTTCACAACGAAGAGGGCTGTTTGTACGGTACGGTACGGGCGATCGTCCGCAGGCTGGATTTAGAAGAGATTCCGCACGAAATTTTAATTGTCAATGACAATAGTGTCGATCGAACTCTGGAAATTTGCCAGGAATTAGCGCGGGAATTTCCTACAGTTAGATACGTCAACAATCAGCCTCCTAACGGTTTCGGATTTGCGGTGCGGCGGGGATTGGCGGAATTTGACGGCGATGCCGCGGCAATTGTGATGGCTGATGCTTCCGACGATCCGATCGACTTAGTTGCAGGATACCGCAAATTGCAGAAAGGATACGATTGCGTTTTTGGTTCGCGATTTATTAAAGGCGGTTTTGTAGTTGATTATCCCATTCACAAATTAGCAATCAACCGTTTGGCAAATTGGTTTGTCAAAACTATTTTCGGCTTGCGCTACAACGATGTCACCAATGCTTTTAAAATCTACCGCAAAGAAGTAATTGATGGCGTGCAGCCGATTTTGAGCCATCATTTTAACTTGACTGTAGAGTTGCCTTTGAAATCAATTGTCCGGGGTTTTTCCTATGCGGTGATTCCGCTGAGGTGGTACAATCGCACTGCTGGTATTTCCAAGCTGAAAATTAAAGAAATGGGCAGCCGGTATTTGTTTATTGTCCTGTATGTTTGGCTGGAAAAACATCTGTCTCGCGGCGATTATCACCGCAGCAAAAAGATGAATGAACTGAAGTTAAATTTGTCGCAAAATTCGCGGACTGAAGTCCTGACTGCAAACGAATGATTTTGGTTCCAACGGTTTGTAGTGCGGACTTTAGTCCGAAAAAAGAGCGGACTAAAGTCCACACTACGAACGGCACAAAACAGAGTTTCCCGATTATAATGGTGATACAATTACACCAAATTTTTCTCAGTCTGGATCTGCAGATTGAGAAGATATACAAATTGGGAGGATTAAGTCATGGTTTTTACAGCCCAAGAACTGGCTAAGTTAATGCCAGATGCCAGCCAACTTGAAAGTGATGAACCGGAAATGGAAAGTTCCCTACATTATATTCAATTAGCATTATTAGTTGCCTGTTTGGAATGGCACTGGCGCGATCGCAACGATTTCTTTATCGGGGCAAATCTGACGGTTTACTACAGCCAGCAACAATTGCGGAACCGAGATTTTCGCGGTCCAGATTTTTTTCTGATTGCCAACACTGAAAAACGCCCGCGCCGTTCTTGGGTGGTTTGGGAAGAAGATGGTAAATACCCAGATCTAATTATAGAATTGCTCTCGACTTCTACTGCTAGGGTCGATCGCAATGAAAAAAAGAGTTTGTATCAAAATCGATTTAGAACGCCCGAATACTTTTGGTTCGATCCTGAAGATTTAGAATTTCACGGTTTTCGTTTAAGCGGTCAAGAATATCAAGCGATTGTTGCCAATGAATTTGGGGGATTGTGGAGCGAAGTCCTAGAATTATATCTGGGAATTCATGACGGGCAATTGCGCTATTTTACCCCTGACGGGCAGTTAGTTCCTACGCCCGAGGAAGCTGCACTGCAAGCCCAAGCACAAGCTGCACAAGCCCAAGCACAAGCTGCACAAGCCCAAGCACAAGCTGCACAAGCCCAAGCACGAGCTGAAAGTTTAGCAAATCAGTTGCGGGCTTTGGGAATTGAACCAGAATAGCTGTCAAAATTCATATATATCGCGTCCGATCGATTACTGGTCATAAAAATGCTTTGTATTAAGGACTAAAGTCCTTAATAAAATAGTTTGTAGTAAGGACTTTAGTCCTTAATCCGCGAAGAAAGCTGAGTCAATGCCTGAGAGAATTTTAATTGTAGGCGGTGCGGGTTTTATCGGCAGTTGTTTGGCAATTGGTCTGAAGAAACTGCACCCCCAATGGCAAATCATTTGTTTGGATAACCTGCGCCGCCGGGGTTCGGAATTGAATCTTTCCCGCCTGAAGAATGCCAGGATTCAGTTCGTTTACGGGGACATTCGCACGGCGGCAGATTTAGATCCGGTGGCGTTGAATGCTGACTGCATTATCGATTGCGCTGCGGAACCTTCTGTACTTGCTGGTTTTAGTTCGCCTCAGTACGTTTTGCAGACGAATTTATTGGGAACTGTGAATGTTTTGGAGTTGGCAAGACAAACGGGTGCGAGTTTGTTGTTTTTGTCTACCAGTCGGGTTTATCCGATCGCCGCGGTCAAATCTATTAAACTGTTAGAATTATCGCAGAGATTTGCGATCGCCCCCGAACAAACTTTACCCGGTATCTCGGAATTGGGAGTTTCTGAAGACTTCCCTTTAAAAGGCTCTCGTTCGCTTTATGGCGCAACTAAATTAGCTTCGGAATTGCTGATTGAAGAATACAGGGAAGCCTACAATTTGCCTGCAATTATTAACCGCTGCGGGTTGATTACCGGGGCTTGGCAAATGGGTAAAGTCGATCAGGGAGTTTACGGTTTGTGGGTGGCGGCTCATTATTTTCAAAGGTCGCTGAGTTATATTGGTTTTGGTGGCAGTGGCAAGCAAGTTAGGGATTTGTTGCACGTTGAAGATTTGCTGAGATTAGTGAATTATCAGTTGGAACATTTTGCTGAATTTGACGGCGAAATTTTTAACGTTGGCGGCGGTTTGAACAACAGTCTTTCTTTGGTTGAAGCGACCGATTTGTGCGAGAAGATTTCGGGTAAATCGATTCCAATTAATCCAGTTTTAGAGGAACGGGCGGGGGACATTCCGATTTTTATTACCGACTCTTCTAGGGTGATGGAAAAAACCGGATGGCGACCGGAGATTGGACCCGAAGCTGCTTTGCGGAATATTTACGATTGGATTGCTGCTAATGAAGGGGTATTGAGTTCGATTTTGTAGGATTTGTTTGAGAATCGTATCGAATTTGATGAAAAGTTTTGGGCGATAGAACTGCAAATTCACTTGACTCTTTCGCGCTATTGACCTATTATTAAATAATGGGAATCCGTGCCGTCATATAACCTCATTCGTAGGGTGTGCCACCACTTATAATTTACTGTAGGTTGGGTTGAACAAAGTGAAACCCAACACAATTCGATGTTGGGTTTTTCGATGCGCTTGCCGAACACAATTCGATGTTGGGTTTTTCGATGCGCTTGCCGAACACAATTCGATGTTGGATTTCTAGATGCGCTTGCCGAACACAATTCGATGTTGGATTTCTAGATGCGCTTGCCGAACACAATTC
>JALOON010000092.1:0-11354 GCA_025454405.1 Oscillatoriaceae cyanobacterium Prado104 | reverse complement strand
AACACAATTCGATGTTGGGTTTCTAGATGTGCTTGCCGAACACAATTCGATGTTGGGTTTCTAGATGTGCTTGCCGAACACAATTCGATGTTGGGTTTCGTTCCTCAACCCAACCTACGTATCATCGAACACGATTTCACTGTAGGTTGGGTCCAGCGAAGCGAAGGGTTCACTTTGTTCCCCCTCCGCAACGCTTGGCCCAACACAATTTGATAATAGGCGCAAGATTTCAGTTCGGATCGATCGCAATTATTTAGACATTGGGATGAAGCGACAATGATAAAATGTACGATCGAAAATTTGGTGAAATGTCATGCCAGACTCTCGACTAATTATTTACCACAAACACAAATTTAGCGGCCGCACCCTGTTTTTACGTTTGAATGGAACTGTTTGTCAGCCTGGAGGTTTGCCGGAGGGATCGCAGGTTACCGACAGCAGGATCGGCACGGATCAAACTGTTGATGCCCCCCCGCAGTTACTGCCGGATATCGAACAACAATTGACTTTATCTACGGGTGCGCTAAAGATAGACCACGAATTTCAAGCTAAAGTAGGCGGCGATGAAAATCCGATCGATGTTTATTTGGCTTATTTTCCAACTGTTGATACGCCTCACGAAGAGGTGGAAAATATAGAAGGAAAATTTATTCCAATTACGGAAGGTCGCAGATTGCCACCTGCGGAGTTGGAATTATTGAGATTGGCTTATTCTATTATCATGGACGACTGATTTGCACTCGGATTAAATAGACATCTCCTAAAAAGATTTTGGAAGCCTTGCACTACCCGGACAAAAACCTAATTTTGGGAGATGTCTAATAGAAGTAACCGCTCTGAAACTAAGATCGGTCGTGCTTAATATTGCTGGCGATCGAACAAATTTATGCTTAATTCTGGTAGGGCGGGTTCGCGAAGATTGACGGTAATACCATTCGTTCGATGGTAGCATATGCAGGCATTACCCAAGCATTGGTATGCTTGTTGACGAAATTTCTGTAATTGTTCAAAACAGTCGATCGATTGTGGTCCGCCTGTATGTCACAATAGAGAACTGTCATTAGAGTAAAGAATTTATTGTGATTCCTACTGCCGAAGTCAGCAATAACCTGAATGCGGGCGCTCTACCACCTGTTACCGCAGCCCGCCGCCCTGTTTTTCCCTTCACTGCGATTGTCGGCCAGGAGGAGATGAAACTCGCGCTGCTGTTGAATGTCATCGATCCGAAAATTGGCGGGGTGATGATCATGGGCGATCGCGGTACTGGCAAATCTACCACAATCCGCGCCCTCGCGGACTTGCTGCCGGAAATTGAGGTGGTGGCTGACGATCCATTTAACAGCCATCCCAGCGATCCGGATTTGATGAGCGATGAGGTGCGCGATCGCACTTTATCTCAAACTGAGGTGAAAATCGCCCGCAAAAAAGTGCAAATGGTAGATTTACCTTTAGGTGCTACCGAAGATCGAGTTTGCGGTACGATCGACATTGAAAAAGCTTTGTCGGAAGGTGTAAAAGCTTTTGAACCCGGCCTGTTAGCTAAAGCCAATCGCGGCATTCTTTACGTCGATGAAGTCAATTTGCTCGACGATCATTTAGTCGATGTGTTGCTCGATTCCGCCGCCAGCGGCTGGAATACTGTGGAAAGAGAAGGGATTTCGATCCGGCACCCGGCTAAATTTATTTTAATCGGTTCCGGCAATCCCGAAGAAGGAGAATTGCGGCCGCAGTTGCTCGACAGGTTCGGAATGCACGCGGAAATTCGCACCGTTAAAGACCCGAATTTAAGAGTAGAAATTGTCGAACAGCGATCGAGTTTTGACCAAAATCCCCCAGAGTTTCTGTCGAAATACCAGCGCGAACAAGATGAGATGCAGCAAAAGTTGGTAGAAGCCCAAGAAAGGCTGAAATCGGTAACAATCGATCGAGATTTGCGAGTAAAAATTTCCCAAGTTTGCGCGGAATTGGATGTAGACGGGCTGCGGGGCGACTTGGTGACAAATCGCGCTGCGAAAGCTTTGACAGCTTTGGAAGGCCGCGCGGAGGTAACTGTTGATGACATTCGCCGGGTGATGACGCTATGTTTGCGGCATCGGTTGCGGAAAGACCCGCTAGAATCGATCGATTCGGGTTATAAAGTAACTAAAGTGTTCGATCGGGTGTTCGGTCTGGAAACAACAGAGGGTTAATCTCAAATCTCTCGGTATCAGAATTATTATATAGTGCGAGCGTCCCCGCTCGCGACGAAAGGTAACGAGCGGGGACGCTCGCACTCCCGTTTGTCCAAATCCAAATTCTGGCAATGGAAAAACGAATTTTAGGATTAGATCCGGGCTTAGCCAGCCTCGGCTACGGCGCAATTTCCTGTCACGTTGTCCCCGGAAAAGAGGACGAAAATTTTGTTTCCCCGATCGATTACGGCGTGATTAAAACAGTGCCAAAACAGGAAATGGGAGAGCGTTTGAAAACAATTTACGAAGATTTGCACGCGGTGATTGACCAGGTAAAACCGGATTTGGCAATTGTCGAAAAATTGTTTTTTTATAAAATGGGCAATACGATAATTGTAGCGCAAGCGCGGGGCGTTTTAACGCTTGTATTGGCTCAGTGCTCGGTGCCGCTGTTCGAGTTTACGCCGGCTCAAGTCAAGCAAGCTTTAACCGGGCGGGGTAATGCTGAGAAATGGGAAGTGCAAGAAGCTGTAGCGCGAGAGTTGGAGTTGAGTTACATTCCGAAACCGGATGATGCTGCAGATGCTTTGGCTGTGGCTTTGACTGGTTGGTTTGATGATGATATTTGCCCGAAAAAAATCAAATTGGGAACTCAACAAATTTGATGCAATATTATCTATATCCAAACGCTCTCAGGAAAATTGGTTTGTAGTGGGGACTTCAGTCCGCATATTCACAAGCTCGATCGAAAAAATGCTATAATATTTAATCTCTATGCTAAAATCGTTCCGCAATCAAAAAACTAAGGAAAATAATATGGTGCAGATTACATCGCAAGAAATAGCTCAGTTTCGATCGCAATTAGCTGAATATCCCGCAGCACTAAAAGCCCTCGACGAAATCGAAGATTGCGAAGGCGACATCGAAGATGCGGCAATATTTCTCGCAATCCAAGCCGGACAAGAACCGAATGTATCTGAAAATTGGCTGGACGGATTGGCTAAAAGATGTCGCGTTGCTATCTGCAAAACTGAGATTAAAGAAGAGTTGGCACGGGGGCAACTGAATGCAGCATTTAGAGATTTAGTAGCTGCAAAACTTTGTCCTGAAATTCTTGTGCCTTCGGTGATTATTTACGTATTAAAAACAGGTGTCAATGATTTTTGCGAGCCTCTTGATTATAAATTATGAGGCGAGCGCACTTTTTTATACCCCCGCACGCTGCTGTACTCAGTTGTTATCGCCTCGGGGGGGACTTTCACAGACTTAGCTAACAAACAAGCAAGTTTCTCTAAAAATTTCGCCGTATATTCGTCGCCTTCACTAGCCATTGATGCCGATATTTTAATTAGCATTGCCACAAATCCCGCATCAACTAAATCGGAACTAGCTTTCAAAATCTCCGGTTCTTGACCGTGCGGACAAGTAAGCACTCGCTCGATTAAGTTTAAATAAGCCTCTTGGCGTTCGTTCATTGCGGAAGCACTGGTACGGTCAACAATTTATTATTGCGTGTAAGTGAACCCTGTCAATCTGTCGGTATAATGCACGATCCCCGACTTTTCTCTAGAAACTCCATTCAGTAGGGAATTGACAATAGCTTAAAGAAAATATTAAATTTTTAAATCGCTTTTCGGTCGATCGCCAGCGTATTTATACCGCTATACTAGCGGAACAATTGGCAACTTTTGTTAACAAAACTGACACATAAATTAGCTATTTATAGTTGGGAATCTTTCTCTGTACAGAACTTTTGCAACCTCTGATTTTACTCGGCGAGTAGCGATATCGAATTTGGTTAATTGCACCCAATAACTCGCGATTACTTCCAATGGCTGTAGGGACACAGCACTGCTGTGTCCCTACCCGCAACGACTTCATTTAAAGGGATGCGATCGAAGTTCTAGTTAAATCTTAAAATAAACCACTGTTATTTCATCTTTGCCAAATAATATGGTATATCGCTAGCCGATCGTGCTAAAATTATAATTTCTTGTAGTTTGGAGCGTCCCAAGAGAGTTAGATGTTTTCACCTTAACTGATTAATTAGCTAACTCGAAATATGCAAAGTTAACAACCCACCACTAACCCTTCGTGTATGGTGGGTGTCTCCTGGAGGTTTTAGATGAAAATCGGAATATTTTTAGGAAGTTTAGGAAATCCCGCTATCTACTATCCTGCATTAGCCAAAATTACTGGCGGAGTAGGGGCTAGTATTTTGCTGTGCCAACTATTGCAATGGCAAACACAAAAATTCAATCCCGATGAATGGGTGCAAACTAACAGCAGCGAAATCGAAAAAGCTACTGGTTTAAATCGGGAAGAACAAGCACTCGCAAGACAACAGTTAAAAGCGCGATGGATCCTCAAAGAAAAATCTATTAATTGCCAGACTGATACCCTAGAACTTTTGGCAGACATGGAGAGCTTTGAAAAAATAATTAATCAATATTTAACGGCGAATCCAGATGGTCTTGCCAAACATACTCCAGGCAAAAACAACAACAATCTAGAAGTTATAGCTGAACATTATTCTCCAAATAATACCGTTAAAACCGACAAATATTTCGGTCAACTCCGCCAACAAATAGCTGTGACCGTCGCCCCAAATTACCGATTTAGCGGTCCTTGGAATTCTCAAGAAGAATTGCACAACTTTCAGAAAGCTTTAGAAGCGTATGCCAAAGAGCGCGGCTTGGGATTTGGCAACCCTTCGGGATGGGCTTTTAAAATTATTGACAGCATGACAAAAGGGTTAACTTCGCCTTTTTGGGACGAATTTATTGCGGGAATTCCTTTAGGAGAAAGTCAGAAAGTTAAGCGAGATTGGGAAATCGCACCGGAAGTACCTTATCCGGCTTTTGAAGAAGAGCGAATTCAGTATTACGTTCAAAAGGGAGAACCGCTAGAATCAGCAGTTTCTAAAGCGCGCGCCGATTTGAGAAATCCGGTTTTAGGAAAAGATTTGTGGGAGGGGTTTTTGAGGAAGTGCGATCGCCTGGCTGATGATGCGTTGAGAGCGAAAAATCAAGGTGTTGACACTCCGTATTTGCCCTCTTCCTTCAATGAAAAACCGCAAATTACCAAAGAAAGCGTGATGCGGAAATTAGGGGCGATCGCGCCTCAGTTATCCCAGAATCAATCTACATTTGCAACTGTTGCAGAAGCGCCGGAAGTCGAACAGAAAGAATTGCCGACAGCAGCAGAAATTCCGAGTATTGAATCTTTGCAAAAAGCTTGCAAAACTCCCCTAGGAAGGAGTATAGTTGAAAAACAGATTGCTGCTAATCCAGACTGGGGTTACGAAATAGTTGACGGTCAAATCGTAGAGTCAATCCCTTTTTAAAAACTATTTTTCAAGATGAGAATATGCAACGAATTAGCGACATCAATCCCTTGGGAGAAGAGCGATCGAATCCTTCACAAATTGAAAGAGAAAAACTGCAACAGCAAAGATTGCAGCAGGAAAAAGATTTAGGATTTCAGCAATTAATAGAACTTTGCAATTTAGGTGAGTGGGAAATGGCAAAGCAGCTTGCAGCTAAACATTATAGTTGGGGTTATGAAATATTTGATGGAGTTGTTATTGAGCGCATAGATTAGTCATACAGCAGATTGCAAGTTTATGAAGTACACCTCAGAAACCCGGTAACTTCGGCGAAACCGGGTTTCTGGAGTCCCTCACATACCTGAAAACTGCTGTAAATGGGATAATCAAGCCGGATTTGGTATCAGATCGTGTCCGATCGATTACCGTAACAAAAACAGTTCGTAGTGCGGACTTAAGTCCGCACCTGACAAGGACTCAAGTCCTTACTACAAACCAGATCTTTGCAATCGATCGGACATAATATCAAGCCAATTTCTGCGTAAGTTGTGTTATCTTTAAACTAGAGAATTTCTGTCAAAGTTTTAACTAATATTTGATTTTGTTCCTCCGTACCGACAGTAATCCGCAATTTGTCTGTCAATCGCGGTTGATTGAAATATCTAATTAAAATTCCCCGCGCTTTCAGAGTTTGATAAATTCTTTCTGCATCGCCTTGGGGCGGCCTGACTAATAAAAAGTTGGTTTGCGATGGCCAAACTTGAAAACCTAATTCTTTGAAGCTAATTGCTAGTTTCGATCGCGAGGCTTTAATCTTTTCAGCATTAGCTATTTTGTAATCTTGGTCTGCGATCGCGCTTGCCGCCACTGCATAGGCTATGGCATCCACATTATAGCTATCTTTGACTTTATTTAATTGGGCTAGCAGCTCGGGATTTGCGATACAAAAACCCAACCTCAATCCTGCTAGCGAATAACCTTTTGAAAGCGTCCTCAAAATTATAACATTGCCGTATTTTTTTGTCAACTCCAAAGCATTTGCTTCTGCAAAATCTACGTAGGCTTCATCAATAACAAGAATGCCGGATAACTCTTTTGCTAATTTCTCCAAATCTGCGATCGATACTGCCGTTCCCGAAGGACTGTTTGGCGAAGCGATGAAGGTAACAGCACCTTGCGCTGCGATTAACAAACCGACAGGCAATTGATAATCTTCAGGATACGGAACTTCGATAAATTCTGCCTCTTGAATTTGAGTGAGAGTGCGGTACAGTACGTAAGTAGGATAGGGATAAACAACCTGTTTTCCAGGTTCGCCAACAGCGCGGACGATTAAATTCAACAAATCATCGCTGCCGTTACCGACGCCAATCCAATCATCGGGAACGCCAAAAACTTTACTAGCAGCAAGGCGAAAATTTTTCGCAGTCGGATCGGGATAGCGCCGCAGCATTTCTCCATCTATCTCCCGCAATACTTGTAAAGCTTTGGGAGAAGGTGGATAAGGATTTTCATTAGAATTAAGCTTAATAAATCTTGTGCCGGTTCCGGGCTGTTCCCCTGGCACATAACCTGACATTTCATGAATACTTTTGCGAAAATAACTCATGGTAAGGAGTTTTGAGTTTTGAGTTTTGAGTTTTGAGTTAAAGAGAGTTTTCTGGAGTTTTGAGTTTTGAGTTTTGAGTTTTGAGTTAAAGAGAGTTTTCTGGAGTTTTGAGTTTTGAGTTTTGAGTTAAAGAGAGTTTTCTGGAGTTTTGAGTTTTGAGTTTTGAGTTTTGAGTTAAAGACAGTTTGCGGGAGTTTTGAGTTTTGAGTTTTGAGTTAAAGACAGTTCTGAAGTTCAGAACTAAAAACTAAAAACGCTGAAATCTGCGGTGGAATTATCTGCGTTCATCCCCGTTAATCTGCTGAAATCTGCGGTTGCAAAATCAAACAATTAGTCACCACCCGCATTATACCCAAATCCAGCAACCTTTGCAGGTCCGATCGACCGTCAACCGTCCAGGCCACAATATCAATTCCCTTACTGCGAGTTTCTTGAATCAGCGCGGGATTTTCCAGCAAAACACCGTACAGGCTGCTAATTAAATTATCCCCATGGGACTCAGCTTTAGCTAATTGAGTTTGGTATGCTTCTAGATTAGCAACAATGTGTCCGATCTCCAAATCGCCTGACAGCCGCCGTACTTGTGCCAAAAATCGATCGCTAAACGAAGTAATAACGCATTTTTCTTGAATTCCCGAAGCCTTCAAAACATTGACAAAATCCGCTACTTCTGCATCCTGCCATTCGCAGTGCGGCTTAACATCAAAGTAGAGAAATTTACCGACATTTTTGAGTATTTCCAAAGCTTCCATTAAGGTAGGAATTTTTTCTGTGGCAAATTCATCGCCGAACCATTTACTCGCATTGAGTGCCTGCAAATCTGACAATTTTGTTTCCCTAACTTTGCCAGAAACTCCAGTAATTCTATCTAAGGTTGCGTCGTGAAAAATCACGGGTACGCTGTCAGCCGATAGCTGCAAGTCAAATTCAATCGAACTTGCACCGCGGGCGATCGCCAGTTCAAAAGCTGCTAGTGTATTCTCAGGGGCAATAGCCGAAAACCCGCGATGGGCAATAATTTCTAAATTCATTGTTTGTAAATCGAAGGAAGAAGGAAGAGGGAAGAAGGAAGAAGGAAGAGGGAAGAGGGAAGAAGGAAGGAAGAGAAAGTTTTTACTCATTTAGGTGAAAGAAACCGTTTTTTTATTGAAGTTGTGTGCCTGCTTGAAATATTTTGCAAAAACCCGGTTTCTCTGTTTCTAGGCGAATTTTTGTTTTGAAGATTACCGATACTAAATCATCTTTAATAACTCCTTTTGATTGAACCGCGAAGACGCAGTAGGCGAAGCCTTCCCGTAGGGTAGGGCGCGAAGAGAAGAGGAAGAGATAAGGAGGGTAAGTAACCCGGATTTAGTATGAAGTCCTCACTGCGAACAATTATCTAAAAATTTTGCCACAGTTTGGTTGAAAGTTTCCGGCTGCGTTAAGAAACACCAATGATTTCCGGGAACCTTTTCAATTACTAGATTTTTCAAATATTTCTGGTAAGGCTGCATTTGCCAATCCATGCGATTGACACCTGTTTCCGGCTGGATAAATAAAGTAGGAATCTCAATGTTTTCAGTTAAACCCGCCACTCGCATCACTTCTTCAAATATCCGATTTCTCGCAGAAATTCCGAATTTACTGCCCCAAGTTCCGTCTGATTTTTGCTCGATTTGGTTTTTAAATACCATTTGCTGTACCTCGCTCCAGTCGGCGTATTCTCCCGATTGTTTGGCTGCTGATTCTGCTGCGTCTAAAGTCGCAAACGGCCCCATACATTTGAGACAATCTAATTTGCGGTAAACAATAGGAAGAGTGAGTTTCAGTACGGCGGGCATTTTGGTGATGAAAATCGGATCTACTAAGATCGTACTGCAAAAGCGATCGGGATTTTGCTTCGCCCAAATCGGTGCTAGTTTTCCCGTCCAAGAATGTCCTAAAATGTGGGCGTTTTGCCAGTTGAGGTGTGCCATCAAAGCTTCTAAATCCGCGATCGCACTGTCAAAAGTATAATCGATTTCTGGTTTGCTGCTTTCCCCGTGACCGCGCAAGTCTGGCGCTACAATATGATAGCGGTTTGACAAATAATTGCCCAAGCTAGTCCAGACAACAGCACTATCTGCTAAGCCGTGCAGCAGCAGCAAACGCGGCACTTTGGCTGTTTCTGCTTCCGGTTTCCATTCTAAGTAAGAGAGTTCGATTTCTGGTAAATGCAAGCGGTTGCGAGTAGGCATAATTGACTGTAGTCTTTAATTGTTTTCGGTTGAGTTAATATCATCTAAAATCTTTAGCAATCGTCGATATTTCTCCAAACCTGTAGGGGCGGGTTCGCCAACAAGCATGACAAGAATTAACAATCTCATAAACCCGCCCCCACTCAACCAACAATACTTCGCAACAATCTCTGACAAACATCAACAATCTCGTAAACCCGTCTCCCCAACCAACAATACAAATGTACCATTAATTTACTGGTAAAATTTTGATATATATCGGGGCGGGGGAGGGCGGGTTTATCAAATTTTTCGAGATGTGTTAGAGATTTCGGCGAACCCGCCCCTACAGGATTTGGCAATGTTAAAAACACATCTTAGGCGCACGCTGAAAACAGCTTAATACCGCACAATTCATAACGACAATCCGCCGCTTTTTAACGCCCTAAAAGCTTGACCAAACCGATACCGCCCAAATACAATCCCACCACTGCACCGCCTAAAAGACTTTGAGTTAAAGGATCGGTAGAAGGCGTTAAAACCGCTCCCAAAATAGCTGCTCCCAAGATAACATACCGCCAGCCGGAAAGCATTCGATTTGAAGAAACAATCCCTAAAAGTCCTAACAATGCTTGAACGATCGGAATTTGAAATGCTAAGCCGGTACTGAACATTAACAGCAGCACGAATTCAAAGTATTTATCGATCGACCATAACTGTTCTACCACATCGGCACCGTAACTCACAAAAAAGTTGAGCGCTGCCGGAATCAAAGCTATGTAAGCAAATACTAAACCGCCTAAAAATAGAAAACTCGAACCGAAAAAAACAGGCCCGAGCAAGTTTCTTTCTTTCCTAGTCAATCCCGGAATCACAAACAACGCGATCTGGTAAAATATGAACGGACTTGCGATTAACAAACCGCTGTATCCGGCCACTTTTATGGAAACAAAGAAATACTCTCCGGGGGCTAGCTGCAAAAATTTGACTGCGCCAGCGGGTACTTCTAACAATTGTACGATCGGTTTCACTGTTAAAAAGCAGCCGACTACACCAACTGCTACTGCAATTAGCGAGTAAAAAATTCGCAGCCGCAATTCTTCTAAATGCTCGAACAAAGACATCTCAACTTCGTCGGGGAGTTCGTCGAGATATTCGTTTTCTAAGTCGCGCCCGCCCGCGATCGCACTGTCGCCAATTGGTGCAATACTGGGTTCGAGGTTGTTATCGGAATTTTGTTCGGGTGTTTCTAAGTTTGTGGGAGAAGTCATGCAATTTTAGATTTTAGATTTTAGATTTTAGATTGTTCTGGCGAATAAATGCAGGCCTGCAAGGCTCAGACTGTTTGAGATTGTATTATAGCAATTAAGAAGGAAGAAGGAAGGCACGACACGGATCGCACGGATACACGGATGAAATATCGATGTGTTACCCCAACCAAGAAGGAAGAAGGAAGAGGGAAGAAGGAAAAATCCTCCCCATCTCCCCATCTCCCTCTCTCCCCCTCTCCCCATCTCCCTCTCTCTTTTTTTCAAGTGTCGATTTCGATCGCGATTTTACCGACGGCGCGCCCTGTTTCGCTGTATTCGTGGGCTACTGCTACCTCTGCTAAATTGTAGGTGCGATCGATAATAGTTTGCACTTTACCCGCTTCGATTAAATCCCGCAAAGTTCCTAAATCCCTGCTGCTGGGATTGGCTAGGATTAATTTAGCTTTTTTTCCAGGCAAGAACAAGCTCGTAAATAGCGGTAAGAAATTGTCTGAGTTGGGTAAAGTCGAGATATAAACTCCCTCCGATCGCAGGACATTTTCGCATTCGCCAAAGGTTTTAGTTGCCACAGCATCTAATATGATATCGTATTTTTCAGGTTGTTTTGTAAAATCAATTTGAGCGTAATCTAAAACGAGATCCGCTCCCAAATTAGTTACTAATTCGGCATTTTTGGTACTGCAAACTCCAGTAACTTCTGCCTTCATCGCTTTGGCAATTTGCACGGCAAAAGTTCCCACTCCGCCGGAAGCGCCGTTAATTAATACCTTGCTTCCC
>JALOON010000149.1 GCA_025454405.1 Oscillatoriaceae cyanobacterium Prado104 | reverse complement strand
AGTTGTGAATTTTGAGTGGTGAGTTAAAGACAGTTATCAGGAGTTTTGAGTTGTGAATTTTGAGTGGTGAGTTAAAGACAGTTATCAGGAGTTTTGAGTGCGTAAATTTTGAGTTAAAGACAGTTCTTAATTCAAAACTCAAAACTTAAAACTCAAAACTTAAAACTTCCCCCCTATCTAGCCGATCGCCAATTTCTCCTCTTGATGGATGGGAAATGTGACAGTAAAAGTAGTCCACCCATTGCCGCTTGCAACCTCTATTTTCCCTTGCAACTGTTCGGCAAGTTTTTGGGCTAAAGCCAAACCCAACCCAGTGCCGCCTTGTTTCCAAGGATCGGCATTGGGAACGCGATAAAATTTCTCGAAAATTCTCGGCAATTGATCGGTGGAAATTACTGCTTCATTGCTGATGATAAATTGGATTTCGGAATTGTCTGTACTTTTTTGTTCCCCTGCTTTTGACCGTTTCTTTTTACTGCCATTTCCCTCTTGTTCCCCATCCATTGGTTCGGGATTTTTGCACTGCACTTTCAAGAAAATTTCCCCTTCATCGGGAGTATACTTGCAGGCATTGTTGAGCAGTTCTGCTATAATTCTGCCCAAACTAGCGCGGTTGGAACTGATAGTGGGCAGGTGCCGATCGCACTGAACTCGCAAATGCTGTTGGCGGTTTTGGGCGCGGCCGTAAAACGGGTCAATAATTGTCGGCAGCCAAACTTCTAAGTTGACCGTTTCGAGGTCGATCGGATAAGCTGCTGCTTCGAGGCGCTGCAAGTCTAGCAGGGCATTAATCAAATCTGTTTCTCTAGTACATTCTGTTTCTAATATTTCTAAATACAACTGCCGCCGATCGAACGTCGGAGAAACCTTTAACATATGAATCGCCATTTTCATATTAGCTAAAGGCGTGCGCAGTTCGTGAGAAACCGTACTGAGAAATTCATCTTTGAGGAGGTTTAGCTGCTGGAGTTCGTGAACTTTTTGCTGCAATTCGGCGGTGCGTTCTTGAACTTGGCGTTCGAGGTCGGTGTTGAGGTTTTGGACTTGCCTGTAAAGCTGCGCTTGCTGGATGGCGATCGCGATTTGAGTTGCCAGTTGCAGCAGCAAATCGACTTCCGAAGACTGCCACTGTCGCGGTGCCGAACACTGGTGAACGCACATCATCCCCCACAAATTGCCGTCCTGCAAGATGGGGACGATCGCGTAAGCTTTGATTTGCGCTTGCTGGAAGCGCGCGTACTTTTCGGCAGTCAAATCGGCTAATTCAATATCGGGAACGGCATAAATTTGCTGTTCAAAAGCGGAATCTAATTCTTGCCACACAGTAGCGGGCAAGATTTCTCCTAAAATAGAAGACCAATTTTCTGCTACGGATTCTGCAACTACAATACCTAAATTGTTCGGTTCCAAACGCACGATCGCCGCTCGATCGGCTTGCAATATTTGCCGGACTTCTCCGACGCTGGCATTGAGAATTTCTTCGAGGTTTAAAGATTGGTGAATTCGCAGGGAAATTTGAGTCAACAGTCGATCGCGCTGCACTTGTTCGTTGAGTTTTGCAGTCCTCTCCCGCACCTGCTGTTCTAGTTTAGCATTGCGACTTTGCAGCAGTTCTACTTTTTCAGCTTGGAGTTGATAAACTGACTGCTGCAACTGTTTCACAACTCGATACATTTCCGTCGGGTCGAGAACTCTGAGCAAACTTGTCTGAGTAATAATTCCCAACAGTTCGCCGCGTCCCCCGCATACCACCAACCGCTGGACTTGCTGCTGTTGCATTTGTTTGTGCGCCGTCCACAGCGAATCGGATGGTTTGAGAAATTGCAGGGGAGTTCTCATTACTTTTAAAGCAGAGGTTTGGTGGAAATCCAATTCGAGAAACTGCGCCTGCACGATATCGTATTCAGTAATTATTCCCAGGGGTTGGTGAAAGGAATAGTGGAAAATGGAGGTATAGTCATTTTTGGGTTTCTCCATTTTTACTTCTTTGTTTTTGGTGATGACTACGCAACTTACTTCGTGTTCTGCCATCAGTTGAGCGATGCTTAGCAGCGAGGCGTTGTGGGGTGCTGTAATTGGCGTGGTCATCAATTCGGCTACGCGCCGCAATTTGAGAATGTTTGACGGCTGCAAGACTTGGCGAATTCTTTCTCGCGTCAGCACTCCGACTAAGTGGCGAAATTGATTGACGATCGGCAAGTAGCGAATCCGGTGCTGGCGGAATAGAGATAGGGCGGTAAACACGTCTTGGTCGTCGGATTCGGTGAGGGAAACCGGCACCGGCGACATGACTTCGGTAATCGGTATTTTGTGCAGGGCGACTTTGTGCTGGGTGTCGATCGTGCCTGCTGCGATCAGCTTCACCAAGTCGGCGGGAGTTAAGATGCCGATCAGCAGCCCGCGACTGGGGTTGTCCGATAAGTTCCCCGTGACGATCGTCTGCTGGTTCTGCACCACGATCACGCACCGGGCCCGCACTTTATCGGGGGTGGGCGCTTCGTTGACAGCCCCGCGTTCTGAGGGTGAAGGTGTCTTGGGTAGGGCGCAACTGTTGTGCAGTTGGCTCATCAGCGCGATCGCCACTGCCAAGGAGGTTTCTGGGCCTGCTGTTAGGGGGTAGCGGTCGATCGCTTGTTCTAAGGCTGAGGAGTAAAAAGGCGGGTGGTAAAAGGGCATAGGTAGATCGCAGGTTGTCGGAGGGAGGCTAACTCGCAGGCATTGCTTTGGGGAAGGGCTAAATATCTTGCCTGTGCTTGGGATTTAGATTGTAGACTGTATATTTTATTATTTATGATGGATAAAATCTTGTACTGTCTGCAGGCGATTCTAGCTTCTCTTCGGTATCAGTTCACAGTTAGAAGCAGCCCGTCAAGAAATTTATATTTTAAGAGTTGTTTTTGTCTGCTAGTTTGGAGAAAATCTGAGTGGCATCTGGCAATTTTAGAAGGAACTTTAGCTACCTGTTTTTTGGCTTGGTGACGGCAGTTGCTACCTGGTTTTTTGCGAACCAGCTTTTGTTGTTTGAGCGATCGATTGCGTTGGTGTTTGGCAAAATGCTTGGGGTTGTCATATCTTGAATGTTCAGAAGTGCGGTAAGCATTTGAGAGGTTGAAGGCGACCACTTGCCAGCATTGGGAATAGGCATCGGTAAACCAACGGTATTCCTTTTTGAGTCCCGGTAATAAACCTTGAATTACCTTTCTGCTTAGTCCTTTTCCTGTCGCTCGATAAGTCTCTTGGCACAAAGAGAGGCTGTAATTCCCAAACCATCTGGTACAGCCAAAGCTTTTAGCTAAAGCTATCTGTTGCTCGGTATTTGCGTAGATGCGGAATTTGTACCCCCGATACATATCACGCTCCCTGAGTCGATCGTAATATCATAGCATGAGCTCGGAGAAATCGGTCGCGAGCGCGATCGAGCTGCCTGTCTGCATTCATCCCCACCTAAATTGTGGGTATGAATGTGAGAATTTCTAGCTGGGGACTTCTTTCGACATTTCTGTTAAATCTACTATTTTTCAATCTCAAATCCCTTGGCGGTTTTCCCTCCCTGCTTTGCTGCCGATCGCCTTCTATAATGAATATTAGCGAAATGTAAAGTTTTACTAACCAGCCACCGCTAATGACAACTTTAAGTTTAGGGGAAATTGCTGCACAGTTAGAAAGCCAAAATTCGGCCGATCGAATGGTGGCTTTAGCTAACTTGCGGAACGTGCCGGCACCGGATGCGGTGCCTCTGATTAAAAAGGTTTTAAACGATGAAAACTTGCAGGTGCGATTGATGGCTGTGTTTGCTCTCGGAGTCAAACCGACTGAAGAGTGCTATCCCATTTTAGTCAAATTGCTAGAAACTGACCCGGATTACGGCATTCGCGCTAATGCTGCCGGTGCTTTGGGCTATTTAGAAGATATCAGAGCTTTTGATGCTTTGGTGCGGGCTTTTTACGAGGATACTGAATGGTTGGTGCGCTTCAGTGCTGCTGTTTCTCTGGGCAATCTCAAAGATCCCCGAGCTCGGGATGTATTGCTAAAAGCCCTCGAAAGCGAGCAAGTAGCGATCCAGCAGGCGGCTATTTCAGCTTTGGGTGAAATTAAGGAAGTGGGGTCGATCGATCGACTGCTAAATTTTGCTCAGTCGGAGGATTGGCTGATCCGCCAGCGTCTGGCGGAAGCTTTGGGACATCTACCGAGTTCTAAGAGTCTTTCTGCTTTGAAATACTTGGCAAAAGACAGCAATCCTCAAGTAGCGGAGGCGGCGGCAATTTCTCTCGATCGATTGTCGAAATCAGAATAGTAAATAGTCAACTGTTGACAGCGATTTTTTTCATTGTAAGGTGCGCGCCGCGCGCACACCTTACTTAATTTTGCTATATTGACACCAACGAATATTTCATCAATAATGTCGGCAAAATTTTCGGAATCTTAATAAAATTTATAACAAATTAGCCGGAACAGCAGGCGTTTTGCAAGCTAACATGGTTGTTGACTGAAAAATAGAGTCACGCATCCAGACTGAGAGACAACCAAAGTTTTGAGAACCGGGCGAAGCGCTGGCTGCTAAAGTGATGTTGGTTAAACACCCACCATCAAAACAGCGCCCTCAACTGTCAACTGTCAACTGTTAACTGTCAACTGTTCTTTCTCCCATCAAAATCAGTCATGAATCAAGCACCAAATCCTTTTAACTCCGATCGACCAAATCCGCTCGACCCATTGCAACAAGAAAACAGCGAATTTAACCAGGATAACGGACAGCCTAGAGCTTACCATCCAGCTACTAAAAAGACTCTGCAAAAATTGTTCTTGATTTTGATAGTTATCGGTGTGGTAATTGGCGGAGTTTTGTCTGTAGGGGTAATCGCATTGATGCAAAAAGCGGGACTGAATGATGTGCCTGCAAGGGTGAATAATTCTAAGTAGATTAGTCGCTTAATAATAGCGGAATTATCGCCTGTTATTGTAGCAGATTCCATGTTTGTGAAGTACGTTTAACTGACATCTTGCTGCATTCTAGACAAGCCTGTAGGGTTCAAGGTTGTAATCGAATGTGCTGCGCTTGTCATTCGATTACAACCTTGAAAGTGTTCGCCAACCATCTTAAACTTCGATCGACCGTTAAGCCAAAAAATCTTAATGTTTTTATTATTTTATTTAAGACAAATGTGTCTGTTAGCAGACTAAAATGCATCGCAACTGCTGGTATGGTGATGATTCTCCAGCTTGCCTTGCCGTTTGAGGCAAAGATCCGAGGGAACTTTTTGATAGATTCCCAGTCAGATATTAACCGACGATCGATCGCGAGTTTGTAGGAGTCTCTTCGCGCAAATCTGCCAGAGAAAAAATCAGCAAATCGACCAGCATCCTACTAGATATTGCGGTCGCTCGCTCCTAATTAGAGCGAATAGAGTTCGATCGCACTCGCAGTTAATTTACCGAACATGACATCAGAAACGTTATGACATCAAAAGGTAAAAAACAGAAATCGCGCCGAGAATTTTTGAAAAAAACTGCCCTCACTGCTGCCGCAGCCGGTGCCGCCAACTTAGCTGTCAGTTGTCAAGGAAAACAGCCGAAAACATCAACTCAATCGAACAATCCGGGCGCGCCAGAAACCGAAAATTTGCCCGACAATGCTAATAAATCAGCAGAACTTCCCAAACCAGAAAACGAGGTTTCTCAGGCGATCGGTAACGATTTTACCAAACAATCGGCAGCTTTGACTCCTGACAAAATTGTTGATAGCGCCTGTCAGTTTTGCAACTCGCTTTGCCGCCTGAAAGTTCACGTTAAAGACGGGCGAATTATTGAAGTTTTAGGCGAACCC
>JALOON010000091.1 GCA_025454405.1 Oscillatoriaceae cyanobacterium Prado104 | reverse complement strand
TCCCGACTCGAAACGGAGAAAAACTATGCCCTATGCCCTATGCCCTATGCCCTATGCCCTATGCCCCCCTCACCAAAAGACTTATTCAGCAAGCCCTAAATATACTAGGAACAGCCCGCGATCGCTCCTGCTACCAAATCCGGCTTGTTTCCGTTATAGAGTAGATTTGAGTAGGTCTTATGTAACGGTAACAAACCTAGATTTTTTATGACTCGGGGTACTCTACCCATCGGTGCGTTTGAGAACCACCAAAGTAATATCGTCAAACACCTGTTGTTCTCCAATAAATCCCCGCAAATCGTCAATAACTGCTTGCTCGATCCCTTTGGCACTCTTATGCCAATTCATCGCCACTACTTCACACAGTCTTGCCAAGCCGTAGAATTGGCGATCGATATCTCGGGCTTCGGTAATGCCATCGGTATAAAGTACCACCCCATCCCCCGGTTCTAATTCCACCAATTCGTGACTAATTAAATCGGCAATGTCGCCGTCCAAGCCAATGGGAAATCCTAAATCTACCGTATCGATCCGTTCGATTTGACCGCCATTTCTCACAACTAAAATTTCCTCGTGCTGACCGCTGATGCTGAGTTTTCCCTCAGCATAATTGAGGATAGCTAACGTCAGGTTTCTGTCGCAGTTCATGCGCTGCAAATTTTTATAAATTGTGCGGTTGAGCGTATCTAAAAAGCGCACCGGATCGTTTTCTTGAATTTCTTTTAGGGTGCGGACAGCCGTTTGAGTCATCAGCATTAAAATGCCACTTTCGAGTCCGTGTCCCGTCACGTCACCGATGGCGATGGTGGCAACATTATCGGTATTAAGTACGTCGTAATAATCCCCACCTACTTCGTCGGCCGGCTGCATAAATCCAGCGATGTCTAAGTCTGCGATGGCATGGCATTCTTCGGGTTTGGGCAGCACCATTTGTTGCAGTTGTTTGGCAATACCGAGTTCGGCACTCATCCGCAAATTTTCTGTTGTGAGTCGCTCGTTGAGTGCCATAATTTCTTGATTGGCTGCTTCAAGTTGGGCGGTGCGTTCTTTAACTTGTCCTTCTAAAGTTTGATTGTATTCGGCGAGCAATTTTTCGGCTTCTTTTCGTTGGGTAATGTCTTGGAAAGCCGCGATCGCATAAACAAGGTTCCCCGTTTCATCAAAAATTGGGGTAGAGGAAACTTCCAAAGGGATAACTTTATCGGGTTGGTGCAGTTCGAGATCGTCAGCGTTTGCAGGTTCGCCAGAGAGCGATCGCGCTAGGGGCAGCAGATCGGTCGGGTACAATCGATCGGTTCCGGCACGATAAACTTGATACACTTCCGATAATTGCTCTGTTCCGGCTTCTGGTAAAACGCTGATGCCCAGTAACTGCTGTGCTGTCTGATTGGCATAGTAGATTTGTCCGGTAGGTTCGTGAACGGAAACGCCGATTGGCATTGCTTCAAAAAATTGCGTCAACCGTCGTTCGCTGGCGGAAACTTCGGCATAGAGTTTGGCATTAGTAATCGAGATGGCTGCTTGCGCGGATAAGATTTTTAAGACTTCCAATCTCTCTCGAGTAAATGCTTTGGTGGTGAGATTGTTTTCTAAGTACAGGATGCCGATCGATTTGCCTCGATCGACGATCGGCGCACACAAAACCGATTTAGGTTGGGTATTGATGATGTAAGGGTCAGCGGAAAATGTGTTTTGGATACTGGCATTGTCGAGTACCAGAGTTTGCGATGTGCGATAGACATAGTTGATAACAGTAACAGGAATTTCCCTGCTTTGTTCGACTGGAATCGATTGCAATACTTTTGTCTGTGCCGTACCGCTAACTCCAGTTGCTTCAATAACTAACTTGCCTGCATCGGATAAGATCAAAGCGCATTTAGAGGCTCCAGCATTTTCCAGTACAACCTGCATCAATGTTGAGAGCAATTTACTCAAGTCAATTTCACTCGAAAGCGCTTGGGACGCTTTGAGTACCGCTGTCAAGTCGAAAACGGATGAGCTGTTCGACCCTGAAATTTGAGAGGTGACAGTGGACGCGATCGTTTGGAAAAGTGTTTCCCCTTGTTTTGGCGTCGTTGGTTGAACGAGAATGGCAGCAAGTAATAGGGGATAGCGTTGTTCTAAATCTTGAACTTTTGCTTTGGCTCCCCAGCGAGCGTAGCAGTAATAGGAATTAGTGAGGTAGGCTGTTCCAATGGTTTGTTTTCCCCAAGCGAGATAGAATTTGGCAGCGAGTTCGTTGGCAAGACCTTCGTCTTGGATGTACTCGTTTTCTTTGGCTGTGGCGATCGCGCGATCGTAGCAGTCCATTGCCTCTAAATTTTCACCCAAAACCCGATGCCGCTCCGCTTCTACCAGATAGTATTTATGCAGGTAATTCATCGGCGCGTGACCCGCCCACTTTTTCATTTTTTCCTGATGGGCAGCTACCTTTTTCAGAATTTGTTGCTGTTCAAACGCAGTCGATGTATTGGGGTATATTGCCAACTGAGCTAGAGAATCATAAAAATGAAACAAATGAATCAGTAATGTTGACGGTCCGCCATCGATATATTGTTCGGCTCTGTCTGCATTTTCCAGCGCCCGATCGGACTCGCCAAACAGATAGCAAAGATATAGTTGAATAACCGATACAGCGAAAACAGCATAGCGATCGTTGTTTTTTATATGAAGCGGTAACATGACCTCTTCGTTGTATGCTTCGCCAATTAATTCGTAACTACCATTTTTACTTCCAATTAAATTTAAGTGCGCTTGGTAATAGATTCGAGCGTAGTTCAAAAACGTTTCAACATTATACTTAATTAATGCTTCACAATAAGCCCCTAATTTAGGTTTCAACTCTTCTAAATTTTCGCCGCTCACCAGAGAATGGAATGCGAACAAGTAAACGCCCTGAGGGCCATAGGCGAGTTCTCCGACTTCCAGTCCAATTTGATAGGTAGCTTCAAAAGGTTGTACAGTTCTGGCAATATGTTCTTTCCAAATCCTGATAGTGGCATTAAAAACCACTAAGATCGCAGGCATATGTTCTTTGGCTCGAAAACGCTCCAAGATTTTTAAAGCCAATTGACCCATTTGATACCCTCTTTCAATCTCTTCTGCCATGCTGCCAAGTAGTAAGCCCCCATAGCAATAAGCCACTCCTGATAAAGCGGTATTGCCGTATTGAAGCGAGAGGTTGACCTGTTTAAATACAATTAGAGGTAAAAGGGCTGGGGCAGCAATATAGGTGGCTGTCAACATACTGCTGCAGATCGCTATCACTTTTAACTTATAAGGGTCAGTCATTTCGGGTAGGTCGATTAAATCCTCGATCGACCTATCTGACAAATTGGCAAGGGTTTCTTGTAGTGCTTGTTGGATATCCTCGGCATTAGGCGAATCGGGAAAAGTGACTCCTAACATCTCGAGTACGGAGAGCGCCATTTGCACGGCTTCTAGAAGATTGTTCTGTGCTGTAGCTTGAATTTTAATTTCATAAACCTTCACTTTTTCTAACAGCGTCTGGGCTTGTTGCAGCACTACCTCGATCGAATGCTCCATTTGTTCTAAGTCACCATTGAGGTATGCAACCTCAGCGGCTTCTTCATAAAGTGAAAGGGTGAGTTCGTATTGCTGTTGCCAGCTATCTGCTGCCAGGAGTTCCCGTCCAGCAGTTAAATAGCGCGCAGCAGCAGCATAAGCTGTAGAAGTTTTCGCTTTCCGTCCGGCGATCGCATTCAACTGAGCCAGTTCATCTCGCTGAGTTCGATCGCTAATTAACCCAGCTCCAATATTCAATTGATTGACAATATCAAAAATTTTCTCTTCTCGTTCTTCTACACTCGTATTGTTCGATAACAGTTGACCGATTTTCAGATGGGTTAACTGTTTTTGGTCTTTGGGAATCAGAGAATAAGCTGCTTGTTGGACGCGATCGTGCAAAAATTTGTAAGCCGGCAATTGGGCATCGCTAATTGCTAAATGCAATGAATTTTCATCATTAGCGATCGGCGACAATTCGTTATCTTCTGCCTGAAATAACTTGTAAACGTCACTGACAGGAATAACTGTACCTTCTTGCAAAGCTCTCCACAGATCGGCCGCTGTTTCAGCTTGAGATTTCTCGCTGACAATGGAGAGCGTGGCTAGGTCGAATTGGTTGCCAATACAGGCAGCTAGTTTCAAAACCGCTTGAGTAGGCTCTGGCAATTTTTTTAGCTTGAGTGCCATAAACTCGACCACATCATCAGTCAATGTCAGTGCCATGACTCGGGCAATATCGCACTGCCAATAGCGGCAACTAAAGTCAAATGAAATTAGACCATCGACCTGTAAGGATTTGAGTAATTGAGTTGCAAAGAAGGGATTCCCTTTGGTTTTAGCAAACACCTGTTTTGTTAAGGGAACTGCCCTTTGGGGAGGACAACACAGAGTATCGGAAATCAGGCGGTTTAGGGATGCTTGTTCTAGAGGGGCGAGGGTAATTTGATTGACTGTCGCACCAGCTTTACGAATCTCATCTAATGTCAGTATCAAAGGATGTGCTGCGGAGACTTCGTTATCTCGATAAGCTCCGATTAGCAACAGGTAGCGCGAGTTTGTCTGGCCGCAGAGCAATTGCATCAGCTTTAAAGAAGCAGAATCTGCCCACTGCAAATCGTCCAGGAAAATGACTAGGGGATGCTCAACAGTTGCGAAGACTCTGATAAACTTTTCAAACAGCAGATTGAAGCGATTTTGAGCCGCAGTTCCTTCTAATACTGGAACTGGGGGCTGTTTGCCAATTAACAGTTCTAATTCAGGAATGACATCGATAATAACTTGGCTGTTCTCACCCAAAGCCTCTAAGATTTTGGTTTGCCACTTCTGTAGGGTAGCAGCACTTTCGCTCAGCAATTGCTGCATCAAATTCTGGAAGGCCTGCACCCAAGCAGAGAAAGGAATATCGCGCTGGAATTGGTCAAATTTTCCCTTGATGAAATAACCGCGTTGCCGGACAATAGGTTTGTGGACTTCATTAATTGCAGCAGTTTTTCCAATGCCGGAAAATCCGGCTACTAGCACGATCTCTGTAGTACCTGCACTGACTCGATCGAAGGCGGCTAACAGGCTTGCCACTTCGGTTTCTCTGCCGTAAAGTTTTTCGGGAATCGCGAAGCGTTCCGAGATATCTCTTTCCCCTAACTTAAACGCAGGGATACAGCCTTGGCTCGAGTATTGTGCCAAACATTTCTCCAAGTCGCAGCGCACTCCAAAAGCTGTTTGATAGCGCTCCTCTGCCGTTTTTGCCATCAGTTTCATCGCGATGTCATTCAACACTTGAGGGATCGCAGGATTGATTGCAATTGGAGGAGCCGGCATCCGGGCGATATGGCAGTGGATTAATTCCATCGGATCGGCGGACTCGAAGGGAAGTTGTCCGGTTAATAGTTCGTAAAATGTCACTCCCAGCGAGTAATAGTCGGTGCGGTAGTCAATCCCCCGATTCATGCGTCCCGTTTGTTCCGGAGACATATAAGCGAGGGTTCCTTCCAAAACGTTTGGGTTAGCAATTTCTTGGTTTTCTCTTGGTAACAGCGAGGAGATGCTGAAGTCAATTAATTTTATTTGCTTAGTTTGGGGGTTAATCAAAACATTCTGCGGTTTGATATCTTTGTGAATTACCCCGCAGGTATAAAGGTTTTCCAGAGTTCGGGCAATTTGGATGACTGTGTGGAGGAATTCGCTAATGCCTCCGGGAAGCGGGAAAGAAGAATTGTTTTGCTGTCTGGTTGACTCGATGTATTCGCTTAGGGAGATACCGCCGAAGTCCTCCATCACTAGGGCAAAACTGTTGCCCGAATTTTCCAGCTTTAAATGTTTAACAATTCCAGGAAAATCGAGATTTTTGGCAATAGTATATTGATTGCGAAACAGCAATAGTTCGTTGAAGGTCGGATGCTCGTTTTTGAGCAATTTGATGACTGCTGGTTGTTGGTCTGATTCGCAAACTGCTCGATAAACCTCGGTTCTGGAACCTGAATACAACCGATCGATTATACGATAACCAGGAATTATCATTGCGGTCATAGTTGTTAAATGTATAAGTTAGTAACTTCTCGATCGACAGTTTTTTTATTTTATAGTAAAACATCGTAACACTGCAATTATAGTGTGCGGAGTGTCAATTCAGATCGTAGTTAGGTCGATCGACTGCGATAAATTAGGTTGGTAGTACGGAATTTAGTCCGCAACTAAGGAGCGGACTTTAGTCCGCACTACCAACTGTTTTGATTGCTGGCAATCAACCGGACACGATTTCACTATTTTCCACAAGACTGTTTCCAATTCAGGATTGCGCTCGTTCGATTTTCTAGTCTGATTTTTTCCGATCGCGCTCAAACTCGTCATACACTTGTTCAAACAAACTATCAACCTTTTGAGCGAGCGTTTCTCGACCGCTTTCTTCCAGCCATTTTTTGCAATCCGCCACTGCTTGTTGGAAATCTTCCCTGACGTTATATTCGCGAGGTGGAGCAGGTTCAGCCTTTGGCAGCCAAGTTGTATGCAGGGTAACTCCTAAATTGAGTTGGGGATGGCTGAGTCGGTACTGCGGGCCATCCTGCAAGCGATCGGTCTCAAACATCCAGATTTCGCTATTATTTGACCAACTGTTGCTAGGATCGGACTGCCCGCCGGCATGGGAAAGCAGATTATCGGAATGAACTACAGTACAGACAATGAAGTTTTGAGGTTTACCTGTTTCGGGATTTGTGTAGGGAACGAATTGAGGTGAACTGGCAAAATAACCGCGATCGAATTTATAAGAATCAACAATGTTCAACACTTTTCCTGGTGCGGCATTAGCATCGATCTTGAGGTGGCTGAGAGTGGCGGGAACGCCTTTTTTTATTTGCTCTACGATCGCACTCAGTCGCTCTTTACGTTCGCGATACGGATAGTTTTCGTACATTTCATATACCAACTCTGTTAGCATATTTGTCCAGGCTCCAAAACTAAGCTGGTAGATATCCTGAAGCGGCTCAGTCGGTCGATCGTTCTGGTAAGCATATAATGCTAGATACCAGGTATTTTCCTGAGATTTTTTTAAATCGAGCAGTTCTTCTCTTTCGAGGTTTGGGTTCTGTTCTCGATCGATGCTAATTTGGTAAAATCCCGAACGGTTGACAGCTAACCCGCTGGTTAACATCCCAGACAGATTTTTGAGTTGGCTGTCGATCTCGCTTTCCTTGTAGTAAGAAATATCTTCGCGGTGGATGAATTCTGCTGCGTCTGTTGCTGTATTGAGAGCAGCGTTAATGGTAATAATCTTTTTCCCATCTTTGTCGGCGGGATTTTCGTAGTTTGTTAGGAAGTGAGCAAACTCTCGCTGGATTTCGATAGATTGAGCTTGAATTTTACTTCCCGGCGGCACCTTTTGCAATTGTGCGCGATCGATAATATAAAGGTAGGTATTTGGGGATTGAGGATAGGTAAGGTACGGTCTGAGTTTTTTAATTATATCTTCAATTTCCTGTTTTTGCGCTTCCTTGCTTTTACCTAGCAATCGTTTTCTATTTTGAGGCTGCGAAATATTAAGGGCGGGAATTAAATCTTCGATGACGATTTTGAAAGATGTATCTGCTATCAGGATATAATCTTCGGTTATTCCGATCTGATGGACAGTTTGCTGAATGCTTATCGGTCGATCGTCAGCGAGTACGATCGGCCACTTTTGCAAAGCATTTTTACCATCCCAGCGAATTAGATAGAGACAGTCGTCGCTGCCTAAACCCAATGTATTTTCCAAAAAATTGGTAAACTCTAAAACTTTTTTAGTTAAAAATTGAGTCAAGCGATCGATGACTGGACTGGCAATTTTGAGAATTAGTTCGAGAAGGCATTTAGGATAATTTGCTAATTCTTTGGACAACCATTCTCGCACATCGAAAGGAAAGACATTCGCGATCGATATCAACGTACTCAATGACTTCACTACGTTGGTGTTAAACATTTCACCTGTAACGGGATCTAAAGCCGGATGAGCCGAAGTCATCATTTGTGGGAAGACAAATTTTATAGGTAAGTCAATCAGAGGACTCCAATCTGCTAGGGAACCGACAGGTGCAATAATTTTGAGAGATTCGGGATCGATTTCGTAAGGGCGGCCTGCATCCCAAGTTACCAGCAAGCGATTGCTGGGATCTGCGGGAAATTTCACCGGCAAAAAAGCTGTATTGATTTGATTGTTTTGTCCCAGAGTTAGGGACATTCTGGCAACTTCTAAATTGATAAACCTCAGACGATCGTAGTCGGGGTTATTGTGAGTTATGCGATCGGCGTAGTGAGATGGTGTATTGACAAATCGCGATGACAAAGTTGCTTGACCTGCGTTAAATTCCAAACGGTAAATCATGCCATCTCCATTGAGGAGGGATGTCCACCCATCACTAGCAGGTAGCACAACTTTTTGATTGTCTGGATTGACAGTTGGAGAATCAACGGAAGCAACGGGAGCAATAATAAATACACAGCCTTGCAGAGCGGCAGGAAGCACAGTTCGATCGTTAGATTTTCCTTGTTTGATGGTTAGCTGTAAGGGAAGTTGGTGCGAGTCGGGTTTCGGATCGTCTTTTTCTTGATAGTATTCCTCGCGATTTACTGACAAAATTGCTTTTGGGAAAAAGTTGTATTCGTTCATTATTTTCTGTATTCCTCAAAATGATTAGAGCATCTTGTAGTGGGGAGCAAGGAATTGCCACCCCATGCTAAGATTGAGAGCCAAAATTGGGAAAATATTCATGGAGGCGATGCCGCGATCGCGCGCAATTTAGCCTGCCTGACAATAGAAAGAGATCGCGCGAGTCTTTTGTGTTAGATAAATGCCACCCTAAAGCTCTTCAGTAAAGTTACGCGAAGCTCTCAATATCGGTAGAGTTTTGCCTGATTGAAATGGTTATTTTCCTAAAAACTAGAATAATTCAAATATACCATTAATGCAATAGCCGATCGAAAACCTGAGTATATTTGCTCGGTGACGCGCTCGGCGGAAATTGCGAAGTTGCTACCTGCAAGCTGTATTCATTATTACATTAGTCGCTATGGCCGGCCCGAAATATATGATATTTAGTTTGGATTCCGCAACCCGATCGCGCCACTCAACTTTTGCTATTTAACATCTCAACTTAAGCAAAGCAGGGAAAGGTTAACCAAACTCTTTACAGGTTAAGGTGTTGGGCGCGATAAACGTTGCTCGACCGTCACGGTTAACTTGCTTAAACTTGCTAAAATTTTTCTTATCTTGCCGCTCGATCGCCTTAAGATGTTTTAAGATAATAACTTAAGAGCATAAATATACATTTCGATCGACTTTAAGGTAAGTTCAAAATGATAAAGCAATATGCCTAAAAACTTATTGAACGCTGAAACATCTCTGAACGCTGATTCGCGACTCACCCAGCTTACCCTGATGACAATCAGCACTCTAACTGTCATGTCAGGGGCCACGATCGCGCCATCTCTGCCAACAATGCGAGAACATTTCGCAGCAGTTCCAAATGCAGATTATTTGGTGCGGTTAGCTTTAACATTACCTGCTTTATTCATCGCCCTCGGCGCTCCTTTAGTTGGGATTATTATCGATCGTTTGGGGCGCAAACTGCTGCTGCTATTGGCATTATGCCTTTACGGCATCGCAGGAAGTTCGGGATTTTTGTTGAACGACTTAAATTGGTTGTTGGTGGGTAGGGCATTTCTCGGCGTAAGTGTTGCGGGAATCATGACAATTGCCACCACTTTAATTGCCGATTATTACACTGGGGATACTCGCGCCCAGTTTTTGGGACTGCAGGCAGGTTTCATGGGATTGGGAGGCGTCATATTTCTCACCTTTGGAGGCTTTTTAGCTGATATTAATTGGCGCTTTCCTTTTCTAATTTATTTGATTGCCTTAGCATTAGTGCCGCTGGCCGTATTATCGCTTCCCGAACCACCGCGCCAACTATCGAATCAAAACCTTGCAAATATTTCCACCAATGAATCTCAAAAATTTCCCGTTGGGCTGGTAGCATTGACCTATGGCATTGCTGTAATTACGCAGCTCGTGTTTTATTTCATCCCCGTGCAATTGCCATTTTATCTCACTCAAGTTGCCAACACCAGCGCCGCTCAAGAAGGATTTGCGATCGCCCTACTTTCCTTATTTTCCGCGATCGCTTCCATTCAGTACCGTCGCCTCAAATCTCGCCTCAGTTTTACCGCTATTTACGGTATTTCGTTTATCAATATGGCGCTGGGTTATGCAATTATTAGTTCGATCGGCAATTATTTTGTTGTGTTGGTAGGACTGACGATCTCGGGTGTAGGATTGGGTTTGTTAATGCCGAATATGAATCTTTGTCTCACTACAGTGACGCCGGAAAAGTTGCGCGGGAGAGTTGTCAGCGGTATTACCAGCGCGTTTTTCTTGGGTCAGTTTCTCTCTCCTTTTGCGAGTCAACCGCTAAGTAAGATATTCGGTCTCGCGGCAGCTTATGGCTGGGCGGCAGGATTGATGTTTTTCTTATCGTTTTTAACCTTGTTTGTGTTGTGGCGATCGCGATAAGTTGATAGTCGATAGGCGATAGTCGATCGTTGATAATAGTGCGACAGTCCCCGCTTGCTTTCGGTGAGTTATTTATCAGTTGTCAGTTATCATTTGTCAGGCTATAAGAAGTAAGAAATAACAATAAAAAATTAGGACGATCGAATGTTATTCATGGTAATTGAACGGTTCAAGGATAATGATATGCTACCAATTTATCAGCGCGTTCGCGATGCAGGCAGAATGTTGCCCGAAGGTCTGAAATACATTGATAGTTGGGTCGAGCCAAATTTCAGTAGATGCTTTCAGCATTGATGAAAAACGGATTTATGCCAACAAGAGTTCGATCGCTAATTTCTCCCCTTCCCCCTCTCAAACCTTTTCCTTTGCCGGCGGCACCAAACCAGTTTTACTCAAACCAACATCAATTTCACCGAGCAATTTCAGATCGTCTTCAGGTAAATAATTAACAGCCGAGTGTTTTTCTAAAAACGAGAATGCTTGGCGAAATTCACGCTTGCTGCAGTCGATCGCCCGATCGAAATGACAGGGTACAATCCTTTGAAAATCCCAACTCGCCACTCGATCGGCCCAATCCAAAGTTTCTCGCGGCGCGCGATTGAGAATCAAAGCCTGCAACACCGGCGCTACCAACAATCTGCCCCCTCCCCGCAAAGCCTCGAACGATCGCTCCCAACCCGTTTTCCACTTGAATGGAAACAACCCGAAATAAGCTTTTTTTGAGCGTTCTGGCGCATTGAGAGAGTCTGCTAATACTCCCGACCACGGCGGCACTTCCAACACGCTGGGGCTAAAATACGTGGCAAATAAAGCGATTCTCTGCCACCCTTTGCGCCGATTTTCTTGAGTGTCTGCCAAAACTTCCGAGGCGCTGTCTCTGGCGTGAAACAGTAGCGGATATGAATCGAATTCGACGATCGCGGGCGGATTTTCGGGAATGGAAATGACAGAATCTGTTAGCATCAGCGTGCGCGATCGACCGTGAAATAAAGCAACTTCAGCAAATTTACCCAAACCCAGCTCGATCGGGCCCAGAATTGCCCAATCAAATTCGCCTGCTAGGGGCGTGTTGCTGCTGTTGGGGGGAAGTACGGAGGTGCGTTTGGCGGGCAATCCCAGCCAGCTTAGCGGCAAATTCAGCGGAAAACTCCACTGCCCCGGCGCGACAAATACTCGGGCTTGGGGAAAACGGCGGGCAAACGGGCCGACAAAAACCTTGTGTTCGAGGCCGGAAGCGGTTGTTAAAAAGATATATTTAACTTCACCGTGCTCTGCTACTAATTCGTTGAGCAAGCGGATGCACTCGGGAGTGGGCGCGACGGGGGAATAGATGACAAGGCCTGCTGGTTGCAGTTTAATTACTGTCATCCGAATCGGGACGACTACGTAAAAGATGCCTTGAAGCTGATCGAAAGTCCAGATGGTATCTTTGACTATTTCCTTGCGGATGGTGCGCCGTTTGCTGTAGGGATAGAGGGGGACGATCGGCCACAGGGGCCAGTTTATGTCCCGAGAGTCAGTCTGTTTTAATATTAAGGTGCGTTCGCCTTCTGCCACTCCGCCACTCCTTCCGAATTTCTGTAGGTGCGATCGAACTTTTTTATCTTAAATGATATTCCAGCAGGTGCTGCGTTTTATAATTTTGTGTTTCACCAACGATCGACTATCGCCCGATATCATAAACCCCATCCGATCGCCTAAAATAAAACTTAACACTTTTGCTATTCTACCATGACTCAGCCTGCAGCAACCCTGTTAATTGCCTGTCCCGATCGCAAAGGACTTGTCGCCTTACTTGCTAACTTTATCTCGTCCCATAATGGCAATATCATCCACGCGGATCACCATACCGATTTTACCGCTGGATTGTTTCTGAGCAGGCTAGAATGGCAATTAGATGATTTTGACTTGAAAACCGAAGAAATAGCACCTGCTTTTAGCGAACTTGTCAAGGATTTACAAGCCAGTTGGCAATTGTATTTCTCCCATCAAATTCAACGGATAGCGATTTGGGTTAGCCGTCAAGACCATTGTTTGTTAGACTTGATTTGGCGGCAGCGAGCGCGCGAAATTAACGCTGAGATTCCCCTGATTGTTAGCAATCATGAAAATTTAAGGTCGATCGCGGCACAATACGGTATCGACTTTGAGTACGTTCCAATTACTAAAGATACTAAAGCTGTTCAAGAAGCGCAACAATTAGAAATCCTGAAAAAATATAAAATTGATTTGGTAGTTTTAGCCAAATATATGCAAATTTTGAGCAAAGATTTTACAGTTGAATTTCCCAACATTATCAACATTCACCATTCATTTTTACCTGCTTTTGTCGGTGCGAAACCCTACGAAAGAGCTTATGAAAGAGGCGTAAAAATCATTGGTGCAACAGCGCACTACGTTACGCCGGATTTGGATGCTGGCCCGATTATCGAACAAGATGTTGTGCGCGTGAGTCACCGCGATGAAGTGTCGGATTTAGTTCGCAAAGGGAAAGATTTAGAAAGAATTGTTTTAGCAAGAGCCGTGCGATATCATTTGCAAAATCGGGTTTTGGTTTACGGCAATCGGACTGTGGTTTTTGCGTGAAAAATAATGACTAATAACTGAGGAATATAGAGATAGGGGAAGAGGGGAAGTTCTGAGTTTAATTTGTGAGTTTTGAGTGTTTAATTTGTGAGTTTTGAGTTATGAATTAAGAACTGTCTTTAACTCAAAACTCAAAATTCAAAACTCAAAACTCCTTACCAACTATCAACTATCAGCTAACGAATTTCCAAATGGCGGTAGTTCGAGTAATTGGTTTTTTGAAGCCGGAAGCTGGGCGGGATTTTTGCTTTTTTGGACGGGAGTTTGGCGGATTTCAATCGCAGTTTCCCCAGGGTTTTCGGTGCGAGTAGGTACTATCTCTAAGGAATATTCTGTCTTGGTTTTCGCAGCACGAGGATTTTGTGCTTTGGAGAGCAAATCAACAGCATCGCCGAGGGCGCTAGTTAAATTGATTCTGGTTTCGGCATGGCGGGCTTCTTCTTGTTTGAGGGCTTGAGCCAGTTGCTTGACTTGTTCGATCGCCCGATCGCGCTCTTCGAGAACTTCTGTTAACTTAGTTTTAAGTTCGTCTGCTGTTTGCAACTGTTCGACTTCCTGCTGGCGGGCCGATCCAGCTCCGCTACCTGCAGGGTAATCTGGAGAAACATTTAGTAATCGCTCTAATTCTGATTCCAGAGAATCGATGGTTTGCTGAGCTAATTTAGCATCATTGCGCCGCTGCTCGGCTTCGGTATTGTAGAGTTGCCGCCACTGGGCGGCACTTTCACCAACCTCATCGAGTTCGCGCGTAACTTCTGCTAATTGCTGTTGCAGCCGCTGGATTTCATCTAACCACTGTTTGATATCTTGAGACATATTGTTGATTTTAGATTTTAGCTTTGGGATTTTTGATTGTAATTGTTGATTTTAGGTAAAATTTGAGATTTTTGATTGGTAATTCATTCGATGTGAGATTTTCGATCGCAAATTGGGAATTTGTGAGCTGTAACCTAACACCTACGACTTACCACCTAACAGCTTCTTCTTCCTTCTTGCTTCTTCCTTCTTGCTTCCTTCTTCCTTCTACTTATGGACATTTATTACTGGTTGCGCTACCTGATTTTAGCTGCATTCAAGGCACTTTTGAAGCCGATGAAGGCTGCCAAACGGAAATTTTGGGGTTTTTGGCTGTTTTGTCAGTGTTTGAGTTGGGAGACACTGAAGGAAATCGTGGCGAAGGCAGGCGAGCATCGCTTGCCGGGGCTGTCGGCGGAAATGGCTTACAATTCTATGCTGGCGCTGTTTCCGGGGCTGTTGGCGGTGCTGTCGGCGATCGCTCTGTTTGAACCTTTGCAATCAACACTGTATCAAATTGCCCGCCTTTTGGGGGAAGTAATACCCGAAGAGGTGCGGAATTTGATTGGCGGCTTAATTAAAGAAATTCTGTTAACTCGCAATCGAGGGCTATTTTCGGCGAGTTTTTTGGTAGCGATTTGGGCATTTTCTGGGGTGATGAGCGCGGCAATGGCTGCTCTCGATCGCATCCATCAAATTCCGCTCGATCGAACTCGCTCTTTTGTGAAATCTAAGCTGATTTCTTTGGTGCTGAGTATCGGGACGATCGTCCTGTTAATTCTAGCATCGGGAGCTGTATTTGTCAGCGATTTAATTGTCCGAGCTGTTGCCCGCCAGAGTTGCCTGTTGCAGTCGGTAGCTAATTGCGATTTAACAGATGTTCAAACTTGCTTGCTACTGGCAGGTAATTGTCCTTTGGAGGCGCAACTTTTAGCTGTTTGGCAACTGTGGAGGTGGCCGATTTCTCTAGGAATTGTGTCAGTTGCTTTTGCTTTTGTTTACCGCTACGGACCGAGCAGGCATTACAAGGATGTGCCGATTTTTTCGGGGGCCGTGTTTGCTGCTATTTTGTGGGCATTGCTGTCGGCTGTGTTTCGATTTTATGTGTTGCATTTGGGCAATTTTAGTTGGGCTTACGGGACGATCGGTACTTTTATTGTGTTGCTATTGTGGCTCTATCTTTCTGCTTTGGCGATGCTGATTGGCGCTCAGTTAAATGTGACGGTGGGTAAGGCAATGAAATTATGCAGGGCACGGTAATTGTGAAGGAAGAAGGAAGAAGGAAGAAGGAAGAAGGAAGAAGTAATTGCTAAATTCACGGTAGTCCGCGCAGCGCGCACCGGGCGCTGATTAGTTTGTAGTGAGGACTTCAGTCCGCAGATTCAGAGAACTGAAGTCCTCACTACAAACCGCTTGCAAATCTCAAATCTCAAATCTCAAATTTCAAATTGAATAATTGCCGGATTAGGGATTAGTGGCGCAGTAAAGTGCTGAGAATACCCGCAATAAAAGACAGCAAAACCAGTATCCAAATAACGGCACCGGGAATGAATGTCAAGAGGCCGACTCCTCTGAGAATCCAAACTAATAATGTTATCCCCAAGACAGTCAGGAAGATGCGGGTAGATAGTCGCATTTGAAATTTAGGAGAATTAGTCATGTTGAATGTCAAAATTTTGTCTGGATCGATGATAGCGGCTTTGGCTGCGATCGGCTGTTGGACTGGATTTATTTCGAGTCCCAATGCTGCTGCCGCGCGCGCGGGTGCAAATCAATTGGGAGAAGCTGCGAATGCAGCCCAAAAAGTTGCTGCTGCAAGTTTAACAATATCCGATCGCGCGATCGGCGAGGCAAAAGTTGGCATGACTTTCGGACAACTGAAAAAGGTCCTGGGTGCAACGGCACAATTTAAGGTAGAATCTGGGTTGATGGTAGATTTTGATGCTGTAGCCGTGATTCGATCGGGCAAAGTTCAGTATCGGATTATCTACGCTGCGGGTACTAAGCTGAAAGATACCGATGTTATTGAACTCTTAATGACTGACAATCCTAATTATAAAACAGCTCGGGGCGTCGGGCCGGGAATGACTTTGAAACAAGCTGAGGCAATTTACGGTAAGGCTACTTTATCTTATAATGTCGATAATGAAATGAGAGAAAATGTAGTTTTTGCCAAACAACCGACTCGAAAAATTATGTTTGTTCCCTTGGCTGATGGCAAACAATTTGCCGGGGTTTACGGTGCGGGAAAAGATGGATTTTATCAGACTAATAAATACCATCCAAATGCTGTAATTCGCTCTGCGATGGTACGCAAGTAGCCTTCAGAGCGTTCCCAGAAACCGGTTTTCTTCCGAGATGTCTCGCCACTTAACGTAAATCATCCGAGAAACCCGGTTTCTTAGCCTAAAATTAAGGAGTACCTGTAGTTCCGTCCAAATACTCTCGATTGTCAAGATAAGTTTTAATATTCTCTAGTATTTGACGCAGGTACTCTATAATTTCTACCTTAATTTCTAAAATTTCCTCAATAGTCTTATCTCGCCCCACTTCTTCAAAAGACTTAACTCCGTGAGCTAAATCATTTCTGTTACTTTTAACAACTAAAAGATTTTGCCCGTTCTTTGTCTTCATCGGATCTGTTTGATATGAAAAACCGTATTTTTCTGCTATTTCTTTAATCAATCTAGCATCCACATTACCTGAAAAGAGTTCTTCGCGATCGAATGTAGCTGTGATGATGTCTGTAGATATTTGGGTGATTTCTAAATGAATTTTTTTAGGAGAACGGTTTTTAAGATTTTGAAGAACAATTATTTTGATTTGGGGTTTGAGTCGATCGAAGGGTATTAATTGATTTTTGAACTCATCAAATATGGATTCAATGGCATTTTGCATAGTAGATTCAACTAAGTTATACAATAATAAGAAGCCATTGGCTTTAAGAGTTTTTGCTAATTCAGAATTAAGATTATGTATTGTATGTTTTCCATCACTGTCAGCAACAGCCAACTTGGTAGTTTGTTTGATTAAGGATTCTAAAAAAATGAAATAATCTTCTACCTCTTGGGCACGTGTATTGAAATCTAAAAGTACCGTATTCATTTTTTACCTAACAGTCGATCGCGGACATATTCAATGCGTAAAACTACTTTGTTTTTAGAACTGCTGGCATCTGATTTTGTGTAATTTTTGAACTCTTGTGAGTCTAGCAATTCCTTTGACTTCGGTTCGAGATTGCTTTTTTCTCTCAAAGCTAAAGCAACACCGACAGCAAGTGACTCAAATTTAATCCGAGTTGTTGTTCTCGCGCAATTTTTACCTTGACGGAATCCTTGCGGAAAATATTTTTCTACAAAACCTAGCATTGACTCGAATTCTGTCCGCATTTTTTCCCGATCGAATTTCGGATCTTGATTTACTTGCTTCAGGTACTCATCGAGGAAGATGTTTATCTTACTATTAAATTTCTTATAATTGTTTAAAAATGCAAAAAAACGCAACACAAATTCTTGTGGTTCGCGACTGCGAATAGCCGACTCAGAAAAAGCGCATAACTTGCGGAACTTGTCATGTTTCGATAGTTCTTCAATTAATTCGAGAAACTGGCCTGGCAGTATGCCTCTGCGTTTTTCCATCTCGTTTAGATCGACACTACCTGTATTAATGCGTTCAAATAAATCTCTTCGTACTTCCTCATTGGCACTTTCAGTTAGTTGAATCATCCGCAGTGTCGTGCGGTTGAAGCGCCTCTGACGGGCCAGGGGCAAATCAGCAAACTTAAATCCATTTAAACTCTGGATTTTTTTTAGTTCTGTCAATGTTAATTCGTTATTGATAAATCTAGTTAGAGTCCGAATGCGTTGCGTCCCGTCTATTATTTCTAAACGGGCTTCATCATTTTCGTCATCATGAATGTCAGCAACAAAAATATAAGGTATTGGCAGTCCCAAAATTATAGACTCAATAAATTTTGATTGCCTTGCTTCATCCCAAGCCATTTCACGTTGGTAGTCGGGTACGAACAATTCATTGGTATCATCATCCTTTCCTTCCATATATTTTTGAACGAGTATTTCGACAGGATACTCTTTGGTATCGTAATTAACTAGCTGCTGCTTGGATCGGATTTCGGCTTCAGCAGCATCAACCTTTTTGCGTTGCTCGGTAATTTCTACTTTTGCTGGCATATTCTTCAGTAACGATCGAGTATTGCTGTGTGAAGGTATGGATGGTCTTTTGTATGTTGGAGTTGTGACTGCTAAAATTTTAGCAGATGTTTTACCAGAAAGTCTAATCTTTGTTAAGGTAAGGACGATCGCCCTTACTAAAAGCAGCGCGATCGCCCGTTTAAACTAATACAAACTGCAGGGGTCGAAGAGGAATATCGAACGCTAGCCAACTTGCTGTCTCATGTTGCAGCTAAAGCAGTTAGAGATCGCTAAGAGCAGAAACAAGAACAATCAAAAGAAAGAAATAAGGAAGAAAGGGACACAACAATGTTGTGTCCCTATTTTGTGGCTGTGGGGGATATCCCGCAGGCCGATCGGGGAAAAATTTACATTTAATTAACCACCTTTCAACTCAGCAATAATATTTGCAAGATTTTCCCCAGCATATCCCACTTCCAGCAGAGATTTATCTTTGAGTTCCGAGGCAATTTGTGTCAAGGTGTTTAGCGGTAATTCGGAGCCTGTTGTTTTCAGGAACAAAATTTGCAGTCGGTTCTTGACTAGCCCTAAAATCTTAAAACTTTGATTCTCTTTGCCTCCTGGGAATTTGGCAGCACCGGCGCTCAATCTATGACTCTTCAAAAGCTGCATTCCTTCAATTCCTTGGGTTTTAATCGCCTCCAAAACTTCGTCTCGAATACGATCGGCCAAAAAATCGGCAACATACTTGACAATCAAAGGTTGCAGCACGAATGTTGTTTCCTTGCCTTCGTTGATTTTTTCAATTAGCGATCGGCGGCTTAAGGAATCGAGATTTTTCACCAAATCGGAAAGCGGGGGTTTGACAAGCAGATCCTCGCGTAGTTGAGCTAGGGAAACCGGACTTTGAGCGACAGCCAGCCAGTAAGCAACATCTGCTTCATCGCTGGACAGGCGATCGAACTGCTGCGCTAGCAAAGTGCCGATGTTTTCCTCGATAAATAATCCCGTTGCTTCTAAAAATTTAGCAACATTTCCCTCAAAAAATTCGCTGACCGTTGCTGCTACAATCTTAAATGCTAGGAGATTTCCTCCGTACCGCGCCAACAACTCTTTCCACTCTTGGTCTCGAGCTGACAAACCTTTTTCGTGAAAAATTTCGCGGGCAATTTCTTCGGAAACCGCAGGTTTTAAAGACCTTACTTTTTCCCCGGCTAGCAAAGTTAATTCTGTCGGTTCTTCCGAACTAATCAGCACCAAACAGCTTCTGTGATTTACTTCGGACAATCGCAAAATTAATTCTCGATATCCGGCGCAGTCATCGCGGTAGTGTCCGGCTAATTCTCCAGCATTCAAAACTGACTCAAAATCATCCCAAATCAGCAAACAGCGGTGTTTCCGCAGGTACTCGACGAGGCGCAAAACTTTGCCACTGAAGTCTGCTGGTATATAAGGTTTTTGTTGGTTGGCAAAAACTTGAATTAGGTTAGCTACAAACTCTTCTGCTGGCAAGGGCGATCGCACTGACCGCCAAATTACAAAATCAAATTCGTTTTGTATTTGTTTTGCCAACTGCACTGACAGAGTGGTTTTGCCGCTACCTGCCAAACCCAGCAAAGCTACCAAGCGGCATTTATCTGATAAAATCCACTGACTTAAGGTAGTTAATTCTTCAGTGCGCCCGTAAAACACAGAAACATCTGGTGCCTCGCCCCAATCTTCATGCTGCTGTCCGATCCCAATTTTGGATAGGGTGCCTTTTCCTCTCGGACTAAAATCGCCTTGCCCGTATTCGGTTTGGTGTAAAAACAGCAACTGATGCCTCAATTCTGACAGCTTTCCAGGGCCGTTACCCCCTATTTGAAACTTTTTGTACACCTCGCCAAGTCTTTTACGAACCGCGATGTCGCTAATACCGAGCTTGGTTGCGATCGTGGCTGTAGCTTGACCGTCTAGTGCCATAAATACTGTCTCTAACTCGGCATCCGTGACACCGCGCTCTTTCGCGATCGCTTGCACAAAGTTTTGAGGAATCTGAGTAGTCAAGGTAAAATTCTCGCCTGTTCTAAAAATCTATTCTCTATTATATTCTGTGAGTTTGTACCGGTGAAACCTAGATTTTGCGAATGTTCAGCTTGCTTGCGCGCCCTCTCACAACTCTAGTTGTTTATACTTGTTAGTATGTCATGTGAGATCACTCCGCGCTTTCTGCGATTGACTGCTTTCGAGATTATGTCTCATTAACTGCAATCGGCGAACCGCTTTCGACGCAGTAGGCGAAGCCTTAGAGAAGGGTAGAACGCGAAGAGAAGAATCAGAAAGAAGTACATAGTCTTTTAGTGGGAAGGGAGTAATTTCAACGCCCCACCGACAGCGTTCGGAATTGCTAACAACTTGCGTGTCACTAATTCTGGTGAAGGAACTTTGATGCTAATTGTCAGAATTTCTTTATTTTTTCTTCCCTCTGTACCGCTAGCGCCCGCAGCCCTCCCTGGTTGCCCCAACGCTTCACGCAACCAACACGGCGCACGATCGCCCCTCTTGGCTGGGGCAATCTCCCGGCGAGCGTGCCGATAATCATATTTTTGAAGGAAAATCCCTGCGATCGCCCCGAGAGTTTCCGCGATCTCCCCTATTTCTAGCATGGCGACCTCAGTCCTGCAGCTAAACCATTTTTAAGCAAATCCAAGAAAGCAGGCTTGCCTGAAAGTTAATTGAAGCATTTCTATCATCCGATGAGTATTTATGAGTAATAAATAAATTATGAAAAATTATCCTCAAATTTACTCTAAATTGGTGATTTTACCCAAATAATTTCTAACTAATTAGTTAGAAATCCTAATATTTAGTATGACGGCAATTGCAGTTCACAGCCATTACCTGTAATGTTTGTAAAGAAAATTAAAAATTAAGCATCAATAGTTGAATGCTCTCAGTCGTCTATACTTACAAACACTCTATTTCGACAGGTAAACTGCAAACATGAATTTAGAGCGAATCTCTAAAGGAGTAACTCCGGATCGCTGTGCTGCTGAAGTAGTGGAAACCATTCTGCCGATTGTGGGGTTTATCCGAATGGAAATGCGAGATCGCGGAGAACCTTCTTTATCAATATCTCAGTTTCGCAGTCTCATGTTTCTTTACCGCCATCCGGGTTCTTCTTTATCTAAATTGGCCGATCATTTGGGGGTGACGCGGCCCACAGCCACTGCAATTTGCGATCGTCTAGTCCTAAACCGTTTTATCGATCGTGCGGAACACCCTCAGGAAAGGCGATCTGTGGCGCTCAAATTGACCCAAAAGGGGATCGATCGACTCGATCGAATTCGATCTATCACCCGTACCAAAATTGCGGGTATGTTGGGCGATTTATCTGAAGCTCAAATGCAGAAAATATTGGAGGGATTGGCAGTATTGGGCGAGGTTTTTGACAGCGATTATCAAAATCGCCAGCAGTCAGTTGACAGTTGACAGTTGACAGCTGACAGTTGACAATTGTTCGGGAGTTATGAGTTTTAAGTTTTGAGTGCCTGAACTTTATTTAACTCAAAACTCAAAACTCAACATTCAAAATTTTTTAAGTTGACTAATTATCGCGATCGACCGAGATTGAGCGAGCGACGCACCCTACTTTTAGGAAATTATCAAGAGGGTACGATGCTCAGATTTGGATCGCACTTAAAAACTTTGCTAAATAAATGCCGCTCGTCCAATCGTTCGATCGGGAATTTCTAAAATATACGGGTCTTGCCAATCGCATTCTATTAGTCCCGATGCTTCTTCTTCCCGAAACCGAGGCTGTCTGATTCCTTTCCTAATAATTGGATTTGTTACCCTGCCTCCCAGTCCGCTGTACCATCCAGTGCGGAAGATTTCTATGTTAAAGTATTGGTTGATAGATGTCAACCATTCAACCAAGTGTATAATGAGAAAAGATTCTGTAGGATATAGACATAGTGAGCATTCAGTTGGACTAGCTACGGTTCATCTGGTTTGGGTTCCACAGCGCAGAAAGCCTGTATTGAAAGGGGAAGTTAAATTAAGACTCTCTGAGATATTAGAGTCAGTAGCCAATGATAGAGAATGGATTATTAAAGCCAAAGAAATTGCATCAGACCACGTGAATTTACTTGTGGAATACGACGCAAAAACACTTATCTGCGATTTTATCAAAGCTTTTAAAGGTGGAAGTTCTAAACTTTTAAGAGATGAGTTTCCCGAATTAAAGAAACTCCCGTCATTGTGGACTAGGAGCTATTTTTATGACACTAGCGGTAAAGTTAGCACAGCTAGGGTAATGGCTTATATAAATGACCCGCATCACGAAAGGCATTAATATTGAATGCAGATAAATCTGCTCGTGCCGCTTGAACCCCCCGCTTTAAAAAGACGGGGCTACCAAGCTCCCGCACTATTTACGTGTTTTAAGCCCGTTACCGCTTTCTCCTGATGAGTCAATCAACCAATTCACCGCTATCCCAACCAGTTTCTCGACGAACAGCCCTCAAATTTCTCGGAGTCGGTGCCGCCGGGGGACTGCTTGGCTACTCTAGATTTTCCAAGCCGCAGCCGAGCATTTTTCAGGAAGACAAACTAGATTTGCCGAAGCTGCTGAATTCTCGCAAAACCGTTGCAGTTGTCGGCGGCGGTTTGGCGGGGCTCGCTTGTGCCTACGAACTTTCCCAGCGGGGTTTTGCCGTGACGCTGTTGGAAAAATCGCCCCAACTCGGAGGTAAAATTGCTAGTTGGCCGATACAAGTAGGGGACGAAACCTTTATGATGGAACACGGTTTCCACGGTTTTTTCCCGCAATACTACAACCTCAAAAGCGTGGTTGAGGAACTGGCAATTACCGATAATTTTATATCTTTAGAATCCTATGCCGTCGTGTTTCGAGATGGCAAGTACAAACCGGAAGTTTTTCGCCCCAACCATTCAGCTTTTCCTTGGAATGTAGTTGACCTGGGAATAGCCTCGCCTAACTGGACGAAATGGGGAATTAACTTAACCAAACCCGCTCACTGGCAAGTATTTCGAGAAATCGGCGGTTTTCAAACTCAAAGAAGTTTCGATCGGCTCGATAATATCTCAGTAGCTGATTGGGTAAAAGATGAATTTCCGCGCGGGCTTTACGACTTGTATTTTCTGCCTTTTGCCAAATCCAGCCTCAACGCTCCCGACCTATTGAGCGTGGGAGAATTAATGCAATTTTTCCATTTTTACTTTTTCGGAAATCCCGAAGGTTTGGCATTCAACGGCACGCGCCAAGACATGGGTACGAGTTTGGTACAACCGATTGCCAGAGCCATTGAAAGCAATGGTGGCAAAGTTTTGACAGATGTCGCGGTCAGCGGCATTCACTGGGAAAACGGCGAGATTGATTCTCTCACTTACCAGTCGGGAGATGCCCTCAGCACAACGCCTTTTTGGGTTAAGAAAAATCAGGTTTTAACTGACGGCAAATCCCCCGAATATTTCGGTGCTGGGGATAGTGTCTTCGCAGTGGCACCCTCAGGAAAAGAGGCAATTTCTTTGACTTGCACTCACCAAGGCTGCACCGTTCAGAGGCAGGATGACGGTCAATTTCACTGTCCTTGTCACGGGGCAGTTTTTGATGCTGAAGGTCGCGCTGTTAGCGGACCTGCGCGGCGGAATTTGCCCAGATTTAAGGTCGTTGCCAGACAAGCAGATGAGGTGCAGTTGGCAGCCGTAGTTAACAAATCGCAGCAGCAAAGTTTGGCAGAAACATTGCAAGCAGATTACTATGTTTTTGCTACCGATGTGCCGGGGGTTCAGCATTTATTTAGGTTGGCTAGCGGCGGTGTTAACCCGCAAGTGCAGCAGCGAGTCGAGAATTTGAAAATAGCCGATCCTTTTGCGGTGGGGCGTTTTTGGTTCGATCGAGATTTTCCTTGGGAACACAGCTATTTTACTTCGCTTTCCGGTTACAAACTGACAGATAGCATCACGCTTTACCACCGAATTCAGGATGAATTCATCGAGTGGAGTCAGAAAACTGGCGGCAGCGTGGTGGAACTGCACGCCTACTGTTATAAAGAGCAAGAATTTCCCAACCAGGAAGTTTTGCTTGCTACCTTCGAGCAAGAACTGTACGAAATTGTCCCGGAATTAAAATCAGCAAATATGCTGCACCGGGAACTGGTAAATCAAAAGAATTTCTCGGGTTATCCGCCCGGAAGTTATGCAGAAAGACCCGAGACTTGCTGCGGCGTTGCCAATCTTTTGTTCGCCGGAGATTGGGTGAAAATGCCGTTTCCTTGCGGTCTGATGGAAAGGGCTGTTAGCAGCGGTTTGTTAGCAGCTAATGCTATTTTACATCGCGAGGGTTTGCAGAGGCGATCGCTCTTGACTGTGAATCCCGAAGGCGTGTTAAAAATCTGAGGTTCGTCTCAAGTTCGTAGTGAGGACTTCAGTCCCCATCAGGACTAAAGTCCTCACTACAAACAACTTTTATATACGTAGGTTGGGTTCAATAATGAACCCTCCGTTAAAGACGAACCCACTCGCCCCAGATAGAGTCCGGGACTGAAGTTTTCAGCCGCGCTGGTAGCAATAATTTTATGCTTTTTTGGAGGAGTAGGAGCGCTCGTTCTGCTGAGTTTGTCGGTACTATTGCTAGGAATTAACATGAGTTGCGGTTTGTGGGTGTGGTTTCCCCAGTCGAAAGGGGCAAGCCCAGCACCCAAAAATTGCCTGCGTTTACCTGTGTGCACCCGCGCGCACCTGCAGTTAAAATATTAAGAGGACTTGCGCGAGAACGACGTATTTCTGTCGTTACTCGAGTCGCGAAGCAATCGCAAAGGTTTGTTGGTAGGTGATATTGCCTAAGTACCGATGGAATCAGTCTCAAGCAAAAATCAATGCTCAAAACTAACCGGAAACTTCTCAATAAATATGTAGCTTTTGATGCTTTTGCTACAGAATACGATTTCGCTGCTGCGTTGCAAAACAACAACGATTTTTTCATGAAGCATCTATCTAGCAGCAAAGGGGCAGTGCTGGACATCGGCTGCGGTTCGGGAATTCTTGCTTTTGAACTGGCCAGACATTACGATCGAGTAGTGGGCATAGATATTTCAAAAAAAATGCTAGAAATAGCCCGCCAAAAACGCTCGGCACCCAATATTGAATACATCCAAATGGATGCCAGCGACTTAGAGTTCGATAGCCAATTCGATTTAATCGTTAGTGCCTCCACTTTTCACCACCTCAAACACCTTCCCAGCACCCTCCAATCGATTAAAAAATTATTAAATCCCCAGGGTAAAGTTGTTTTTTTAGATAATGTATCGGAAGTCGAAACACCAAATCCGATAGGTTACGTAGCAGGAGCGAGTCGGGAGTTTGCTTCTGACTGTTCTAAATACGGACTTCGCAATGCTTCGAGGCTGTTTAAATTCAGAACATCTCCAAAATGGCTGAAGCATTTAGCGTCTGACAGGTATTTGTCCGAAGGGCGATTTAAAAAAATCTACAACCGTTACTTTCCCGGTTGTTATTTTGTAAGATTGGATTGTTTGATGGGCGTAATTTGGGAAAACTTGTAATGCAAAGCAACGGCGCAAACTCGGTAACTGCAAGCGAGCAAACAAATCAACAAACAACTCGACAAACAACTCACATCCGCGAGTTAGGAATTAATTTCGATCGCTGGTACGCAGTTGCCCGCAGTACCGAAGTCCAAAATCAGCCCCTAGCTGCAACCATTTGGAAGCGCGCGATCGTGCTTTTTCGCGACAGTGCGGGCAAAATTAACGCTTTAGAAGATAGGTGTCCGCACCGCCAAGTTAAACTCAGTCACGGCAAAATTCAAGGCGATTTAATCGAATGCGCTTACCACGGATGGCGGTTTAACGTCAGGGGAGAATGCGCCGAAGTCGATTATTTAGCAGAAAATCAAAAGTTACCTAACTGTCAAATTCAGTCTTATCCAGTCAAGGAACAAAACGGTTTTATCTGGTTGTTTCCCGGCGACGCAACCAAAGCCGAAAATATAGATGTACTGGATTTATACGAGTGGGAACACCTCAATTATATTGCTAGTGTTGCCGTCATTAACTGTCAGGCGCACTACTCATTTTTGATTGACAACCTGATGGATATGTATCACGGACACTTGCACGAAGACTTGCAAGCTTGGGCAAATCCGGTATTAGATACTTTAGAGGTAGGTGAAGATCGAGTAACAGCGCTCTACCAGGCGCAAAGTTATTACAAAATAGATAAAATCTGGTCGATTTCCCAATTGTTTTTTAAATCCCTGCGCCGCCTGCACCCGGAACCGTTGGCAGTGAGTTACATTTATCCGAACTGGGTGTCAACTTTGGGAAAGGATTTCAAAATTTGCTGCCTGGTTTGCCCGGTGAGCGAGACGGAAACTCGGGCTTATTTAATTCATTTTACCTCATTAAATGCGTTTTGGCGGCTGCACAAATTGCCCGTGTGGTTTCGCAAGTTTATTAAAGATATGTGTTTCGGCGCGGCTCAAAAATTATTGGATGGTTTGGTGCGGCAGGATGTGTTAATGATTGAGGAAGAACAGCAGGCTTTTTTGCAGAATCCTGAAAGAAAGAGTTACGAGTTAAATCGGGCTTTGGCGAGCGTGCAAAAGTTGATGAGAAGTCAGGCGGAAAATAGTTGATAGTTGATAGTTGATAGTTGATAGTTGATAGTTACTGGTTACTGGTTGGTTACTGGTTCCCAGGCTGTGCCTGGGAACCCATGTCCCAGGTTACTGGTTCCCAGGCTGTGCCTGGGAACCCATGTCCAGAGGCTCTGCCTCGATCGATCGGCTGTTTTACTGGTTCCCAGGCTGTGCCTGGGAACCCATGCCCAGAGGCTCTGCCTCGATCGATCGGCTGGTTCAATTTGTTAACTTGCAATAGGAACATTCGAGGCAGAGCCTCTAGATCTGCGTTACCAGGCGGCAGCCTGGTAACGAGTAAACGAGTAACGAGTAATTGGCGCGGCCTGCACTGTTCGATCGAACTCTTCGGTAGTACATTACCGATCTTAACTTACTTTTTTAATATCATTTCAAATAACAGTGACAGTGCGGCTTGTCGATCGCGGATTCAACTAAAGCATTTAAAGCAACTGCCGCCAACAACCCACCGCCAAAATTTCCGGTTATCGTAATATAAGGAACGCCCGATCGCGCCAACTTTCGCTTGGCAACCATTCCGTGACTGAAGCCTACCGGCATTCCAATTACTAAAGCCGGTTCTATTTGCTGGTTTTCGATCGCCCCACAAACAGCCATTAGCACGGACGGCGCATATCCTATTACTAATATACACCCTTTTTCCACTTCTAACAACTTGTTAAACCAACTTTTTTCTTGCCAGAATTCCTGTTCTGCTTCCGCAACAGCATTGACATGGGGGTCATCGATTAAAGTTGCGACAGCCGTTCCCAAATGCGCCAAACGAGTTCGATCGAGCGCCGCAAAAACAGGTTGCACGTCAGCGACAATTTGACATTTACTATTGAAAGCTTCGCGGGCCGATCGAATTGCCGTATCGCTCAACTTCACAAACGGCAACAGCGAACAATCGCCGCCAGCTAACACCAATTTTGACAGCAAATCTGCTTCTATTTCCGAGCGATCGCTCAAATCCGGCAGCAATTTCTGCAGCGATTCCTCAAACCCTTCCGGGTGAGCGTGCGCTACCGCATCCCAACTATCCCAAAGTTTTTCTAAATCTCCCAATCCGCCCTCTGTTTCTAATTGCAACAGCCTCATTTGTGCCAAAGCATCTGCTTGCACCACTTGACAGGAAATATCCCGCCCCAGCAAACCTTCTAGGGCGGCAGCCGTTTGTCTGAGGCGCACTATTTGCTGGATAACTGACAAATATTGCTGCTGCAAATTCGCCATTAGTTTGTCTGGAGTAGAGGTATTTTTATCTGTTTCTTCTAACAGCTTGCGGATGTGAGATAGTTGAAAGCCTTGTTGTTTGAGGGCGACAATTTTTTGCAGTTTCTGCACGTCGCTGCGGGTGTAAAGCCTGTAGTTAGAGGTCGATCGGGCTGCGGGAGATAGCAGGCCCAAGGCGTGATAGTGCCGCACCATTCGCGGGGTAATTTTGCCTTTGACTGCTTCTGTAAGTTCTTTGATTGTTAGGTATTGTTTCATTGTATTTTGCAATCGCAGATGGGGCGGATTAACGGGGATGAACGCGGATGTATGCGGGTGAATTTTTAGGGCGGATTGTGTATTGGGTTCGTGCATTTACTCGCAGTCCGCCGGGGAATTAATTCCCCGTCTCATAGCAAAAGTCGGTTAAAACCGACTGCACAATTCAATGCAATTTTTCAACGAATTTCAGTCGTCTTTGAGACGACTTTCGCTATGAGACAGGGGTTTTTAACCCCTGGCGGACTGTCGGAATAGCGGGTCGATCGGGCTTTTGGATTTCG
>JALOON010000090.1 GCA_025454405.1 Oscillatoriaceae cyanobacterium Prado104 | reverse complement strand
AAAACTTTGACTGCGTTAAACATTTTCTTGGCCCCTGTTGAGTTAGTAATATATGCGGACTTGTAATTTTTTCGGAAACTAGACGGACTGTTGTTTAGTTGGCGGGAGCGAGCGAAACTAAGAGAGTAATTTTGTCAACCCCGACTACATAAACGGTATCTCCAGGTGTCAGAGTAATCGGTCGATCGCACCGTGCGGGCCACCAGCTACCTTGGAACCGAACGCGGCCTGTTTGATTCGGGTAAATCGATTCATCAACAACCGCTTCTTCGTTCAAATAGGTGAAACTGAGATTGTCGTAATTTTCGATTAACATGTCGTTATTTATGTTGCGAGCGTGAGTAGCAAAAATAAAACTTAAAGCTTTGATTGGATTGAACATTTTACTGGCTCCTGGCGTGTTAATAATATATAGTATTTTTCTGTTTTTGCTTGTGAGAGGTTGTATTTACTCAGTAGCAATTAATCGTTGCCCTATATTTCATTAATTCTCGTTTTAACCAGCTTTTCAGGATAAAAATTAGAATTTCTTGAAATCTTTGAGGTTGTTTGGATGCTGTTTGAGAACACCATCTATCCTGTATTGAATTGAGGATTTAGCGATCGGGCAGTTGGTTGGTTTTGCCTAAAGGTAGATGCGGTTATCTACAGTAGAGATTGACTGATTCCGAATTACTAATGTTGAATTTTTTTAATTAGCTTTTTTGACCCGCTTGTGGCTCGTTTGCTTTACATTTACTACTTTGCCAGGAGTCAAAACGATTTGGCGCGACCGTCCGGACACTTTTCGATCGCGGTACTGGCACAGAAGGTTTGTGACAGTTGCTGCGTTGATTTTGCAAGGGTTTCAGCTTCTAGACCCGATTTTTAGCTGTGCCAGTTGAGCCAAGTGGACTGCCAGGGAACAACTGAAACAAGAAAGCGATGTCTGTAGGGGCTGTGTCCCAGTGTCCGACTCGCGGTGTCCGGGGTTCGGATAGACCTTGACCGCAGGTGCGCAGCCGAGGATTGCTCTGTTATCCGTCCCGCTTGACCCTCTATACCAAAGAAACCTGGTGTTTCCGGAATCTCAGGCTGGAACATAAGATGTTTTGCAAAAACCCGGTTTTCGAGCCAGATCGCGTCCGATCGATTTTCTTGATAAATTCAGAATCTTCAACTCAAAAAATTCATAATTATAGCAAACTATTTTGATACTTCATGATTGTTACGGGAATTCTGAATAAAGTTTTACCTAAATGAGACAAGCCGAATTTGAATTTAAGTGACGGGGGTAATTCTCGCACGGGAACTTCTACAAAACCAAAACGAGTGTAAAATTCTGCGAGTCGCTTGCCCAAACATTCTAAATATAGTGGTTCCGTTGCTTGTTGGATTAAATGTTTTGTGAGGTAGCTGCCCAAACCTCGATCGCGCAAATCTTTCGCCACTACTAAACTGCCCAATTCTTGCGCGCCGGCAAAGTTCCGCAACTGCCCGCAGGCTGCTAATTGTCCATCGCATTCGATAACCCAGAATTGCTGCCAGCGCAACTGAGTCGGATCGAGTTTGGCGCTCCAAACTAACTTTCTAATTGAGTTGATATCTTGCTCTGAGGCAGGGCGGATCGAGCATTCTGATGGCAGTGAAAAAGAACTTTCATTCATGATGGTTCCTGTTGGCTTTCTCTTTTGGATTGGGCTTTCAACATTCTTGCTTTCAAACGCGCATTTCTCTCGACAATTTCTGGATTGTCTCGATACCACGGCGGAATGTCATCATAATCGGGAATGCCATCATCTATCAGATAGCGCGCGTTGGCTTGCTTAGGATAACCCGCTGCCAATCCTCCCGTGCAAATTACAAATAAATCTGTATTGGCATCTGCCGTTAACGCTCGTTTAGCTGGTGGATCGACTCTGACAATATCTCCACTTTCAAGTGTCACTAATTCCCCATCTACCACCATTGCGCCTTTGCCTTCAACTACAATATAAACTTCTTCTTGTTGGGCGTGGCTGTGAGTAAACGTGTAGCCGTCGCCAGCAGGCAACCGAATCAAACCTAAAGCAACGCCTTGCAGTTGTAGCTGCCGCCAAGGATTCGTTAGCTGGGGCAAATTGTTAAAATCAAAGTGAACTTTCGTGAAATTACTGTTATTTTCTGAATCGAGTTCCATATTGTGCAGTTAAGTAGAAGTGTTGGTGTTACTAGAAATTAAAGAAGCTAGGCGCTTTAAAATGCGGAAAACTTCGTGAAAGTCCCGACCGCGATCGATTACGAACTCATGAGATAAAGCATACTGCGGAGTTTCTTGTTTAATCAATTTAATGAATCTGAAGTTGCTGCCATTTGTCAGCATTCCAAAAGTTGGTTTGTCTGGATTGGGGTTACTCAGCATATAAAAGAGTAACTGGGGAAGTCCTGCTTCAAGGGAGTATTGCACTCGTTTGGCTTCGATCGCCACAACCCAAAAAGATTCAAGTAAGAGCAGAATATCGATGCTTCCCCTGACAATAATATCTTCATCGACTGTCACAAGTTCTACAGATTTTTCGCATTCTATGTGAAACGGATTCAGAAAGAAATCTGCTAAAAATAGTAAGGGAGCCAGTACCACCATTTTCACGGTATCTTCTATCATCGGGTAGTCGGCACTGTTAGTATAGCCAGATTTTACTTTGTCTAGATATCGCTGTTCTTCATCAGTAATTTCGGGTAATTCATCAATCCACTCGCGAAAAAATTGCTCGCCTTCTGCAAGTTGAGCGTTAAATTGAGTTTTGATATCGCGCAGTGTCAGCGTTTTTGCTTGAATGGTTTGCGTCATGGTTTTACTTTGCTATTTACTATTTAGCATTTATAGCGATCGCAAATGATTTGTAAATTTCTTACTCCCTCGCTCTTAGTAAGGGGAGGGTTGAGGTGGCGTAAAAACTTTACAAATGATTTAGGACTGCTATATTTTAACATATTAATTCTCGATCGCCCTTAACAAAACCTCCCCGCCAAACCTCACCGGATCGGTACAAATCAACCCAGTTTCTACTTGAACGCCTGCGATCGCTAGCAGTGCTTGAGCTTCATTTAAATGGTGAGTGTTGAGGGCAATTCCGCTAACTTTTGCCCCTCCAAAAGCACCTCCAGCAGCAGCCATGATTTCGTACAATTTAACTATTTTTGACAAACTAGGAATCCCTACGTGCGGGTGATTGCGAATGTGAGTTTGTCCGGCTCGGTGCGCTAAAATTAAGTGAGTTGGCTGCGTTCCCCGCAGCAGTGGCAGAGTCGCTGTGGAACCCGGATGCAATAGCGAACCTTGCCCTTCTACGTGCAGGATATCGCACTCACAACCCAATTTTACGACTGCTTGTTCGACAGCACCGGCGGCAAAATCAACTCGCACTGCATCTAAAGTAATGCCTTGATTTCCCAATATTAAACCTGTTTGTCCGGTTGCTAAAAATTTGGAATTCAAACCTCGCTGCAAGGAAGCCCGGTGAAGTTCCAAGCTGGTTGACATTTTGCCAACGCTCATATCTGTGCCGACAGTTAACACGCGCTTGCAGCTTAATTTAGCGGCTGCTGCAGAGGCAATATTCCCGATATTTTCCGGTTCCTGACGCACATCCCAAATCCACTGATTTTCTGCTAAAAGTCCTGCGATTAAAGGTGCAACTTTTGTGTGCAAACCGTTAACAATTGACAAACCTGCTGCGACGGCTTGATGAATTTCAGCCATCCATTCGGCAGGCAAAGCACCGCCCGAAGGAGCGATGCCAATTAGCAGAATATCCGGCGAAAATTTCAGCGCTTCCGTCACAGAAGAAACGATCGGTACTTGCTGGGGAATGCCTGTTAATTCAGGTAAAGATTGTCCGGCGCATTGATTGTCGATTACTGCTACGGTTTGGGCTTCGCTGTAGCGCAAAAAAGCTAAGCCTGTTTTGCCGGAATGACCAGTAATTCCTTCGTGGAGCAAGACGGCAACTTTGCCATTTTTAATGTGATATTTTTCAGTCATTTGTTCGCTGTTTAAATCGGCAACTTTAGATTTGAGATTGGAGAAAAAATCTCAAATTAAAAATTAAAAATTTCAAATCGACCGCGTGTTAGCTGTAATTAGGAATTACAGGTTCAAAGCATCGGGATTTTCTCCCAATTCTCGCAATCTAGCTGCTAGTATCTCCGATCGCTGGCGTTCTTGTTCGGCTTGCTGTTGGGCGGCTTCCTCGGGTAACAAAACCAGATTGCCACATTCATCGTAAAAACGCACCCAAGTTGCTGTTTCTCGATCGATTGTTCCTTCCCACGTTCCCAGCCAAAAACCCAAACTTTGACTCCACAGCCATCCCTGTTCGTTGGGTATTAATGGTTGATAGCGTTGGTTGTTATCTAAACGCCATCCCCGCAAAGAATTCGGATCGAAAGGATTGAAAACAAAGTAATCAGGCGTTCTAAACACTCGCTCGTAAATATCCTTCTTGATACCTGTATCATCATTAGCAGTTGATGGCGACTGCAGTTCCAAAATGACATCCGGGTAACGTCCGTTTTCATCCCAAACTACCCAACCTTGTCGGGGAATAGTGCCGTCAACATCCAACACAGCGAAAAAATCCGGTCCTCGATAATCTCGATTGCGAACCTGTTCGGCGCTGTAATAAATAAACATATTACCCCCGACAAAAAAATTATTTCGTTCGGCAAAACCTTGTTGTAAAGAACGGATTAAAACGTTCATAGCTATCCGGTGGCGATTGCTTTCCATTGGTACACCATCATCAAAAATTAAATCTGTTGGTGGCTTGTGAGTTTCAAAGAAAAGTTCGGCTTCTCGATCGACTCCTTGTCCGATTGATTCTACAGGCATCATGGTATCTCCCGATTACTGTCAACTGTCAACTATTTAAGGTAGTTCTATTCTACTAGATCGATTCGCTGCACTCCCAAGCCCGATCGCTCGTTTGGCAGCAAACACCCGTTTTCGATAACTGCGCCCGCGAACGGATCGTCTAGTAAATTTAAGTGACTGTCTAAATCTAAATAATCGGCTAGCGGCGACAGTTGTGCTGCTGCTGTATTTGCCAGCGCGCTATCTGAATAGCAACCGAACATTACTTGCAAATTGCAGGCTTTGGCTGCGTAAATCATCCGCATTGCTTCACTCAATCCGCCGGATTTCATCATTTTGATATTGATGCCGCTGAAGCAGCGCGCTAACTTGGGTATATCCGAACTGTTAAAGCAGCTTTCATCGGCAAATATTGGCAGGGGCGATTGACGGTGCAGTTCTGAGAATTCATCCAAATCCGCCAGAGGCGAAAGCGGCTGTTCGACATAATTTATATTGTATTTTTCCAGCCAGCGACACATTTCGATCGCCTCATTCAAGTTCCAACCGCCGTTAGCATCTACGCTCATTTGAATGTTAGCTGGTGCTTCATCTCTGACTGCGATTAACATTGCTTTATCTGCCTCGATTCCTGCTGGATTTCCCAACTTAACTTTGACGGCACGGTATTGGATATTTGCCGGATCTGCTTCATATTTGCCAAACCAATCGCGCACTCTTTCTCTGGCATCAGATGGTGCAAGAATGCCAATTGTGACAGATGTGGGGACGGTGCGCGATCGATCTAATCCCCACATTTTCCACAGCGGCAAACCTGCTTTTTTGCCCAGCCAGTCGTGCAATGCGATGTCGATGCCGGCCCGGGCCGCAGTCGGTAACTTTATATTTGTTAATATTTGTTCGATTTGCTGGCGATCGAACGGAGTAAACTTTTCCAGTTGCGGTGCGGCTTCCCGCAATGCCACTAGCAGCATCTCGGTAGTTTGGGGGCGCGAACCCGTAGAAAACGGCGAAGCTTCTCCCCAGCCTTCAATGTCTTCGTGTGTTAATTTTATCCATAAATTGGTGCTTTGAGCTGTTGTACCCCGGCTGATGGTCAGGGCAAACCGCTTGCGGATAGTGAAGGTTTGAATTTGAATGTGCATTGTCAGCGCTCTGTGTTTTCTACTGATAAAAATTATAAATTGCGCTGGTGCCGCTCTTCCCATTTTTAACTTTTTAATTTATATTTTTATTTCCCTGGTTCTAGTTGTTCGAGAAGTTAATGAAATTCCTGATTTCTGTTTCGCCGAAGAAAGTTGCCTGCTTTCTCGGCCTTTGGGTGCTCTTTTTTGCTGTTGCTGGTTGCATCGTCCAAGTTCTGCGGTACGGTTTTAACTATCAGGAACGCTGGATTCATTTGTTTAATTTGGACAGAGAAATAAACTATCCTTCGTGGTACTCGTCGTTGACTTTACTGTTTTGCGGGATTTTGCTGAATATTATTGCTGCGGTCAAACAAAAGGAGGACGATCTATTTTTCCGACACTGGAAAGTGCTGGGGTGCCTGTTCGTACTTTTCTCTTTGGATGAAATTTTGAGTTTGCATGAAATTTTAATTATTAACGACTTGCGAAAAGCACTGAATTTAGGAGGATTGTTTTACTTCATTTGGGTGATTCCGGGGGCGATTTTTGTAGCAGTAATTGGGTTGTCTTATATCAAGTTTCTCAAACATCTTCCCCGACAAACAAGGAATTTGTTTCTGCTGGCCGCTAGCATATATGTCGGTGGCGCGTTAGGCATGGAAATGATTTGTGGCTATTATGCAGATGCGGTAGGTCAGCGCAATTTAATCTACGGTTTGCTGGCTTCTGTTGAGGAAATTTTGGAAATGATCGGGGCAATAATCTTCATTTACGCCCTATTATCTTACATCGGTTCCCATCGGGAAAATATCGATCTGCGGTTTAAGATAGTGGATCGTCAAGACCGCTGACAGTTAGTAGTCGATCGTGCATCTTTTAAGAAGCATCTTTTTTTGTCTTAGCTCACCTGTGGATGAAACTATTTCCTGGTGATGGGAGAATGGTGTCTTTAAGCGCGGCGCGATCGCTCCCAGCCCTTTTCGGTATCGCAGCAATTCCGGCCGTATTTGCTCTCAGTAGTGAGGCTATAAAGACAGTTGACAGTCGATCTCGAAACTTTTAAGATAGGATTATTGACGGCTGAGTTATGAAAAATATGCTGTTTTTATAACGGCGAATGCAAGACCTTTGATAATTGGTAAAGCTGACAGTCAATCGAGATTGTTAGGGTAGTTCAAATCGGAGGTATGATGACTGTCTATTTCTACAACACGCAGGGCGAATACGGGTGTTTCTCTAACTTTTCCCGCCACGGATTCGAGTTAGACGGCGAATACTGGCTGACTAGCGAACATTATTTTCAAGCACAAAAGTTTCCCGCAACTCCCCACTGCGATCGAATTCGCGAAGCAAAAACGCCGAAAGATGCTGCAAATATGGGGCGCGATCGCTCTCGTCCCCTGCGCAAAGATTGGGAACAAGTCAAAGATGATATCATGCGCAAAGCCGTACTGCGCAAATTTGAAACTCATGCCGAGATCCGCGAAATTTTACTTGCTACAGGCGATGAGGAAATTGTCGAGAATGCACCGGGAGATTATTATTGGGGTTGCGGGAAAGATGGGAGCGGCAAGAATATGTTGGGACAAATTTTAATGGAAGTTAGAGAGAGCTTGCGCAAATAGATATAAATTCCTGTAGGGGCGGGTTCGCCAACCATCTTTAATACCCACAAACAATTTTTATAAACCCGCCCCCCCAACCAAAGAAAATCGAGCACCTATATCTTGTATGTTGAAAGAGGTAGATTGAAATTTGACGTTGGATGAGGGGGTTTATAAAGACTCTGGATGCGATCGCAGATGCTTGGCGAACCCACCCATAATATGAGGACCGATCGAACATCATCGGAATTTATTTTCCACAATAAAACAGGACTTATTTAATACTAAGTCCTGCGAAGCTGCTCCAGAGCATTTCCTCAATTTTCTTAAACACTGAACTCAAAAATCCACCTGACAAACAGTACAAACTGTCGAATTCTGTGCCAATCTCCTCAGGCTGTTCTAGTAGGGGGTTTCGCCTCCCCTCGGAGACTGCAAAGCAGGGGAAACGGTAAAAACCCTGCACCACTTTTTTTGATTTCAACAACCACTATCAACAGCTATTAAGCCAACAGCTATTAAGCCAACATGCTATTAAATTTGTTCGTCACAATTACAGCATTGTTCGCCAGTCGCCTTCCTGACACCGTTCTCCTGAGGTTGGCGATTCACAGGTCAAACAGCAAAACACCTGTTCTGGTTAAAGTTCTGGTGAAACTTTGTTTGCGATCGATGCTGCCTATTTCTATTGTGTGCGATTTCTAGAAAATGTTAGCTATTGTACAGAATTCTTTACACTTTTTGGATTGGTTTGAGAGCGATCGCATCAAGCTGGCGCAATTGCTGTTGAACTCGGTTGAACTCTTTTTGTTCTTCACTCAGCAAAGAATTTTCGATCGGGGGTCGCATATCCCATTGCACTTCCGATAACAACAGCAAACTTCCCGCGATCGTAATTCCCGCAGTCAAATACTGCCAGGGCGCAACAAAAGGCAACAATCCGATCGCCCCTAAATGAGCCAGTCCAATTAGGAGAAAAGTGCGCGATCGCAAACCCAAACCTGTCAGCAAATAGCCGATCGCGCTTACTCCCAACCACAAATCGCACAGGTGCAGCAACACGCATCCCCAGCAAGCAAAAATACTGATATCTGTCAGCACCAAACCGCCAAACATCAAAATCGCCCAACAGTAAAGAATCCAGCAAACGCGCTCGACTTTTACCCAAAACAAAGTCAAAACAGCCATTCCTATAGTCGCAATTAGAGTAATTGTTGACCACAGAATCGCCTGAAAACTCCAACTAATGGGGACAAACTGAGCAGTAAAAAAAATCCCCGCCGTCACCAAACCCCAAAGCAGAAAAGTTTGGTCAATGCGGGTATAAAGTCCCGAGAACAGAGTAAATTTGCCTATTTTCCAGCGGAGGCGCAAGAGGCCTTCGAGGTCTTGTACGTCGAGATGTTCTTGTTTGCAGCGAATTAGGGGTTCGGAGGCGTTGAAAAAGGTCATTAACTGTGAGGGAGAATATTAAGTTTTGCGTATTGTAACAAAACTTCACGAGCAGTTTTCAACTTTTTTTGAGATTTTTTTTTTGCTTGGGAAAACTGGTGGCAGAGTTCGATAAACGATGAGTTTGGTAGCGATCGAGCTCAAGGCTGCGTTTTCCCAGACATTGCAAAAACCGGGTTGTTTCGTTAATTTATCGGCTGCAACGCAGGATTTTCGCCAAAAACTGGGATGAAGGAATCGCTGCCTTAGATGACGCATTCCAATGTATTGAATTATACGATGATGCCGAAATCGAAGATGCTGAGTTAATTATCAACTAAAATAGAAATTGATGCTGCTAGCAATGGAACCATCCCCATGACCGCAACAATCCCCACTCAAACCCCACCACAAATTATCTACCCGGAAGACGACGGCAATCCCATGTCGGAAAACACCAAACAGTTTCAATTAATTATGAAGATTCAAGGCGGAATTGATGCCTTGTTCAAAGATAATGAAAATGTCTTTGTCGCAGGCGATTTGCTGTGGTATCCGATCGAAAAAGATGACAAAACCCGCCAAGCGCCCGATACAATGGTAGTATTCGGCAGACCCAAAGGTGACAGAGGTTCTTACCAACAGTGGCTGGAAGATAATATTGCACCGCAAGTTGTCTTTGAAATCCTCTCCCCAGGCAATCGGATGGGAGCACTGTTTAAGCTGTTTAATTTCTACCAGGACTATGGAGTGGAAGAATATTATGTCTACAGCCCAGAGGATAATGAATTGATTGGTTGGCTGCGTTCTGATGGAAAACTCAACTACATTGAATTAATGGAAGGTTGGGTAAGTCCGCGCTTGCAAACTCGGTTTGAAACTGCATCGGGAGAGTTGGAAATTTATCAGCCTGACGGGCAGAAGTTTTTGTCTTATGTGGAGTTGTCAAGGCAAAAAGAATTAGCGCAGCAACAAATGGAGTTAGCGCAGCAAAAAGCCGATCGCCTCTCTGCAAAATTGCGAGAAATGGGCATCAACCCCGATGAATTGTAAGGTAAGTTGTTGATTGCTTGATATCGATTAATATCGTGTCCGATCGAAAACACCAGTCCAGTAAAAGAGATTGATAAAAGCACTTGTTTGTGTGGGTATATTATAGACCACGGAAGGGTGAACGAATAAAAATAGTTGAAATTTCTAATAGATTGTCGCCCGAAAAGGGCGGCACGGGGGCACCGCCCCTACCCCCTACACCTTACATATCTGGTCTTTTATGTCAACTTGTTCTGCTGGACTGTTGCCCCGACAAACTATCAACAAACTCTCCGTGTTCCGGTGAATTAATTCCTTCTTGCAAAACCGCCATCACCGCTGGCAAATCTCCCGACAACAAAGCAGGTACAGCCAACCACAAACCCGGAAAAACAATGCTGCGAATTACACCATTCTCATCCGGTTTGAGAGAAACATACTTGCCTTTTTCCAACTTAAACCAATGCAAGCGTTGTTTGTTAATCTGCCAAACAATATACTCCTGCACTCCATTGCGCCGGTAAGCCTTTTTCTTATCGTGCAAATCTTTCGATGCGGTACTGGCAGCGATTTCTACAATCAATTCCGGTGCGCCTTGGATGTAATCATCATCAGTCAGTCGTGCATTTCCCCCATTCTCAATTAGCAATAAAGCATCTGGCTGCGGTTCGTTGTCTCCATCGAGAAATACCGTTGCGTTATCGCCCAGTCGCACGCCGGGAGTAGCAATCCGATAATTCCACAGCCACCCAACAATATTACTGTGAGGTTCTGCATGAGGTACAAATCGCACTGGAGATGGCATATACACAATTCCTTCAATTAATTCGGCTTTCTTAACGCGGGGCATGGCGAGGTAGCGATCGTGAAATTCCGGCTGCGACAGTCGATCGCCATTTTCCAGCGGCAGAATTGTTTCTGATTCTTCAACAACAGGAGTTTGTCGATCGATATTCTTTGTATTTTTTACTGATGTTTGAGTCATAAAACATTACCTTTTAATACTTTACATTTTGGAATTAGATCGCACTTATTGGTCTGGAAACGGGCGCGATCGCCAAGTTTCATCACTTCCGAGACAATGATTCAACAAATTCCCCGCATTCCGGTGAATTAATTCCTTCTTGCAAAACCGCCATCACCGCTGGCAAATCTCCCGACAACAAAGCGGGTACAGCCAACCACAAACCCGGAAAAACTGCACTGCAAATCACACCATTCTCATCCGGTTTGAGAGAAACATACTTGCCTTTTTCCAGCCTGAACCAATGCAAGCGCTGTTTGTTAATCTGCCAAACAATATACTCCTGCACTCCATTTCTTCGGTAAGCCTTTTTCTTATCGTGCAAATCTTTAGACGCGGTACTCGCAGCAATTTCTACAATCAATTCCGGTGCGCCTTGGATGTAATCATCCTCAGTAATTTGCGAAGTTCCCCCATTCTCAATTCGCAGCAAAGCATCGGGTTGCGGTTCATTTTCTCCGTCTAGAAATACAGTAGTTTCAATACCCAAATCTACCCCTGGTGTTGCTATCCAATAGTTGTGCAACCATCCTACGATCGCAGCATGAGGTTGAGCGTGACTTCTCGAACGTACTGGAGATGGCATATACACAATTCCTTCAATTAATTCGGCTTTCTTAACGTTGGGCATGGCGAGGTAGCGATCGTGAAATTCCGGCTGCGACAGCCGATCGCCATTTTCCAGCGGCAGAATTGTTTCCGATTCTTCAACAATAGGAGTTTCTCGATCGATATTTTTTGTACTTTTTACGGATGTTTGAGTCATAAAAAATTACCTTTGAATGCTGTACAGCAAAGTGAAACAGGAAATGGTAAAATAAACAAGCAGTTATTTACATTATACACTGAACATTGTACGAGTCATTTTATGTAATATTTTTAGGTGTTACGCACTCCGACAAAAGAAACCGGTGTTTTTGGAAAAACTCGGTTTCTGGTCTCCACTAAAAATCCCGATCTCAATCATGCAAAATCCCCGTCAAATAGCTTTTATCGCACTCCGCGAAGTTCACCGCCGCGGTGCATTTGCAGATGCCGCCCTCGATCGCGCTTTTGGCAATTCCCAACTAAACGAGCTCGATCGGCGTTTGGTAACGGAATTAGTTTGCGGTAGCATCAGAAGAATGCGATCGCTCGATTTTGTTATCGACAAATTGGCAAAAAAGAAATCATCCCAGCAACCGCCTGAACTCCGTACAATCCTGCATTTAGGTTTGTATCAACTGCAATATTTAACTCACATTCCGCCCTCAGCCGCCGTCAATACTACCGTTCAGCTAGCAAAAGAAAATGGATTTTCTGGACTCAGCAGTTTTGTTAACGGCTTGCTGCGGCAGTACATTCGGTTAACCTTTCCAACCGAGGCGGACACGGGGACACCGCCCCTACAAGAGGGGGGTTTTAATGCCCTAAAATTACCCGAAAACCCGATCGAACGCTTGGGAAGCATCCACAGTTTCCCCAACTGGATAATCGAATTGTGGCTGGAACAAATCGGCGAAACTGAAACCGAACAACTCTGCCAATGGTTTAACCAATCTCCGACAATTGACCTCAGAATCAATCCTTTAAAAAGCTCGATCGAGCAAATAGAAACTGCTTTTAAATCTCATAACATCTCAACTAGCAGACTCCCTAATTTGCCGCAAGCATTAAGATTAAATAGCAGCACCGGCGCAATTCAAAACCTCCCCGGCTACAGCGAAGGTTGGTGGACGATTCAAGATAGCAGCGCTCAATTAGTTACCCATTTACTCGCGCCACAACCGGGAGAAACTATTATCGACGCTTGCGCCGCACCCGGAGGAAAAACTACCCACATCGCCGAATTAATGCAAGATACAGGCACAATTTATGCTTGCGATAAAACTGCAAATAGACTCAAAAGACTTAAGGAAAATGCAGGCAGATTGCAAATAAAATCCATCCAAATTCGTACCGGAGACAGCCGCAATTTTCCAGAATTTGTTAACCTCGCAGACAGAGTTTTGTTAGATGCCCCTTGTTCCGGACTCGGCACCCTGCACCGCCGCGCTGATGCCCGATGGCATCACACGCCCGCAAACATCCAACAACAATCGCAACTGCAATCGGAACTATTAGCAAATGCAGCGACATTTGTCAAGTCCGGCGGCATTTTAGTTTACGCAACTTGCACGATTCATCCCTTAGAAAACGAACAAGTTATTCGATCGTTCCTAGCCAACAACCCTCACTGGCAAATCGAACCGCCAACAATAGATTTACCAGCGGCACCCTCACCCGAAGGATGGGTCAAAGTTTGGCCGCACCGACATCAAATGGACGGCTTTTTTATGGTAAGACTCAAGCGATTTTAGATTTTAGATTTTAGATTTTAGATTGATTTGAGATTTTACACTAATTAACAATTTGAGATTTTAAATCTGGGATTTTGGATTGATTTGAAAATGACTGATGACTAATTAATTAGCGATCGCATCTGCGTTCATCCGCGTTAATCTGCCTCAATCTGCGGTTGCAAAATTAGCCTATTGTGGCGGCGGTTCTTCATAATGTGCAGGTTCTTCATAAGCAGGTTCCTGATAAGCAGGTTCCTGATAAGCAGGTTCCTGATAAGCAGGTTCCTGATAAGCAGGCTCTTGATAAGCAGGTTCTTGCCACTCGCGATGCTTGGGTTCGGGATTGGGATTGTAAGGGACGATCGCCCCATCATCATTCACAATCATCCCCCGAATAATCTCGTTTGGCTTCACCGGTTTTGCCTTAATACTGCCCTTTCTACCATCCAAATTCGGCAACTTCGGAAACTCTTCAACCGGCATTCCCTTAGTAATTTGGCTCATAAAATCGCGCCAATTGTAAGCAGCCGTACCGCTAGTTCCAGAAGTCGGATAATTGTCATCATTGCCCAACCAAACGCCAGTTACAACCTGCGGGATGTAACCGATGAACCACAAATCGCGCACTTTTTCTGAAGTACCTGTTTTGCCAGCAACAGTGCGATCGTTTAAAGCAGCAGGTCCTCCCGTACCTCCCTGCACTACACCTTCTAACATCCAAGTAGTAATTGCAGCACTATCTTTATCCAAAACTCGTTTCGGTTGAAAATCAGCTTGATAAATTACATTTCCCCGCCGATCGATCACCCGACTAATGCCGTGCGCTTCAATAAAATTACCTTGCGCGGCTAAAGTGCCGTAAGCATTAGTTAACTCCAGCAAATTCACCTCAGAAGAACCCAAAGCTAGGGAATAAATCGGACTTAATTTCGATTTAATTCCCATATCCTTTGCTAATTTCATCGCAGGTTCAAAGCCGACATCCATCAACACTTTGACGGCTATGACATTGGTCGAACTTGTCAAAGCATCGGACATCGATCGCCAGCCGCTGAATTTTTTGCCATAATTATTCGGTTGGTAGCCGTCGATAATAATTGGCTCATCTTCATAACTATCGTAAGGCGAAAAACCCGCAGTGATCGCAGCCGCATAAACCAATCCTTTAAACGTCGAACCCGGTTGCCGCAAAGCTTGGGTAGCGCGATTGAATTGACTTTCCTTGTAACTGCCACCGCCTACTAACGCTTTAACTTGTCCGGTTTTTGGGTCGATCGAAACTAAAGCAGCCTGTTCAAAACCCTGACGCCGCCCGTCAACTTCGATCGCATCTTTAACCACTTGTTCCGCTATTTTCTGCCACTTCATATCGACAGTGGTTTCAACAGTCAAACCGCCTGCTTCCAAAGCATCCTTAGAAACGTAGCGCGGCAGTTCCTTTCTGATGAAACTAGCAAAATAAGGGGCAACTACTTGAAAGCGTTTCGGCGAACTCGGTTTAACTGCAATAGGTTGGTCCATCGCCTCCTTCGCTTGAGCCTCAGTAATTTCTTTTGCTTCCAGCATTTGTTGGAGTACGATATTGCGGCGCTGCTTGGCAATATCGGGATTAACCAAAGGCGAGTATTCGCTCGGCGCGGGTGGCAAACCCGCCAAAGTTGCCATTTCTGCCAAAGTCAATTCGTTGACTTTTTTGCTAAAGAAAACCCAAGCCGCATCGGCAACTCCGTAAGCATCGGAACCCAAATAAACTAGATTTAAATACCGTTCTAAAATTTGTTCTTTCTTCAATTCCCGCTCGATTTTCTGAGCCAAAAGAGCCTCGCGAACTTTCCGGCGCACGCTTCTTTCCTGATTCAGAAACACTACCCGAGTCAACTGTTGCGTAATTGTACTGCCGCCCTGTACGAAATCCCTGGCAATTAAATTAGAGACTACCGATCGAATAATACCTTGAAAATCCACCCCGCGATGTTCGTAAAAACGGCGGTCTTCTATAGCAATAAAAGCTTTCACCAACAAGTCGGGCATTTCCTGAAGTTTCAGCTTGTCTCTAGTGGCCGGCCCCGACTGCAACAAAATCGTATTGTCTGCCGCCTTAATAGTCAGCGTTCCGTCGCGGCTGAAGGCGGACATATCGTTAACATCCGGCAAACCTCTTTCTAAGACATACAAAATCCACAAACTATAGATTAAAGCTGCCCCTCCCACAGTCAGAACACCCAAACCGATCCAAAATCGAGGGCGGCGGGAAACAAATTTCTTTCTCTTTTTCTGGGGTTTGCTAATTTCCTGAGGTTCGCTATCCCGTACTGCCGGACTAATGCCCTGAAGTTCGCTAATGTCGCCTGCTGCGCTAATTTCCTGAGGTTCGCTATCTCGTACCCCGCTATTTTTCTGAGGTTTTTGAATTTCTCGGAGCGCGACACTAATTTCTTGAGACCCGCCAAGTTCTCCTACTTCGCTAGTTCCCAATTTTTCTGAATATTTAGACCGCCGTCGATTTAAGTTGGGCTGCAACAATTCTTTGAGTTTTGCTTGCAAGCTGTTAACTTGAGGTTCTATTTCCAACCAAATAATTAACTGCCTCAATCCTTCCCAACGGCGGTTGACAGTTTGATAATTTTGATGATTTTGATTTTCCCAGTCTAATTCCAATTCGGACATAGGTGGATATTTAGAAGAAGGTTCCACCGCATACTTAGATCGATCGGTTTCTGTCATCCCAGGCACTTCTAGCTGAGAATCTCCTAAAAATTCCGGCAAATTTATACCGCTGCCGTTGCTAGCATTTGGCGATTTTTCCTCTGAATTATCGCCCGCTGCGCTAGTGACTTTGCCCGACGTATCTTTGATATTTGAGAAGTATTCTGCCACGTTGTAGACCTTCAAACCTCATCAATTATTATTAAAAATTACACATTAAAAACTTCTCGTTTCTAATCTATAATTTTTAACCTGACATTTTTAACGAATTAAAAATGTGCCGATTTTCGAGATTTTTGAGTTTTGAATTAAGACTTTTGCCTGAAAAACTCTTTAACTCAAAACTCAAAATAGCGGAGCTTAGTAATTTTTCGCATTTTGAATTAGGTTTTTTGAATTAATTTTTTATTTAACTCAAAACTCAAAACTCAAAACTACTACTCAAAACTCAAAACTCAAAACTACCCTCAACTAGCATGACCCAGTGCTAAGGCTGCTACCAGCATACCCAACACTAGGAAAGGCTGAGCGCTTGCCTGATATTTAACATCATTTTCCAAAGGATTTCGCAAAAAGTACATATCCTGAAAAACGATCTGGGGAATTATCAGCAGCAGGAGGATGACAGCGTACAGATTTTGGTGGATGCTAATTAGATAAGCTGCAATCCCGGCTTGAAAAATATCGATCGCCAGCACGCAGATCCAAGCAGCAGTCATCACCCCAAACATTACTGGCAAAGATTGTAACCCCAATTGTCGATCGCCCTCGACACTTTTGAAATCGTTAACGATCGCGATTCCCAGCCCTGCCAAGCTGTAAAACAAAGTTAGAACCACAATGGTAGCATCTAATTTGCCGAACAAAGCTTGACCGGCCCACCAAGGTAGGGCAATGTAACTCGCACCGAGGGCGTAATTTCCCAACCAGCCGTTTTGCTTGAGTTTCAGCGGGGGCGCGGAGTAGATGTAAGCCAAGAATGCGCCGCCGAGAGTCAAGAGAGTCATTGTCGGGAATTGGTGGCCCGCCCACAAGTCTAAAGCGACGGCAACCGCTACGCCTGCGGCTAATAATAGCAAAATTTGCGCTACAACTTGGGGAATCGAGATGATACCGGAGGGAATCGGGCGGTAAGGTTCGTTGATGGCATCGATGTCGCGATCGTAAAAATCGTTCAATGTTTGAGTGTAGCCGGCCAGCAGCGGTCCCGACATCAACATGCAAGCTGCTGCGATCGCGAAATTCTCTAAATTCCAAGTATAGTTTCCCGAAGACGCAGCCCCGCACACCACGCCCCACATCAGGGGAATCCAAGTAATCGGTTTCATTAGTTGCAAGCGAATCTTCCAGATGGAAGTTTCCCCAGCCGCAGCCCCTTTCATGCCCAGCATTTGTCTGGTTTTGGCGCTGCGGTTATCTGTTGCAGCAGTGTCGGGTGCGGTTTCGGCGGTAGTTTGGGAGGTTGGAGAGTCAGACATAAGCGTGATGTTAAGGGTGCTTGACCTTTGTGCCGATCGGGCGTATGAGTAATAATTCTGATAGGATACACCGATCTTCGCCCGCCGTGGCAACTCTGGGATGCTCGATCCCGACTCAGCCACAAAGTACGATCGATCGGCAAAATCCTCGATCGATACCCGAGATATTGAAGCACAAACCGATTTTTTTTGGAAAAATATTCGATCGACCGCCTTTAATATTATATAGATAAAAACCTCGGTTTCTTTAATACTGCTAGAGGCAGAAACCGGGTTTTTGGCACAAAAAATGCCGCAGTTTTCAATCTCAATAAAAAAACCGGTTTCTTTGATATCAATCCACCCACCAACATAAATTGAGGCAGAAACCGGGTTTTTAGCAAAATATTCGATCGCAGTTTTCAATCTCAATAAAAAACCCGGTTTCTTAAGAATCAATGCACCCAATACCATAAATCGAGGCAGAAACCGGGTTTTTAGCAAAAAAAATGCCGCAGTTTTCCATCCCAATAAAAAACCCGGTTTCTTAAGAATCAATGAACCCACCATCATAAATTGAGGCAGCTCAAACCCAAATTCCCCCACCTAAGCTATAATCCAAACCACCATCTCCACAACTCAAATAACAGCCATGAGGCACTGGCCCCCCGGACAACAACTGCACCAAGGCAAATACATCATCGAAAAAATCCTCGGCGGCGGCGGATTCGGCGTCACCTACCGCGCCCAAAACCGCAAAGAAGGAAAAGCAGTCGCCATCAAAACCCTAAATGCCAACGTTCAAGGCAAGCCAAACTTTCGCGAACTTCAAACCAAATTTGTCAACGAAGCTTTATCTTTAGCCAAGTGCAGCCATCCCCACGTCGTCCAAGTTTACGAAGTGTTTCCCGAAATGGCAGGAAATATCGAATTGTGGTGCATGGTGATGGAATTAATCGACGGAATTGACTTGGCCAGCCATCTCGAAGATAACGGCATCATGTCGGAAGCGAAAGCTTTGCCAATTATTCAACAAGTGGGAAGCGCGCTGAGTTTTGTTCACCAACAAGGATTTACTCACCGCGATGTTAAACCCCTAAATATTATGCTCAGACGGCGGGGTTTAGAAGCAGTTTTGATCGATTTTGGCTTGGCGCGGGAGTTGACAGCGCCGGGGAACTTGAAAAGTAGTAGCGTTTTTGGCACCGAGTGTTTTGCCCCCATCGAACAGTATGAAACGCGGGCAGAACGCGGCCCTTATACTGATGTTTATTCCTTGGCCGTGACTCTTTACGTGATGCTGACAGGTGAGTTACCCTGCCCGTCAAGATTCAGAAGGCCAATTGACCCTGTAAGTGCGCCGAAGCAACTCAATTCTCAGATTAGCGACAGGGTGAATGCGGCGATTGTGAAAGGGATGGAGTTGGAACCGCAAAATCGCCCGCAGTCGGTGCAGGAATGGTTGGATTTGCTGGTGCCGAAACCTGTGGTATTGCCATCACCAAAAGTTAGCCCTCAGCCAGCACAAAAATCTTTTGAAACGCCGCCGAAACCAGCGCCTCCTGATACGGCGCGGGTGATTTCAGTCGTGGGGATTAATTATATAAAGTTGCAAAATTTATTAGCAGCTAAAAAGTGGCAAGAAGCCGATGAAGAAACCAGGAGAGTGATGTTGAAGGTGGCGGGTAGGGAGCAAGAAGGATGGCTGGATCCAGAAAGTATTGAAAAATTTCCTTGTGAAGACTTGCGAACCATTGACCAACTTTGGTTAAAATACAGCGATGGACGCTTCGGCTTTTCGGTGCAGAAGCGCATCTATTCAAGTTTGGGGGGAACTAGGGAATATCCTGAGAAAGCATGGGAGAATTTTTGCGCTCGTGTAGGCTGGAGAAAAAACAACCAATGCCTGTACTACACCGACCTCACTTTTTCAGAGAAAGCACCAGAAGCTCACCTCCCGGCAGCTTGGTGTCGCTCAAAAGCTGGAGAGGTGAGGGGGAGTGGTTGGATGTGGTGGTTCTTCTCTCGCGTCGAGACTTGTAAAGTGTAACATCTAAGCGTTACAGGATTTCGTGAAGATTTATAACCAAGCATGGCCAAGCTAGACATCATTCACTACGCTGTCAAAAACGCACTAATCAAAGATGGTTGGATAATTACTGACGATCCTTATGTAATTCAGTATCGCAGAACAACAGTGTACGCCGATCTCGGTGCCCAACAACCAATTGCTGCTGAACGGCCCGGACAGAAACTTGTAGTTGAAGTGAAAAGCTTTATCGGTGCCTCAAAAATCCAAGATTTAAAAGAAGCTCTCGGTCAGTATGACATTTATCGTTACCTTTTAGAAGAAACAGCGCCCGATCGCAAACTTTACGTAGCTATTAGTAGCATAGCATATAAAACTTTCTTCACTCAAGATGCGATTCAATTAATTGTAAACAGACATCAACTTCCGCTAATTGTCGTCAATACAGAAGTAGAGGAAATAGTACAATGGATAAACTAACCGAGTATCCCAAATTAATCGTTCGCATTTTAACCGAATACATAGAATTGTGCAATCGCCGTCCTCAACCAGACATCGAAACCTTCTTAATAACCGACGCACAAAACGGTCATTATATGTGGATGAATCTTGGCTGGCAAAAGGGAGAACGCATTACCGGGATGACTGTCTACGTTCGGATTCGCGATGGCAAATTCTGGATTGAGGAAGACTGGACAGAAGATGGAATTGCAACTGATTTAGTGCGTGCAGGGGTTCCCAAGGAGGATATTGTATTGGCATTTCACGAGCCTGGAATTCGGCAGTACACGGATTTTGCAGTAACTTCCTAGCACTTCGAGGAATTGTTATGAAAAACATAACTCAATTAACGCAGCTTGAATTAGGAATTGACTGGGCGGTTGAAACTTTAGGATTAAAGACAGAGATTGCAGTGAGTCAAGGCAAAACAGAAGAGGGGCTAATAAATATGCAAATATGTTGAAATTGAACGCCATCTGTTATAA
>JALOON010000026.1 GCA_025454405.1 Oscillatoriaceae cyanobacterium Prado104 | reverse complement strand
CATTCTGCTCAACGAAGGCATTCGCGCTTGGATGGCTCCGGTTGACCAACCGCATGAAAACTTCGTCTTCCCTGAAGAAGTTCTGCCTCGCGGTAACGCACTTTAATAATTCAGGACTTGGATTTCAGATTCGTTTTAAAATCGGGAATCCAAGCAGCCAAAATTCTTGCATTAAAAATTCCATTGATGGAGGTTCTACCGCGTGGTAACGTTCTCTAACACCTACGTCAGCGGTCGCGACCAAGAATCGTCCGGGTTCGCCTGGTGGTCTGGCAACGCTCGCTTGATCAATCTCTCCGGCAAACTGTTGGGCGCGCACGTGGCTCACGCCGGTTTGATCGTATTCTGGGCTGGAGCAATGACTTTGTTTGAAGTCGCTCACTTTATCCCGGAAAAGCCCATGTACGAACAGGGCTTAATCTTGATGCCCCACGTCGCTACCTTGGGTTGGGGCGTCGGTCCTGGCGGTGAAGTCACCGATATCTTCCCCTTCTTTGTCGTCGGCGTTCTGCACTTGATTTCTTCTGCAGTTCTGGGTCTCGGCGGTATTTATCACGCCGTTCGCGGTCCGGAAACTCTCGAAGAATACTCTTCGTTCTTCGGCTACGACTGGAAAGACAAGAACCAAATGACCAACATCATCGGCTACCACCTGATTTTGTTAGGTGGCGGTTGCTTGCTGCTGGTTGCTAAAGCTATGTTCTTCGGCGGTGTCTACGACACTTGGGCTCCGGGCGGTGGCGACGTGCGCATCATCACGAACCCCACCTTGAACCCTGCTGTCATCTTCGGCTATTTGGCTCGCTCTCCTTTCGGTGGCGAAGGCTGGATTGTCAGCGTCAATAACATGGAAGACATCATCGGCGGTCACATCTGGCTTGGGCTGATCTGCATCGCTGGTGGCGTGTGGCACATTTTGACCAAGCCTTTCGGCTGGGCTCGCCGCGCCTTCATTTGGTCTGGCGAAGCTTACCTGTCCTACAGCTTGGGCGCTTTGTCCATCATGGGCTTCATCGCCTGCTGCTTTGTTTGGTTCAACAACACTGCTTACCCCAGCGAATTCTACGGTCCGACTGGTCCTGAAGCTTCTCAAGCGCAAGCTTTGACCTTCTTGATCCGCGACCAACGCTTGGGTGCTAACGTCGGTTCCGCACAAGGTCCGACCGGTCTGGGTAAATACCTGATGCGCTCTCCTACTGGCGAAATCATCTTCGGCGGTGAAACGATGCGCTTCTGGGATTTCCAAGGTCCTTGGTTGGAGCCGCTGCGCGGTACTAACGGTTTGGACTTGAACAAAATCAAGAATGACATTCAGCCTTGGCAAGCTCGCCGCGCTGCTGAGTACATGACTCACGCTCCTTTGGGTTCTTTGAACTCTGTGGGCGGTGTGGCGACTGAAGTTAACTCGTTTAACTACGTGTCTCCGCGTTCTTGGTTGTCCTGTTTCCACTTCGTGATGGGCTTCTTCTTCTTGGTAGGTCACTTGTGGCACGCGGGTCGCGCTCGCGCTGCTGTGGCTGGCTTTGAGAAGGGTATCGATCGCGAAAATGAAGCTGTGCTGTCGATGCCCAGTCTCGACTAATCGATCGCATTTATTGTTGGTTTGTTCGATCGATAGTTAATTAAAAAGCTCCTGCTTAACGGCAGGTACAGCAGTTTTCAGGTATGTGAGGGACTCCAGAAACCCGGTTTCGCCAAAGTTACCGGGTTTGGAGGTGTGTACTTCATAAACTTGCAATCTGCTGTAATCGCTCGAGTAATTCTCAGACTAAAATGGCTACACTTCAGATTGAAAACCTGCCTGATGAATTGTACAGTCGCATTCAAGGTGTTGCTGCTGAAAAAAAATTGACTCTAAATAAGGCAGTAATTCATCTATTGAAGCGATCTTTTGAGCCTGACAAGGTAAAGATCGATCCGGCTCAAGAAAGCCGATCGATGTCAGCAATCCTCAAAAGGATTCGCAGTCGTCCCAGAGTTAATCCCAGCGACTTTGGCTTAATGGATAGTACGCTTTTAATTGCAGGGGATCGCAACAGATGACTGTTCCGTTACGATTTGTAATTGATACAAATATTTGTATTAAGCAGTTTATTGCCGATCCACTGACTCCCAAAGTTAATCAACTATTCGATCTTCTTGACGATCCGGCTGTTGAGTTTTTGTACCCGATTTGTTTTATATTGAGTGTGCTAATTTTCTTTGGAAGTATGTTCGAGCTAATCTTTACACGGCTCAACAGGTTCAGGACGATCTAAGTGACTTAAAAGCTTTACGATTTCAAGTTACTTCAACAAAGGATCTAATGAGTGAAGCGGTTAAAATTGGTGTGGACTATGGTATTACAGCTTATGATGGCTGTTATGTGGCACTTTCAGAGCAAGTTAAAGCACCGTTGCTAACACTGGATGAACGCTTAGTGAATTCCTTGAGCAATAGTAATTTTGATGTGCGACTGTTTGCAACTTTTACCGTTCCCACTCGATAAAAAACATTAGACGAGAAGCTACTTCTAAAGGTAATTCCATAAACGCCAACGCACTAAGCCAATACCAAGATGCTTTCTACTTCGCTATTCCAAAATTGAGTTATCGTGTCAAAATTATCTCTCAATATTTGAACAATTTTGGACGTTGGACTGTTACCAATCCGAAGGTAGATAAATTTGGGTGGATGGTCGTAGAGCAAACTCCGTTGATGAAAATCAGAATCCTTGGAAACAATTACGAAATTATTTGTCTTGGCATATTCCCAAATGATTGAATCATCGGTATTGGTAAGTCCCAAGGTTTTGACATGAGCGGAATCGGGATACAGATCGATAATCCTGTGAATAATTACGTCTGATAATTTTTCGTCCAGTAGTAGTTTCACAAAGTTGCTACAAATAGTTTTCTCTCGCGATCGGCAGCAAAGGCAAGGCAAGCTTTGATATCTTGGGAAGTGAGTTCCGAAAAATCTTCTAAAACTTCTGCCTCTGTCATACCACCAGCTAGATATTCTAGGATATCGTACACGGTAATTCGCATTCCCCGAATACAAGGCTTACCGCTGCGTTTTCCAGGTTCGATCGTGATGATTTGATTGTATTCCATAGATTTTTGAGAATAACTACTTAAATCTATCATAGATCGTTTTTTCCAATTTCCACTATCATCGTCAAGATCGTTAGAAAAAAAGGGCGATCGCTCTTTCATTTTCAACTATAGCTCATCAGAAACAATCAAGGGCGATCGCTCTTGGCAAGAAAAAATTACATCGGCTACAATATTGCAAGCACTCATGCGGTCCGAACCTTTTCTAGAACCGTGACAATCGTGATGCAAACCTGGTGTTGTGCTGCCTTAAGAGTGAGTTGAGGATGGCTGTAGAGAATTAATGAAACGCAATCGGTATCCAGAATGTATCGACACACAAGAAGCTATTTCTAAAGGTAATAAAAAGGATCGACTTGGGAGTCATCTTCTGAGGTTCGTTCGGCGCGAATTGACTCCATAATTGCTGCAAAATCGGCATCATTTTTAAAGACACCTGCAAATTTCATCCAGCTTGGTTCTGAAGTTTGAATCGGCACGTTCCATGAAATCGCTTCAATATTTTTGAGGCGTTCTAGAAAGGTAGCTTGAATTTGTGCGATCGCTGCTTCTCTTGTTTCTGCTTGCACTCGACAGTCGGGAAACTCTCTAACATATGCCGCAATTTGCCCGGATGTTAGTGCTTCTACCAGGAGTGTTACCTTGAGGTTGGTGAATGGATCGGACTGCGGTAAGTCTAGGTTTATCATCTTAATTTTTGAAAAATTATGAGGTTTGGTTTTATTGTAGCACAGACATCGATCGTCCTTGATTCGTGTTGGGGCGATCGCTCTTATTTGAAAAGAATCAGCAGGGCGGTCGCTCTTTTATTTTAGGCGATCGCTCATCAGAAACAAGAAAGGGAGCTCGATATTGATGTGTGATGGGCGATCTGTCTGCGCCAGATCGTAGTAAAATTGTAATAGAAATAGCAGAAAATTGGGAACAGTTAACAAATGGCACAAATTACCACTACTGAATTACCTCCAGCCCTCCAGAATCTCTTTCTAGAGGTCGAACGTACCAAAACTCCTCTAACTGTCATCCATGAAGGAAAAGCATTAGTAATTATTTATCCTGCAACTACCCAAGCCCTACGCCCTACCTTTGGTGCAATGAAAGGAAGCGGTGAAATATTAGGAGATTTAATTGCTCCTGTCGCCGAACCCTGGGAGGTTTTAGAGTGAAACTTTTGCTCGATACGCACATTTGGCTTTGGTATTTACTCGGCGACCAACGCCTATCGCTTCAACTTCAAACGGCGATATCCGATCCTAATACTGAACTTTGGTTGAGTCCAATTAGCATTTGGGAGACGCTAATTCTTGCAGAAAAAAGACGAATATCTTTACAACCAGATTCAGTTACATGGGTAAATTTAGCTTTAAAAACCTTGGCAACTACTGAAGCTCAAATAAATCACGCTATTGCCATTTTGAGTCGCGAGATTGCATTACCCCATCAAGACCCTGCGGACAGATTTATTGTCGCAACAGCCCTTTATTATGGGTTAACATTAGCCACCGTCGATGCCAACATTACAGGCAATTCGGCGCTACAAACACTCAGTTAAAGACTAGCGTAATTAAGCCATACACTCTTAATTTTGGGTATAATGTCCCTCAGCAATATGGGATATTTTAGATTTTTGTAGGCGATCGCTCTTTATGATGATGAGGCGATCGCTCTTTCATTTTCAACTATAGCTCATTAGAAACAAGAAAGGGCGATGGCTCTTGATGCGTGTTGGGGCGATCGCACTATTTTGGCTAGTATACCGATATATTCGCTCTAGCGGTAAAATTTCTTGCCATCAGAATAAAAAACAATATCGTTACGGATATTATTGGGATAAAGGTAGGGCATCTTAAGATCGGACAGACCGTCATTATTATTATCGATGGACTCAATCCTCCCAACAACAGAATTTGGATTCAAGTTGCCCTTACCGCTTCTCCACCAGATGCTAGAGTTAAAGTTCTTCCCGTCCGAGGTAAATACCCATATTCCAACATCAAAGTTTCCATAGTCATATAGACAAGCAATATCGGACATTTTATCACCATTGAACTCACCAACTGTACAACTAAGTATTTTTGAGAAGTTCGCTTCTCCCCGACGGGTTGTATACCATTGTTGCCAGATTCTACCATCATTGACTTCTACTGCAACAGCAAGAGAGCCTACCTCTCGAATCCGAGCTTGTTGAACTTGTGTACCATCAAACTTTCCTCGCAATCCAGATATTTGGGAATATGCTGTTTCAATCGAACTAAAAACTGTAGCTACGACACCGATAGAAATTAAAAGTCTCATGAGTATTTTCATAATTGTCTCCAAGCTAAAACTTCACACAACTGGTAAATCTTCGAGCTAACTATTAAGTAGACCGCTACAGTGGCATAATACGCTACTACAGGGTATAAAGCAGCAAGCATTCTAACGATAAACTTATGTTTAAATAATTTTCCCATGATTGATTAATAAATCCGCTCTTTTTTTAGTCAAAAAAGTCTTATTTTGCCGACAAGTTTCTCCTGCTTTCAATCTATTTAAATCTAGTTATATACTAAAGTATCTAAAAAAATACTAAAATGTCTAAAACTGTGCTATGATACAAAAAAAATCCATCCTTCTGAGCCGATGAATCTCAAAGAAATGTTAAACCTCGCCGATCGCATAGTCTTCGAGAAAACGGGTAAACACCTTGACGATTTACAAGAGGCGGTACTGCGTGGAACTCTACAACACGAAACATACAAACACGTAGCCAAAGACTTTGACTGTTCTGAAAGTCGTGTGAGGAATGCGGCTTCGGAATTATGGCAGATACTTTCAGAAGAATTAGGGGAAGATATCAGTAAAATGAATTTTCGCTCTGCAATGGAGAGATTCCACGTCTCAATAGTTTCACATTTTGCACAAGACTCTGCGCAAATAGGCTTGGTTAATTATTGTGGAGAAGGTAAACACCCGCCAGATATCCCAAACTCACAAAATCAAGAAACATCCAACCCAAAACCAACTAAAATATCGCATCAAGATTTAAGCGAGATGCCGGATTTGGGTAATTTTTACGATCGCACCCCCCAACTCGACACCCTCACCCTCTGGATTTTACAACAACGCTGTCGCCTCATTGCCCTCACCGGTATCAGCGGCATTGGCAAAACCGCACTAGCAACGCAACTCGTCCGACAAATCAAAGATGAATTTGACTATGTAATTTGGTGCAATCTCAACGCATCTGACACCCCAGACGAACTCCAACATACACTAATACAGTTTTTCTCTCAACCGCAAAACTCAGATCCGCCTCCACCCAAGAAAAAACCTTTACCCCTAATTAAGTATTTACAAAATTACCGCTGTTTGATAATCTTAGATGACATTCACAACCTTTTCATGAGCGGCGAATTGGCGGGAAAGTATCAACCCGAATATGAAGAATATCGCTCTCTATTCAAACAGATAGAAACTCAATCCCATCAAAGCTGCTTTCTGTTAATAGGCTGGGAACAACCGAGAGAAGTAAGTTCGATCGAACTTCCAAACACTCCCATTCGTATTTTACAACTTAGTGGTTTAGACATCTCAGCAGCACGGGAAATTCTCAGAGATAAAGGATTGCCAGAAATTGACTGCACCGAAGCACTAATTCACCGCTACCAAGGGAATCCTTTATGCTTAAAAAGCGTCGCGACTCTAATTCAAGAGTTGGGAATTGACGCCAATGAATTATTATTAAATGATACCGTATTATTGCCCGAAGATTTGAAAGATGTTTTGCAGCAGCAGTTCAGTCGATTATCGGAACTAGAAAAACAAGTTCTATCTTTGTTTTGCAGGGAAAGCGAGCCAGTTAACCTGGCAAAATTATTAGAATGCGCGACAGTTCGATCGCCCGATCTGCTCAACGCGCTGCAATCTTTATCCAGGCGCTGTTTGATTGAAAAAACTGGAAACTTGTACTATTTGCCACCTGTATTGAGGCAGTATATTAAAGGGTGTTAGCTACAGCAGAGTTTCCGCAATATATTTATCGGATTTTGGGACAAGTCTGGCAGAAATTTGATAAAATTGATGATGGAATGTGTTAATAACCGCGAGCATGACGAGTATTGAGCTTCTGGATTTGGCAACTCGGGAGTTTCCCGATCGAACACATTAATATTAATCAAATAGCGATCGCATGAATTATAACGTAATTTACGACGGCAATTGCAATCTCTGCGTTACTTTGGTGCAGTTGTTGGAAAATTTAGACCGAGGCCAGCAGTTCGAGTACATTCCCATGCAAAATTTAGAGGAGTTAAATCGGTTTGGCATAACTGCTGCCGATTGCGAAATGGGGATGATTTTGATCGATGCAAAAGCCCCCGAAAAGCGCTGGCAAGGTAGCGAGGCGGCGGAAGAAATCGGGCGGATTTTGCCGGGGGGCGAGGTGTTTGTGGCTGCTTATCGGGCAATGCCGGGGCTGAAATGGATGGGCGATCGCGTTTACGAGCAGGTGCGCGACAACCGCTATACTTTGTTTGGCAAGCGTCCCGATACATACAAATCAGTGTATGCGGTTGGCTGTCGGTCGATCGAAAGTTGCGGCAGCGCGGATTGAACCAAGTGTTTAGCGCAGTCCCCAACCAGCATCTTTGATGTGGTTGGGGTTAGCTGTCACCAGCAAATAAATAAAACGTCCTGGCTCGGGTTTTTCTTGATTTTGTACGTACTCGATTTCTTACCGAAAATTTGGGTTGAAAGCCCCGTCCTTATAGGACGGCTTTTGAGATTTGTGCTATAATCTAATCGTAAACCAAAACGATAAAATGCTCGTCTACGAAAGCAAGCTAGAAGGAACACAAAACCAATACGAAAGGCTCGATGCAGCTATTCGCACGGGTCGTTTTGTGCGCAATTCTATCCTTCGCGCTTGGATGGATGGTCAAGTTAAAAGTCGTAATGATGCTTATGCCTACTGCAAAGTCTTGTCAGACAACCCTGAATTTCCTTGGGCAAACCAGCTAAATTCAATGGCAAGACAAGCTCATGCCGAAAGAGCTTGGGCCGCTATCGAACGATTCTACCGCAACTGCCAAGCTCAAATCACAGGCAAAAAGGGATTTCCTAAGTTCAAAAAATCCCAAATTAGAGACTCAGTTGAATATAAAACGTCAGGATGGAAACTAACAGACGACAGACGTTATTTAAATTTCACCGACGGCTTTAAGGCAGGTACTTTTAAGCTTTGGGGAAGTCGAGATTTGCACTTCTTGCAAATTAAACAAATCAAGAGAGTTCGAGTAGTTAGAAGACATGACGGCTATTATGCTCAATTTCTCATCGACCATCAACGGGAGGAGCATCGAGAATTAACAGGCAGACAAGTAGGGCTGGACGTAGGTTTAAACCATTTTTATATGGTGTTCCAGTTATTGCTGTCAATCCTAGCTATACCAGTCAAAATTGCTCTAATTGCGGACAAAAAGTAGTTAAGACTTTAAGTACCAGAACTCATAAATGTCCGCACTGCGACTATATTGCAGATAGAGATGAGAATGCGGCAATAAATATTCTTAAGTCTGCTCTTAAACAATTTTCAACTACGGTGGGGCGCACCGAATGTCAAGTCTCTGGAGAGATTCTCCTCTGCTTGGCTCTGGAAACAGAGAAAAGTAAGGGAACTCCGCGAAAGAGAAAACCTAAATAGTGATATTTAGAATCCCCGTCCCTTCTAGGGCGGGGAGTACGTCAAAGTTGTACGATCGAACTGTGGCGATCGATAATGCTAGTGAAAAATCGGTTTGCCTGTCCCGCACGCAAATCCTGAATGTGTAGCGCCTATAAGTAACGTGCCTGAGTAAATCCTATAATCAAGCAAGTTTTCAGGAATTTTATTTTTTTTATCGATCTACTTAACAGTTATTTTATATAAAAAATCCAGAGTTTTACACAAACTTTGCATAAAAAACCATCCTTAATCCTGATATATAAATAGTAGCTTCAAAACAAACTTGTTGGCGGGGGTGCAAGCCTATCCTAGCGCGAACGACCAGCAGGTTGTTGTTTTCCAGCTCCGAGAGTAACAGGAGTGCATCGTTTTGCGATTTTTCTCACCGAGTTCGGAATCCTTTCCGGAAACCCCCCGAACCTCTGAGAACTTACTATCCAACGGGATCTACCAAATTGAGGATAAAACGATGGCAGATGAAGCAAAAACAGAAGCAGCCAAACCAGCGCCAATGATTTTTAAGGGTTCGTGCAGCGAAGGAGTGCTCAAGGGCAAAGAAATCGAAGGCAAGCTAGATATCAAAGTCAACGTCGAGTCCGTGAAAGCCAAAGAGGAAAAGAAACCAGCAAAAGCCGGCTGGGACACAATTACCTTTTGGGTGCTGTTTTTATTAGTAGCAAACATGGCCGCTGGCGACCCGGCAGGAATGAGAAAATACCGCTCCCCACAAGGGTCTCCTTCCAGTCAGATTCTCAACCAATCTGGGGAGCAAGCAATGTTGCCTAAGCAAAACACCTACAATTTGTCGCGCTAGGCGCTCGGACCCTGCCAGCCGCGCAAATAGTAGTAAAAAGACCCGAAATATTCCTCGAATACTCGCGTCGTAGTCAGCAAAGCTTCTGCACTCGGAAGAAAACCTATCGCATCTACGCGCAGCCTGTTTCTTCCTCCTCTTCCTCCGCCGGCGGTGGGCTGAAAAGTGTAGTAGTCGGTAGCCCTAGGAATCACATCGATTCCCATATTCGCAAAAGCTAGGCTGGCGCGACGCATCTGAATCGCAGAAGTAACGAGGAGGACTTTGCGCGGCATCCCTTGACTGTCCAATATCTTTCTCACCTCCACGGCGCTGGTGCGGATATTCCTGCCGTTCTCGTCGAGAATAATACTGTCGCGGGGAACGCCCATGTTGCTTGCCAGCAAAGTTTTGATATCCTTTGCTTCGCCAACATCACTCTGCAACTCCGCTCTCGGGCCGGCGGTGACGATGACCGTAGGTGCGAGCTGTTTTCTGTAGAGAACAGCAGCGTAAGGCAAGCGATTGCCCGTGTCCGTCAGTTGAATCACTCCGCCGTCGGGGATGTGAGGCTGAGTAGTTCCCTTGCCCAGCAGGACGATTGCCGAAGCGGTTTCGTCGCAGCAATTTCTCTGAACTGCCGCGGCGGCTTCTCGTTCTGCCTGGTCGGCAAACCAAAAAGCCACAACGGGCATACTCGAAAGGATCAAAACTAACAGCGCTGCCAAAATCATTCGTGGCGCGGGATTGCGAATGCCTCCATTCGTAATCAGCGCCGTGGCAATCACCAGCAGCGTAATCGAAAAACCGAGGGGTGTAAAGAAGAAAGCTATTAAACCGAAAATCGCTGCTCCAACCTCTGTATCCGGCGCAAAAAAGGCCAGCAGCAAAAGGCTGATTAGCAGCAAAACGCGCAGTCGGTCTAATAGCGGATTGTCCTTGCCTCCCGACTCGTCCCACCAAGATTTGATGAGCGAGAACAGGAGGAAGAGAAATAGAATTCGAGCTAGCAGTACAAACATCTTGCAATATTGTCTGTCTTCATAGTTAATCGGCAATTAATAATTAGTAGCAGTCGATTCGGTAACTGGTGATGAATGGTCTCAAGCCTCCACCCTCAGAAGGCGGATTGTTTTTAGAACAGAGTTTAAATCCCTGCCTTAAAATCTTGCTGTCAACCGATATGCTGTCAACTGTCAACTGTTGAGGGCAGGCACGGGGGCACTCCCTCCGCTACGCTTCGCCCCTACAACTGTCAACTGTTTACCGTTCGCTGCTGCCAATTTATCGGCGTTTCAGTTGATTCCGAATTGCCTGAGTTACCGTTTGAATTACTTTAACACGAGCATAATACTTGTTATCCGCCGGGATTAGCGTCCAGGGAGCAGTTGGAGTGCTCGTGCGCTGAATCATTTGATTTACAGCCACTTCATAAAGATTCCACTTTTCCCGATTCCGCCAATCTTCTTCAGTGAGTTTGTATTGTTTGAAAGGGTTGTTTTGTCTTTCGGTGAACCGTTTTAGTTGTTCGTCGGGGCTGATGTGCAGCCAAAACTTAACTATGACGCAACCGAAACTGGTGAGTTGTTCCTCAAATTCGTTGATTTCTTGGTAAGCCCGACGCCATTCAGGTTCGGTAGCAAATCTTTCCACGCGCTCGACTAGCACTCTACCATACCAACTGCGATCGCAAATGCTAATTTTGCCAGCAGGCGGCAGCCTCCGCCAGAACCGCCACAGGTAGTGGCGGGCTTTTTCTTCATCTGTAGGCGCTCCAAAGGCGTTAACCGTATAGCTGCGGGGGTCGAGGATATCTGTCAAGCGTTTGATAGCTCCTCCCTTGCCAGCAGCGTCCCAGCCTTCAAACATGACCAACACGGGGATGCGATGTTCGTAAATGCTTTGTTGCAGTTGGCTCAAACGGGTTTGTTGTTCTCGCAATTGCTGTTTGTATTCGTCGGGAGATAGGGATTGAGTTAAGTCTACTTGGGCGAGCCAATCGGGTTCGGTAGGTGCCAGGTGTTCTTGAGGCGACACTTGCAGCGGTGCCGATTGCAGCGACAGCCTGTCTAAGGCTTCAGTAATCGCAGCAGCCATTTGCGTTAAAACCTTAACTCTCGCCCAGCGCTGGCAGTTGCCTTCTACCAGCGTCCAAGGTGCCGCGCCCGTACCTGTTTGCACGACCATTTCTTCAGCAAATGTTGTGTATTCTTCATATTTTTTAGCTTGTTTCCAGTCTTCGGGGCGGACTCGCCAAGCTTGCAACTCGTCGTTTTCTAGTTTTTTGAGTCGGTGCTTCAGCTCTTTTTTGCTCAGGTGAATCCAAAATTTAGCGATGGCGCAGCCGTCATCTACCATTTGTCGCTCGAAGGCATTGATTTGCCTGACGACAGTCGGTAACTGAGCCTCCGACACTCGATCGAACAATCGGTCTTCTAAAACGTGAGTGTACCAAGAATGGTAGAAAAACCCAATCCGCCCCCGCGCCGGAATTTTCTGCCAAAACCGCCACAGGAAAGGGTAGCTCATTTCTTCTGGCGAGGGCGGCCAAATCGGGTGGACGGCAAACCCTCGCGGGTCCATGTACCCGACCATTTGCTTGACTAAAGCCCCTTTGCCCGCAGCAGCCCAGCCTTCAAGGACAACGATAACGGGCAAATTTTTTTCCCGGCAAGCCATTTGGAGCGATCGCAACTGCTGCATTAAAATTTCAATTTTGGCATCGTAGGTGTCTTTATCCAGGGAGATATCTAAATCCAGGTTGTCGAGCATATTTACCTTAAAATAGATGAGTTAAATTAGTTTAACGCTTGTTTAACGTCTGAATAAATTAAACCTTAAAGTCTGGCAAAAAAGTTAGCAAAACTACAATTGTGGTCGCTCGAAAGCGCAGTGCTTTGGCTGTCTCCAGCCTGCTCCCGTCAATCTTAACCAAACTCCCTTCATCTCAAGCTTGCCAAAAAAAACACTAGCGGTTACAATAGAATTAGGGAACTTTTAAATAAGTTCAACTTCCTCGATCGCCCGATCGGGCGACCTAACAGGAGGAGTAACAATCCTTGAAAAAGGATTTATTCTAAAAAAGAGCAGAAGTAGAAATCAAATACCCGGTGGGGGTGAAAACTTCTTTACTTAGCTTGAGAAAATAGATATAAAACACAGTCGATCGAGCATCAGGCTCGTCAACTTTACCAGCGCTACCAAAGAACGTCAAGCGCTAATTTAACTCGAATCTTAAATACAAAACAAGCCCAAAAAGGCAAACCATTTTTTATGATTGCGCCATAAGATAAAACCTGAAAACCAGATCGATCCAAACAGGTTTCAGAGTTTTATCAACACCAAACCACACCCGAATTTTATCTGCGTTAATCCGCGTTGATCCGCATCAATCTGCGGTTAAAAAGCAAAAACTCGGATTTATCTGAAATCTTGCGCCAGTCCCACAGTCGGCCAGGGGTTTAAACCCCTGTCTCATAGCGAAAGTCGTCGGTCGCCGACAGCAGCGGAATTTAGTCAACTAAAGTTGACTAAAGTTCTTGGCTAATAACTTAAGTTTTTGACGGGCGATCTCACTTATTGAGAAGGGTGCAATATCTCAGATTTATGCGGTAAATTCACTGTACTAATTTTCGGCATTAACTAACAGGAACAGTCCGCAAAAACGGATTGCAAATTTTGTATGACTACCTTAGCAATGCGATCCTACAGGGGCGAAACAGACTGGTGCGCGATCGCGAATTTAATCGCTGCTTGCGAAGCAGTCGATAAACTCGGCGAAGAAGTATCAGCCAGCGAACTCAAACTAATACTAGATTCCCCGCAACTCGACAAAGCCCGCGACGTGCAATTGTGGGAAGATGGCAACTACAAACTCGTCGGTTTGGCATTGCTAGATATGCCAGATTCAACAGTTGAAATTGACGCTTGTCTTTGGTTTTACGTGCATCCAAATACTCGGGGTCAAGGGTTAGAAAAAGACATCTTTAAATGGGGAGAAAACCGCCTGAAAACAGCAGCAAAAGAGCGGAATTTGCCTGCGAAATTGCGCGCCTACAGCCGCGAAGATAAAACCGATGAAATTCGGTTGTTAGAAAAACAAGGTTTTAAGGTCGATCGCTACTTTTGGACAATGGCGCGATCGCTTTCTGAACCGATTCCAAAACCAGAATTTCCGGCTAATTTTGCATTAACGCACGTATCGGGAGAACAAGACATTAAACCTTGGGTAGAAATGTTCAACCAATCATTTATCGACCACTGGAACCACCACGATTTAACGGAAGAAACAGTGCGTTATTGGATGAGCGATCCGAATTATCAACCGGAATTAGATTTAGTTGCTGTTTCGGGCGATCGTAAATTTGCTGCATTTTGCGACTGTCAAATCAAACATCCGGAAAATGCTAACAGCAGTACCAAAGAAGGCTGGATAGAACTGTTAGGAACGCGACGCGATTTTCGGAAAATGGGTTTGGGAAAAGCGATGCTGCTTGCTGGTTTGCACAAGTTAAAAGCAGCAGGGGCGAATACAGCTAAACTCAGCGTCGATGCTGACAGTTTGACGGGGGCGACAAAGCTTTACAAATCTGTAGGTTTCCGCCCGATGGCAACTTGGATCGAGTGGGCAAAAGCTGTGTAACACGAAAGCTGGGTTAATTATCACCTTTATAACTCGGCGATTGAAATCGCTTCTATACACACAAAACCCGCCCCATCCCCACGATTATTTACATGGACATTTGACCAATAAATTCACGGTACATTTTGATGGTTGGTTGGGCAGGGGCGGGTTTACAAGATGATTCATTTTTGACATGAATGGTTGGTGAACCCGCCCCTACAGATTTGGGCGATCGTTATCAATTGATATTGACATTTTGCCAATAAATTCACGGTACATTTTGATGGTTGGTTGGGTGGGGGCGGGTTTACGAGATTATTCATTTTTGCCATGAATAGTTGGTGAACCCGCCCCTACATATTTGGGCGATCGTTATCAATTCATATTGATATTTTGCCGATCGATTTGCGGTACATTTTTATGGTTGGTTGGGTGGGGGCGGGTTTATGAGATTATTCATTTTTACCATAATTATTTTTGGTTGAGGTCTTTTCATCGTTTTTTTGTTGCGATCGCGCACCTACTATTTTACCTATAAAAATTTCGATCGACCTGTTTTGTCACTTCCACATAAATATGTTCCAAACGCACGGGATAGCGGGCGATCGAATCCAAAGAAATGCCGTCAAAACAATCAACAATTTCTTTCAACTCCAAACGTTCCGGCAGCCAAAAAGCTAAATCGCTACCGTAGCGGCGGGGAATAAAACAGCATTCCTTAGCGCGCTCGATCGCCCTTGCTTCTTCTTCTGTTTTAACAACAATAATCTCTTCAGCCGGAATCAGTTTTCGCAATTCCTCCAAACTGCCCTCGGCTGCAATACTGCCATTCTTTAAAATACCGATTTTTTGACACAAACGCTCGGCTTCATCCAGCAGATGAGTTGTCAACAAAATAGTAATTCCTTCGGATTGCAAGCGCTGAATTAAATCCCAAATTTCGTAGCGCGCCTCAATATCTAAACCCGTTGTCGGTTCGTCTAAAATCACTAATTTCGGCTGGTGTACCAAAGCCGCCGCAATATTCAAACGGCGCTGCATTCCGCCGCTTAAAGTTTCTACAGGGCTATCGGCGCGATCGGTCAAATTTACTGCTCTCAAACAGTGTCGCACTTGAAAGCGCCGCCGCTTGCGCTCCAAGCCGTAAATGCGAGCAAAAAAGTTGAGATTTTCTTCGCAACTCAGGCTTTTGTAAAGTAAATTTTCTTGAGGGGCGACACCGATTAATAGTTTAGTAGCTTCGGAAACTAGTTCGCCATCGATCGAAATTTTGCCGCTATCGGCTTTTAGCAAGTTGCATAAAATATTGATAGTTGTAGTTTTGCCAGCGCCGTTTGGACCGAGCAAACCGTAAATTTCCCCAGCTTGAATGTGGAGGGTTAAATCTTTAAGTACGGGGCGATTTCCATAGGATTTATTGAGTTTTTCTATTTCCAGCAATGTTTTATATCTCCTTAACTAACTGTGTTAAAGTCTTCTCTCGGCGCTCAACATCCGCCGATAGGACAGCCACCCGCAGCCTACCATCACCATAGCAAAAATGCACAAAAACCAAAAGTGTTCCTCTATATCTGCAAACTCTTTACCGCCCGCCCACACGCCCATTAGCGCTTCGTTCATATGATAAATCGGATTGTACTTGGCAATTTCCAACAGGTTTTTAGGAAATAACGAAGCCGGCAAAAATGCGCCTCCTAAAATTAACAAAGGAACGCCAAAAGCCGCCACTAGCGAGTTGACATCTTCAGTGCGCCGCGCAAACTGGGTGCCGAGAATAAAGCCGACGCCGACATAAGATATGATACTGAGTAAAATAATCGCGCATCCTAACAGAATAGAACCTTGAAAATGCGCGCCTAAAAAAGATGCGATCGCGTATACTAAAATTACTTGACCGATGCCGATGCAACTGTGAGCTACAAAAATTCCTAAAAAGTAAGATGTACCGCTTAACGGGGAAATAAACAAGCGTTTGAGTGTCTGCTGTTCCCTTTCTGAGACTACTGTAGCAACGCTGCCTCCGAGACAGCTAAAAAATAAAGCCGCGCCTACTAAACTTCCCGGCGCGGCACTTTCAAAAGCTTTGGCTGTTGTCAGTTGGGCGCGTTCTGCTAAAATCAATGCGTTAATTACCAAGATTGAAACTGGAAAAATTGCCCAAAAAATTAAACTCCGGCGTCGCCTTCCGAGTTCGATTAAAATTCGCTGCGCTACTGCTAGAGTTTCGTACCAATATTTCATAGTAAGTTTGTTACAATTGTCATAGTTGAGAGTTAAATTTAATATCCTATGATACAGTTATTGCATGAATTTGTCAAAACCCCTTAAAAATGTATATTATTGAATTAACAGCAAAAGCTGAAGACGATATTATGTGGTTCAACAGACGGGAGCGAAATATCATTGTAGATGGAATCAAAAATAACCTGACCTACCAGCCAACCGTCGTGACAATGAATCGAAAACCTTGTCGAGATGACGGTACAAAAATTGCTGATTGGGAATTGCGTATTGGCGTGTATCGGGTATATTACAACGTAGAAGAACAAGTCAGTGTCGTGGCGATCGAACGAATTGGTGAAAAACCCAACAATACAGTTTTTTTTCGCGGTCAACAGGAGGAATGAATATGTTATGGACTTACCGTGTATTTCACGATCGAGATGGTTTCTGCATCCGCATTGTTTATTACGAACGCGACAAAACGCTTATCGGTTATCAGAAAGAGCCTGCAATACCTACAGGTGCAACTGCCCAGGATTTACTGCAAGAAATAGAAGCTTTTAAACAGGCATTTGAGTTGCCTTTCCTAACAATGGAAGAACTTGATGCCGAATTAGCTGCGCGCCCCTCGCAGCCGAAAAAAGATCGGAGTCGGAATAAAACCCTCGATCGAGTAATAGCTGAATTGGACGCAGCCGAAATAGATGCGGAAATAGATGCGAAAACTCCTACTTAAAGAAACTGCACTAGCTACTTAATTTCTGAGTAAGAATCTCCACAGCCACTTCGTAATCCCTGCCGATGAGATAAGCAAAATGATAATAGCTGGCAAGATAGAAATCGCAACCAAATTTTTGGTAACGATCGGCGATCGCCAGAAATCCATAACGGGCATTGCTGGGCTTTGTAAACCAATCGCGATGGTAAGAGTCCTGAAGAAACAGGGTGAGTGTTTGTCGATCGGCACTCGGAATCAATCGAATGGGATGAATGCTAGCATGGTGCGATCGCGGTACAGGCAGCAGCAGGTTGTACCCTTCAACTGTGAGAAATTCTGCCAGATCGTCTTCGGTACTCTCAAAATAGGATTGCTCCGGTAACTGGAGAAAATGGTGCCATGCCATCCAAAATTCGTGTTTGCTGTCAAATCCCGGATCGATATCTAAACGCCACTGTTGGTCTTGACATAAATCATCGAGAACATCTTGGGGCAAATCCGCGAGTTTCATAAACTGTTTCCTTGCAATCTTTTTAAACGCCTGTATTGGCTATTCTAAATAAATTTATTCTAATAAATTATCTTACTCTCACCACTCGGCTGTCATTGCATCTTTCGGTCAAAACGCCAGCTCGATCGGGGCGAGTTCCAGTGCAGTTTAATCGTTATTAAATAGAAATGGTTTAATAGATATAATCATACGATCTAGCTCATTTTTATTGTGTTTTAGAAGAGCATGTCCCCATAATTGATTTGTGTTATCGGAGCAATCATTTGCAAGAGTTTCTCCAATTTTTTCAAAATTTTTTCTAAGATCGCTTCTTAACTTCTCTGGTTCAGATAATACTCCAATCACAAATACTCTATTTTCTAAATCATCTGGAATCTGTTCCTTTACATAACTCAGCCTATCTTCGCAATCTTCATCAAAATCCATAAGCAATACAATCATTCTTTGGGTAAACTTTCGCATTTCAGAAACATGATTTTTTTTGAAAGAATCCACAACTTTTTCCCAGCCATTAGCAATCGGTAATACTTGAATAGCAAGTTCATTCACGCTTGAGTTAAGAATGAATCCGTTGGCGATTTGGCGATTAGCATCATCTTCTGGCAACACAAGAACATGGGGTTGATACTTATTCACTCCCATAATTTTAGATCCCCACGAATCAAGGTATCTACAAGATCGCCACTTACAGGTATATCGCCCAGCAACCTAACTAAGGTTGGCTCTAGGTGACTTTTTCTATCCAGTACAAAGGTATTCTCATTGGAAAATTTTCGGATTGCTTCCTCATTATGTGAGGTTGCTATAATTTGACCGCTATCCTTAAATGAGCGTCGCAGTGATGTAACAAAATGTCCAACCTCTGACAGGGAAAGATAATTATCGGGTTCGTCCCAAAAGCACAAAAGCGGGCCGTAATACTTGTTAGCTGCTAAGACAACAGCACACAGAAAAAAGCATTTCTCCCCATCAGATAAGTCTTTAAAGTCAACACTCAAACTGGCACTCTTGGCTTCAAACCGAACAACCATACTTTTAGAGTCTTTCCCGATTTGTTCGTTCAGAAAATCCTGAACGTCAGGCATAACTTCTCTGAGGTATCTGTCAGCCTGGGTGTAAGCTGCAGGGTAGCGACTGAGTAACCCAGATAACCACTCCCCAAAATTTGAACCGTCTCGTTTTGGTTCTAACGTTTGCCCGTTAGATTCTCCAGTCATCAGGCTCGGGATCGGGGCTAAAATAATCGTGCGCGCCAGCCAAGTCTTGAAAAGACGAAGCGGATCGGTTTCTGATTGTTCCTGAATCACTGGAAGGGCAACGAGATGCCAATCCACAAGAAACTGAGCTTCAGGATTTCGCGGGCTGTTGTAAAGAGTGACTTGGGCTTCCTTGCGAGAGTAAATTGGATTTCCTTCAATTAACAGTTGCTCTTCAAAAACTCGCAGCTCTCTAAAGTTTTCTGGCAATTCCAATGCCAGGATATATTTGTATAGTTTATTATCAAGTAATACTTCTATCTCAAATCGAATTGGAACATCTGATCTGCCTCGATTGAAATCTTTCGGATCGATAAGGCCGAGATGCTTTTCATCAAAGTCGCGCATTCTGTTAATACCTCTACCGATGTGTTGGAGGATTTCCAATACAACACGGATGGTTGATTTACCTGAACCATTTTTCCCAATTAAAAGGGAGGATGGCATCTCTTTGAGAATCAGTTCAAAGTTCTCCAGGCATCTGAAGTTATGTACATATAGTCTTTGGAGCATAGAAAAAAACGACTCCGAGGAGTGAAAGGTGAAAACAATGGTTGGCTTAATTAACCAATATACAATATTTCCACTTCACAGCACCTCAATAGGTTGCGATCGATGCAGGAGGCAGTCTAGATGCGTTCGATGAGCGATCGCCCGCAAACCTAAAGATGCGCGATCGCCCGAGCGCAACAGTTGTTTTCATCTCAACTAGATTGAGCAATTAAAGATGCCTTGCTGTTCTCTTTTAACCGATCTGCCGTAAAATCTTCGTAGTACGATCGCTCGGTATTCACATCCCACAAATCGTGATTTTCTCCGAGAATGTTTCGCGCCGCCAACAATCCCGTCAGCATAGAATGGTCTTGATTGTTGTAGCGGTGCATCCCGTTGCGCCCGATCGTTTGCAAGTTTTCAATTCCCTTCAAAAACTTTTCCAAAACTCGCAAATGTCCCCGATATTCGCTGTCGTAAACCGGATAGGCTTTGCGCTGCCGCAACACAACTCCATCTTCGACCTCGCCCGGTTTCACCAAACCCAAGGTTGCTAACTCGCGAGTTGCTAATTCTACCAGTTCCTCGTCAGACATATCCCAGAGTTTGCCGCCTTCGTTGCAGAAATATTCCATGCCCAAACAGCTTTTTTTCGGATCGGGAACTAATGCAGCGCTCCAATTTTTGAAGTTTTGAATGCGCCCGACTTTCACTTCGGGACTGTGAATGTAAATCCAATTGTCGGGAAACAAATTCGGGCGATCGACAATCAGCGATACAATTAAAAAATCTCGGTATTTGAGCGATCGGGCCGCGTGCAATACCTCCGGTGGCGGTGCGGGTTCCATTCTTTCTACCAGCGCCGATATCGGCATACTGGTAACAAAATTGTCCGCCGCAAACTGCACTAATTCTCCGTTTGCTTCGGCAGTGATGCTGGTAATTTTGTTCTCTTCGCGCTTGAATTTAATAACTCTAGTATCGAGATAAACTTTGCCGCTTTTCTCTTCCACTGCTTCCGCAAATTTTTCCCACATCATCCCCGGACCTAACGCCGGATAATCAAACTCTTTGATTAAAGTTTTAGTATCGTTGCTGCCGAACAAAGCATTAATAATTGCCGTTTTCAAAGACAAGCCTTTAATCCGCTGCGCTGCCCAATCTGCTTGAATTTCCGAGCAGGGAATTCCCCAAACTTTTTCAGTATAGGTTTTGAAAAATGTTTTGTACAAGCGTTCGCCAAAACGGTTAGTTACCCACTGCTCAAAAGTTTTTTCTTCGCGAAGCGGCCAAATTCTCACTTTCAGGTAGCTCAACAAAATTAGCAGGCTTTCAACTATGCCCAAATTACACAGAGTATTGACAGCACTAATCGGATAATTAAAAAATCGACCTCGATAATAAATTCGGGACAAACGCGGTACTTTAATAAAATCTTTGCCGAGAACTTCTTCCCATAACTCCTGCACGGCTGCAACTTTTGTATAAAAACGGTGGCCGCCGATGTCGAAGCGGTAGCCCTTGTAAGTTTCGGTGCGGGCCAAACCGCCAACTTTATCGCCTTTTTCGAGTACGACTGGGGCGATTCCTTCCTTGACTAACTCATAGGCAGCGGTTAAACCGGCAGGGCCGGCACCGATGATGACTGCAGGATAATGTTTCATGGTTGCCTGACTCTAGCATCTCGGATCGAACTGTACAATTCTTTTATAACTTTTAGAATTAATAGACGCACCCGTAAATATGCCGATAAATTATCGATCGTTCGAGACATTTGGAAAGGCAACTTTTACTGCATTGACTGAGCGGATACGGGTAAACTAACTTTGACGGTGCCGAACTTTTTTTGAGAGAGCAAATGGCGGGCAGTGCCGATCGCAAATCCCAGTCCGCTGTACAGGTAGTAAAGCCAGTGCCAGGGAACTGTTTTTAGGGCGAATAGGATACCGTGCCTGCGGTGAAAAAATCGGTAAAGCGGTGCATTAATTGCTACCAAGGGCAGAGCCAGCAAGCTTGCCAGTACCAAGCAACTCGGTGACAGACAAGTCCCAAAAATTGCTAGCAGCACTGCATAAGCCAATACTACGCTGATGCGGCTGGAAACTTGCAAATTCAGATCGTTGGTCAGTTGCCTGTCGCGCCAAATCAGTTCCGTCCAAGGCAGCGCGCGGTAGAAAAAGTCTGCTTTCAGCAGCCCCAGAGTTTCCCAGCGCTTTAAATGCTTGACCTGCAAAGTTTTGCACAGTTTGATGTTGTAACCGGCTTGTTTCAGACGGTAGCCCAATTCGATGTCTTCGATCGAAGGTCGGCGGTAACTCTCGTTAAAGCCCCCTACCTGCAAAAAAATTTGTCGGCGAATAATTCCGCAAGCTCCCCAAAAAGTCGAGGCTTCCTCTTTCGCAGTTTGGTGCACGTAGTGGTGCAGCAAATTTCTGTATTGCGATAAAAAACCTGGATCTCCGGGGGAATCGTCGTAAGAACCGATGGCAGCGGCCAAGTAGGGATGGTTTTTGAACAGCGACATCGCGCGGCCCACGGTTTCGGGACCCACAGCGACATCAGCATCCACAAAAAACAGCAAATCTCCCCTAGCAGCCTGCGCTCCCAAATTTCTCGCCCTTGCCGGACCGCCGCATTCGGGAATTCTGATGACTTTGGCACCAAATTCCTTGGCCAAACGCCAAGAGCCGTCGCTTTCGCCATCTGCTACTACAATAATCTCGGTCGGTCTGGGCACGGATTGTGCCAGCTTTGACAAACAGGTACGGAAGTAAGGACCTCCGTTGTGTACTGGAATGATTACGGATACAGTTGGGCTGGCAGTGGAAATCATTACCTACTTTGTTTAGCTTGCATGAAAAAAAATTGTTGCACTTTTACAGGAGCTACTTTACCATCATTAAGCAAACTCTGCTCTTTACATTTATAACCCGAAATTTATTTTTATTCAACTACTTTTTTGTTGAATGTTCTTGAGTGCGTTTTTCCCTGTTTATAGCCGCATTCTAAGCCATATATCGAGCAGATTGGCAGTATTAAAGGAATAGCTTTACAAAATCTTTAAAAATACTATTGTTTTTGTAAACTTTGCAAAAAGCCCGATGGTCTTTTTTGTTTTAAGGGTGCTGCAGTACGCCAAAATTGTTTCCTTACGGAGCGATCGGGTATAAATAAGTACGTATTTCTTTGTACTGAGACGGGGTGGGAGTGAGGAATTGGCAGTGTAGGGGGTTTTTTGGTTGCGCGCGCTCGCGCTGTGCTGCCAAGTATGTATCAAAATTAGCAGGAAATGCTTTGTTTAAGAAAAATTGCAATTTAAGATGTATATTTAAAAGTTTTGACAGTGTGCGATCGCTGTTTCGTATTTGTTAACATACGATCGGCTCTTGCAAGTTCATCCTTTAGACATAAAAATTGCGATGTCCGCGAACACCTCGAAAAACGATTTAGCTGCGCCTTTAGTTTCCGTCATCATCCCTGCTTGCAACGCAGGCAGTTTTATTGCCCAAACTCTCGAATCTGTACTATCTCAAACCTATCAAAAAATAGAAGTTTTAGTAGTTGACGACGGCTCGACAGATGCAACTCCTGAAATAGTCAAATATTTTGCTGAAAAAGATAGCAGAGTTAACTTGTTGCAGCGATCGAATGCAGGGGTCGCGATCGCCCGCAATCTAGCAGTTTCACACTCAAAAGGCGAATTCATTGCTCCCATTGATGCCGATGACATTTGGGAACCGCAAAACCTGGAAAAACAAGTTAAATTATTGACAGAATCGGAACCGTTTGTCGGAGTTGTTTATTCCTGGTCGCTCGATATCGACGAAGGAGGTTTGCTGACAGGCGGATTTTACAACTCAACGCTCGAAGGAGAAGTACGCGATGCCTTAGTTTATAAATATTTCATCGGCAATGCCAGTTCATCTCTCATCCGCCGCGCTTGTTTTGAGAAAGTTGGCGGTTACAACAGCAAATTAAAACTAGAAAACGCTCAAGGTTGCGAAGACTGGGAACTGCACCTGCGCATCGCCAAATACTATCAATTTAAAGTAGTACCGGAATATTTAGTTGGCTACCGGCAGATTGCCAGCAGTATGTCTTGCAACTACGCAGCAATGGCAAAAGGTCATTCATTAATTATGGCAGATGTCCGGCGGGATTGTCGGGAGGTTCCCGAAAAGGTTTACCGTTGGTCTAGCAGCAATTTTTACATTTATCTAGCTGTCAAGAGCGATCGCAATGGCGATTATCGGAGTACGCTTTTGTGGCTGTATCGGGCTCTGAAAGATGATTTTTTGATGGTAATGCTGCGGCACAATTTGTATCTACTGTCAATAAAAAATATGTTAAAAATGATATTTTTACCGCTAACTAAATCTAATTTAGAGTTAAAACAGAGACATTCTACCATTTTCAAAAATCCTGCAGAGGCGGGTTCGCCAATAGACCGGGAAGCAGCAGATAGGTTAAATAAACCCTTTCAAGCTAGAAATCGAATGACAAGCGAAGCACATTCGATTTCTAGCTTGAACCCCACCCACGAAAAACCCCTAATTGACATTGATGAAAAATGTCAGTTAAAACCAACATCAAAATTGAGTGAAGGGACAACACTTGAAAAGATTGAGACGCGGACGAAAATTCACAGACTGCTGCCGTCGCAGATATATGAAAGAATGCGACTTAATAGTTTAAAAGGTTTGTAGTGAGGACTTGAGTTCTCTGAATTTGCGGACTTAAGTCCTCACTAAGAAACGCTTTACCGCGATCGAACTCAATCGAAATATGACTGAAGTTCGCCTCGCCGGCGCACATCTAGGGTGGCACAGTGAAAGGAACCTAAAAAGGGATAATAATTTTCAAACGAACATGGAATAGGCTTAAAACCCCAATCTTTCAGAGCTTTAATCAGCGCTTCTTGAGATTTTTCCACAATTACCCTTTCTTCATCTAACATCAATATATTCATTTGAATCCAGTTACTCATCATTTTGAGTTTGCCAGAATAAGGCACGGGTTCTGGCGGTACGAGAATATCCCAGCTTTTCAAAATTTTTGGCAGTTTGTTGATGTCGATAAATTCTGGATTAACTAGCACCTTACCGGGAGCAAGCGGCATAAAAGTCGTATCGATATGTATCGTATAGGGAGATAAAGACTCAAGAATGTGAATTCTGTATTCAGCTCCCAGGTGTCGCTGCAACCATTCAATACCTAAACTGTTAGTAACGTGGCTTTTTTGTCCGAAGATATCTCGCCCGCACCGCACGAAATCTGCTGCATCAAACGTGGGTTCAAATTCAGTGACCACAAAGCGCAATTCCTCACCCGGTTTGGCAAACTGAAAATTCATGTCATACTGCGCGTCAAGGAGTTGAGGCTTCGGTGCCGCCGTCCATTTTGCTCCTGCTTGAAAATACTCTTTGAGTAGGGGGCGATAGGGCCAACTCTCGAAGTAGCGAGTGCGATCGGCCATCGGTACTTCTATAATTTCATTGCCGATTACCAAACATACATCTCTCGGATTGGCAGCGCAAAAACCGCAGGCTGTTTGCCAAGCTGGAGTCGCATAAGGTGCAGAGAAATCGATCGGTTCGACTCGACGCACTGTAACTCCTTCTGCTTCGAGAATGTGGATGAATTCTTTTAAGTCTTTCCTGGCAGCTTCCACAAACTCCGGAGGATAAGGTATCTCTCCCTTGCCAACAACCTTGGCGATCGACTCCCATTCCTCAATCGGAAACGTCCACTTATTAATGATATCCCACTCGCCAAACATCGCTCCGTCAACGCAACCCACAATTACTTCCTCAAGGGGGTCCCATTCATTGTAGGAATTAACCGGGCAAGATGGTTTAACGCTCGAACTCATGTTTTCTAATTCCCTATCTATTCGATCTTTCACAAACTATTTCCCTCGCCTGAAATTTTATGACAGAACCTCAATACAGATCTATTCCTGCGGTTTCAGATCGCATCCGGTCATAAATAGCGGTACTATAGAAGCGTGAGGGATGAAGCAGCTAGAATGCCGGCCAGCGTAGCTTAGAGGCTCTTCGGAGCTAGCGTTTCATTAAATGGAGCACTCATAACTGCTAGTTTGCAGTAGGGACTGAACGTTCTTTTGGGGAAAATGCGGGCTAAAGTCCAATGTCACTGAAAAATTTGGGTTCTGCGGGCTAAAAGCAATGAGTATACAAGGGTTTGAACCTGGGTGATTTAAGAAATTTCAGTGCCATTGGGCTAAAGTCCTCACTACAAACCGGAGCGATCGCGGTCAATCGATCGGGTACGATCTCAAGTGATAAGGCACGCAGCACGAACCATACAGATAGATTTAAGTAGATCTGTTACGAATTTAATTAAACTAAATAGGGTGCGTCCGAGCAAAATTGGCTAAATTTTGGAACTCGCATAGTGACGTACCATACAATCTAATTCAAGTCGGGAGGGTGCGTCCTAGTGAAGTATAAACCCCGCCTGAAAAATCTCGCGCTTGCTCTGTCAACCTATATGTTGTCAACCTGTATGCTGTCAACTATTTAAGTTCGGATTCTAGATTGAACAACTAGGCAACGGTACATCAAGAATGATATGAATAGATAGATTGTAAGTAAGTCCACCCCATTAAACGCCTAGTCCGAATGACCCAAAAGCTTGCTGACTCTAGGTTTGAGGTGTTAGGTGTTAGGTGTTAAGTTTAGTCGCCCCCACCTAACACCCGCTTCTTCCCCCTTCCTTCTTCCCTCTTCCTTCTTCCTTCTTCCCTCTTCCCTCTTCCTTCTTCCCTCTTCCCTCTTCCTTCTTCCTTCTTCCTTCGACTTACAGCCCGAAAGCTTCATGATTCCCATACAACTAACTCTCAAAAACTTTCTCAGCTATCGCGAAGCAGCTTTAGACTTTCGCGGCTTGCATACTGCTTGCATTTGCGGGCCCAACGGTGCGGGCAAATCTTCGCTGTTAGAAGCGATCGCCTGGGCAATTTGGGGCAGCAGTCGCAGCGATTCGGAGGATGATATCATCCATATGGGCGAAACCGATGTTCGCGTCGATTTCACTTTTTCGACAGGCGGCGAAATCTATCGCGTCATCCGCAACCGGCGGCGGGGACAGTCGGGGAGTTTAGAATTTCAAGTTAGCTTAAATTCTCATCCCGACGGTCAGCTTAACTTTCGCACGCTGACCGATCGCGGTTTGCGGGCAACCCAGCAAAAAATCCTCGAACATATTAAACTCGATTACGATACCTTCATCAACTCCGCCTATTTGCGGCAGGGGCGGGCTGATGAATTCATGCTGAAAAAGCCGATCGAACGCAAGGAAATTTTAGCGAATCTCCTCAAGTTAGACCAATACGATACTTTATCGGAACAAGCTAAAGATACTGCCAAACAATTTAAAGCTAAGGTAGACTTGCTCAAACAAAGCATGCAGGCGACGCAAGAACAATTGCAACAAAAAAGCGCGATCGCCAGCGAACAAACCGAATTGCAGCAATCGACAGCCACTCTCCAACAGCAGCAGCAAGCCGACACAGAACAATTGCAACAATTGCAACTGCTGCACCTCAACCGCCAGACTTGGCAAAAACTGATTGCAGGCCACCAACAACAGCACGATCGCATTGCTCAAGAATGCCGCCGCCTGCAACAAGAACTCGCCACCGCAAAACAGCAGCAAAACGAGCTGCAAGCCCTCTTAAACCAAGAAAATGAAATTGCAACGGGTTTTGCTTATTTCCAAGGCTTGCAGGCGACGGAAGAGACGCTAGCAGGCAAATTTAAAGCTCACCAACAAGCTCAAAGTCAGCGCCAGCAACTGCAAGAACAGCAGCGCCAAGAATTGAGTTTGTTAGCGAACAAAATCCAGCAACTGCAAGCTCAATTAGATGCTGTGGAACAGCAAGAAAAAGATGTTTTAGATGTTCTCAAACAGCAGCCGGATGTCGAAAGAGGACTTGCCAAACTGCAAGCAGCCCGATCGCGCCTCAGCGAACTCGATAAATTGCAACTGCAAGTTTCGCCTTTATTGCAACAGCAACAACAGCGACAAACCGAACTCGATCGCAAGCACGCCCGATTGAGCGCCCGCTTGGAAGAAATCACTGCCGCCTCCCGACAATTGCAAGTCCAGCAGCAGCGCCGGGAGCCGCAATTGCAGCAGGAAATAGCCGCGATTGCCAGTCAAATCGTGCAACTCGAAAACACGCGAGTTTACCAGCAGCGAATCCGCGACAAAGGGCAGGAAAGGCACAACTTTTTGGAAAGTTTGCAAGCTAAAAGTCGCGATTATCAAACTCGACTTTCCGAACTCGACCAAAAATTGCAACTGCTGCGCAAAGATGAATCGAGTGCTGCTGCAGAAATCACGTCCGCTGTGGGAAAAAACGAGCTATCTAATTCGCATTTAACAGTGCGCACGGCAACTTTTGGCAACTGTCCGTTGTGCGATCGACCCTTAGACGAACACTACTGGAATTTGGTAGTTAAAAAATACCATTCCCAACAGCAGGAAATTTGGAACCAACTTTGGGTTGTCCGCGAACAGTTAGCAGTTTCGGAAAGCGAAATTCAAGTTTTGAGAACAGAATACCGCCAACTCGAAGAACAACTTTCACCCTATGAAGAATTGCGGGAACGCCGGGGCAATTTGCAAGCGCAATTAGACGGACTTGGCAGGGACGAACAGCGCCTGCAAGCGATGTTTCAAGACGCAGCAGAAATCGAACGATCGCTCCGCAGCGGCGATTATGCAGCAACTGAATATGCCGAACTCCAACAAATAGCAACGCAACTCGAACAGCTAAATTACAGCGATCGCAGCCACTCCCTCGCCCGCAGCGAAGAAAAACAATTGCGGTGGGCGGAAATCAAGCAAGCTCAAATTAAAGATGCTCAGAACAAACTCAATAAAATCAACCAGCGCCGTCCCGAATTGCAAGCTCAATTAACAGAAGTCCGGCAACAGTTGGAACAGCAAAAAAATAACTCCCAAACCCAGCAGCAAATCCTATCTTTAGATAGATACATTGCCGAAATCGGATACAATTTTGAAGAACACGAACGAATCCGCACCGAAATGCGGCGGACGCAATTTTGGATTGCCCGGGCCGAAAAACTGCGATCGGCCAGCCAGCAATTCCCGCAAGTGCAGCAGCGAGTAACAGAAATTGCCACTTCGATCGAACTGCGCGATCGAGATTTGCAAGCAGTTAAAGTTCAACTTGCCGAACTCTTACAGCAGTTGCAGCAGCAACCAGATCCGGCAGCGAAAATCGGCGCGATCGGACAGCAGATCGACCGCCGCCGCCAACTTCTCGACCAAAATTTAGCCAATCTCGGACGCCTGCAACAGCAACAGCAACACCTGGAAAATTTGCAGGTACAACTAGCAGAACACAAACAAGAAATGCAAGTTGCCAAGCGCCAGCACCGAGTTTATCAAGAATTAGCTCAAGCCTTCGGCAAAAACGGGATTCAAGCTTTAATGATTGAGAATGTTTTGCCGCAATTAGAAGCAGAAACCAATCAAATTTTAGCGAGATTGAGCGCGAATCAACTGCACGTTCAATTCGTTACCCAGCGGGCCTCGGCTTCTAAAAAAGCTACTAAATTGATTGACACCTTAGACATTTTAATTGCCGATCCGCGCGGCACTCGCCCCTACGAAACCTACTCAGGCGGCGAAGCGTTTCGGATTAATTTTGCGATTCGATTAGCGCTAGCAAGGTTGCTGGCGCAGCGGGCGGGAACAGCTTTGCAAATGCTGATTATCGATGAAGGATTCGGCACTCAAGATGCCGAAGGGTGCGATCGACTGATTGCCGCAATTAACGCGATCGCTTCTGATTTTGCCTGCATCCTTACCGTCACCCATATGCCGCACCTTAAAGAGGCTTTTCAAGCCAGAATTGAAATTAGCAAAACAGCCCGAGGTTCGGGGTTGAGTTTGTCAATTTGACAAGTAGAAGAGTTAGGGCGATTCGACTAACAAAAACGGCTCGATCGTGGGGAGTTTAGTCCGCAAAATGAGCGGATTTAGTCCGCACTACAAACTAACCTGATTGCGGTCAATTGACCGGACTTCATATGACACCTCCTGCACCAACCCGACGGGTATAGTGCAGGCTTCTGAAGTCTTAAAATCCCATCACACTAGCTACCGCATCCAAAACCGGCTCGACACCCTTTTTAAACTGATTGTTGCTGTGAGTAATCGCCGTATCCGGATCTTTCAAACCGTTACCCGTAAGCACGCAAACCACCGTCGCCCCCTCCGGCACTCGATCTTTTACCTTCAACAAACCCGCTACAGAAGCAGCACTAGCAGGTTCGCAAAAAATCCCTTCCTGCGATGCTAACAAACGGTAAGCTTCCAAAATTTCCGCATCGGTAACGGCCGAAAAACTGCCACGACTCGCTGCCGAAGCCGCCACCGCCTGTTTCCAACTTGCCGGATTGCCGATCCGAATAGCCGTTGCCAGAGTTTCCGGGTGCGACACCGGTTCTCCCGTTACCAGCGGTGCCGCACCCGCGGCTTGAAATCCCATCATCTGCGGCAAGCGCGTGCATTTTTTTGCTTGGTGGTATTGACAAAAACCCATCCAATATGCTGTGATGTTTCCCGCATTGCCCACGGGAATGCACAGCCAGTCGGGGGCATCGCCCAAAACATCAACGACTTCAAAAGCAGCAGTTTTCTGACCTTCCAAGCGGTAAGGATTTACCGAATTGACCAAAGTTACGGGGTAGTTAACAGCCATTTCGCGGACAATTTCCAAAGCCCGATCGAAATTTCCCCGAATCGAAATCACTTCCGCACCGTACAGCAAAGCTTGCGCCAACTTACCCAAAGCCACGTAACCCTCGGGAATCAACACGAAAGCCCGCATTCCCCCGCGTCTGGCATAGGCTGCCGCCGCCGCCGAAGTATTCCCCGTACTCGCGCAAATTACTGCTTTGGCCCCTTCCTCCTTCGCCTTGGAAATTGCCATTGTCATCCCCCGGTCCTTGAAGCTGCCGGTGGGGTTGAGGCCGTCGTATTTCACCAGCACGCGCACGTCTCGACCGATCAGCGCGGAAATTGCGGGCACGGGAATCAGAGGAGTATTGCCCTCTTGCAGCGTCACTACGGGAGTGATTTCCGTCACCGGCAGGAAGGGGCGGTAAGCTTCAATCAAGCCCGGCCAGCCGTGGCGTCTGGGCAGGGCAGAAGGGGCAGCAGAGGACAGAGCAGGGTTAGTAGCAGGTAAGATCGTGGTCACGATTTCAATAGTTTCTGGGCTTTGCCAAAGAATTTACATTAATTTTAGCCCGATCGGTTAATTTAATGTTTAATTTCCGCGCGATCGGTTAATTTAATGTTTAGTCCGATCGGTCCAACTTAATGTATCTTAAAGGTGTGAGTAGCAATGTCTGCACAATTACTGATGTCAAACAGTTCGTCCACTCTTTCGAGGCCTCAAACCCAGGCTGGCAATTCCGAAATCGCTAGTCCTGCCGTTCGATCGACCGTCTGTGCTGCCCGCAAAGTAGACTTGGCAAAATGCCCCTACCGCGCCGACCAGCAAGTTAAATTCCTCCACCTGCAAGCGGAAGTAGAATCCTTGCTGCTGCAACTGCAAACCATCAAACAACAACGTTCTACCGCTTGCGTAGCTGCTGCCGATTGCGACCTCAAGCCCGGCTGCGACAGCAATTAACAGACAACTCGCAGACCGCGCTAACTGTAATTAACAGACAACGCCACCCTGTGGTATAAAAAGTAAAGTTTTGCTACCCGCAGTATTTTTTTTGCCAAATAGTGCTAAGAATTCCGGCTGCGGATAGCGATCGCCAGTATTTGGTAAAAAAGCGCTTGCCTAATGTTAAACTCGCCTGTCGTTAGCTCGCAGCGAGTACAATTTTTAGTGCGTTCATTTTGTTAAGCCATCCTCATGGCACACGGAGAATCAAAATCAGTTTATGACAGCATCGATCGAAAGACCTCTCAATCTGGCAGTCTCCAACGCCACCCCCAACCTGCGCCTCAAAGATATCATCAAAACTCTGCCGCGCGAAGTATTCGTTAAAAATCCCCGCAAAGCTTGGACAAGAGTCATCGTCAACGTTCTTTTAGTTGCTGTCGGTTATGCAGGCTTAGCAGTATCGCCTTGGTATCTACTGCCCCTAATGTGGATTTTTACAGGCACCGGTTTAACCGGTTTTTTTGTGATCGGACATGACTGCGGCCACCGCTCATTTTCTAACCGCCGCTGGGTAAATGATTTAGTCGGACACCTAGCATTTTTACCCTTAATTTATCCGTTTCACGCTTGGCGTCACGGACACAATTACCACCACAAACACACCAACAAACTTGGTGAAGATAATGCTTGGCATCCGATGACAGTAGAAAACTACGCCACCGCCTCCAAACCATTACAAATAGCTTATAGTTTAATATTCGGCCGGATGTGGTGGATCGGTTCGATCGCCCACTGGGCTAAAGTACACTTTATGTGGTGGAACTTCAAAGGCAAACAGTGCGAACAAGTTCGGTTTTCAGTGTTTGTAGTTTTAATTGGCGCTGCAATTGGATTTCCGCTATTAATTGCTACAACGGGCATTTGGGGATTTGTTAAATTTTGGTTCGTGCCTTGGATGGTTTACCATTTCTGGATGAGCACTTTCACCCTCGTCCACCACACAGCACCGGACATTTCTTTTCAAGAAACGTCTGAATGGAACGAAGCTTTAGCCCAACTATCGGGAACAGTTCACTGCGATTATCCCCGCTGGGTAGAGTTTATGTGCCACGACATTAACGTTCACGTTCCCCACCACCTGTCAACTGCAATTCCCTGGTACAATTTGCGCCTCGCCCACAGCAGCTTGAAGGAAAATTGGCAGGAATACCTCTACGAAACCAAGTTTTCTTGGTCTTTAATGCAGTGGATTGCCGATAACTGCCACCTGTACAATCCCGCTGGTGGCTATATGACATTGCAGGAATTTCGCGCTCAAAACAAAAAGAATTGACAGTTGACAGTTGACAGTCGATCGGGAGTTATGAGTTTTAAGTTTTGAGTTTTGAATTAAGAAGAGTTTTAATTTAACTCAAAACTCAAAACTCAACATTCAAAACCTTTTAAGTTGACAGTTGACAGTTGACAGTTGGCAGTTAGTTTCTACTTCCAGCATCGAGTTCGGAACTAAACGAATCAAACAGTGAAAACCCCGGTTTGTCTAACACACCGGGTTTATTATTTAAGGTGCGCGGCGCGCACCTTAAATCTACTAATAAAATCGCAAATCCCCAATCCTCCAAAATCCCAAATCTAAAATCTAAAATCTAAAATCTAAAATCGATCGAATGTCTTTCAACCCCAACAACTGCCGCAATGAAAGCGAAGTAGAAAGCAAACTCATAGTCAGCTACCTGCTGCCAAAATTAGGCTATACCCCCGACACTTGGCATCAAGAAATATCCTTTGGAAACATTCGTCTCGACTTCCTTTCGTTTGCCACCCAAGCTATCCCCATAGTGCTCGATGCAGATTCGCCGATGAGTGTAATTATGGAGGCAAAACATCCCAAGGAAAATCTCGATCGCCACCTGAGAAAATTCACTCGCTATTTAACAAATTTGAGCGTTCGCTACGGACTTCTGACTAACGGTAAAGAAATTAGAATATACACCCGAGTAGGCGACGGCACTCAGCTAGTTTTTCAGTGCGCCGGAATTGAAGTTGAAACTAAGTTTGATGAAATTAAAGCTCTAATCGGTAGAGATAATTTAAAATCTATCAAAAATTCCAAACATCTCGAACTGAAAGATAGTAAAATTAATTTAGTTAGTCCAGAGTCAATTAATGAAATAGCGATCGAGCCAAACAATTACGCCACCACCGAATCGGAAATAATAACTGAAAACAATCGAGTTAGTCCAGAGTCAATTAATGAAATAGCGATCGAGCCAAACAATTACGCCGCCGCAAAACCGGAAATAATAGCTGAAAATTATCCAGTTCGCCTTCAAATTAAATCAAATATAATTTTGTCAAAACCCACTCGAAACACTATGAAAATAATTGCTGTTTATCACAATAAAGGCGGCGTCGGGAAAACTACAACAGTAGTCAATTTAGCTGCCGCCTTAAGCAAAAAAGGTAACAGAATCTTAGTCATAGACTTAGACAGTCAAGCCAATACAACATTTGCCACTGGTTTAGTAAAATTTGAAGATGAAGAACTAGATGACTTGAGAGATAGCAATATTTTGCAAGTTTTGCAGTCAGAAGATTTTTATTCAATTGAAGAAGTAGCGCGCCAGTCAAATTTTTGCAATCCTGAAATCGATGTAGTTCCTTCCCATATCGATTTAATGCAATACGAAACCGAACTCAATCAACTGGATTACAGCCGCATGATTTTAATTCAAAAACTAACAGAAGTTCGGGACAAATACGATATTGTACTGATCGATACACCGCCATCTTTGAATTTTTACGCCAGAGTTGCCCTGATTGCAGCCGATTATTTAATAATTCCGTCTGACTTAAAACCTTTTGCCAATCAAGGATTGATTAATGTCAAGGATTTTATCAAAAAAGTCAATGGATTCAAAAAACAAATCGGCAAAAAACCCCTAGAAGTTATAGGCGTCCTCGCTTGCAAAATCTCAACTAATGCCAAATTCGTACAGCACAGTTTGCCCAAGCGCAGGGCAGCAATTCCCAAACGCTATGGCATGGAAATCATGGACAGCGTAATTTACGAGAGAGATGATTTGGCAAAGTGTGCGGAACAAATGCAAATGGTGGGAGATATGGAAATAGCCGATCCGGTTTCAGTGCTAGACTTTAAGCCAGATTGTACCTCCTCTCAAGAATTTGAAATGCTCGCAGTAGAAGTATTGGAAAAAATCGGTAAATAGTTGATAGTTGATAGTAGAAGCGTGCGAGGGTTACCGATCTCGCGAGCCTTCGAGAGTTGATAGTTGGGACAAAAATTATGAAAAAATTATCGCCTTCTTTGGTAGCAGTGAAAAAGATTGCATCTGGTGTTCCCCGTTCCAATTTTGCTGAGGCAGATTTGGAGAAATTAGCAAGGCTGATTTTAGAGTCAGGAGGGTCGATCTATCCGATAATTGTCCGCCGCACTAGCATCGATTCCTACGAAATTGCAGACGGAGATTTTGCATACTACGCTGCGGTGAGAGCTAGGGAAATGGAACCGCTAAAAGGCGAGACTATCGGAGCATTTATCCTGGAACCGGAAAATGAAGAACTGCTGTTAGAACAAGTTAAAGTTCTCAGAAAGTCGCGAAAAACTGAGCAGGTAAGTCACAGCGATGTTCCCCAACAATCGTCTAGCTTGGAACAGCGATTGACAAATATTGAAACTCGCTTGGAGAACAGAATTAATGAATTAAAAAGTGAATCTTTGCGGGAAAAACAGGTGTTAGTAGAGAGAGTTAAAGAACTTGAAAATCGCATTCCCAAACCGGTTCCGCTGTTGGCAGCGCTCAACACTCAAGATAAATTCAAGCTGGCGACAAATTTGAAAAATGCCGGACTCAAACCTCAAATTATCGAAAAAATTCTCAAAGAACGAGATTTAGAGCCGTTTGCATCCTTTGGAAATCTGTTGGAACGCATTAAAGGGTTAGGCGAAAAAACTGCGATTAAGTTAATTGACAAGTGGCAAAAATATTGATGTTTTAGACAGTTGTGGGGTATTTTATTGCCCCACATAGTTGAGCTGGTAAGTGTTCGCTTGTATTGTAGCGTGTATGGCGATCGCACTCAATCTGTAGGGTGCGCTTTAGGGTGCGCAGCGCGAACCTTACCAGAAATTTCAGCGATCGCCCTTACCTAAAAACTTAGCAAATTTTTTCAAAAATGACAACATTTAATCCCGAATAAAACTAGAAAAAATTGGTGTAAAATCCGGGATGCGATCGGTTGCTGTTGCCGAAAAAAGCAAGTTAAAATATAGATAACTTACAAATAAAACTTGCTATCCATGAAAATACAATCTTCCGTATTAGTTCACCTCGGATTTGGCAAATACGTGCGGTCCGATCGAGTAACAGCAGTAATTCCAATTGAAGAAGAACGCGGACCGGGACGGCGCACTTTCGTGCATCTAGACGGTCAACAAGATCCGATCGTGGCTTCGCGGGCCGAAGATACAATTATCCGCGATTTAGTGCAAGAACCGCGCGAAATTACTCAAGCCCGACAGCAACAGGAAATCCTCCAAGATTTGCTGGCAGATTTGAGCAATGTGAACGTCACCGTGCGCCGGATCAGCCGCGATGAAGGCGGGCTGGATCTCGAACGTTTGGAACGCCGCATCCGTCAAATTTTAGAAGCATAAAAAAAAGACCGCCCGTGCGGTCTTTTTTTTCGTAATAACAATCGAATCATAGAGGCAAGTAGGCAATACGGTTAACCCAGTCTTCTGATTCTGATGTCTGCCATATTTTGATTAAATTATCGATCGCTTCGCTAAAACGAGTTGTTTTCCCTTGCTTGCTGTCTCAATGTTTCAAATACTTGTTGTCCCTCCGATAAATAAGCATTAATAGTTGTGCGATTAGCCAAGTAAAAGGTAATCGCTCCATAAACTTCTTCGAGTGTCAGTACGGGAAATGATTGGACGATACTTTCAGGTGATTGTCCCGCCAGGAAAGCATAAATAATGGAATCTAGAGAAACGCGCTTCCCGACAATTCGGTAGCAATTTTCTCGTTCTTCAATGTATTGTTGTGTCGTTAAGGATGCTGTACTCATAATTGTCTCGATCGTGTCCTTATATTTCAAATTTTATCAGCTTTTTTGCCGATCGACCTCACCCGCGATCGCCAGCCCGTATTTCCCCGCCGATTCTAGAGAAATATCTGGCAGGTTAAGCAGCATTTCATCCCATTTGCTGCAAGTTTGTAAGGCTTCTACAACTATCGGCAACGGTTCTGATAGAATAGTTTTAAAGTCTGCTTCTTCAGGAAACTGAATTTTAAATGCTAATTGCTCGATCGGCGGTGTGAATTGAGCGTTAACATCCCGGCGGTTCCCCCTTGCATCAACGCGATACCAACCGATTTCGGGCAAGTAAACCGCATTGAAACCGTGCAAAGCATACGGCGCACTTTTGTCATCGATACTCAATCTTTGGTAGCAAAAACCTGCGGGAATGTTGTTAGCGCGCAGCAGTGCCGCCAACAAGTGACTTTTGGCAAAACAATAACCTGTTTTGTGTTTCAGTACGTCGGATGCGCGACAGGTTACGGGATTCATCTGATAATCGGAACTGTGGCGAATTTCATCTCGCACCCACTCAAAACAACCTTGCGCGATCGCCATTAATGTTTCGCGTTTTGATGCTATATTTTTTGCTAGTTCTACGATCGCGGGATGGTCTCGATCGATAATTTCAGTTGCTGCTAAATATTTTTCCATGTCAATTACCGTTTTTTTCGATCGTTCTTTATTTACGGTTGAAACGGCGTGCCTTGATGGAAGCGAAGTACCCAACCGCTGTTTGTTCGAGACCAAATAGAACTCCTGCGCGCGTATTCGACAACACCATCGTAAGTAACTGCACTATTGTAGGTGACTTGGGCAGTGTTTTCGTCGAGCAAGCGAACTTGAAATTGCGGTAGAGGAAGGACTGCATCGATTGTTTTGCGAGTGCTTGCAAGTGTATCTTGTCTTTGGTAAACGCGCCCAGAACGTCCGAATTCAAAGAAGTCCGGTGCGATGATTTCGTTCATGCGTTGCGCGTCATAGCGAGTTGCTTCGCGCCACAATTCTGCTTCTAATCGTTCTAAAATCTCTCGGTCTTCGCTGCTAATTTCCATAACGAACTATTCTGTTTTGTAGAATATTTACTGCTATTTTCGTTATTTTAAACTTCGTAGTTATCCCTCATTCATTTTCTGCTTTCACTTCTGCTTTCACCCCGTGTTTGGGACCGATTAAACCGATCGGATTTCCATAGACTTACTGCTATCCATATTTTTTTGGTAAAATTAAGATAGTAGCCTGCCATAAATATCGTGACTTTCCCGATCGAAGCAGCAAAAAATTACTGTTTGAGGAGCGCCATTTTTTTGTAATTGTTCCGAACACACCTTAACAGCAATCTCGCCCGCTAGAGCTTTAGGATAGCCGTAAATGCCCGTGCTAATGCAAGGAAATGCCAAACTTTGGAACTGGCGATCGATCGCAATTTGCATCGACTTGAGATAACATTTTGCTAGGAGTTCGGGTTCGCGGTCATTTCCTCCCTGCCATATAGGGCCTACAGTGTGGATGACGAAGCGAGCGGGCAAGCGATATCCTTTAGTTAGTTTAGCATCTCCTGTTTTGCATCCTCCAAGCAAGCGGCATTCAGCAACAAGTTCCGGGCCGGCTGCTTTGTGTATTGCGCCATCTACTCCACCACCTCCAAGCAAAGTGGTATTAGCAGCATTGACGATCGCATCTACTTCCAATTTGGTAATATCGCCCAAAATAACTCGCATCATATTCATAGCAATTGCCTCAAATAAAAAATACCGCCAACAACATCGCTCAGTTGCTGGCGGCAGTTATTTCAGTCTTATTTCACCGGCTTGGTAGAATTGGCGCAAAACTTGTCATCTACGATCGCAGAATTGATATTCACAGCCTGCATCGGCGATGACGGGAGAACTAAATCCTGAGGGGCGACAACCGTTTTTTTACAAACAAGTTCGTTGCTGCCCACCGAGGCAAAATTCCAAGCGTAAAATTCAGGATTGCTGAGGGTCGCATTGGCGGGATGTATGCCCAGTGCACTCAGCAATACCAACTCCAAAGTTACCAAAGCTAAAATCGCGAATTTCCACATATTTTTGGGCTGATGCAAAATCACCTTTAATTGCTCTGATTCTATTATTACCAGAGTTTTCTCGATCGTCAATCGATTTTAGATTTTAGATTTTAGATTGGGGGATTGCAGGATTGGGAAATCGGGGGATTGGGGGATTGGAGGATTGGGAGAATTTTTCCTTCTTCCTTCTTCCTTCTTCCTTCTTCCTTCTTCCTTCTTCCTTCTTCCTTCTTCCTTCTTCCTTCTTGACAGCAGCAACTACTCGGCCCCGATCTTCAACTCGTAAGCCATCGGCTCTGCTGATTGAGAAACTACGACAAATTCATAATAACCCGAATCGTCCAGCAGTCCCGACCAACTCACGCCCTCAGAATCTTGCAGCAAAGCTCGGGCTTTGTTGATTCTGCCGGGAGTATAAATTGACAGCAAAGTAGATTTCGGCGGGGCTTGCAAATTTACGCGCACAGTTTGATTTTGAGCTAGCCTTGCAATGTAAGCTTTGCCTTCTCCAGGTTGGAGGTTGCCGGAGAGCGTTTGGTTGTTCGTGCGGCTGTGGAATTCGATACTTTCGATCGTGCTTCCAGCTTGCAAAGCTCTCAGTGCGTCGGCAGTAATTGCTTGCCAAATTTGACCGATCGGCAAACCAATTATATTGCGCTGGCGCGGCTCTTCTGGGAATAAATAAAAGAATTTAGCGTCTGCCAAATCGTACAAAGCGCGACTGCTCAAATTCAGATTGTTTACTTCTGTTTTCCAGATATCGAGATCGGCGGCATCGTAACTGCCCAAACGCCTTCTAGCACTGCTGCTGAGTTTTTCGAGTTTGTCTAGCAACTCTTCCCCGGTTTTCTGCCAGCGTTCCCGCCACTCGCGATCGCCTTCTGAACTTGTCAGCAACCTTTTCCCCAATTCCGGGTATTTATCGTAAAACTTTTCGTCTACCAGGCTAATGTAACTGCTATAAAATCTCGCATCGATTCCTAACTTTTGAAAGCGAGCGTACAAAGCATCTTCTTGCTGCTGTTTCGGACTTCCTGCTGGCGGATTTTTCTGCACTTGAGATTGCATATTTAACAAATAGTTGCCGGCCAGCCAGCCAACTGTTCCCATACCGCATACCACCGCTATTACCAACAAAAACATTTTCCACGCAGGCATTTTTTCCTGACTGCGAAGAGCAGCAATTGATACCTGATTTCCTGACAGTTGCGGCACCAAAGGTACATGCACCGGCATCGCATCCGGCGGCGGCTGAGTAAGTGCCGCATCCGGCCTCGGCAATGGTAAAGGCGGCTGGGGCTGCGATTGGGGCTGGGGCTGGGAACGCGGATAGACAGAAAGAGCTTGCAGTACCTCGCGAGCCGACTGGTAGCGGTTGTTGGGCACGTGAGCGAGCATTTTGTCCAGTACCGCAGCCAAATAATCGGATACCGAACATTCGGCGCGCCAGTTCCAATTGAGGGTGTTGCTGTCGAGCAACTGCTGGGGTTCCTTGCCCGTCAGCAGCACCAAAACCGTTGCTGCAAGGGCGTACAAATCGCTGTGCGGGTAGACGATACCCATCTGCATCTGTTCGGCGGGGGCGTAGCCGAATTTGCCGATGCGCGTCGCGGCGGGCGGAGTGCCGTTAACCTCAGCGAACAGCGATTGTGCGGTGGCTGCGACTTGCTTGACTCCGCCGAAGTCAATCAGTACGGGCATTCCGTCTGACAGGCGCAAAATCAGGTTGTCCGGGGAGATGTCGCGGTGAATCACTCCCAAAGAGTGGGTATATTCCAATACCGGCAAAAGCTGCAGCAACAATTGCGTAATTTCGGCTTCGATGAAGCGCAAACCCTGACGCTTGCGGGCATCTAGCAGGAAGCGGTAGGTTTGACCGGGTACGTAGTCTTGGACGAGAAATAGGTAGCCTCTATTTTCTATGGTGACCCGAAAGAGTTCTCGGAAGCGCGGGATTTGATTGTGTTGCAGCTTGTAGAGCACTCCGGCTTCCCGCTCGAAGAGTTCCTCGGATTTTTGTAAAGCATAACTGCCTTGCACTTGAGGCGCAAATTCTTTTAAAACGCAGGGTTCGTTAAATCGGTGAGCATCTTCAGCGAGGTAGGTGCGCCCGAAGCCGCCGTGTCCCAATTCGCGGACGATGCGGTAGTTTGTGCCCAGAGTAATGCCGGGGTAGATGGGATGGTTCATTGGAAGTTGCTGCGTTGGATGTTCGCGCTGGACTGAGACTGAGGATTTTGGGCGGAGCGAAGCGGAGGGAATCGCTGCATGAATCTCGATCTAGTTTATCAGGAAAGGCAGAGGGCAGGAGGTAGAAGGCAGGAGGGAATGCTGGGGCCTTACATCGGGCAGCGCGATCGTTAGTATTGTAAAACTATTACTTATTGAATTTCGATCGAACCAGGTGCAAAATAGGCATTTTGAGGTGACAATTATGCAGTCCGAACAGCGCCAGCGAGCAATTAGGTCATTTGAAGAGTTTTTGAGAACACCGCTTGAGGAACGATTGCAACAGCAGCAGAGTCGCGATTCGGAATCTAAAATGCTTTCGCTTTTTCAAAATGTCGCCGCCACAGTACCGGCTTACCGAGTTTTTTTAGCTGCATCCAACATCAATCCCGCTGCGATTCAAACTTTTGCAGATTTCCAAAAATTGCCGCTAATTACCAAAGAGAATTATTTGCGCTGTTACCCGCTACCGCAGTTGTGCCGTCAGGGAAAATTAGAAACTTGCGATTTCATTGCTGTTTCATCTGGTTCGACGGGAAATCCGACTTTTTGGCCTCGTTTTATCGGCGATGAGTTGCAAATTGCCGATCGCTTTGAACAAATTTTTCACGATTGTTTTTATGCCGACAATCGCCGCACCTTAGCTGTCATCTGCTTTGCCTTGGGAACTTGGGTAGGCGGAATGTACACGGCAAATTGCTGCCGCTATCTAGCGAGTAAGGGCTATCCGGTTACGGTGGTGACGCCGGGAAACAATAAAACTGAAATCTTGCGAGTGGTGCGGGAACTTGGGGAGCATTTCGAGCAAGTTGTCTTGTTGGGATATCCGCCCTTTATTAAGGATGCGATCGATAGCGGCATTGCTGCGGGCATGGAGTGGCAAAAATATCGAATTAAGATGGTGTTTGCAGGGGAAGTATTTAGCGAAGAATGGCGGAGTTTGGTGAGCGATCGAACTAATTTTAACACTCATTCTGACACTAATTTCGATCGGTCTGCCGGCATTGACGGAACAGAATGCTCTCAACTCAAAACTCAAAACTCAAAACTCAAAACTCCCGAACAAATGTCAACTGACAGTATATATTACAGTTCTGCGAGCCTTTACGGTACTGCCGATGCGGGCGTATTGGGCAACGAAACACCGCTGAGCATTTGCATCCGCCGCTGGTTGGCAAACAATCCCGAAGCAGCGCGCAATTTGTTCGGAGAATCGCGGTTGCCAACATTGGTGCAGTACGATCCGAACAGCCGCTTTTTTGAAGTGAATGAGGACGGCACTTTGCTATTTTCTGGCGACAATGGCATTCCGCTAATCCGCTATCACATTTCCGATAACGGCGGTTTGATTTCCTATGAAGAAATGCTCGATTTTTTGGCGGAATGGGGATTTAATCCCGCAGAACATTTGCAGCAAGCTGCGGGGATGGAAAATGCTGATTTTCCTAGAGGAATTCGCCAATTACCTTTTGTTTATGTATTCGGTCGATCGCACTTTACTGTTTCCTATTTTGGTGCTAATGTTTATCCGGAAAATGTCACTGTCGGTTTGGAAGTTCCCGAGATTCGGGAATGGGTGACGGGGAAATTCGTGCTGCAAGTTAAGGAAGATGCGGATCGAAATCGGTTATTATCGATCGTTGTAGAATTAGCAGCGGGAGTGGAGGGAGATGAAGAGAAAACAAGCGCGATCGCATCTTCTATTCTATCGCAATTGCGGCGGTTAAATAGCGAATTTGCCAACTACGTGCCGCCAGAATATCAGTTACCTGTCGTGACTTTAACTGCGATGGGCGATCCGGAGTATTTTCCGATCGGCGTCAAGCACCGATATACGCGACAATAATATTTGTAACAGTTTGTAGTGAGGACTTCAGTCCGCAGGAGAAAGTCTTAACTAATCAGGACTAAAGTCCCTACTACGAACCTTTAGATTGTATCAGGATCGATATTTAATTCTCGCAGTTTTGCAGCAAGTCGATCGGCTCGTTGGGCTTCTTGTTCGGCCCGTTGGGCTTCTTGTTCAGTCCGTTGGACCTCGCATTCTAAAAGCTCTTCAGGAGTCGGAATTAGCTCTCCTTCGGCTGTAAAGAAACGCAATTTGCCCTCACAAACTCCCAAATACAAATCGAGTTGTTGGCTGCGCAGGTGTCCGAATTCGTTTGCTGCAATTGGTTGATATTCCCCATTAACTAAATGAAATCCAGCTAACTCTAAATTGTTGGGGTCAAACCAAAAGTAGTCGTAGGTCCGAAAAGTATCTTGATAGAGTTTTTTCTTAAATCCTCTATCTATATTCGCTGTTGAAGGCGACAGGACTTCTACGATAACATTGGGATATTTGCCTTCTTCCCAAACTACCCAGCTTTTGCGAGTTTTGCGTTCGGTTCCGAGTACCACAAAAAAGTCTGGACCTCTGAAGTCTCTCGATTTGAGTTGCTTGGCATTGTAGTAAACGGTGAGGTTGCCAACAGCATAGAAATCATTTCGATCGCGCCACAGCCACTCTAAACTTTGAAGCAGCAAGATAATTTGCCGCAAATGCAGTTCATTTTCCAAGGGAGGTTCGTCGCTATCTAAATCAGTTGGTGGAAATATAACATCTTCTGCTATCTCTAGTTCTAGCGTTTCTTGTTTTGGGAGTTCTTGTTGGATAATCCCTGTTTCTGATATCTCTTGGGTAGTAGCTAATTCTGCGGTTGCGGACATGGCTGCTTGGTGGGGAGGGAGTAAGAGGTTGCGTATCTATTCTATTTTAGCAAGGTTGTATATTGTTTTCGATCTCGTCGGAATTATATATAGCTAGTCTAAATGAATCGTAAAGTTTTTGCCCCACCCCAACCCTCACGCCACTTCCTAAACTTGGGGGGACCCCAAGCTCGGAGTGGCTTCCCTTACTAAGGGGAGGGAGCAAGAAAGACATTATATCAGAACTAACTGAATTGTTGAGCGTAGTAGCCGGCATATCGATCGCCCTTTTCCAGCAACTCTTCATGAGTTCCCGATTCCATAATTCTGCCTTTTTCTACTACCAAAATTCTGTCGGCTTTCCGCACAGTAGCCAAGCGGTGAGCGATAATAAAAACCGTGCGATCTTGCATCAATCTTTCTAATGCTTCCTGCACTAAAGCTTCCGATTCCGAATCCAGCGCTGATGTCGCTTCATCAAGTATCAAAATTCGCGGATCGAGCAAAACAGCACGGGCGATCGCAATTCTCTGTTTCTGTCCGCCGGATAAGTTTACTCCCCTTTCTCCAACCCAAGTATGATAGCCGTCGGGAAACTCTCTAATGAATCGATCGGCATTAGCAATTTCCGCAGCTTTTTCAACATTTTTCAATTCATAATAGGATTGTCCGAAAGCAATATTTTGGGCGATCGTCCCCGAAAATAATACACTTTCTTGCGGTACAATACCGATTTGTCGGCGCAGACTATTTAACGTCACGTCTTGCAAGTCAATCCCGTCAATTAAAATCTGTCCCGCTTGCGGATCGTAAAATCTCGGCAGTAAATTGACTAACGTAGTTTTGCCCGCACCGGATGCGCCGACGAGGGCAATTGTTTCTCCCGGAAGCGCCAGCAAACTCAGATTTTGCAATACCGGATTCTCTGGCGAATAGGCAAAATTAACGTTGCGGTATTCGACTTTTCCCGTAACATCAGAAAATTCCATCGCCCCCGCTTTTTCGACGATAGCGGGTTTAATTGCCAATAATTCAAAAATCCGATCGCTCGATGCTTCCCCTTGTTTAAAATCGCTGTAATTGGCAGTGGTAATCGCGATCGGATCGATTAGCAGCGCTACCCCAGCTACGTAACTGATAAAATCCTTGCCTGTCAAATTCCCTTGAGAAATTTGCCAACCTCCCAAGAAAAACAGCAAAATCACGCTCATCGCTTCCAGAAAACCCACTATAAAATATTGCAGCGATTTAATTTGTTCGGCAACATATTTAGCGCGGCGGTTTTGTTCCGATTCCCGCGCAAACCGGGCAATTTCATAATCTTCGGCTACGAAAGCTTTAATTAACCGAATGCCGCTAAATACTTCCGTCAGCAAAGCCGACAAATCCGAGATCCGATCCTGACTTTGGCGGGAAGAAGCCAGCAGTTTTTCCCCAAACCAGCTAATTAACAGCGCCATCAACGGGGCAATTACCAGCGCCGCTAAAGTTAACTGCCAGTTGAGATAAATCATGTATCCCAATACCACAATTAACTGTAAAATGCAAGGGATAAATTGGTGAAATAATTTATTAATAACTTCGCCGATGCGATCGACATCTTCAGTAAGGCGGTAAGATAAATCCCCGGTTTTGGCAGTTTCAAAATAGCCGAGATTCAGACTTTGCAAGTGCGCGTAAACCTGTTTTCGGAGTTCCAAAGCTACAGTCAAAGCGGCTTTTGCCATCAACACATTTTGACCGTACTGAACCGCACCGCGCACCAAAAATATTATCGCACCGACACCTGCAAGTTGGACGATCGACCTTAAATCTCCTTTGCCGATAAAGTTTGCCATTTCGCCGATCAGCTTGGCAATAATCGGCCAAAATACAGTAAATGCCAGCGTGCAAGCAAAAGCTTTAGTAATGGTTTGCCACTGAGGGCGGATGTAGGGCAACAGTTGCCAGTAAGTCGATCGAGTTTTCAAAATATTTTGCCCCTCCAGAATCTTGTGTCCAACAATATCGCAAGTGCGATCGTAAAAACAAGTAGGCGGCGCAACAAGGGCTCTACTTAGCAGTAAGGTGCGCACTGCGCACCCTACATATAATCACCTGCGATGCCGGGGACTCTCGCGCTCATAAATTCTGTCAACGATCGACACCCTAATCGTCAATTTGCCACCGATCTTTGGTATAATCTTCATCCAGAATCTTTTTCGGCCGCATCACCAAAACCACTTGACCTAAAATAGCAATATCTGGGGATGTTTCAAACCAAAACAATTCTAAATTCCCCTCGCGATCGGCAATGAAATAACTGTCAGCATCCCACTGTCTTTGCGCTCGATCGACCACAACTAAAACTTCCTCAACTTTACCTTGCAGCGGCACCGGCAAACCGTCGCTCGTTGCTAAAATCGCGATCGGATCTTCAGCATTCAAAATTACTTGCCAGCCGGGAACGGCTACCCAAGCAGCCGGCCCGGAAAACTGTACCATTCTGAAGGGCCCGATTTCCTCAGCTAGAGGTACAGCTTGCAAATCGGTCACAGACAGCGGTAACTTACCCACTACAGGGACAATGCGGGGCAATTCTTCTTCCGCATCCACGCGGTAAACGGGCAAGCGGGGCGCGGCTCGCCTGGGAACTATGGTAAAATCGACCAGCAATTGTTCGATTTGTCCCCTGGCGCTGGGGCTGCTAGCTAATTTTAAACCGCGAGCAATTAAGCGCGATCGCTCTTGCAAATCGCCTTGCTGTCTGGCCAATTTCCAACACTGGTAAGCCACAGCATCGCCCGCAGCATCGGTAAATCCCTGGGGCAGAGTCCCGAAGCGCGAATACTCCTTCATCGCTTTGGCTACTTCGCGGGCGTCGTCGGCATCCAAATTGTGAGCGAGGATTAAAGCTGCAGCAGCCACTCGTTCTGTTTGCGTCAAAATCCGAAACTCGTATAAAATATCGCTGCCTTTGCGCCAAAAGTGCGATCGAACTTCTTCCGGAGCGCCAGCGTTGACCATGCTGGTGTAGACTTGGGCTGCAACGCTCACTTGATTTTGGTGAACCGGCTCAAAACCTGTTTCCTCAAAAATCTTTTGGGAATTGCAGCCAGCTTTTTGCAATGACGTACAGGCGTGTCCCCAGTCTACCCAACTGCCTTCCTTGCGGCGGAGCAATCGAATTAATTCTTCGACATCCACAGCATCGCTGGAGGGTTCAGATGCTGGCTGGGGTAAATTTTGGGGTGTTTCAGTCATAATTGTGTCAAATTGTGTCGAAAATCAGCACTGAGTTAAGTTTTATGCTGTACGGTTAGATCGATATCACGTCACAGCACAATGAGGCTTGATAGTATGTAATTGATTAGACTATTGTTGCAGAATAGTTGCTCGCCCAAATTTACTGAGGGGAGCGATTCGGTACACCTTCGGGTCAAATACCTTCGGGTCAAAATGTATCAATTTATCATATTCTTATGAATACTGCCATTCCAGAGCTAGATCAAATTAAACGCCAGCTCATGACCCTACACCGACCGAAAAAGCCCAAAATGCTGGTAGTAGACGACGAACCAGACAATCTGGATTTACTCTACCGCACTTTTCGACGAGATTTTAACGTACTCAAAGCTGAGAGCGGAATTCGCGCCTTGGAAGTCTTGGGCGTTGAAGGCGAGGTGGCTGTCATCATCTCCGATCAGCGGATGCCGGAAATGAAGGGAACCGAATTTCTCAGCAAAACCGTGCCGCAGTTTCCGAATACGGTCAGGATTATTCTGACTGGTTTTACGGATATTGAAGACTTGGTGGATGCGATTAACTCGGGACAGGTTTACAAATATATCACGAAGCCGTGGGACCCCAACGAATTAAAAACGGTCGTGCAGAAAGCGGCTGAGACTTATGAAGTCCTCAAACAGCGAACTGAAGAATTAAACCGAGCTCAAAGTCAAATCCAACTGTTAGCAACTATCATGCAAACGGCTGCAGAATCTTCGAGTTTGGCAGCAACTTTAGAGCCAATTGCTGCTGCTGTCAGCGATAATTTTTTGGCGGATCTTTGCATTTTGCAAATGGTAGAAAACAATGTTTTAACGCCGGCGCAAGGCATTCACAGCAGCGGCAAAGCTGTGGAAAATTGGCTGGCGGATGACCCTCTGGCTAAGGAAGCGATCGCCACTCAAACTATTCAGGGGTCGGTAAATATCGCGGCGGATGCTGCTCTGTCGGGTGTCGGACATTACCAGAAATCGGGGATTCAAGCTCACATGGCAGTGCCGATAGTTCATGCAGGCAAGTCGAGCGCCCTACTTTCCTTGCAGTGGCAGCAGCCCTGTTCTCTCCGCCCGGACGAACTCACAACCGTTCAACTCGCAGCTCAACAAATTGCTTTGGTAATCTCGAGTTTTCAGTAGTCAGTTGATAGTCGATCTTTGATAGTCGATCTTTGATAGTCGATCTTTGATAGTCGATCGCTGAATGTTGTTGGTAAACTATTAACTGCAATGCCAGAAGCCGAAAAATGCTTTCCAACAGCGATCTTGTCGCAATCCGCCAGTCCGGCAGGGGTTTAAACCCCTGCCTCATAGCTTAAGTCGGTTAAAACCGACTGAGATAAATAACAGTATTAACTGTTAATTATAAGAGAATTTCTGGTAAATCTTAGTCCTCTTTGAGAGGACTTTCGCTATGAGACAGGGGTTGAAAACCCCTGTCGGACCCCTGGAACGATCGACCGAATCTCAGGACGATCGACCCTCTATCGACCGAATCTCAGGACGATCGACCCTCTATCGAAACAAGAAAACTTCATTAACCAACTGTCAAACGATTTGAGATTTTAGATTTTAGATTGGGGGATTGGGAGATCTGGAGTTTTGAGTTAAAGACATTCCTTAATTCAAAACTCAAAACTCAAAACTCAAAACTTTTCTTAACTGTCAACTATTAACTAATAATGACCGATCGCACCGAACAAATTAAACAGATCTTTAATCGAATTGCCCCAATTTACAACCAAATGAATGATTGGTTGAGCTTGGGACAGCACCGGATTTGGAAGCAAATGACGGTGAAATGGAGTAAAGCCACCCCCGGCAATACTTGTTTGGATTTGTGCTGCGGTAGCGGGGATTTGGCTTTGATGCTGGCGCAGCAAGCAGGCCCTACCGGCTGCGTATTTGGTGCGGATTTTTCTGCCTCCCAGTTGGAAATTGCCCGCCAGCGCGATCGGCCTTTTCTCACTCCTGGAAGCCCGATTTCTTGGGTGGAAGCTGACGCCCTCGCTTTGCCTTTTGCAGACAATTACTTCGACTGCGCCACGATGGGTTACGGTTTGCGCAACGTGACAGACATTCCCCGCTGCCTGCGGGAATTGCACCGCGTGCTCAAACCAGGTGCAACAGCAGCTATTCTCGACTTCCACCGCCCCAGCAATTCCCTGATGCGGAATTTTCAACAGTTTTATCTCGATACTCTCGTAGTACCTGCAGCCAGTCAATTTGGCATGACTGAAGAATATGCCTACATCAATCCCAGTTTAGACAAATTCCCGATTGGACCCGAACAAGTCGAGTTCGCTCTCAACGCCGGATTTGCCACCGCCTCACACTATCCGATCGCCGGCGCTATGATGGGAGTATTGGTATTAGTCAGTTGATAGTTGACAGTTAAAAAAAGTTTTGAATTTTGAGTTTTGAGTTGTTCGGGAGTTTTGAATTTTGAGTTTTGAGTTTTGAGTTAAAGACAGTTCTGAAGTTCACAACTCACAACTTCAAACTCATTGTGAATTTTGAGTGGTGAGTTAAAGACAGTTCAAAATTAAAAACTCAAAACTTAAAACTAACAACTCCCGCTCAATTACCAATTGCCGATTACCGATTACCGATTATCTATTATTTAATAATTGATGAACCTGTCTGAATTTTGGCTGTTATTAGCCCCACCTGTAGTGGGAGGAATTATCGGCTATTTTACTAACGATATAGCGATCCAAATGCTGTTTCGCCCCTACCGAGCTATTTATATCAAAGGGCGAAAGTTGCCATTCACTCCCGGCTTGATTCCCCGCAATCAAGAACGGCTGGCAAAGCGAATTTCTGACACGATTATGGGTTCGCTGCTGACGCCGGAAGAACTGCAAAACTTAGCGCGCCGCCTCCTGCAAACCGATCGAGTTCAGTCGGCAATTCTGTGGCTGTTGCAGTTAGCGCTGGATCAAGTAAAAGCAGATGCCGAGCAAAAAACTGCGAAAATTCTCGCTAATATTTTGCGAGATTTGCTCGGGGAATCAGTGCCGCGCATTCTCAAAGTTTTAGCGCGCCGGGAAGATTTTTTAGAAGCTCAATTAAATCAAATTTTCGACCAAGTTTTGTTGGAACTTCAGCTAACAGAAGCTCAGGCAGCTCAGTTGTCAGACTGGCTGCTGCAGGTAGTAATTCCTCCGGAGGTTTTGCGGCAAACGTTGATTGACTTTTTGACCGATCGCAATATTTCAATTATTGATGAAGGATTTCGAGAAAAAACTAGCGGCACCTATTGGGTAGTAGCAAATTTGTTTGGTTTGCGCAACACTTTAACTCGCCTGCGGACTTTTTGTCTGGACGAAAGAGAATCAACAAATCAGCGTTTGGCAGAGTTAATTATTTCTTTGGGAGTTCGCGGGCGCATTCAAGAATGGCTGCAAAATTTATCGATGCAAAATTTACCGGTTTCGACAGTGCGGCAGTTGCGCAAAACGATGCGCGACAGCGTTCGCACTTACGTTCAAGAGCGGGGTACGGACGTACTGCAAGGATTGAGCAAGTCTATTGACTGGGAAAATATTTCGCACTTGATTTTGACTCGATTGCAAAGTTCGTCGGTGATGAATGCTTCGCTGGAAATGGTGAGCAAAGAATTGGCTTTGGTTTTAGAGCGCTATCTGGAACGGGATTTAGAAAATATTGTGGCTCAGGCGATTCCGATTTTAAATATTGACCAGGTGATTGTCGATCGAGTTAAAGGTACTTCTCCGGAAGATTTGGAATCAGCAATTCAGGGAATTGTGAAAAGCGAGTTGCAGGGAATTGTTAATTTAGGCGGGATTTTAGGTGTTTTGGTGGGCTGTTTGCAAACTGTCGTGCTGTTAATCCAGCGGTAAATAGTAGATTTGTAGGTTGGGCCAAGCGTTGCGGAGGGTGAACGAAGTGAACCCTCCACAACGCTTGGCCCAACAAAAATCTGGCAAAAAATGAAACCCAACAAAAATCTGGCAAAATTATATCAAATCCGGGTTTTACGTATTGACTAGGCATTTACTGTTGGGTTTCATGCTTCAACCCAACCTACGTATTTACTTGCGAACAATGACAAGATAATTTGAGCGGTTATTGTTGCTTGAATGCTCAACTTCGAGCCAGTTTAGCCAATTTATGTAAAGCAATCTTGAGCGAACTTCCGAGTCGGTAGCTTTTGCGGACAAAATCGAGGACAAAGTAGGGTATCCGCAACCGCAAGGGATACAACACGGGAAGGTAGAACCAATAGTACGCTCTCTTCAGGTTTTCCCACTTGGAACAGGCGTCCTCATGGAGGAAGTCCGAGATATCTACCACCAATCCCCTACCTTGGTACATCATCACATTGCGACCGTGAACGTCATGGGGGTGGAGGCCGCGGTTGCGGGCATAGGCAAGAGCTCTATCGATGTCTCGGATGACTTGTTTTGGGATGCGTATGCCTTTGCAGATGCAGTCGTAGAGAGTCACTCCATGCAGCCGCTTCAAAACTAAGACACCATCAAAAGCATAAAAACACTCAGAGAAAGCAGGGTGAGAACCCAGTCGGCGGTAAACCTCCACTTCTTCCTCGAAGCCCGGCCGCAAGGGTGCGTAAATCTTGACTGCCAAGTCTGGGTGGTCGGGGTGGCAAACTACAACCGCGTAGTTCCCCCTGCCTTGAAGCTGCCAAGGGTCGGGCAAACAATCGACTCTCACTGGGTCGTGAGGATGCACGCTTGAGATTTGTAATTGAGGAAGTAACTGTTGATGAATGCTCTCAACCAGCAGATTTAGATGCGATTTATCCATAATATAGCAGTGGTTAGAGTGTAGAGAAACGATCTTTCAACAGAGTTTTTCAACAGAGTTTTTCAACAGACACCCTAGTTCCTCTTGAAAGGATCGATCGAAATAGTTAGTGACGAGTTTTTCTTAAGCATAATAACAGTATAGCCTGTCGGAGGCGTTTGGTGGAGATCTAGATGCTTTCAAGCTGATAGTTTGGCTTTGGAGCGGGCGATCGGAATTTCGATCGCCATTTCTGTTCCTTCTCCAACTGCGGATATGCACTCCAACTTCCCGCCGTGTTTTTCCACAATAATTTGATAGCTAATTGACAGCCCCAATCCCGTACCTTGACCTACTGGTTTTGTTGTAAAGAAAGGGTCAAATATTTTTGCCTTCACCGCCTCATCTATTCCCGAAGCGTTATCCTTAATGCTGATTTTTACCCACCCTAATTTTTGCATAGATGTAGTAATTATAATCTGACGGGGAGACTTCGTTTTATATTCTTTTTTAGTAGACTGTTTCGCTCGATCGTCCTGCAAGGCATATATGGAATTAGTCAAAATATTCATAAACACTTGATTGAGTTGACCTGCATAGCATTCAACCAGGGGCAACTCTCCATAATTTTTGACAATATCAATTTCAGCAAAATTAGGCTTAGCTCGGATAGCACTCTGTAAAATCAAGAGCGTACTGTCAATTCCCTCGTGAATATTAACTGGTTTTAACTCGGATTCATCTAAGCGAGAGAAATTGCGCAAACCCAGTACGATTTCGCGAATGCGATTAGTGCCAGAGTGCATTGAAGACAAGATATTCGGCAGATCCTCGCTGATAAACTCCAAATCGCTATCCTCAATTAAATTGGCAATTTTAGCATGAGGATGCGGGTATTGCTCCTGGTACAGCTCGATTAACTTTAATAAGTTATGAGTGTAGGTACTAAGGTGAGCGAGATTGCCGTGAATGAAATTGACTGGGTTATTAATTTCGTGAGCGACACCTGCTACCATTTGACCGAGGGAAGACATCTTCTCTGTTTGAATTAATTGAGCCTGGGTTTGCTGCAAATCTTGCAGTGTTTGCCTGAGTTTTCTAGCTCGATCGTTAGCAACTTCTGCCAGCCGATCCTTTAGTTGCAAGGTTTGATGGAGTTGTGCTTCAGCCTGCTTGCGCTCGGTGATATCAAAGATTGCTCCATCAAGCCAGAGAAGTTCGCCTTTTTCATTGAAGATTCCTTGACCTTTGTCTGATACCCATCTCACGCTGGCATCCGATCGAATGATGCGGTACTCGAGCGTATAATTCTGTTTTTTAAATATTCTTTTCTCGATCGTTCTTTTGACCATTACCGCGTCATCAGGATGGATGAGGCTGTCAAAATTGCGCGATCGCTTGTTAATAAAATCGCTGGCTGGGTAGCCGGAAATTTCGGCGATCGCATCGCTGACAAACTCGATTTTCCAGTGAGAATCTAATACCAATCGATAGACAGCACCTGGAATATTAGAAACCAAGGTTCTAAATCGTTTCTCGCTTGCTTGCAGCATCTCTGTATGAGACTGAATTCGATCGGCCATCTGGTTAAAAGCAACTGCAATTTGAGCGAGTTCGTCAGAGCCTTCCAGTTGCGCGCGATCGGTCAATTCTCCTTTGCTAAAACTGTTGCTGGCAGCTACCAAACTAGCAGCACGTGCCATCAAAGTTTTCTCAAAAAACAACCAGACGATCGTGCAAAATACAGCTAACCCAATGCTGGTTTCGATCGAGCGTTTTAAAGCATCTGCATAAGCTTGCTGCTTTACTGACAGCAAATCGTATTCTATCAAAAGAATGCCGACTCTCGAAGGGCGAATTTCTCCAGGCTTAGCCTCCAACAAAACTGGATAAATCGCCCAGGTACTGTCTTTATTTTCAGCAAGCTTGACTTGTCCTGACATTATTTCCCGGACCTGGGAAAATTCTGCTGGCAAATAGTTAGGTAATGAGATTTGGTCGATCGGGCGATTCCGCAATTCGTAACGGGTTGCTACAATTACCTGGTTATTTTCATCGCAAAGTAAGGCCAAGCGAATGTGCCGATCGCTTCCCAATTTGCTAATAGCGATTTCCACTTGTTCTACATCGCCCCTGCGGTACAAATATTCCAGCGTTCCCGAGATTTGATTTGCGGAAAATTTTAAATTGCTAATGCCATTTTCTTCTTGCCTGCGGTAGGACAGATGTACCTCCCTTTCAAAAGAAAATAAACCCAGCATGCTCCCAAAAATCATTAAAATAATAGGAATTGAAAAACGCAGCGGAAAAGGAAATCGCTTCATAACTTAGAAAAAACAGCGGACTTTTGTTGAAGCAAGAAGAAAGGGCAGATGGGGGAGTGGGAGAGGGGAAGTTCTGAGTTTTAAGTTTTGAGCTTTGAACTTCAGAACGGTCTTTAACTCACAACTCAAAATTCAAAATTCAAAACTCCTTACAACTGTAAACTGTCAACTATCAACTATTAACTATCGACTCACAACTTCACATTGTTGACCAATCTAGCGTCCAACAAAGGAGCAGGATCTACAGCTTTTTGCAGTAATTTATTGTCTAACATCAGTTGAGACAATCGCGTGACGCCTTTCAGCAATGAAGGGTCTGTTTTTCCTAGTAATTTTTTGTTTTCTGGCAGGTTTGGACTTCTCAACCCTTTTAAGGATTCTAAGAATTGCTCGGGAGTAACTCCTGTACGGGGAGCAATCCTTTTCGCGGCATCCTGGGGATTTTTTGTCAAGTAATCTAGGGCGCGAAACCGACCGTCAACTAAAGCCTGGACGGTCTTAGGATGCTTGTTAATTACATCGTCCCGCAAGATCAGAACATCAACAATTTCACCGGGTATTTGCGAGCTATCAAAAAGTTGTTTGGCACCTGCTGCTAGCAGCTTTGTCCGGACAGAGCCAAAAGTAACAACAGCATCTACTGTTCCTTGTTTAAAAGCTCGTTCGTGTTCCGATACACCTAAAGAGACAATTTTTATATCTTTAGGTGACATACCTTGTTGTTCCAAAGCGCGGGTGATTATAAATGCTCCCAGTGCAGTAGATTCCACACCGACAGGTTTGCCTTTTAATGCTTGTAGATTTTGCATCCCTGGTTTTCCCACAATCACATCCCCACCGTTAGAGAAATCCATCACAACTACAATTTTTACGTCGGCATTGGTGGCTGCCAATACCAAAGCTTGATCTATGGATATGCCCGCTCCTTCAATTTCTCCATTTCTATAAGCCCGCACCTCTTCTGTACCTGAAGGGTAATCTACTAATCGAATGGGGGTACGATCATAATAGCCTAAACTGCGAGCTAAGTACAGGGTTTCATAACCCGGCCAAATATTGGCACCTATTCGCAATGGAGGTTCGGCGGTGGTGCAACTAGCTAATACGATCGTGCCTAGAGTGAAGACTGCTATACCGACAGTCAAGCTGTGTTTGAGTTTCAACCTCAATTTTTGCCAAAAATTGAGGTCGCAGAGCGGAGAGTTTTTCAACATATCCTTAGAGTGGATAGGAGTGATTCATGAGTAAATTATACTCGGACGCCAGAACTGAATTTAATAGTGCGATCGCTGGTATTTACTAATTGAGGAATCTCGATCGAACCTGCAGGCAAACAGGGAGATCGAGTTTTTTTGCACCCCAAACAGCAAACCTCAAGCAAGCAATTTCAATGCCCGATATTCAATCCCGATCGAAACCCCCCGCTTTTTGAACGGGGAGATAGCTCAATAAATTAGTGACTGAGGTCGGAAAAGAGGGTAGCTAACTCGGATTTGCGGTTGCTACACCACCGCCGCAGGTCAGAATTGGTTAAAATATAAGTGTTGACATACAAAGGTGTCTGTGATATGCACCCGTGCTGGCTGAGTGAAAAGCGCGATCGCACCTGCAACGATCCTAGTCCGGCCGGCGTGCGGGCCGTTGCTTTCACCCAAAATAGGCTGAAAACAATGCTGTTTAAAAGTTTTCACCTAGTAAATAAATAGTAGGAGAGTTATCCCCTGCCGCAGTGAGGCAAATTTGCCAAACAGTGTCGCAGGCTGGGGTATGTATTGTAACAAACAAACCGCGTTCGATCGGTGGAAATGTTGAGAAAATTAGCGACAACAATGCCACAAAAGTCAGCAGTTAGATTTAGAGTTTATAAGGAGCAACGCATGAGGACAATTACAGCGCGACGAGCTATAGGTGCCCTGGCAGCACTGCCACTCGTGCTGATTGCAAATACAACGGAAACTTTTGCCAGTATCAGCACTCAGAAATCAGATCCGATTAAGAATGTTTCGGATGTTGAGAGCGATTTAGATTTTAATTTCGCGCTCCCGATAACGAGCAGTATCGAAGAAAGTGAGGATTGGGATGAACTAGATTTTTCAGATAGTTTAGATCTGCCAATAACTGAATTTATGAATGTAGGTATGAACGCAGAAACGGACGATCGGCTGCCAAGTATTATTGATGAAAATATTGTCATCGAAACAGACGAGGAACTGCCAATAATTTATATCAGTGCAGCGAGGGGTCAATCAACGAGGGAATGTCGCATTTCTGGTATTTGCGAATAATAGTCTATCGGGAGTTTTGAGTTTTTAGTTTTGAGTTTTGAATTAAAAAATGTCTTTAACTCAAAACTCAAAAATCACAACTCAAAACTTTTCTGAACTGTCAACTATCGCGAGTTTTGAGTTGTGAATTAAGAAATCTCTTTAACTCAAAAATCAAAACTTAAAACTCAAAACTTTTCTGAACTGTCAACTATGCTTGATTCGTACTGCCAGCCCAACACCGCCACCGAGAAAAATGCAAGTTCCCTGCAAACTCTTTCTCGAACGCTGAAATTATCTCAGGGAGATTTTTCGTTGATTTTAGTTCGGTGCAATTACGAACATCTCCGAGAGCAAATTATCCAGCAGTTGCGGGAAGATTGTGCCGTTGAAATTCGAGAAATTTTTCTGCCGTCATCGGTGAAAACTCTGTACACGACGATCGAAACCGAACTTGCGGGCAGCCAACCCGAGGCTTTAATGGTATCGGGGTTAGAATCGGTAAATGCGATCGATCGAGTCTTAACTTCTACTAATTACGTTCGGGAAGAATTTCGCAATAATTTTCCCTTCCCGGTGGTGCTGTGGGTGACGGATAAAATCTTAAAAAAACTGATCCGGCTAGTAACAGATATTGAGAGTTGGACGACAACAATTGAGTTTGCCCTCGCGCCGGAAGAGTTAGTTGATTTTCTAGCAAAAAGTGCCGATCGCGTATTTTCGGCAATTTTAGAAAGCGGCAATTGGCATTTAACTAATTCTGCGATTCTCGGTGCCGGTGCTTTGGTCGAAATCGAGGCCGCCCGCCAGGATTTGGCAAATACTGGCGTGAGGTTGGAACCCGCGATCGAAGCGAGTTTGCAATTTGTCAGCAGCCGGCAAGAATATGCCTGTCACCGTATTGATGCTGCGCTCGCATTATATCACAAAAGTTTGAATTTTTGGAAGTATCAAGTAGCAATTTTAGGTGACAATTCTACGACATTTAGAGATTTGTTATTTACGGTTCACCCCGCGCCTGTATTGCAGGGAATTCTGCTGTTTCATATCGGGCTTTGCTACCGCTTCCTAGGAGAAAAACACCGCAACGGCAACCTGCCTTACTGGACGGAAGCTCAAAATTATTTTCAGCAATGTATTGAGGTATTAGAAAGTGCCGGACGGCAAGATTTAGCTGCTAAATTTATCAATCAGTTGGGGGAGGTTTTGCAGCATTTAGAAGATTGGGATGCACTCTGGAGTTTGGCTGTAAAATCTCGGAGGTTACATCAAGTTATGGAAGATCCAACAGCAATTCATTTAGCTCAAGATTACGGTTTTTTGGCTCGCGTGGCTTTGGAGCAACAAAACTGGGAAGGAGCAAAAGAATGGGCGCGCGTCGCTCTAGATGTTCTCAATTCCAAGGCGGGAGAAAACGGGCGCGACAAGCCTGTAAAATCGCAGCATCAAGGTTCGTATCTGTTAATTTTAGCAGCAGCTCAGAAGGAATTGGGCGAGATAGAAGAGGCGATCGCGAATTTAGAAAGGGCGCGATCGGAGACAGAACCTTGTTACAATCCGCAATTGCACTTGCGGGTGTTGGAAATGCTGCGATCGCTCTATTTTGAACGCGGAGAATATCTCAAAGCATTCCAACTCAAACAGGATTATCGCTCGATCGAACATACCTACGGTTTCCGCGCTTTTATTGGTGCTGGCAGGTTGCAACCGCATCGAGAAGCTGTCAATCCGGCTGCGGAAACAGTGGCTTCTGCTGTGGCTATTGCCGATGAAATTGCGGCTTCCGGTAGGGAAGAAGCTTTGAATAAATTGCTCGATCGCGCATACAGCACCCAACACAAATTGACGGTAATTTACGGTCAGTCTGGTGTTGGCAAAAGTTCGATTTTGACTGGCGGTTTGGTGCCGGCGCTGAAACAGAGAACTATAGAAACGCGGACGGTTTTGCCTGTTGTTTTGCAAGTTTACAACAACTGGCCGCGGGAAATGACCCGGCAGTTGTTTGTGAGGAAAGCGGAAATCTTCGATCGGGCAGTTGCTGAAGAAATACCGGGATTTTCTGGCGGGAATTTTCAATTTGAATTGAGCGAAATATCGCAGCAGGTTGTTCCCGAATTTGACGGCGAAGTCGCGGCAGAAAATGAGGATGCAGAATTGCGCGATGCGCCAGTTGAAGTAGTAGTTGAGAAACAGTCGATCGAATATGCGGAAATTATCAAACAACTGCAATTAAATGCGGAGCATTTAGTAACTGTTCTGATTTTCGATCAATTTGAGGAATTCTTTTTTGTCTGGAAAGAACCCGCAGAACGGCAAATTTTCTTTGATTTTTTGCGGGAATGTTTGAATATCAAATACTTAAAAATTATTATCTCTTTGCGCGAAGATTACCTGCACTATTTGCTGGAGTTTTCGCGACCCAGAAAGAGCCAACAGCCAATTATCAACGACATTTTGGGCGACATTCTCAGCAAAGATATTCTGTTTTACTTGGGGAATTTCTCCCTGGGAGACGCGCAATCTGTAATTCGCACTTTAACCGAGCGATCGCAGTTTTATTTGGAACCGGAATTAATCGCTGAATTAGTCAAAGATTTAGCAGGAGAATTGGGAGAAGTCAGGCCGATCGAACTGCAAGTAGTCGGCGCGCAACTGCAAGAAGAGCAAATTACTACTTTAGCTCAATATCAGGAGTTGGGCGACAATCCGAAACAAAAATTAGTCGAAAACTTTCTTGAAGAAGTCATCAAAGATTGCGGCCCGGAAAACGAAGTAGCAGCCCGCCGAGTTTTGTACTTGCTCACAGATAAAGATGACATTCGTCCCCTCAAAACTCGCGCTGAATTAGCCTCAGATTTAGCAACATTTGAAGAGGCGGACAAACTGGATTTAGTATTGGAACTGTTAGTAAATTCCAGTTTAGTGTTTCGGTGGACTGAGTTGCCGGCCGAACTTTACCAGCTAGTCCACGACTATTTAGTCAGCTTCATCCAGCAGCAACAGGAGTTAGATACCAAAGCGGAATTTGAAAAACTGCGCAGGCAGCACGAAATCAGTCAAGATGAAATCGAACAGTTGCGCAAAGAAAAAGAATTGAATGCCCTGCTATCGGAAGCTAGAGAAAAACAGCACGAAGCTGAAACTCAACTCTACAAAACTCGCCGCTGGCAACTGCGATTGGCAATAATGGGATTGATTGCTGTAGCCGGTTTGGCGGTGCTCGCATTTTATCAAGCACAACTCGGAGAAAAAGCGCGGCAGCAAGCTGAAAGGGCGCGCATTGATGCCCTGAAATCCGGCTCAGAAGCTTTGGTACTTTCTAATGAAAAAGACCAGTTAGGAGTGCTGCAAACCAGCATTAAAATCGGCAAAGATGCCCTGCAAAGTAAAAGCTTGGCCGCTACTGCTAAAAGTCAAATTGCTGAAAGACTCAGACAGGCGGTTTCTGGGGTACAAGAAAGCAATCGTTTAGAACAACATAGCAAATTTGTTTTAGATGTGAGTGTCAGTCCCGATGGCAGTAAAGTGGCTTCGGCAAGTGCGGATAAAACTGTAAAATTGTGGAGCAAAGCAGGCAAATTATTAAAGACTTTCAATCACGGAGATAGCGTGACTAGCGTGAGTTTCAGTCCCGATGGTAAAACGATTGCTACTGCTTCGGCCGATCGCAAAGTGAGAATTTGGCAAGTAGATAACGATAAAAGTGCGATCGCTACTTTATCGGATCACGGCGATATCGTTACTAGCGTCAGTTTCAGTCCCGACGGCAAAAATCTGGTGTCTGGAAGTCACGACAATTCTATCAAAATTTGGGATGTAGCGAGTAAAAAATTGCTGCAAACTTTAAGAGGACATCGCGACTGGGTACTCGGCGTCAAATTCAGTCCCGACGGCGCAACGATTGCCTCGGCAAGTGCCGACAAAACTGTCAAAATTTGGAACAGGCAGGGTAAAACTCAGAAGTTTTCAACTAAGCCGAAAACTCTCAACAAACACTCCGATATTGTTTACAGCGTCAGTTTCAGTCCCAGCGGCAAAGAAATCGTTTCTGCCAGTGCGGATACCACTGTTAAAATTTGGAACAGCAACGGCACGGAAATTAGAACTCTCAAGGGACACACCGACGAAGTTGTCAGCGCGAGTTTCAGCCGCGACGGTGAAAAAATTGTTACCGGCAGTGCCGATGATACGGTAAAAGTTTGGAGTCGCAACGGCACTTTGCTGAGCACTTTTCGCGGACATCAAGATGATGTGAGGGCCGTAAGTTTCAGCCGCGACGGTACTGTTGCTTCGGCAAGTAAAGACAAAATGGTGAAACTTTGGCAGCCCGATAGCACTCCTTTAAATCGGATTTTATCGGGACACGGCGACTGGGTTTACAAAGTCAGTTTTAGCAAGGATGGCAAAACAATTGCTTCGGCCAGTCGAGACAAAACTGTGAAACTTTGGCGCGCTGATGGCACTTTGTTAAAAACCTTGACAGGGCATCAGGATTCTGTTACTTGGACGAGTATTTCGCCGGACGATCGCGCGGTAGCTTCTGCCAGCGATGACAAAACAGTGAAAGTCTGGAATTTGGCGGGCAAACTGTTAGATACTCTGCCGCAGGGCGGGATAGTTAACAGCGTGACTTTTAGCCCGGATAGCAAAGTAATTGCAGCAGCAAGTGCCGATCGCAAATTGTATCTCTGGCGCTGGAACGGCACTAAAGCAACTTTGCTAACCAAACTCGACCTTCCCAATCCGGTAATTAGCGTCAGTTTCAGTCCCGACGGCAAAACTATTGCTGCTGCTACGGCTGTTGACGATAAAGCAACGGTGAATAAAAACTCCACACAAATTGCCGCCTCTAAGAAAGTTTATCTGTGGCAATTTGATGGTAAAAATGTGAAGTCACCGATCGATTTAGACCACGATAATAGCGTAAAAAATGTCATTTTCAGTCCTGACGGTAAGACAATTGCTGCTGCTTGCGCCGACAAAAAAGTTTATTTGTGGCGCTTTGATGGCAGCAAGGCAAGTTTAACTGAAAAGTTGGAACACAGCGATACTCTGGAAAGCGTGAGTTTCAGTCCCGACGGCAAATTAATTGCTGCAGCTAGCGGGGGAAATACTGTAAAAATTTGGAGTTTTAACGGCAAGAATGCGGTGTTAGCTAAGACTCTGGAATCGAGCGATCGAGTGTTGAGTGCGAGTTTTAGTCCCGACAGCAAAACGTTGGCTTTTGCTAGCAGGGATCGGAGTATCATTCTGTGGCCCGTTGAGAATTTGGAATTGCGTCAAATTGTCGATCGCAGTTGCGATTGGCTGGGCGATTACTTGCAGAATGATTCGCAGGTTGCTGAGGGCGATCGAATGCTTTGTATGGGGTTCGGCAAGCAGGTTTTAAATAAGGATAAACAGTGATATTACTCCCTTGATTCTTCTCTTCGCGTTCTACCCTTCTCTAAGGCTTCGCCTACTGCGTCGAAAGCGGTTCGTTAAATACAAATTCTTCTGGTGGGAAGGGAGTAAGCTGCAAAAATCTATTTAGGGCTTGCTGGATCGAGGTGATATCGTGTCAGCTCGATCGAGCGCAATAAGATTTGTTCGTCTTTGTTCGTAGTGTGGACTTTAGTCCGCAGCATTTTGCGGACTTCCGTCCTTACTACAAACCTCTTTTATTGGGGGTAATCGATGGGACATGATATGAAACCTTAATCGGGCAAGCCCTATTTACCAACCAAAACAAAACCCGCTTTAGCGGGTTTTCAAAAAGTTCGCGCCAGCGAACTTTTTATGTGCAACCACCTAGAGAAATCGGTGGATTAATTAATAGCCGGCTTCCTCTTCGTACTCGGGAGTTTTAGTTTTCTCGGGGATATTTACCTTAGGAGCTTTGTAAGGCTTCGGCGCTTCATCATCAGCCCAAGCATCCGCCTCTACATCATCCTCGTACTCGTATTCTACTATCGGCTCTTTCTTGCGGGGAGTCTCAGCAGGGCGAACGTAAGGCTTTTCTTCTTCGTAATCATCATCCTCGTAATCATCTTCGCCACCCCAATTATCCTCTTCGTAATCCTCGTAATCGTCGATTACTTGCGGTGGAGGTGGTGGGGGCTGTACCGCGCGCATCTGCTGCCGCGGCGCGGGGCGACTCCACTGCGTATCTTCGTCCCAAGCTTCCTCAACCGCTGGTGCGGATACCCGGCTGCGCATTTCCGGTGCGGGTATCCGCACGCCGGGACCTAATTGATTCGGCGTGGCTATCGGTTTCGGATAATATCCTTGTTCGTCCTCATCCCGTTCCCAAGGCGCTTGTCCCAAACCGACACGTTCCAGCAAACCTACTGACAATTGTCTCAGCCTTTCCTCGGAACCTTCAAACACGATCAAGCGGTTCGGGCCGCTGCTGACGACTTCCTCAATTCCCAACTCATAGGTGCTGAGAACTTGGTCGGGGATTTGCGGGATTCCCAGAGACGCGATAATTATAGAAACTAACTTACCGTCTTCTGGGTCGAATCGAAAACCCCGCACCCGGCCCAACAGTTCCCCGGTTTCGGTAATAACTTCGCTGTTAATTAAAATGCTGTAAACTTCAACATCAACATCCTCTTCGACTGCGCTTTCATCTTCTACCAGCAGCACGTCGCCGATTTCGCTGACACTGCCCAGGAACATAAACCTCGGCATTCCAGCCACTGAGAATATATTATCGCGCAGACCGATCGCCACAACTTCCCGGCGGTCAATGTCCACCCACAATTGACTTACCACCCCCAAGCGTTTGCCCCTGTCGCGGGTGATTACCTGAGTGCCTAGAAGGTCGGAGCGTTGGCAGATTTGTTCTGATGTCATCTAGTTTGAATCCTGATTTATCAAGTATATATATTAGTGAACACGGCGATCGACAGCTACTCCGGGACTACAGTTTGATTCCGATAACTTGAGTATAAGCTCCCCGTGCTTGAGTAACACCAATTGTACGCTGGGCTGATTGAATCATAGGTCGCCGCAAACTCACAACAATAAACTGGGCTTGTTCGGACTGTCTTTTTATCATTCTAGCCAATCGCTCCACGTTTGCCCCATCCAAAAACATATCTACTTCGTCAAATGCGTAGAAAGTAGATGGGCGGTAGCGTTGCAGCGCGAAAATAAAACTCAACGCCGTTAAAGATTTTTCGCCCCCAGACATCGAAGCCAGCCGCTGTACTGGTTTCCCCTTCGGGTGAGCGACTAGGTTCAAGCCGCTGCTGAAGGGGTCTTCTTCGTCGTCTAGTTGGAGGTAGCCGTCGCCTTCAGAAAGTTCGGCAAATATGGTTTGGAAGTTTTCGTTAACGGCATCGAAAGCTTCTTTAAAAGCGCGCCTCCTCAGGGTGGTAAAGTTTTCGATTCTCAGCAACAGTTCTGTCCGTTCTCCTTCCAAGGTTGTCAATTTTTGACTCAATTCTTGGAGGCGTTCTTGAGTGCGGTTGTATTCTTCCAAGGCTAGCATATTCACCGGTTCCAAAGCTTGAATCCGTTTGGCGATCGACTTGACTTCTTGCTGCAATTCTGTCAAGTTGACTTTTTCCAGATTTTCGGGAATTGACGGCACCGGATCGGGGATTTCGGCGCGCTGATTTTCCAGTTTTTCGCGCACGTTTGTCAGTTGTTCCCGCCGTTCTTGCTGGGTTTCCTGAAGTTTTTGCAGTTCCCATTCTAACTGTTGTTTGGCTAAATGTTTTTCTCTGAGTTGCGATTCTGCCCGATCGCGCTCGCCTTTTTGCACTCCCAATTTTTCTTCGATTTCTGCCAATTCTGCTTTAGCTGCAGCAATCTGTCCTGCTAATTCTAACCGCTCGGCAACCAGACGATCGATCGCTTCGGTACTGCTGTTTTGCTGCACCTGAAATTCTTGCAATCTATCGCTACTTTCCTTAATTTTCTCTTCCAACCGCCCCGATTGATTTTCCAGGTCTACTTGGCGCTGCTGGACTGCTCTGAGAGCAGATTCTCGCTCTTGCAGTTGGGCTTCTTTAGCGCGCAAACCGGATTGCATTTGCTGCCATTCGCTGTGACTGTTGGATTCTTCCAACTGTGACAAAGTTTGGCGGTATTGCTGCAATTGAATTTCTTGCGCGGGCAATTCTGTCTCCAGCAACTGCAATCTTTCCCGCGAATTAGTTAATTCTTGAGTATTGCGAGAAATTTGCGATCGCACTTGTTCCTGCTGTCCTAGCAAGCTCTTATTTTCCACATCCAACTGTTCCAAGCGCAACTGATGTTCGCGCAAATTTTGTTTCGCTTCCATCAATTCTTGACTGCGATTTTTGACAGCAACAGCAGCAGTTTCGATCGCGATTTTGCACCGCACCAAAATTCGCTCGATTTCCTCCAATCTTTCTCGCAAAGCCGCAATGGTTCTGGCTTCTGCCTGCATTTCGCTAGCATCAACCGTGCCAAAATGCAAGGTGGATCTGTTGTTAGAACTTCCCCCAGTCATCGCCCCGCTAGTTTCTAAAATTTCCCCATCTAAAGTTACGATGCGGTACTGTCCTAAATAGCGACGGGCATCGGTGAGGTTGCTAAATACAACTGTGCTGCCAAAAACATAAGCAAAAATTTCCTCATACCGCGCGTCGCAGTCGATTAAATTCACAGCACAATCGATAAATCCAGCCGCAGCCCGCAAATTTCGATCTGCAGCAAATCGCCCTGCCCTAATTTTATTCATCGGCAAAAACGTCATCCGCCCCGCCCGTTTTTGCTTCAAAAGTTCGATCGCCTCTGCGGCTACGCTGTCATTCTCTACTACCATATTTCCCATGCGCGCGCCTGCGGCAATTTCTAGCGCCAATTGATAGCGCGGTTCGACTCTTCCCAGTTGGGCTACTAACCCGCAAATCCCGCTAATGCCGCTTTGCACGACTATTTTTGCCGTAAAAGTTCCCGTTGCTTCTTGCAATGCTTGAAACTCAACTTCTAACTTATCCAACCGGCGCTGTCTTTCCCGCTGTTCTTCCAGCAAGCGAGTCTGAGTTTCCTGCTGCAAGTTGAGTTCCGATTCAGCTTCTGCTGCCAAGATTTCCAGGGAAGCTACTTTTGCTGCTGCTTGTTTTTGAGTTTCTAAAAGGTGTGATTCCTGAGTTTTTTTGGCAATAATTTCCTGTTCCAAAACTTGCAAAGAATGCTCTTGTTCCTCTATTTGACTTTGCAGGCGATCGATTCTTTCTTTTACTGCTGCTTGTTCGGCGCGCTGCGGTTCCAAATTTTGCAGGAGGGTTTCAATTTGGCGGTGCAATTCTGTTTGTTGCTGCACCCAAGCTTCTGCTGTCGAGGCGATCGCATTTGCTACTGCTCTATTTTCATCTAAAATTCGCTGCGCTGCATCGCGTTCTTCCTGCAAGCTGCCTTGCTGGGAATTAACATAAGATATTTCGATCTCGATTTGTTCCAAAGTTTGCTTGAATTGGCGAATTTCTTGCTCGGTTTGTGCGATGCTAGCAGCCAATTGTCCGGCGGTTGCTTCTAAATCTTGCTTGCGATTTTGCAACTGCCGCTGTTGGGCTTCTCGCTCGGCAATTGTCGATTGCAAAGTCAATAATTCCGACTCTCCCAAAGCTTTAACTCTGGCATTCAGCGCGTCGAGTTCGGCTGCTGCTGCATCAATTTGAGTATTGACAGCTTGCAATTGTTCTGCAAGATTGGTTGAAGTGCGATCGCCAGCTTCAATTTGTTCTCGCAGCTTCCATTCCTGTTTTTGCAACTGTTGGAATTTCAGCACGGCTTCCCACTGCGACTTTTCTTGAAATTCCGCCCGCAATTTTTGATATTTTTCCGCTTTCGCGCGATCGGAAGCCAGCCTATCCCGCTGGGAAATCAATTCTTTTTCAACAATTCTGCTGCGTTCTTCAACTTCCTTAACCTCATCCAATTTCTGTTTTGCCAAAGCAATTTTGCGATCGAACTGAGCCACCCCCGCCAACTCATCAATGATTTCGCGACGTTCCTTAGAATTCATCGAAATAATGCTAGTAACGTCCCCTTGCAAAACGACGTTATAACCTTCAGGATAAATCCGCAAGCGATTCAGTTGTTCGTGCAGTTGAGAAAGCGTGCAAGCTTCGCCATTAATGTAATAATTTGAAGTGTAAGTACCTTGGCGAGTCACCCGCAATTTCCGAGTCACGCTCCACTCAGACGATTTGAGATTTTGGATTTTAGATTTTTGATTGGTAGTGGGTTCTTGAGTTTCTGCGATTTCAATGTCGGCGATTTCCGCTGCAGATAATTCATCAGATAATTCAGGCGATGCAGGATCTGGCAATTTTTGATTTTTGATTTTTGATTTGCGATTTTTTGCGGGAGATTGTCCGTTATTCTGATTTTCGGCGATTTCAATATTATCGCTTTCTACTTCAGATAAATCGGGCGATTCGAGATTGGTAACAGAGTGAGAAGTTTCTGCCGCAAGTTCCAGATTTTCGACGGCTTCCAGAGACAGCGCTTCATCATCCTCCTCAAACCATTCATCGCCGACACCTTCGAGAGCGAAAGTTGCTGTTACACTAGCTTCGATGGTACCGCGCCTGTTTTGAGCGCTGTTCACCAAATCCGGCAACCTTTCCGCCCGCATCCCCTTAGAAGTCGAAAGTCCCAAACAAAACAGCAAAGCATCAAGGATATTCGATTTCCCAGAACCGTTAGGGCCCGAAACCACGGTAAAACCCGGCAGCAAGGGAATCGCCGTCGTGCCGCCGAAAGATTTAAAATTAGTCAATTCGATTCGCTTGATGTGAACCATGTGCTACGACTAGCTTTGGCCCTAGGGTTATTTTTCACAGGTTAGCACACAGGCATCGGATGATGATTAAAGTTTCAACTTTGGTAACCGCGATCGCGCCCTGCGAAACTAGAAAACAGCGACAGTCAGAAACCAGGTTTTTGACGAAAATAGTTCGCAGCAGCCCGCAGATTCAGGAAAACCAGGTTTCTTTGATTTGGGGGCGCGCCTGTGCCAGAAACAAACAGTTAGTTTAGACACATTTCGATAAATTAAAACCGATCGCGAGCAAAAGCGCGCTCGAACCTCAAAGCCTTACCCAGAAAGCATTTGGCAAAATTAATTGCTGAAATTGTTTCCCAGCCCCCTAGACATATCAAAACTTTCCGGTAAAATCGAAACCAAAATTAATAAAGTATTAAAGTAACGCAACAATTATGGAGGGCAAAGCCATTACACCAGCTCCGAACGCATCCAATATGTCAGCTTTACCCGAAAGCGACCAAGAAGTATTGAAAATTTGGGGAGGTCAGCCCCTCAAAGGACAGGTTAAAATCAGCGGTGCCAAAAACTCAGCTTTAGTAGTGATGGCAGGAACTCTGCTGTGTCCTGACGACTGCCGGTTGCGAAACGTTCCATCCTTGGTTGATGTCGCCCGCATGGCGCAAATTCTGTCGGCGGTGGGAGTCAAAATCGAACAGAACGGGGATGTTTTAGACATCAACGCCAGCAACCTGACAGACAATCAAGCGCCCTACGAGTTAGTCAGCCAACTGCGGGCCAGTTTCTTCATTATCGGCCCTTTGCTAGCGCGTTTGGGATTTGCGAAAGTGCCTTTGCCGGGAGGGTGCGCCATCGGCGCGCGGCCGGTCGAACTGCACGTTCGGGGCTTGCAAGCCCTCGGTGCTGAAGTCCACATCGACCACGGGACGGTACACGCCTACGTCAAAGGACCGAACCGCCGCTTGAAAGGAGCCAAAATTTATTTAGATTATCCCAGCGTCGGAGCAACAGAAACTCTGATGATGGCGGCGACTCTGGCCGAAGGAGAAACGATTATCGAAAATGCCGCCCAAGAACCGGAAGTTGCCGACTTGGCTAACTTCTGCTGCGCGATGGGAGCAAAAATTCAGGGTGCCGGCACGAACACGATCGTAATTTCGGGAGTTCCCCAACTGCATTCTGTAGACTATTCGATTATTCCCGATCGCATCGAAGCTGGTACATTTTTAATAGCAGGTGCGATCGCTCGTTCCGAAATCTGTTTGGCACCGGTCATTCCCGACCACTTGGCCGCGGTAATTGCTAAGTTGCAGGCAATTGGAGCCAAAATTATTGTCGAATCTCCCGACATCGTGCGGATAGTTCCGGCACACCGGCACTTGGCTACGGATATCGAAACTCTGCCTTATCCGGGTTTCCCCACAGATATGCAAGCTTTGTTTATGGCTTTGCTGACGCTGAGTGAAGGGGACAGCTTGATTAAGGAAACCGTGTTTGAGAACCGCTTGCGCCACGTAGCCGAACTCAATCGCATGGGCGCAGATATCCGGGTTAAGGGCAATGTCGCCGTGGTGCGGGGCGTAGCGAGGCTGTCGGGCGCGCCTGTTATCGCTACGGATTTGCGGGCTTCGGCAGCTTTGGTGCTGGCGGGACTGGCAGCGGATGGCGTTACTACGATTAATAGCTTGCAGCATTTGGACCGCGGCTACGAACAGTTAGAGGTGAAGCTGCAAAAATTGGGAGCTAAATTGCTGCGGGTGAAAGGGGGAGAAGTGGCTAAAGTTGAGGCTCCTGTCGAAGTCGCGCGATCGGGTTTACAGTAAGAAGGAAGAAGGAAGAAGGAAGAAGGAAGAGGGGAAGAGGGGGAGAGTGGGAGAGGGGGGAGAGTGGGAGAGGGGGAGAGTGGGAGAGGGGGAGAGTGGGAGAGGGGGAGAGTGGGAGAGTGGGAGAGGGGGAGAGTGGAGAAATGGAGAATTCCCAATTCCCAATTCCCAATCCCCAATTCCCAATCCCCAATCCCCAATCCCCAATCCCCAATCCCCAATTCCCAATCCCCAATTCCCAATTCCCAAATCCCAAATCCCAATTCCCAATTCCCAATTCCCAATTCCCAATTCCCAATTCCCAACTGACTAAAATGCCGAACATACCGCTAATTGGTTTGAAAGCGGATCAATTTCGCCACCCGCTGGACCTCGAAGCTACCAATACTCTCAAACAACTGCCGGGTGTGGATTTGATGGTGCGGCAGTTGCTGGGACAAATTGGCGAACAGTTTTTCATGCTGGAAAATCTGGCTGCCAGCGTGCAAGTGGGCGAAAATCAACTGCCCCACCTCCATCACTTGTTGTTGGATGCTTGCAAAACTCTGGATTTGGAACCGCCTCAGCTTTACGTGCGCCAGCATCCGATGCCGAATGCTTACACTTTTGCGATGCGGGGCCGCCAGCCTTTTGTGGTGATGCACACTTCTCTAATCGATTTGCTGACGGATGCTGAAATTCAGGCGGTAATCGGTCACGAGTTGGGACATTTGAAGTGCGAGCACGGGGTTTATCTGACTCTGGCTAATTTAATCGTTCTGGCTGCAGGTCAAATTTCGCCTTGGGGAACTCTGCTGGTGCAGGGCTTGCAGGCGCAAATTTTGGAATGGTTGCGCTGTGCGGAATTTACGTGCGATCGGGCTGCTTTGCTTGCCACTCAAGATCCGAAGGTGGTAGCATCGGTGTTGATGAAACTGGCCGGAGGTTCGCCGACTTTGGCTCCGAAGCTGAATGTGGATGCGTTTTTGGCGCAAGCGCGGGCCTACGACGATATCAGCACTTCTCAATTGGGAGAAATGCTCAAACAAGCCCAAACGGCTCAGTTGAGTCATCCGGTGCCAGTTTTGCGGGCTAGAGAGATCGATCGATGGGCAAGTTCAAAAGATTATGAAACTATTGTGCAAAATCGATCGGCGTGTTATGATGGTGAAGCCAACCGCAAGGGCGGGTGGCGAAATTGGTAGACGCATCAGACTCAAAATCTGACACCGAAAGGTATGAGAGTTCGATTCTCTCCCCGCCCACTCCTAGAAAAGCTTGATAGCTGAAGGGTTCCAAGTACAATACTTGGAACCCTAATTTATATTCTCCCTCTTCGCAGGCCAGGCAGGTAGACGTAGGTTGGCAGGCGTAGGTTGGGTTGACGAAGGAAACCCAACACTTCATTATAGTTAATAGACTTCTGGCAAGATTAAGTTTTTGTTCTGGTAGGGCAAGCCTTCCAGAATCATTTTAGGAGAGGTCTAATGTTGGGTTTCACTTCGTTCAACCCAACCTACACATTTACAAATCTTTGTACCGAGAGAGAGTTAAGGAGTTGATGCGATGCCCAATCCGTTTACAGGGATGAATCCTTATTTAGAAAGTCCCGAATTGTGGCGATCGATCCACAATCGAGCTATAGTAGCGATCGCAGATTTTTTGACTCCGCAACTGTTGCCTAAATATTTAGTGGATATCGAACAAAGAATTTATCGCATCAGCGGTGAAGATGCTTTATTGGTTAGTATCCCCGATGTCGCCGTAGCGCGATCGCCCATTCAAACAAATTCTAGCACTTCCAATGTCGCTGTCATTGCGCCAACCGTGCAAGCTTTGAGAGTTAGAGTACCCGTACCTGCGGAATTTAGAGAAAGTTATTTACAAGTCATAGAACAAGAAACTAAAAAAGTAGTGACAGTAATAGAAGTGCTGTCGCCGACTAACAAGCGCCCCGGCAAAGGACGGGAAATGTATGATGAAAAGCGCGAGAATATCTTCGGCAGTCGCACTCATTTAGTGGAAATTGACTTGCTGAGAAGTTACAAATCTTTGCCCGTTTTAGGTAGCGAGACTGAGACAAGTTATCGAATTTTGGTTAGTCGTGGAAATCAGCGCCCGCTTGCAGATTTGTACCCCTTCAATTTACCCGATAGGATTCCGGCGTTTCCCTTGCCGCTGCGCGGGGAAGATGCGGAACCACTTGTAGATTTACAAGAGTTGTTAAATGATATTTACGATCGCGCGGCCTGCGACTTTAGAATTGATTATAATGCCGAACCCGCGCCTGCGCTTGCGGAATCTTATGCTGTTTGGGTTGATTCTTTGTTGCGGGAAAGGGAATTGAGGGGATGATAAGGGAAAATTAAGTGCGATCTAAATATTATATTGGTTCGCTATACAGTTTTATTTCGATCGTGTTGATTCAGAAAAATATGGAAAGGAAGAACCTGTCATCATTCAATTAACAACATGGGCATCCTCACTAAAAACTTATAAGGTCGAACAAATCGAGTATGAGTTTAGGAGGCGAGAAAGCTTTTAATTTGCCAAGCCTGAAATGTAACTCAATACCTCCCCCACAAACAACTATGATACCAAAAATAGTCATTCAAGAACTAGAGCAACCGCGAAGGCGCAAAGGGCGCGAAGGAAGAAAGAAGATGTTGAGAAGTTATTTCAAGTCGATCGAATGATGGCATTATTTAATTTAGGTTATTTTAAATTCTCTCAGAAATTTGCGATCGACTGTTTTTTATTGTCTCTACTGTTTTTTACAACAGTTGCGGTAACTTCCATTTACGTATCTAGCGAACGTACTTTTTATTGGTGGGATTATGCGGGCTACAACACTGCTACTGTGAATGCAGCAAATTTATTTCGAGATTCCCCTGCAAAAGCTTGGCGCGAAGTTATGGAATCGCTGGCTAAGGAAAAGAATTTGTTAATTTCTTTGCCCTTAGTGCCGTTTGTTCTGTTATTTGGCGAATCGCGGCTGAGTTATATTCTTAGCGTATCGCTGATTTACGTGCTGCCGTTTCGCTTTTTGTTGGGAGCAATTTCTGCTAGGTTAATTCCTGTCGAGCCGCGTCGGGTATTTTGGTCAACTGTGTTTTTGAGTTTGTTGGTGCCGGTGACTTGGATACCAACTTTGCGAGGTTATTTGGATACTGGAGGCTGCGTGTTTGTAGCTTTGGCAATTTTGGTTTATTTGCAGGATATCAGGCTGAAATGTTGGTGGCGAATTCCGTTAATTGGGTTTTTGTTGGCGGGGGCGATTCTGTTACGACGGCATTTTGCTTACAGCGCGATCGCATTTTTTGCTGCTGCTGGTTTGCAGGTTATTATAGAGTCGATCGTGCATTATCTGCGCGGGGAGGCAATAACGCCGTCTCCCTACCCGAAATATTTGTTTGAATTTGGTGTAAAATTAAGCACGATCGCCATCATTAGTTTTGCTATTTTAATGTTGGTAGCGGGAGATTTTACGCGCAGCGCCGTGACGGTGAATTACCGCGATTTGTATGCTGCTTGGAGTTTGCCTCTGGGCGATATTTTAAATCGTTATGCGGGTTTTTACGGTTTGGGCACTTGGCTGTTAGTAGCTGTCGGTTTTTCTGCGGGGATGCTGACGCGAATGCTGGCGTTAGATGCTGCTATTTTTGTTTTGCCGTTCGGGATTTTGTCGCTGGTGGAATGGCTGGTTGTCTTGCGTTACGGCTATTTGCACTATACAATTCATATCACGCCGATCGTGCTTTTGGGTCTGTCATCTTTTTGCTGGGCGAGTTGGCTGAAACTTCGGGGAAAAGTTCGCTATTTGATTTTGGGCGCGGCAGGTTTTTACTTAATCGTAAATTTCGCAGTCGGGTTAATTCCCGTCAAACTGAATTTGTCAAAACTGTTTGTTGCTAATTTTGGGCCGTTAGTGCGATCGGACTACGATGAAGTGTTAAAGTTAGTAGAGTTTCTGCGAAAACTAGCGCCGGATCGAGAACCGATTTATATTGCCGGCGCTTCCAACAATTTTAATGCCAACATCCTCAGACAAGCGAATCGCAGAGTCAATCCGCCCGAGGATTGGTGGAAATTAAATGCGATTGGGAGGCCGCAAATTGACTCCCGCGATACTTACCCGCTACCGGAGTTGTTGCAAGCGCAATTTGCAGTAGTTGCGGAACCTTTTCAGCAGGTATTGCCGGAAGACGAACAAGTTTTGCGATCGGGCGAGCAAGATGTTGTTAAAGTTGTATACGATGCTTTCACTCAAAATTGGGAAATTGCGCGGGATTTCCAATTGCTGCCGGAACAGTTTAAGCTGGAAAATAACGTGACTGTTAGCGTTTACCGGAGAATTCGCCCGACTTCGATTCCGACAGCAGTAAGAACTTTGGCAGCGATGCAGCGGCAAATAGTCGATCGACCGGGAACTCAGTTAGATTGGATTAGCTTGCAGCAATCTGTTTATACCAGTGCGAATTATTCGGTGAGTCGAGTTACAGATAACTTATATAATATAGTAACTGAGCCAATTAAAAACAGCAATAAACTCGATACATCTTTTCTGTATTTAGGCGCGATTTCAGAGAAGGCGCAAGTTACCGGGAAACTCAATTTACCCAACCAACTATGTCCGGGAGTTTTGCTGCGGTTGACTTTGTGGGACGATCGAGGTAAATTGATAGATTCAGCCGAGATGGTTGACGGTCGAACAAGCGCGATCGATTTAAATTTATTATTGGAAGGTAAAAATCCCAGCTATCTGTTGCTTGAAGTATTGAGTAGCGACAAACAAGATTTAACAAGTCAATGCCGACTGGAGATTGACAATTTAGCAGTACGATAGTTTTAAATAAGATCGGATCGATCGCAATATTGCGATAAAGAGAGGTACATTAAGATTTATCGTTGGGAGAGGGCGGGTTTATTATATTGTAGATTTTTAGCGTATTTGGTTGGCGAACCCGCCCCTACAGGAATTATGGATAGAATCACATCTTTCTATCTCTCAACTTTCCTCTCAGCGCCCTCTGCGCCCTCTGCGGTTCAAAAAAAACTATTTTATATCAATGCAAAAAACCGACAAAACAAACTGGTATTTTCATCTATCTCTCTACACCTTTATCATCACCGGCGGACTGATAGCAACAGGCTACATATTCCCCATCGGAGGCAACTTTCCCGAAGTACCGCCCATCGAACTCATGCTAAATCCCGAACTCTACAAAAATGACTACTACGTCCGGGAAATGGTTAAATTCAATCCCCGATACTACTATTATTATATCATCTATTTCCTCGCCAACTTAGGAACGGGCATTCCCCTAACGCATTTTATTTATCAATTCCTAGCTTTCGGTTCCTTTATCCTAGCTTGCTACGCAATTATCAATATCTATACTAATTCCAAACTTCCCGCCGCAGCGCTAACTTTTCTCTGTATCGCCGCTTCCTTTACCGATGTCGGAAACACGCTGATATTTTCCACCAAATCAGTGCCCAGTACCTTCGCGATGGCCTTGGCAATTTGGGGAATTTATTTTAGTTTGCGCCAGAAATGGCTGGCAGCTTATTTATTTTTTGGATTGGGTTGTTTGCTGCAATTTTTAGTCGGTTTGCTGCCGGGATTGATGGTGTTGCCCGTTTTAGCGCTTGAGTGTTTGCAAAAACGAAATTTCAAAATCTTAATTTGGTCGATCGCCCTTTTAGCTGCCATGGCAAGTATAGTATACTTACCGATGTTACTGACAGGTACTACGAGCACGCAAACAATCGATAATGCCGAGTTTGTCTTCATTCACGCCAAAGTTCGCAATCCCCACCACATCCTGCCGTCGAATTGGGATATCGGTAATTGGTTGAATTTTATCTGTTTCATTTTAGGCGGGTTGCTATGCATCAAAAATGCCGATTTGTTGCGAAAAGAGGACAAGGTTAATTTTTCGATCGTTGTCGCTACTTCTCTAATTGCACTATGCTTAAACTACGTATTTGTCGAAATTTATCCGATCGCATTTATCGCCAAACTGCAATTAGCCCGCACCGTACCTTTTGCCCAGCTTATTGTATTTATAGCAGTAAGTTTGACGGTCGATCGACTTTACAGGGACAAAAAAATAGTTGTTGGCTTGTTGCTGTTAACTGTTCTGACTTTGCCCTTTAGAGGTTTCCTGTTTTTAGGATTATCAGTTTGGCAAACCGCAAATTACGTATTTCCCAAACGCTACAATATATTGTTGTGGATTTTAGCAGCAGGGAGTTTGATTTTTAGTGTAACATATCCGCAGGCAGATTTGTGGGAGGTTGCGGGCGATCGCGCGATCGGCATCCCGATATTTTTCTCAATTCTCGCTTTCCCCTTCATTTTAGAAAAAACATCAGTCGCTGAATCTATAAAACAGATTGTAATTCATGCATTAGCCTTAATAACTGCCGCACTCTTATTTTTGGGAGTAGCGGGAATCTTACCCAAGCCGATATTAGATGTATTTCAATCAAGAGTCAATATCAATGCGGTTCCCCAGGACGATTTAAGCAGATTGGCCATGAGGTTCGGGCAAAACAGCAATCTAGATGCGCTAGTATTAATTCCGCCATCTGTTACCAGCTTTCAGTATTTTTCGGAAAGGGCAATCGTGGTTAACTTCAAGAATTTTCCCTTTACCGAACAAGGCATTAAAGAGTGGAAGAATCGCATGGAAGCAATTTTAGGAGTTCCATTAAACCCGCAGATGATTTGGGGAGGAAATGATTTATTCAGCCGCCGCAGCGGTGCGGATTTAGTCACCGTAGCGAGAAAATATCAGGCTGATTATATCCTAACTCGCAGCGATTGGCATCCCAATATTCAAGGGGAAATCGCAGACAAAGAAGGCAAATGGATATTGTACAAAATTAGTCATTAGTCATTAGTTATTAGTCATTAGTCATTAGTCATTAGTCATTAGTTCGGGAGTAACTTTATATATTAGCATCGGCGAAGCTGAGGGTTCGCTTCGCTAAATTCAACCAAAAAGTCCACTAAATCCAGCTTGCTTTCTTTCTATCTTCCTTCTTACCTTCGCGTTCTACCCTACGGGAAGGCTTCGCCTACTGCGCCTTCGCGGTTCAATAAATACAATCATAAATGAGATGACAAACCATAATTTAGTGTAAAACCGAAACTCGATAGAAAGCAATACCTATTAGCATAACATTCTAAGCTTGCACTGCTGTTTTTGCACTGCATCTGTTGTTAAATCAATTGTCGCAGATGTCGAAACAGCCCGATGTCCCGCGGGATGTTTAACGTTAGGCAAAAACTCTCCTTGAATCTCTATAATTTTATAAATTTTTTCACTAACAATAACTTCTGCTTGACATTTTTTAATTAACCCATTTAGCCCGCTGACAGGCCCAACAAAGACTGTTAGATCGTTTTGAAAATGAAATAAATCGCAGATTATCATTTCAAACTTAGTAGCTGTCATAGCAAGTTTAATTTTTGCGCGATCGATAAAATGATAACACGAACAATGATATATTTTGCGATCGCCCTGGCGTTCAAATACTGCTAAACCTCAAAATCAGAATCGTCGATAATTTCGCAAATCTGCTTGTCCACATAATCATCATCCACATTCCGCGCGATTAACTCCGCCAAAATCCCCAACGAAATTAACTGCACTGACAGAATTGTACACAAAATCCCAAAAAATAACAAAGGTCGATTCCCGATCGGACCGAAATTCATCCCCGCTAAATTTAAAAACCAAATTACAATCAAATAACCCAGCGAAACAGTCCCAATCAACCCAAAACACAACCCCAATCCCCCAAACAAATGACCCGGTTTGTGCAAATAATGAGTTGTCGCCAATACAGTCAGCAAATCGATAAATCCCCGCGCGTAACGTTCCCAGCCGTAGTTCGATTTGCCGTACTTGCGCGGATGGTGTTCGACAACTACTTCGCCGATTCTAAAACCTAAATTGTTTGCCAAAGCCGGAATGTAGCGGTGCAATTCGCCGTATAATTTAATCGGTTCCAAAACTTCCCGGCGGTAAGCTTTAAAACCGCAATTCATGTCGTGCATTTTCACGCCTGTCAGCAAACAAGCCACGGCGTTAAACAGTTTGGAAGGTAAGGTTTTGGAAAGCGGATCGTTCCGTTGCAGCCGCCAGCCGGAAACTAAATCAAATCCCGATTCTAAACGATCTAAAAACTTGGGAATTTCGGCGGGATCGTCTTGCAAATCTGCATCGAGGGTAAAGATAATTCTCCCTTCGGCGTTGCGAAATCCTGCTGCTAGGGCGGCGGATTTGCCGAAGTTGCGGCGCATTTTGATGGCTTTAATTTTGTGGGGTTTTTGGCTGGCTAAATCGGCGATTTCCTGCCAAGATGTGTCGCGACTCCCGTCGTCGATGAAAATTACTTCGTAGTTGTCTATGCCTGTTTTGTACATGGCAATTTTAATTTTTTCAAACAGGATTTTGATGGTTGCTTCTTCGTTGTGGACGGGGATGACGAAGCTGATGTGTTTTAGCATGGGGATTTTTTTTACCGCAGGGGGCGCAGAGGGCGCAGAGAGGGGAGAAAGGGAGGTTTTTTAGTTTTTGTTGGTGGTTTGGGAGTTGCGCGATGTTATCTATTTTCGCGGTTTTTTTTACCGCAGAGGGCGCAGAGGGCGCAGAGGGGGGAGAAAGGGAGGTTTTTTAGTTTTTGTTGGTGGTTTGGAAGTTGCGCGAGGTTATCTATTTTCGCGGTTTTTTTTACCGCAGAGGGCGCAGAGGGCGCAGAGGGGAGAAAGGGAGGTTTTTTAGTTTTTGTTGGTGGTTTGGGAGTGGCGCAGGGCTATCCATCCTTCGCGGTTTTTGAATGAGGCATAGGCTGTGAGTAATGTTTCTTTTTGGGATGTTTGAATGTAGCCTTTCCATGCTGCGAATTCGTAGGCGGGGCCGAATATTTTTGCTAAGTCGGGACGGGGAAATCCTGACATGGCGAATCCTTGCACTACGTTGTCTCGATCGAGAATTACGATACATTTTACATTGTTGTCGGGGTCTCCGATCCATCCGGTTACTCTGGCAGCAGCGGGCGCGAGTTTGGTGACTGTATCGAAGTATCCGGGTACTCCTTCTTTTGGCGCTGCAAGTAAGTTCGAGTCGATTTTGGTATTTAGCGGCGCGCAAAAATTGTGTTGTTTGATGTCTCGATTGAAGGGTACTAAGTTGTGGGTTTTTAAGGCATCAATCAATCCGACAAAAGCGGCGGGCCTGTTGCCGACTCTTTCTTTAATTAATCCGACATCGGTGATGCCTAATTGCAGCGATAGTGCGACTAATGGTTGATAAGTTGCCCTGCGGGCGATCGCACTTGCGGTTTGGCTTCCAACGCCGTACATTAAAATAATTCCTACTGTGACAATTGCTAGTAATGGTGTCAAGAAACGGTTGTGAATTTTCGGTATTGGTTGCAATTCGCGCGCGCACAATACTGCTAGAATAATTGTACTCATCCAAAACAAAGCCGGCAGCGTAGCGTAGCGGGAAACTGTGGCTTGTTCGACGCCAAATCCCGATCGACTGACAGCGGCCATCAAGGCAGTTTGCACCGTGTAAGCTTGGATTGACAGCCAAGGAAGCCATTGCGGGCGATCGACCTTTTTTCCAAGCAGCCAATAACCGATAAAGCCTGCCATTGCTATTAAGCCGAGCGTCCCGATAATCGAAGCTGCAATAATATTTTCGCTGAAGATTCCACCGAGATAAGTTGGAATGTATTCGAGAGTTTTCAGCGGGTTAATTTTTGTTAAAGAAGGGTGGTGCGATGGCGTTTTGTAAGTTATAAAATAGAGAGAAATAATGGCGATCGACACTGCAAAATACAAATATGTAACGCGCCGGGGAAACCGCAAAACCACAGAAGCAGCACACAATATCGGCCACAAACCTAAAGGCGTACTGTAACTCATGCAGCCTAAAATTCCAAACAAAATACTGCCAATTACCCAACCATCCTGCTGCGGCAGGGCCGGCAGGGGTTTAAACCCCTGCCTCATAGCAGAAGTCCCCGATCGAGGACTGATAAGTTGTTGAGTTATGTTAGGAGAAATAATCTGATGGTTGATGGTTTCTTGATTCCTCTTAGGATGACTCTCAACGGAACCGATCGATTCTTCATTACTCTGAGGAAAAGTCGCTTCTTCAGTCCTCTTTAGAGGACTTTCGCTATGAGACAGGGAATTAATTCTCTGTCGGACTATTGGATTATTTTCAAGTCCCTGTCGCACCATTGGATTATTTTCAATTCCCTGGCGGACTTGTGGATTAATTTCAAACTCGTTGCCTGGTGTGAGGTCGTTGTTGTATGATAAAATAATTGCCTGCGATCGCAAACAAAATATCGCACAAATTACAAATAAATTTGCAATTACCCAGTGAACTCCGCTAAATCCCCGCATCCAATTGTGCGCGGCTGCGGGAGTAAAGTTAAAAATAGAGATGCAAAGAACTAGCAATATAAATAGCAGCGGCGAACGCCTTAAATTTGATGGCAACAACGCGATCGATACGTGACACTGAAGCCAAGCCAAAAACCAAGTCACCAAACACAAACCGATATTTGAACCTTGGGTAATAACTATATTTAAGGCATAAATAATCGCCGGAATCAACACAAAATGCTCGTTTGCCCGAAATATCCAATTAAAAGGATTGGTCGAAAAGCCATCAGTTGAGTAAAAATTCCAAGTCATCCACCAATAATCAAAATTAGACAAGTCTCCCGCTTGCAATATCAAGTACAAAACATAGGCGGCAGGTATCGAGATGCCGATAACTGATGCTGCAATTAAAATTTGTGGTTGCTTGATTTTCATGAATTGGGAAATAGGATATTTTAGATTTTAGATTTTAGATTTTAGATTGGAGAATTGGGGGGAGAGGGGAAGTTCTGAGTTTTAAGTTTTGAGTTTTGAGTAAAGAACTGTCTTTAACTCACAACTCAAAATTCAAAACTCAAAACTTCTTACCAACTATCAACTGTCAACTCTTTAACCAGCATTTGTCTGAGTCCCTGCCGCCAGTGAGGCGGATGCACGCCAAAAATTTTAGATATTTTTACTGTAGAAAGTACAGAAAAAGCGGGACGTTTTGCGGGTGTCGGATATTCGGCAGTGGTGATAGGAATTACCCGCTGAATTTTGAGAGGAAAACCGAGTTTTGCGGCTTCTTCAAAAATGGCGATCGCGAAATCGTACCAACTGCAAACACCGCTGTTAGTATACTGGTAAGTTCCGAAAATTTCTGGCTGGATTTTCGGGATTAACTGCGAAATTGCCTCCGCTAAATCCTTCGTCCAAGTAGGGCTGCCGATTTGATCCGCTACTACCCGAATTTCTTCCCTTTCCTTGCCCAACCTCAGCATGGTTTTGACAAAATTGCCTTTGCCTTCGTTGCCGTAAACCCACGCGGTTCTAATAATAATGTGGCGGTTTCCGGCTTTTTTAATTGCTGTTTCTCCGGCTAATTTGGACTTGCCGTAAGTTCCCAGGGGGTTCGTCGCATCTGTTTCGAGATAAGCGGAACCGCTGCTGCCGTCAAATACATAATCGGTGGAAATGTGAATTAAAGTTGCCCCGAGTTTTTCGCATTCTTCGGCAAAAATTCCGGGGGCAATGCCGTTGACTGCGCGGGCTAATTCCGGTTCGCTTTCCGCTTTGTCTACTGCCGTATAGGCGGCGGCATTGATGACTAAATCCGGTTGAATTTCCGCCACGATTTGACGGATGTTTTCCGGTTGGGATAAATCGAGGCGAGTTCGATCGACCGCAATTACCTCGCCGGCCGATAATAAGATGGGCTGCAATTCTTTAGCTAGCTGTCCGCTACCTGCAAGTAAAATTTTCATTATCTAAAATACTTGAGCTCTTTTCAATGTTTGTCCGGCTTTGTCTTTAGGTGATAAGATAGGTTGTGCGCCATCTAGGGGCCAGTCGATCGCCAAATCTGGGTCATTCCATACTATACAACGTTCGTGGGACGGTGCGTAGTAATCTGTAGTTTTGTACAAAACTTCCGCAATTTCCGATACTACTAAAAAGCCGTGGGCAAATCCCGCAGGCACCCAAAATTGCCACTTGTTTTCCGCACTCAGCAAACAGCCCACCCATTGCCCGAAAGTCGGCGAACTTTTTCTAATATCCACCGCTACGTCAAATATTTCGCCCGCAACTACCCGCAGTAATTTACCTTGAGGTTGCTGCATTTGGTAGTGCAAACCCCGCAGTACGTTTTTGGATGATTTAGAATGATTGTCTTGCACGAATTGAGCCGTCACGCCTGTTTTTTCGACAAAAGCTTGGTGATTGAAACTCTCAAAAAAGAAACCGCGATCGTCTCCGAAAATTTTCGGTTCAATTATTAATACATCCGGTATTTCGGTAGATATAACGTTCATAGGTTTTGCGGTGCGTGATAAACTCATACTCAGTCTATTCTATTTTGCGATGAAAGCCAATACCTATTTCAAAAAATTGTACGCCAACCGATTTGATGCCCGCGAAATGAAAGCCAAGGTGGCACTCTGGAAGGTGCTGGTTGACGAGTTTTTACAAAGCTACGTTTCTCCCGAATCAGCAGTTTTGGATATTGGCGGTGGCTACTGCGAGTTTATCAATCAAATTCGGGCATCGCAAAAAACCTCGATCGACTTGAACCCCGATGCCAAGTTATTTGCTGATGCTAATGTTGAGATCGTCAATATTGATGTGTTGAGTTTGGGTGATTCTACTGATTTTAATGAAAAGTTCGATCGCATTTTTATCTCTAACTTTTTTGAACACCTCCGCAACAAGGAAGAATTAGTACAAATTATCTCATTTTGCTTTGACGCCCTCAAGCCTCGCGGTTGTCTCTTAGTCATTCAACCGAATTTCAAATACTCTTACAAGGAATACTATGATTTTATCGACCATCAATTACCGATAACTCACCTATCGCTGCAAGAAATTTTACAAACAGTTGGGTTTGAAATTGATGTAATTATACCGAGGTTTTTACCGTTTTCAACGAAAGGCAGACCGGCCTCGCCTTTGCTGTTAAAAATTTATTTGAAATTGCCTGTTTTGTGGCGGTTTTTGGGAGGACAAATGTTTGTTAAGGCGTCGAAGCCTCAGAATTAGAATATAATTTACGCGCGTCATCTATTATCTTTTGGGGGCGCGCTGCGCACCTTACGATTTTACTATTTTTTGGGGCGCGCATCACTGATTAAAATTTGTCATTCGATGCGGGGGCCACAACTGTAGAAACTCTCATAGGTTTTGTGGTTCGATCGACGGTTTTTTCTATCGTACCACACGCCAATAAAAAAGAGGCAAAGCCTCCCCATCTAATGATAAGGTTTGCGTCAGATCTAATGACAAAGTTCGCGAGCTATGGCGCTTGCATTCACAACATTCGCGAGCGGGTACGATCGCGCTAATAACTTTGGAATGATGGCTCTTTTTCTGTCAACTGTCAACTGTTTGCTGTTAGCGATCGACCGTCAACTATTAACTCTCAACCATCGACTATGTTTTACTCAATAAACTCATACATTTTCTGCACCCAATTCTCTCGATTTGCTTCCCATTCTTCTGTCACTGACTCCCAAGTAACATTGCTTTCAAGTTCCAGCAACAAACTTGATAATTCTTCAACACTCGATGCTGCATTGCATTCTTCTACCCAAGCATCCCGACGCCTTTTCCATTGATTTTGTACCGCTTCCCAGTCCAAATTTGATTCAAATTCAACTAATAAGCTGGCTAGAGCCGACTCGTTAGCTGCTGATTCCACATCGCTTACCCAACCGTCGCGCCGTTCTTTCCATTCTGCCGTTACTGATTCCCAAGTAACATTACTTTCAAACTCTAACAGTAATTGATTTAGTTCCACCATATGAAACGTTCTTCTGTTTGTTGTTGCGATACGATTATACAATTTTTATACACGATCGCTGTTAATTCTTTTTAAGATTGCGAGCAACTATAATGTATAATAGACAACAAAAAATTAACTGAACAGTATTGACACACTGTATTGACACTGAACCAAGTTGTAAGTAGTTTTGCTGAAACAGCAGTTAATTGAATGATGGGCGCGAGATTTACCTTAGATTCACTAGATATTCCCCGCAGTTGGCATCGCGGTGAAGGGGATTGGACGGGAGTAGCAGCAGCTATTGCTAGAGGGGAAACTGTAGAAGTAATTCAAGAAATCGGTTCTACTGTCTGGCAAGAAAGTTTGCCCGTCGGACATTCGCTGTATTTGCATCAACCAGGCAAAAGGAAAAATTCCGGAACTATCAAAGGAAGAATTTGGATTAGTTTTACCCAGAGAAGATTTGCCCCAGAATTTGTTTTGCCAAAAGTTCAGTGGCATCCGAGAGTATTGTGGGTGGGGATTGGCTGCCAGCGCGGAATTTCAGGGGAATTAATCGCAACTTCCTTGCAACAAGTATGTCGCGCTTATCATTTAGCAGAAAGTTCGATCGCGGGGATTGCGACAATAGATACTAAAGCTAATGAAGCGGGAATTGTCGAGCTTTGTCAAGAGCGCAACTGGGTTTTAAAAACCTTTGATTCGGGCATTTTAAGCTCTGTAGCAGTTCCCAATCCTGCTAAGATTGCAGCGAAAGCAGTGGGAACGCCAAGCGTCGCAGAAGCTGCAGCAATTTGTGCAGTTAGGGAAGAATTATCGTGCCAAACTAGCTCTATCGCATTTATTTGCAATTTAAATCATCCCCTATTAGTTACCAAAAAAATATTTCGATCGCCCGAAACATCAGCCTCTGTCACAGTAGCGGTTGCTGTTAGCGCGATCGAATATGTGGGATAATATTTTACTGAACAGTAGAGTTATCCAAATTCACAAAACGACCGATCGATCCTGAAACAAAAGACAACACGATCGAACCAAACAAAGCAGGCCAAAAACCGCTAACCGCAAAACCGATATTGAAAGCCCCAGCCAACCATGAAGCCAGAGACAGCGAAATTGCATTCACCACGAACAAAAACAAACCTAAAGTCAGAATGCTCAAAGGTAGCGTCAGCAATGTAATAATCGGCCTGACAACCGCATTCACAAAGCCGATAACCACAGCAGCCAGCATCGCCGCCGGAAAGCTAACCACTGTAATTCCTGGTACAATGTTAGCGGTAACAACTAGCGAAACCGCAGCCACGACCCAAGTTAAGAAGAAACTCAGCATATCCTTTTTTTCATCTCCATCACGATTAATTGAGATTGTAACTGTTCGATCGCTCTACTTGAGTTCGGTATACACTACCAAATACCCACCTTGCAAGGATACCCAATTTATGAAATTCCGACAACTAGCTGCGTTCCTATTGGCACTAACTATTTTAATCTTTTCGCAACCCGCGCGAGCCCAATCTAAATATTACGCTCCTCCCCTGTCCTTTAGCAACGCCGAACTGACAAGGCGCGATTTTTCCGACCAAGTGCTGCGGGCTGCGGAATTTTCTAATGCTAATATGGATTTGGCTAATTTTGCTAATGCCGATTTGCGGGGAGCAATTATGAGCGCTTCGGTGATGACTCAGGCAAATTTGCACGGCGCTAATTTAACTAATGCAATGGTGGATCAAGTTAAGTTTACTGGTGCCGATTTGAGCGATGCGATTTTGGCGGAAACGATTTTGCTGCGATCGACTTTTGATGGAGTTAATATTACTGGCGCTGATTTTACCGATGCCATTATGGACGGGGCGCAACTTAAAGAATTGTGCAAAAAGGCAAGCGGGGTGAATTCGCAAACTGGAGTTGCTACTCGCGATTCTTTGGGGTGCAAGTGAAGGAAGAAGGAAGAAGGAAGAAGGAAGAGGGAAGAAAGAAGAAAGAAGGAGGAAGAAAGAAGAAAGGATTTCCCCAAGCTTCGATAGAAGTCCGATATTCAGTAACTGTAAATTGCTATGCAGCAGGTTGATTTGCTCGCTGTAAGTGCCCGATTGTTGCATTTTAAATTTGAGATTTTGAGATCGGAAATCGAGCATAATTTTTGATTTGATAAAAGTCTTGTAGGGGCGGGTTCGCCAACAATCTATCGCGATAGCAAACAATTAAAATAAACCCGCCGCCACCCAGCCAAAGAAATTCGATCGCCTGTCTATTTAAAGATATAATAAGAGGTTTTACCAACAATCTATCGCGGAAGCAAACAATTAAAATAAACCCGTCCCCGCCCAGCGCAAAAACTGCCTTACCCTAGACTTAAGATGTGATATTTGTTATATTGAAACAATGACTAATTATCGGCTAGATCGGCAACAGCAAAATTTAACTGCTATTTTCGATCGCATTAATTGGCTTCACCAACAGCCAGACGGCATCATCTTTCAACAAAATTCCGGCGACAACTGCATCGCAATTAAAAAGATCGAATCCGTGTTGTTGCTGCTGCTAGCCGATCGAACAACTTTAACCACCAATGTAGCTCAATCGATCTTCGATCTAAACAATCCCCTCAGTTTAATCTTCCCCTATGCCCGATCGATGATGCTAGCATTAATTTGGCAAAGTCAACCAAAAAATATTTATGTTATTGGCTTTGGTGGCGGCAGCATTCCCAGGTTTTTACACCACTATTTTCCTGACGCAATTATCGAATGTGCCGATATTGACCCCACAGTTGTCAGCGCGGCTCAAAAGTTTTTTGGCATTCAATTAGATGATAGGCTGAAAGTAGCTATTCAAGACGGACGCGAATATTTAGCCGATCGAGTTGCCACCGCAAAATACGATATAATTATTGTTGATGCTGGTTTTGGTAGCGGCTATATGCCTTACAGGTTGGTAACGCAAGAATTTTACCAACTGTGCAAATCTCGATTGTTAAATTCCGGCGTCCTTGTCGTTCACCTATTCCACAAACAAGATTTTAATGCAGCAGCGGTGAAAACTTTGCAAAGTGTTTTTGCGCAAATTTATACCTGCAATTTGGCAGAAGGTAACAGCATTGCGATCGCTACTGATGCCCCTGTTTTAAATAAAGATGAGATGTTCTTTAAAGCAGAAATTATTCAAGATTTTCACAATTTAGGATTTTCTTTAACAGCACAAACCCTGGAAATAAAAAATCTCGCTGGATCGGCAGAATGGTCTCAGGATTGGGATATGCTGCCAATTTTTACAGATGAAGCAATGCCGCGTGGATACTTGGACTGATATTAAATCTGGAGAAATTTACCCTATTTGAAATTGCATATTGCGTCGCGATCGATTTCTGTAATTCTTCGTTTTTTGTTATGGTAATCGATCGGACACGATCCGATCGGGCGTGTTTTTAAACTGTTACTCGAGCTAAATCCCCATGATTAACGATCGCCCGAAAAGCCTTAAAATAGTTTACGGCAGCGCCCCCAATTGCGAATTAATTATTTCACTTTCTTGCACGATCGCAAACGCTGCTTCTCCCAAAATCTTGTGTGCTGCTGTCGTCGGATGAATGCCGTCCCAAAACAAAAATCGATCGGGATTGTCGCAAACACCTGCATTCGACAAACACGCATTAGTCACATTAGTCAAGCCAAATTTAGCCGGATTTGCAGTTGCTTCGCGGTACAGTGCATAAGCATCTAGCGTCGCAATTTTTAAGTCAGAATGCTGTTGGTTTAATACTTTAATCGCTTGCCTCAAACCCCGATTGTGCGCTTGCGTTAATGCAGTCAGCCTTGCTGAATTAACGCCCGATCTCGTCGCCGGTAACTGCCCCAAATCTGGTAAATTTGCTACCAGGATATTTTTAGCATTTGCAGCAGCAAGAGACTCGATCGCCCCTGCCACATTTTCTACAGGAACATTCGCATTATTAAACCCCTGCAAATAATCATTCGCCCCCGCCCAAAGTACGTATAAAGCTTGAGTATTTGCCTGTTTGTGAGAGCTAGTCCACGACTTAACTTGAGCTAACAAACCAGGTACTAGACTATTGCGATCGCTACCAGTTGTTGCGCCTCCCCAAGCAAAATTATTTACTCGATCCGGTGGCAATTTCAGGCGATCTGCAAGATACTCTACCCAAACCTTACCATTCGAGTAGCGCCCTTTAAAATAGCTCGATCGCGGCGGATATTCCCCTCCAGTCGATCGGAATACCGTTCCCATATCGGAAAGACTGTCCCCAAATACATAAAGTTCGTTCGCAACAGTCTCAGAACTTTGAGCTGATAGGATGAGTGCGACCATAAAAGATAACAGTGCCAGAATTACTGCAAATAACGTTTTTTTCAACACTGGGGAAATTATTTAATGAATTTAAGGAATTAAATATTTTCTTGAATTGCCAATCTCATGATTTTGTAAAAGATGTGTGGAGTCAAACCTAACTGCGATCGCCCGCTGCCTAACTCTACAGCTAAAATTAGATAGATTGGTGTGTCAATGACACTTTTCTCATGCTATCTAGCTCAAAACACGCAGGAGGTGAAAGAACCGTACTTTTTTGGGGGAATTACCCAATAAAATTAACCCGGAGACAAACCAGTCCGATCTAAATTACTGGACTCAAGCTTAAATTAGCCCGATCGTTCATTAATATGGTTGCGGGCGATCGGACCCAAAGTGCATTAGCGTTTGTCTAAAATCAATTTTCAACTAAATGCTTGACAGCATAATAGTGATGGTGTAGTATAGAAGTAGTGTGCAAACAGAAAAACACGAAACTAAAAAACACGAAATTAAAAAGATGAGACTAAAAAGTTGGGAGTCTCCCCGCAGCGAGGGCAGAAACTCCAAAGGCAAAGGCGGTTCGGCAAGAGCCAGACAGATCAGAAAGCAGCAGCAAACCCTGCGCAAACAGCTAAAAGCCCAAAACGCCCAGTTAAAAGATAGCCAGAACAATAAATCAAGCAATAAATCAAACAACAACTCAAACAATAACTCAAACAATAAAGGGAAGGAAACCAATATTTCCTTCCCTTATTTTTTATCTCAATTTCTGTCCGATCGACAACAGAGCGAGCGTCCCCGCTCGCGGCTGGGATTTTGAGTTTTGAGTTAAAGACATTTCTTAATTCAAAACTCAAAACTCAAAACTCAAAACTTTTCTTAACTGTCAACTATCGACGTTCGCGCTGGATGTTGGGACAAATAGTCCGATCGAGCGCTTCTAGTGACGGTTGCTCTTCCCAACGGTTGAGAATTCCCTGTAACTCTGCTTTTAAAGTTTCTAACTCTTGAATTTGTTGGGAAATTGCTGTTACTTTAGCCTGAAGGTGCAGCTTCGCTTCATGACAAGGCAACTCGCCCCGATCGCGCACTTGTAAAATACGTTCGATTTCGCACAAACTTAAGCCCAGAGTCTGAGCTCGTTTAATAAAATCCAATCGTTTGAATATCGTCGGTGCAAACAAACGATAACCCGAGGGCGAGCGTTTGACATTCGGACACAGCAAACCGATCTCGTCATAGTAGCGAATAGTTTTAACCGACAAACCGCTTAAGGCAGCTACTTCGCCTATTTTGTGCAGTTTCTCGGTAACGGAAATATCCATGTTCACAGGACAATCTTGTACTCGCCCGAGCGCAATTTTTCGAGCGCGCTGTTAGTCAATCCAAGGCTGTTAATAAGGAGGATTTTTCTTTGATACGTTGTTGAGTACCGGCAACTGAGGTCGAGAAGAATGAGGTGGGAGGTATAATTCTGGGGCTGGTGCGGGCGTTTCGGCTCCGGAGCGGTATGCCAGCCAGAGACGGAGGGCGATCGCCGCTCCAGCAGTACCCAGCCCGAAAGCCAATAAAGAGCCGCTCGCGCCGAAACTGCCGATCGCTGCATCAACAACACCCACAGTTACCACAAAGCTGGTAAGTGGTTCTTTACGGTAAGCTGACTTCAAAAGTCGCGTCCACGAAGCATTCATTGGGTTTTACTCTGTTATCTATTATTTCTACAATCTTTCAAACTTAGACTTGGCGGGGCGATCGGGATTTTTAGCTCAAACAGTAGCTTAAACTAAATTAATATTCTCGCCTTTGGGGCATTGTACGATTGCCCGACCAAATTGCCAAGCTAGTAAATTCAAATTTGCACTGCAAACCTACTGTTAGTCAACCTCACGATTGCAAAGCCTGTATGGCGGGGACTTGTCTGTTAAGACCCAGAAGTCGCTGGGCTTGTTTCTGATTAACAATATATTCTAGTAAATTTCCGAAATTGCTCGGGTAGGGAAAACCCGCACCCATCGGCGCGATCGGCCCTGGGGTGCGAGTCCGATCGCGCGCTTGCTAAAATTAGTTGAGACCCAACCAAGCGAGCAATCCCTGTCCCGTGACATACTCGATAATCAAAGTAAGGGTAAAACCAATCATGGCAGCTCGACCGTTGAGGCGTTCGGCGTAGTCGTTGAAGCCAAACTTGGGCTGTGCCAACTTAGGAGTAACTGTGGGTTGTATTTGTGTCATTGTCTGAGATACCTCGCGATGAATGCCAGTTGAATTAAAACTCGAAGGTTAGTTACAATTCTTCAACTTTTCTTATTTTATTGTAAAGATGACCGACCTGCCGTCAACCATCCCTGCTAAAATTTACCACTTACCCCCCAGAAGCTGTCACCAACCCCAGCCTGAAGGCATGGGGCAAGAAAGAGGAAGACTCACCACCTTCAAAATTCAAGACTCAAACAGTGTCTAGCCTGCGTCTTTAAGACAAACTGAATTGTCTGGGAGTGGTATCCCGCAAAACGTTAAGAATGCCTCCCTAGTTTTTAACCGTTTTGGCAGTCAGTGGCGAAGGGAAATATACACCTAGAAATAGGGCTTACCGCATTTCGGTAGCAAACACTATGCGAGCGCGGGTGAAAGATTGGAGACGGTAATTGTCCCGTTGAAAGTGCATTACAAAAGCACCCCGAATTCAGTAACCCCCGTGTAGTGGCAACTGTAAAGCCGTCCTAAAAGGACGGGGTTTCAAACCCATTTTTCTGATGACAGATCAGTTAGACACCGAAAAGCCACCACTCGCCGCACAGCGAGTTGCCTTCGCGCTGCGGACAGCAGGCTGGGTTTGCTTCTGGGTGCAGGCAGTGCTGGCGGTGGTGGCCACAATAATTTTGCTATTTGCGATTCCCTTCGCGGGCAGGCCTACCCCGGCTGGGGCAGCACCAACAAATGCCGGTACCGGTGGCGGGATATTTCTGGCAGTTTGCGGGATCGTCGTGCTCGGTTACAGCATATATCGGGCTTTTCGCTTCACCAGGCTGTCGAGGGAACTGCGATCGCCCGCTAGCGCCGTGCGTCCCAAAAAAGCAGACACGATTAAAGAGGTACGCCTGACACTGATGAGCAACTTGGCAGGAATGCTGCTGACGCTGATCGGGGCCGAAGCCATCAGCGGCACGCTGCTAGCCAAATCTTTAGCTCAGCCGCAAGCATTTTTCGGGACTGCGATCGACTTGAGCCGATTTATTCAACCGCTGGATATATTTGTAGTGCTGGCAAACACTCACGCTACTGTTGCGCATTTTGCAGGAATTGTGACGGCGCTGTGGCTGCTCGATCGCATATACAAACAATAGAAACTGACAACTCCCAGACTGCGCAACTAATGACTTGAGTCGCGATCGGGTACGTGTTTTTGCGATGGGGGACGATCGCACTTTTGACTAATAACTAATCACTAATGACTGAGTTCGCGATCGGAAACGCTCGGACTGCTTGCTGCTTTCTAGTTAACTGTCAACTGACTGAATAATTGCCGAGATCCGGAATCACTGCCAACCTGTCGAAGAACGTAGTCAGATACCTTCTAGCAAGACAAGATAAATATCATGGCACTCAGTCCCGAGGCTTATTTTGGGGTGACAGACAGCCCAACTATTGAAATTTCTCAAGAAAATTTTCGTTCTGTCGTCGGTCAAATTGAAAACGAACTTTTGTGTACCGATACCTACAGCCACGCTTTAGCTACTTTGCAAACAATGTTGGGCGAAGCTGCTTCTGCTGCCGAGATTTTAATTAGGGCTGTCAGCCGAGAAGCAGTCAAGCTAGCATTTCAGAGATTTCCCAAACAAAATAAAACTCAACTGCAAGTAGCCCGAGAAAGTTTTGTTGCTGAAAATTCTGCTGCTTCGGCTGTTACAGAATTGAAACCACCGTTAGCTGCTCCTGTATTTTATCAAAGTCAAGCTGTTTTGGAAGCGCCCCCCAAAACAGACTCAGAAAGTGAAAATTTCGATCGAGATATTGAGCCTTCACAAGAGAGTGAAGAACCGCCAACACAGGAACGGCAAGAATTTGTAGAGCAACCTCAAAATGAATCGCAACAGGCGACAGAAATTCGAGGAAAATCTTTCCCAGGATTTGGTTTTCTCAAACCGATAAAAAGACTCTCTCCGGAAGAGAAAGCTGCATTAGCAATTCAACACCGGGAAGAATGTTTGCGCGAAATTGGTAGAGAGTTGCGCCGGGGGCGGCAAGTTCGCTCTTTATCCCTGCAGCAACTGCACAATCAAACTTTCGTGCCGCTGCACCACATCGAAGCCTTGGAAAATGGGGATATCGAAACTTTACCCCAAGATATTTACGTGAGAGGTTTTATCCGCCGGATTGGGGACGCTTTGGGACTCGACGGGGCTGCGATGGCGAATTCTTTGCCCGAGCCCGAGCCCAGCCAAATTGCCATCCCGTCTTTTTTGATTCAGGATTCCGAGTCAGAATCCGACTTGCAACTGCGGCCAGCGCATTTGTACCTCGGCTATACAGCTTTGATGGCTGGCGCTGTGGGAGGTTTGGCTTGGCTGTCGCAGCAACCGGCAGTACCGGGGACTCAGGCTGCACCGGAAAAACAGATAACACCACCGCCCGCTGTCAAGCCAGTGCTGCAGCGGGAAGCACCGACTCCTCAGCCGGGAGTGAAGAAGTCCAGCAGTCACGGAGGTACGATTGTAGGGGCTGATATGGCTCCGCCGGAAGTGATTTTTGGTTAGCTTGACTTGCGCCGGAGTGGGAGTGGGGAGAGTGAGAGAGGGGGAGATGGGGAGAGTGGGAGAGTGGGAGAGGGGGAGAGTGGGATTACTCGTTACCAGGCTCTGCCTGGTAATGCAGATCTAGAGGCTCTGCCTCTAGTGTTCTGTTTCCGAGCCCCCGCGAGGCAGAGCCTCGGGACATGGGTTCCCAGGCTGTGCCTGGGAACCAGCTATTCTTCCTTCTTCCTTCTTCCTTCTTCTTCTTCTTCTTCCTTCTTCCTTCTTCCTTCTCATAAAAAATCGAATTTTCTGCCGTTAATTTTGAGTTCCGGTAACAGAGATTTAGGCAACATTCCATGCACTCCGAGCTGCGGCTTGTTGACAGCCTGCGTAATCCGATAATCTACAGCGATCGAACTCAAAACATAAGCATCTTCTTCTTTCAAACCTGCAAAATCGTGCAACCAAAAAACTGTTTGATTTACCGCCAATTCCAACGCTTCATCTAACGTCTGACCGTATCCCATGACAACAATGTGAGTCGGAGTTTCAGCAAACGGAAATTCGATCGAGAAATCTTGGTGCAGGATAACTTGAACTGCACCGTTCATCGAAGTTTCGATCGCAGTAACATCAACTTCACCGTCTCCCTGTGCCGAATGCCCGTCCCCGATCGACAGCAAACCCCCGCGCACGAATACGGGTAAAAACAACCGCGTTCCCGGTTGCAATTCGCGATTGTCCATATTGCCGCCGTAGCGCCCCGGAGGAATCGAAGAACGGTTGATTTCCGCACCGGCAACCCCGATAATTCCGAAGAACGGATGCAGGGGAACTTGCATCTGAGGTTCTGTCAAAAACTCTGCAACTTTGCGCTCTAAATCTAAGGGAATAAACCGCAATTTCGGAGTAGGAAAAGACTCCGGTAAAACTCCCCAGCCAGCGCGAATGGCATTAAATCCAACAGGCAAACTCGGATAAACATCCTCGATTCTAATTTCTAAAACATCTCCCGGTTCGGCATTGTTAACATAAATCGGACCTGTTAGCAAGTGCGGGCCGGGACCGACTTTGCGATCGTCCGGCAAATTGTGACAAATATCTAAGAATTCTGGTGTGAGAAATTCTGGCGGCGCTTTGTCGGCGACGTAATATCCCGAATAGGTTTCGATGTCGATGCGATCGCCCGAATCAACGATTAAAGCTGGTTTTAGGTGAGGAGAAAAGCCTCCTAAATGTACGGTTTGGCAGTTGGCTTTGAGATGGTGGTGGATCATATTTATTGCTATTTTTTAGGAAAGATGTTTTTTACCGCAGAGGGCGCAGAGGGCGCAGAGAGAGAGCGAGAAGAGATAATAGTTTATTAAATAAATGGTTGATGTTTATTATATCAGTGTTTTTTATGCTTGTTCTAAGAACTTGTCATTATGCTAACGATCGCATCTTAACTTTTTGATAAACTTCATAGTTTAAAATTCTACATGGCTCGCTCTTGTTTCGATAATCCAAGCCGCAAGTGAGGATGCTATTCAAATTGCTAGTAAGGAGGCTATCCAAATTGCGAGCTGGGGACGCTCGTACTAATGGTCTTAAACTCAAAACTCAAAATTCAAAACTCAAAACTCCTTACCAATTCTCTTTCAACTCAAAACTCAAAACTCAAAACTCAAAACTCCCAAACAACTGTCAACTAACAAATGTTATTATTCCCAGATGAAATAGAAACGCCTCAGGAAAATTCTCGCAATCCGTGGTTTTTTGCTGTTTTGCTTTTGATTGTTTTATTGCTAGGTATAATTATGCAAGCTTACCTCGATCGCCCCCAACTTTTAACCGATCCGTTTTTGCTATTCCCGACACCAAAATCCGTGCGAGTTGTTTGGTTTACTGAGTTTCCCGGTACTCGCAATACTGTTATTTACGGCAACAATCTGGAGCGCGCGATCGCTGCCAATACTGTCAAATTGAGTCGCACTCGCGAAGATAAAGATTCGCGGATTCCCGATGAAATGAAACGGGGTATAATTGATAGCAATCCTATCGATCGCGATATTTGGCGTCACGAAGCAGAAGTAACGGATTTAACTCCGGGCGATCGCCTGCCTTATTTAGTTAAAAGTGAAAGGGAAGATGGTAAAATTGTTAACAGCAAAACCTTCTCGCTGGCTGCAGCGCCAGCAGTCGGAATGCCGCTCAAAATACTCTTGACTTCCGACCATCAATTGATGCCGATGACAGCAGCAAATCTGCAAAAGGTAGCTGAGACAATTGGCAAAGTTGATGCGGTATTCGTGGCAGGCGATTTAATTAATATACCCGATCGCGCTTCTGAATGGTTTGACGATTATCGGGGTCGCGCCTTTTTTCCTTGTTTGCAAGGTCGCGCCTTTTCCGAATTGGAAAAAGGTGGAACTAAGACAGTTTACAGCGGTGGCGAATTGATTCAGTACGCGCCGCTTTTTCCCGCGATCGGCAATCATGAAATTATGGGACGCTTCGCTACAAATACCAAACTAGACGAACAATTTAACGACCCTTTCCCCCGAAATGTTGCTGGGAAAATGTACGATAAAACTGCTGCAACTTTGAATCCAAACAATGATGCTGCGACAAGGAATAAGTGGCTGAAAAACCATACTTTTAACAGCGAGACCTACGACGAAATATTCAAGATTCCCGGCGGTAAAAATTACTATGCTGCGACTTTTGGCGACGTGCGGTTAGTAACTTTGTATGTTACAAATATCTGGCGCACTCCCAATTTAGATCCGGGTGCGAGAGGCCGCTATCGGGAACGCGATGAAGATTTTAACAATCCCGAAAAATGGGGATACGGACAGCATATTTTCGAGCCACTTGTCAAGGGCAGCGCTCAATATAACTGGCTGCAACAAGAATTAAATAGTCCTGAATTCAAACAGGCTAAATATAAAATTGTGATGTTTCACCACCCGGCGCATTCTTTGGGAGACAATATCGTACCAGCTTATACTGACCCGGTACAAACTGTCGATCGAACTGAGAATGGCGAGATTAAAATGGTGCGTTACGAGTATCCAAAAGAGCAAGATTATATCATTCGCGATGTCGTGCCGCTGCTAGAAAAATCGGGAGTGCAGTTAGTCTTTTACGGACACTCGCACTTGTGGAATCGATTTGTCAGCGAATCGGGAATGCACTTTTTAGAAAGTTCTAACGTCGGCAACAGTTACGGTGCTTTTGCGGGGAAAAAGCGCAGGTTTGTGCCTCCGGCATTTCAGGAAGAGTACACCGCAATTGGAGATCCCAACGGCTTGGAACCTGTAGTGCCGAATGTCGCGCCTTTGTTGGGAGAGGACGATCGGCCGCTGCCTTATATTGAGAGCAACGATATTACGGCTTTTAGTATTTTTGATACGGGTGCAGGTACAGTGAGCAGCTACTATTTTGATACGCGAAAACCTGATTTGCCGGTGGTAATGTTTGATGAGTTTGAGTTGAAAAATTAGAACCGCAGATGCAGCAGATAAACGCGGATGAACGCAGATATTTTTGAGATATCTGCGTTAGTTTCAACTAATTTTAAGTTGCTTGCTGAGTCCGTAACTTTCTATGTCTTCCCACCTGCCCGAGGAAGCGGTAGCATTAGATTTGTCTGGTGCGTCAGTTGGTAGATTGTCGATTTTTTATCCGATTTTTGGTGCTGACGCACCAGACTATTTTAGCTCGGTGTTAGCAAAATTAGTTGTTTGGACAAGATCGATCGCACTTCATCCAGTCCAATCTCCACCCCAGTTAAAATTTCCCCAACAGTTTTTTTGCCATTTTGTAGGGGCGGTGCCTCCGTGCCCGCCCCGGCTGGGTGCGCGCAAGCTTGCAAAAACTCAAATTCTGCTGGGGATAAATTGACTAATTGGTAATCGCGATCGAACACTTGCTGGCTCGGCCAACCGTGAATGCAAATACTCAATTCGGGAATTGCATTCAACAGTTTTTTATCGTCGGACCAATCAACTTTAACTAGCGGCGGTTTCCCCAAGAAAAATTCGTAATGGCTGATTTCCGTATCCAACAATTCAATTAAGCGATACTGCTCTCTTTCTGTCAAACTCTTCGCTCTTTCTATCAATTCCGGCGCTTTACCCAACAGCCTTTCTAACTGCCAATATCCCGGATTGGAAAAACCGATAAATTCCAATCCCGAAGCGTCGATTAACTCGAACAAAGTTTCGATATTGTAGTCAATTTCCTGCGGGTGAACGTACATATCCGCAAAACATTCGTCTCGCTGATTTTCTCCCGCCCAGCGCTGTTTTTCGTACTTGACAAGGCGGTTGTTTTCTGGTAAAGAAGCAAAGATTTGACGGCCGACTTTCACACCATCAGCATAATCGCCTTTGTGACTGCCTTGGAGAAGAGCGATCGCCCTTTGCATCAGCTTAATTTCCCAGCGCCCCAACTCGGCATAGACAAACACGTGCATCAAGCCGCCGGGAGCCAATTTTGCTGCCAGTGCTTGAATGCCCCGGATCGGATCGGGCAAGTGGTGCAGCACGCCCACGCAGTTAATCAAATCGAACTCGCCGTCCAACTCCGCCGCATCGTACAAGCTGAGGTGGCGAAAATCGGCTTCGCGCGCGCCCGAACGCCTGCAGCGCTCCTTCGCTACCTCCAAAGCACCCGAACTCAGGTCGATCGCGGTTACTGACGCTTCTGGGTTGAGGTGAATCAAATAATCGGTACTCGAACCGGTGCCGCAGCCGGCATCTAAAATTCTGATATCCTGTTTTAGCGGCTTTTGACCGGTGCAAAAACTGTAAGCGTCCGACCAACTCCAGCGCCAGTTGTAACCGGGTGGCGGCTCGTCGGACAAGGGATCTGGCGGAAAAGGGAAAGTATCGTAAAGCCGCCGCACGGCAGCGCTAATCTCGGTCTTGGTGTCCATAAACTCTCGGGCATCGACGGGTGATGGGTTACTGGCGACGGACGATCGGTCGCAAAGTAAATCTTACGGCCAAGCCATTCCTCTGATGCTTTCCGAGCTTGTAATAAAACTTATCATTTTTTCTCATTTAAGCTCTCTGAGAGCTATACAATAAGTCTCGGCAGGGTTTTAACAAATTAGGGTAACGAACCCAAAACATTTTAATCTGAGAAAGTAAGTAGGCTAAAACCTCAAGCCGGAAAAAGGCAAACAGCGAAATGCCAAATGCCTGAGTGCAAGGCGTGCAGCTTGCCCGATCGGACAAGTCACCAGAGGGACAAGGGTAGAATATCTCCCCTAAAAACCTTACCCCTCGGGTCGAGAAAAAAGGAAAAAGCCGCACGGAGGCTGATTATTACCTGTTACCCGCAAGGCTTGACAAGGTTAGTCTGGTAAATACTGCAATGATTTAGATAGGGAGCGATGGAGTCCAATGACTGTTAAAGCAAGTGGTGGAAGCTCAGTTGCGCGTCCGCAACTATATCAAACTGTACCGGTAGCAACAATTTCGCAAGCTGAACAGCAAGACCGCTTCTTGCAGCGCGGCGAACTCAGCGAACTGGCAACTTATTTCAGCTCCGGTGCCAAGCGGATCGCGATCTCTGAGACGCTGACCAAAAACTCGGAACTCATAGTATCCCGCGCTGCTAACCGGATTTTTGTCGGCGGTTCGCCTCTGGCATTTTTGGAAAAGCCGCAAGAACAGGTCATGGTGGCTGCTGGTGCCGCTGCTCGTGGCGGTTCGGGGAATGTCTCTGAAGGCATGAAACTGGGAACTGTCACCTACGTTGAAGGCCGAGCAGGCGGCAGCAGTGGTGGCGGCGGCTTTTTGGGCTTGGGCAATCTGTTTTCGACCAACGGCGGCGGCGGCCCGATTCCAGCGGGATTCCAGCCGATCAACGTCTCCCGTTACGGTCCGGGCAACATGACCAAATCGCTGCGCGATTTGAGCTGGTTTTTGCGCTACATAACTATTTCGGTGAACGTGCGCGGATTGCGGGAAATTATTGAAAATGCTTGCTCGTCGGCGGCGACAATTGTGGCAATGCAGGAAATGAAGTCGGCTTCCTTGGGCTATTTCAAACAGGATAGCGAGGCGGCTGCGATCGTCAGTCAGTATTTCGACGTGGCGATTACCGAGTTTAAAGCTCCGACGCCTTCGGACAAGCTGCGCCAGCGCGAAAGCAACGACCAGCAAGGGCTGCAACTGCCTCAAATCTACTTCAATGCTGCAGAGCGGCGATCGAAATTCGTCATGAAGCCCGGCTTGTCTTCCGGCGAAAAGCAAGAAATAGTCAAAGCAGCTTACCGCCAAGTTTTCGAGCGCGACATTACCCGCGCTTACAGCCAGAGCATTTCTGACCTCGAATCGAAGGTCAAAAACGGCGAAATCTCGATGAAAGAGTTTATCCGCAGGCTCGGCAAATCTCCCTTGTACCGCCAGCAATTCTACGAGCCGTTTGTTAACAGCCGCGCTGTAGAATTGGCAGCCCGCCACTTCCTGGGCCGGGGCTTGAGCTCGCGCGAGGAATTCAGCAAGTATTTCGCGATCGTCACTAAAGGCGGCTTGTCGGCGCTAGTAGACGCAATGGTATATTCCCAGGAATATGCCGACTACTTCGGTGAAGAAACTGTACCTTACCTGCGCGGTTTGGGCCAAGAAGCTCAAGAATGTCGCAACTGGGGCCCGCAAATTGATCTGTTCAATTACAGCGCTCCGTTCCGCAAGGTGCCTCAGTTCATCACTTTGTTTGCGGGTTACAATCAGCCGCTGCCAGACCAGCACGTTTACGGTGTCGGTAACGATCCGCTGGAAATTCAGTTCGGCGCGATTTTCCCGAAAGAAACTCGCAATCCCAAGAACCGTCCCGCTCCTTTCGGCAAGGACACCCGCCGCATCCTGATCCGTCAAGGTGCGGGCATCGACAATCAGCTCAGCAATCCGGCCGCTCGGGGCAAGGCTCCCGGCTCTTTGGGTCCGAAGGTATTTAAACTAGACCAACTTCCCGGCGGCTACGCATCTCCGAAAAAATCAACTCGTGCTGCAGCTAGCAGCTACAGCAGCGCTTCCAGCGTCAAATTTAGCGAAAGTTCCACCCAAGCGGTGATTCGGGCAGCTTACCTGCAAGTGTTCGGTCGCGATGTCTTCGACGGCCAGCGCCAAAAGGTGGCAGAAATTAAGCTGGAAAACGGCGAAATTACGATGCGCGAGTTCATCCGGATGCTGGCGAAGTCGGATGTGTTCCGCAATATGTATTGGAGCAAGCTGTACGTTTGCAAGGCGATCGAATACATTCACCGCCGCCTCCTGGGACGCCCGACCTACGGCCGCCAGGAAATGAATGCTTACTTCGATCTTTGTTCCAAGAAAGGTTTCTACGCGCTGGTCGATAAAATTATCGACAGTGTGGAATACGGCGAAGCTTTCGGGGAAGATACCGTTCCTTACGAGCGCTATCTGACTCCGGCTGGTTTGTCGATGCGGACGATGCGCGCAGGTTCTATAGGCGAGCCAATTGCGGAAACCGAGGAAGCAACTCCGAGGTTTATCGAATTGGGCGCTGCGGGCGATCGAGGCGGTATTGAATTGCAAAATCGCATCGCTCAAGGTGTTAGCAAGCGTCGCGAACAAACTAAGGTGTTCAAGCTGACGAATACTTCGGATAAGGTAGCTTTGAAAAATTTAATTCAAGCTGCTTACCGTCAAATTTTCGAGCGCGATCTGAATCCTTATGTTGTGAAGAATGAATTCACGGCGCTGGAAAGCAAACTCGGTAACAATGAAATCAATCTCAAGGAGTTCATTGAAGCTTTGGGTTGTTCTTCGCTGTACGTGAAACAGTTCTACGCACCTTATCCGAATACGAAGGTGATTGAGTTGGGAACCAAGCACTTCTTGGGTCGTGCTCCCCGCAATCAAGCAGAGATTCGGACTTACAACCAAATCTTGGCAACTAATGGCATTAAGGGCTTTATCAACGCGATGTTGAACAGCGTTGAGTATGCTGAGGCTTTTGGTGAGGATACTGTTCCTTACCGCCGCTTCCCGACTCTGCCTGCTGCGAATTTCCCGAATACGGAAAGGTTGTACAATCAACTGACCAAGCAGAATGATGAGTTGGTGGTTCCGAGTTTTGAGCCTGTTGCCGCGATCGATCGCAGCTAATAACAAATTGTCAGAAAATTGAGTTTCTGAGTTGACAAAAATACCTCGCTATGGTAAAGCTGTAGCGGGGTGTTTTGCAACCGCAGATTTTAGCGGATCAACGCAGATGAACGCAGATGGGATGTCAGCTCGCGACATTAAAATCTCGATAGAAAACTCGCCAGTTATCTCGATCGCATAGCAGTTCCCACACTTGTTCTAAATGCTTACCTTGCCATTCCAAAACTGGATTCTCCGGGTCGGGATTTAGCCAAGGTAGATTTACAGCTTTATCGATGACAATCCCGATATATTCTTCTTTCCCAATTGTGTCAAACTGGATATCTTCGCACATAGCATTTTCTAGGGGTAGCGAGGTGCTTTTCTCCACTAATTGATAGCTAGGAGCAAAAGCTTGAGAAGGTGTAACTAAGTATTGAGTTGTATTGCCTCGCTCGTCCGATCCCCGATTGAATAATAACAGATAACTGCCGGGACTATCGAGATTTATGTTTAAGCTCAATGGAGTATTAATCGGAATAGTCTCTTTAGGTAAGGGTTGGGGAATTTTCATTCCTTTAGGAGCGTATTTTGTGGGGCGATCGCAAAACTGTATCCAGTCTGCATTACTTGACGCTCTTTGTTTCCAGTTGTCCCAAATATAGTCTGTTAGCCAACGATAATATTCGATTTCCCACAACCATTGATAAGCAATCTGCCAAGGACTTTTCGCGTTGGCTGTATACCTACCTGGATTTCCTTTTTCACCCAAGCCAAGCTGTTGTTGGGTCAAGCCATCTCGCTCTAGTTGCTGTCGAAATTTGCCATCTATTTTTTTGATTACTTCTTTAAGATGCTGATTAAATCCAGATGTGTAACCTTTTTTACCTTCCCTGTGGTATAATGCTTCAGCTATTTCAGTGCTTTTGAGATCGCAATTATTAGGATTAAACCGTTCAATAAAAGTGCAATACTGAAATTCAGGACGTACATTGCCGGGAAAAATCTGCTGGCTGATGTATTCTAGATATTCTTTGACTAAAGATGGCATTTGAGGAACTCCAAAGTATTTGATTGTGATTGTAATACCAAGTTGCAGTAAAGATGTGAAACTTTATTTTTATTCCCATCCCCTATCGTCTGGGTAATTCCTGCAGCGAATGCGCCTTGGAGGAGAAGCAAGCATTCGATGGATATCGCGTCGAAAGCTTGCTATCAGAATGTCTTTAAATAAAGTTGATTAGCTGAAGAAAGAATCTTCACAGGAAACTAATCATGAATTACTTCGATAGAGTTATCTCTGTATCCCATGCGGACATCCCTTTGCAGGCTTAAACCGTAGGGTGCGATAAAAATCACAGGTTTATCTATGTAGTAACCTGGATTGAGTACACCCGGTTGCAAGAAACGATTATCTGGTATGGGTATGACACTGGTAGATTTGTTGCCGTAATAAGAGTTGATATTTTGAGGATAAACTCTCAAAGGAACGTTCCCAGTGTTCTCCAGTCTAACTCTCACCAGGTAAATATCATGCCCTGAAAGTATGAGTACCACAAGTGCAGCCAAATCCTCTGTTTTAGCTGTCATAATGAACTTTGTTGCTACCGCAACAAGCTCTAAACTGTGCGCTGAACGCCAACTGAATTTTAAACGCGCCACAGATTGAGCTATTAATTGCTCGTTATTTAAGGGAGAAGATAAAAAAGCATTGGAAATATTGTCGCCCTGATTTGTCAGGATAGTGGCAATATTTTCTGAAATGATTGAGGTAACAATTTGCTTGGTAGTGGCGATGCTTGGGGAAGCGATCGATAAACCTAATGCTAGAATAGCTGTGAGTGATTTGTTCATTGTCTTGTTGAATCTCTCGATATTGGTATAGTAATGGGGGGGCTAAATCAAAAGAAATGAGGAGAAAACAAATCAAAATAAATGAGAGAGTTATCTTCTCAAATCGTAGGCCCAGTAAGCGGTGCTGAGTTTGAGGGTGTTATCTGAAGAGTGGTTAGCTGCAATAATTCGCAGTCCTCTTAATTTGTCGATAAATCTTGCGTAGGGCGTGTACTCTAGGCTTTTATCCAATAGCGTCCAGGTTGTAGCGCCAGAATGATATTGAAGTTTTCCGTAAGCTATGGCTAGTTTAATCATGTCCCAACTAATTGCTCTTTGTTGCAAGCGTCGGTTAAGATGATTGTGGTCTTTGGTAGAACAAAAAGCTTCAAGGCGGGGGAGGGTTTTGATAATGTCGTCGGAGTTAATTAATTGACTGAGTTGCTTTTGGAATTTCATGGGTTTTACCTTGACTTAACTGAAGGCATGGTAAAACAGCTCCAAAATCAAGGTAAATTGGAGATAAATCAAAACAAATAAAAACAAATAAAAATCGTAGGGGGCTGAATTTTAATTAGGTAGCATTGTTTATTTACTGCCAATCCCATCGCAGATTTTTCGGTCTTCTGCACTGATGTTGGGGTTGTTGGTTAGGTAGTCTCGTGCCCAGTCGCAGCCACGTGCCATTACATTGTCTAAGTCTAAACTCCAGAGTACTATTGTATCGTTACCATTATCGTTATTTAAAAAAGCAATACTTTTACTATCTGAACTGAATACAATCTTTTCAATATTGGCATTATTATTGGTTTTTATAGTGTGAAGTAATTGTCCTTTTCTATTCCATAGTTTAACTTGTTCATCATAACCAGCAGAAGCAATAATTTGACCATCTGGACTAAATATTATAGTATTTATCCACTTTTTATGAGCTTCTTCTAGAGTATGAAGTAATTGTCCTTTTGTATTCCACAGCTTTATGGTGTTATCAGAACTGGCAGAAGCAATAGTTTGACTGTCTGAACTAAATACTATGCTTTTAATATCACCAGTATGACCTTCTAAAGTATGAAGTAATTGTCCTTTGATATTCCACAGTTTTATTGTGTTATCTTTACTAGCAGCAGCAATAGTTTGACTATCTGGACTAAATACTATGCTTTTAATATTACCAGTAAGACCTTCTAAGGTATGAAGTAATTGTCCTTTGATATTCCACAGTTTGACTGTATCATCAAAACTAAATGAGATAATAGTTTGACCATCTGAACTAAATGCTATGCTATAAACACTATCAGTATGACCTTCTAAAGTATGAAGTAATTGTCCTTTGATATTCCACAGCTTTATTTTCTTATCTTCACTGGCAGCAGCAATAGTTTGACTATCTGGACTAAATACTATGCTTTTAATATCGCCGGTATGACCTTCTAAAGCATGAGGTAATTGTCCTTTGATATTCCACAGTTTTATTGTGTTATCGGAACTAGCAGCAGCAATATTTTGATTGTCTGGACTGAATACTATGCTTTTAATATTGCCAGTATGACCTTCTAAGGTATGAAGTAATTGTCCTTTAATATTCCACAGTTTTATGGTGCGATCAGAACTAGCAGAAGCAATAGTTTGATTGTCTGGACTAAAGACTATGCTTTGAATATTGCCAGTATGACCTTCTAAGGTATGAAGTAATTGTCTTTTGATATTCCACAGCTTTAGGGTGCGATCGGAACTAGCAGCAGCGATGATTTTACCATTTGTACTAAATGCAGTATAGCGAAATACCTGTGAAAAATAAAGTAACTGTTCTTGGGATTTCCAAAACTTTACAAAATTATCGCCAACAAAAGCAATAGTTTTATTGTTTGGACTAAATACTATGCTGCTATTTGCAAAACTTGAGCCTATGCTTGTATTAATTTTTGTCAAATCTTTTGGAGAATAAAGTAACTTTCCTTGAAGATTCCAAAGTTTTGCTGTATTACCTGCATTAGCAAAAGAAATAATTTGACTATCTGGACTAAATAATAAGTGATAAAAATAATTGAGTTCAGGGAACTCACTGTGATCGATTATTAGAGAATGAAGCAATTCTCCTTGAAGATTCCAAAGTTTTACTGTTTCATCTGTACTCAGAGAAGCAATAGTTTGCCCATCAGGGCTAAATTCTATTCTTTGGATATCCTGTGTATGACTTTTTATAGACTGAATTAACTCTCCTTTAAAATTCCAAATCTTCAGTATTTTATCTTGGGAAAAAGCAACATTTTTTCCATCTGGACTTAATGCTAAATTTTCAAAATAACCCTTTTCTGTAAATACTAAATTATCAAAATAACCTCCAGGATTTTTTAAATTACGAAGTAATTGTCCTTTAAGATTCCAAAGTTTAATTGTTTTATCTTTGCTAGCAGTAGCAATCGTTTTTCCATCCGCACTAAATAGTACTTTATCGATATAATCTTTATGACTGTTTAAAGAATGAAGTAATTGTCCTTGAAAATTCCAAAGTTTAACTTTGTTATCTTCGCTAACTGTAGCAATTGTTTGTCCATTTGGGCTAAATAATATGCGGTCTTTATTGACGTTTATAGAAGAGATTAATTGTCCTTGAAGACTCCAAAGTTTAACTATTTTATCTTCAACTATGGCAATCGTTTGTCCGTCGGCACTAAAGAATAGTCGATTGATGCTATCATCTTTATAACCGTCTAAAGAAAGAAGTAATTGTCCTTGAAAATTCCAAAGTTTAACTGTTTTACCTTTGGTAAGTGTAGCAATCGTTTGTCCATCTGGACTAAATACTGAATAAGAACCTTCTAAAGTATGAAGTAACTTTCCTTGAAGACTCCAAAGTTTAACTGTATTATCTTGACTGGCAGTAGCAATAGTTTGCCCATCAAAGCTATATTTTGTACTTCTAATATTATTTGTATGACCTTCTAAACGATTAAACTCTTTAATTTTGTAAAATACATCTTGCAGCGTACCCAAGATTTTAATTTTAGTTTTATAATCGTTACACAAAAAAATATTATTTACTTTTTTGGCAGCTTTTAATCCTGTTACAAGTGCATCTAAATCTTGATTTGATGCTAATGCTGCTTCAGCAGAATTACTAAGCGCATTAATCTCACTAATAGTTGCCCGACGCAATTGCCACAAAGCAACACCCGCAACCATTGAAATCACTACTATCCCTCCAGTTAAACCACCAATAATCTGACGCTGACGGCGTTTAGCTAACCTTTCAGCCTTATCTCTGTCTCTAATACTAACATCAATAAACTCGTTACTCTTCCCAGAAAGTTCATCAGCATAATTAACATAAAACTCTTCATATTTTACCAAAGCCCCTTTGGACAATAAGAAACCATCTCGCTTCTCATTTTGTGTCCACTCATCTGCTTTTTGATTAATTTCCTTAATTAAGCGATATTTCTCCCGATTCTCATCTAACCACCATTTCAATGTTTCCCAATCCCTTAATAAGATTTCATGGGCGACTTCTACTGTCACTTTATCTTTGCTTTGATTCCTGACAGTTTCTTCTGCAACGGAAGCAGCTAGCACTAAATTATTTATTGGCTGATTTCCCTTATCGTCAACGGAAGCAGCTAGCACTAAATTATTTATTGGCTGATTTCCCTTATCGTCAGCAGCATTAACCTGTTCTCGATCGACTAGAGATAAATTATTTTCTTCCCCACTGACTACAATTAATCGCGCTTCAATTAAAGCTTGCAAAGTCGAATCCAAAACATCCTTATACTTATTAACTGATAACTTCGATATCGGTAAGCGACGGCGAGTATCTTTATTGCTGTCTTCTTCCTCTTTAACTAAAAAGACTAAAGACAGAAAAATTGACTGGGCACATTTTTGTTGAACTTCACTCAGATTATTATAAGTTTCCTGGGCTTTATTGCTGAGAAATTTACCCAATTTACCAATATATTGCTGATAATCCTTAACAGTCAATTTTCCTCGGCTGCGCTTTTGCCATAATTCTTCTAGGGCATACTGTAATAAAGGTAAATTTCCCTCTCTTAATTCTTCCAGCAGCAGCGCAATTAAACCATCTTCCACTTCTAAACCCACTTTTTGCGCGGGTTGGGCAATAATTTGCCGATATTGTTTGTCTTCCAAACGACAAGATGGAACTAATACTTGAGATTTTGTAATTAAAGGAGCTAATTCGCTCATTCCCAAGCATTCATCGAGAAAATCACTTCTGAGAGTAATAATTACTTTGAAACAGTCCCTAGCTTTTTGGATTCCACCTAAAATCAGAGAGATAAAATTAACACAATCTGTTTCTCCTGTCAGGGTAAATAATTCTTCAAATTGATCGATGACTAACACCGATATTTCTTGGGGTTGTTGGCGCAACCATGCTACTAATGAATCAACTCCTAAATGTAATACCCCTTCTAAAAACGCTGGGTTATCTGGGGCTAATGTTTTCGCTAAAGCAGCCAGAGGATTATCCCCAGGAAACATCACCCAAGATTGACAGGATTTGTACTCTTCTAATTCATAATTAAATAACCCCTCTGTTAATAACTTTGGTATAACTCCTGCCTTAACAACGGAAGATTTACCACTACCGGAAGCCCCTACTACAGCTAAGAAAGAGGTAGATTGTAATTTATCGATAATTTCGGCAATTAATTCTTCTCGCCCGTGAAAAAAGTAAGCATCATCTTGGGTAAAAGCTTGTAAACTCTTGTAAGGACACAGTTCAATTTCAAATATTTCATTATCGGAACGTTGTACTTCTACTGAGAGAATATCCATCACTTCAGTAGAACCCGATAACCACAGTTTTAAATTAATATCGGCTTGGGATTCGCACCATCTTTGTAATTGAGTAATTAATTCCGCAACCCAAAACTCTCTTTTTGATTTTCCTGCGGTTTCCAGTACAGTTACTAATTGATGGAGAAACTTCCTACTATGAGGTACAGCGGTAGTTGCTGCGATCGAACACAGAGATTTATCCTGATTGGGTTGTAAGATTTCAATAAAATTTTTAGTAGTACCGCTGCTGTCTAAAATATCAGCAATAATTATAACTTCTTTAACAGGGGACTCTCGTAACTGTTGACTAAGCCAGTTAAGATTGATTCTGTTGTCCCGATTCCAAACCAAATCGTAGGTTTCTAGGTGACTAGATTCAATCGTTCCTGCTAAATACAAGAAAACAGCTTTATTACTTTCCTCTTGTAAATAACTAGCAATCAATTGCTGAATATTTAGCCTATGCTTATCTCGAAGAAAACAATAATCGACTTCAAAACTTCCTAGAGATTGCAGTATTTTACATAGACTAATATCAGCTTGGGAAGCAGATAAATTATCGACAATTAAAGCCCTTCTCTGAGTGGGAGGAGTAGACAGTCCAATAATTAATTCCCCACTACCTCTAGCAATTCGTTGGGGAGTTTGAGAAGCATTTGCTGGAAATCGATCGACTTTTAATTTGGTAGATGATTCTCTAACAGTTCCCCCCATCCCCTTAGAAAAATCATCGGCAAAATTTTTCTTATATTCAATAAATTTATGGCTACTGCGTTCGACATACTTAAACAAGCTGTCTGCATCAATCTTCCCTTCAGCGTTAGCTGCTTTTCCCCCTAAACCTTCAATCAGACAGTGGGTAAATAAGCCATGTTTTAATTCCGGAATTTCCCAAGAACGTTCTGTCTGATTGCAGGAAAGCATAGCATAGAAGTCTTGACTCTGTTCTGCTTGCTGTTCTAAAACTGCTAACAGTTGACCCGCAGGATTTTGTCTAATGCTGTTATCTTGCTGTTGCTCTTGTTCTTGACAAGCATCTAACCAAACAAGTTGACGTTTTGCTTTACATTGTCTGAGTTCATTCAACAGAATATCTAACTTTAATCCCGTTGCTGCTAAATCTGATAAACTTGTATCCGCCACACATAAAATTGGTCGATTATTAGAGTCTAGATAACCGTGTCCTGAAAAGTAGAATAAAACCGTATCTTCTGGTTGGGCTAAACGAAACTGTTGGATACTGGAAACGATCGCTGATAACTCAGGAGATTTCTCACCACCATCGTAAAGAGGAATAATTTCTGCTTCCTGAAACTGTTGAGTAGCTATTTTTAAAACTTCGGCTAACTCTTTACAATCATTAGCGCAGTATCTCAAGTTAGGTATTTGACCATCTTGATAATGGTTTACTCCGACTAAAACCATCCAGAGTTTAGCCAGATCTCTTTCTAACTGTTGCGTACTGGAATTATTTACCATAGCTGACATCTATTATTCCGCAGGTTGACAGCCCGACTGGGGCTTTTATTTAAGAGGCTAAAATTTTTATGCTGCAAACATTTTACCATGCAGAATGATGATTTAGTGGTTCCGAGTTTTGAACCTGTGGCGGAGATCGATCGCAAACCTCATAGAAAGGTAGATTTTTCGCCGAGACGACAACTGCTGGTGCGGGGTGTTACAAATTCAACTTACCGCCGATCGCCCGTCCTAATTTAGCTGCTGTTAATTCTGCGGTGTCGATCGCCTCTGATACGTTGCCACCGCTAAAAACAATTACTCGATCGCTGTACTGCATTATTTCATCCAAATCTGAGGAAGCAAACAGAATTGCTGTCCCGGTTTGACAGCGCGCAATTAACTGCTGCCACACCCAAATTGACGATTCAATATCCAAACCTCGCGTCGGATGTTCCATCAGCAACAAATTCAAAGGTACGGGCAGCAAAGCTAATTGAGTCCGCTGCTGGTTGCCTCCCGACAAGCGTTCGACTTGGCTGTCGGGAGTGCCGCGAATGTTGAAAAAAGCGATTGCCTGTTGCGCCATCTCCCGCGTATCTTTCCAGTTAACAAATAAACTTTTGCTAGGCGATCGCAGGGCGACGTGTTCGCGAATTGACAAACCGCTAACTAATCCTTCTTTGAGGCGATCGGCCGGCAAAATTCCCACACCCGCTTGCAAGTATTCTTGATAAGATTTGCGCGTCATGTTTGTTCCGTTAACGATCATTGTACCGGAGCTAGCAGGCAGCAAACCAGCACAAAGCAATAACAGCAATCTTTGACCGCTACCTTCCAAACCTGCCAGTCCGATTACTTCACCGCGCTGCACTTCTAAGTTATCAATTTTGATATTCAAACGATCGTCTTTGATGGTAATATTGTGCAAGTTTAAAGCAACATCCGATCGTGCGGTTGGCGGTTTGTTAGGTTGAGCGAGTTCGCGATCGAACATCATTTCAATTAATTTACTGCTGGGACAAGGCATTTCTGCATTCCCCGCAACACGGCCCTGTCGCATCACCGTAGCGCGATCGCACAGCACATCGACATCTTCCAGTTTGTGAGATACAAAAATCACCGACTTGACCTCCGCAGCTAACTGTTTCACCGCCGCAAATAAAGCATCTTTCTGAGAAGCAGAAATCCCCGTCGTCGGTTCATCCAAAATTAAAGTTTGCACCCCCAGAGATAGCAGCCGCAACAACTCCAATTGCTGCCGTTCGCCGACACTGAGATTGCCAACTTTTTCATTAATGTCTAAATTAAAATTAAACTGACTTGCTAATTCTTTTAACTCTCCGACCGCCACCTTTTTAGACAAAAATTTTCCTTTGGCAGTCAGGACTGAAGTCCGGTTTTTAGTGAGAACTTCAGTGCTTTTCACACCAGCAGCATTCAAGCGCCCGATCGTAAAATTTTCCCAAACAGAAAGCGCCGGAAAATCCAGCGGATCTTGGTGCAGCATTCCGATTCCATGATGGATTGCCGCCTCGGGATTGGCGATTTCAACTGGTATGTTGTTTAAGAGAATCGAACCGCGATCGCGCGCAATAAAACCGCTCAAAATTTTGACCAACGTACTTTTTCCCGCCCCGTTTTCTCCCAGCAAACCGTGAATGCTGCCAGCTTCAACAGTCAGCGATATGTTATCGTTAGCCAGCACCGAACCAAAGCGTTTAGAAATAGAAGCGAGTTCAATTTTCATAGAATAGATCGATCGAAGATATAAATTAGCGATCGCAGGCGATCGTGAAGTTTATAACATAGAGCTGGCGCAATGGTTGCACCGCCAGCATCAGAGTGTTGTCCTCCGCGCTCAAAGCAATACAACTTTCCGAGAAAAAACACAGCCATTTCAATCGCTAGATACCATCCCAGTCAAACCAAGAATTCATTTGAGAGGACATAAAATCTCAACTTATTGACTGACAAAGGATAGAAAAGCATGGGAGTAGAAGGACTCGAACCTTCGACCTTGAGATTAAGAGTCACCTGCTCTAACCAACTGAGCTATACTCCCCTATTGAATATATTATAGCACAACTTTTGAGGAAGTGGAAATATTTTTGTAATGAATTGGGGTTTCTGGACTTGTCTGGCAAACTTCACCGGCTAGCAACTCCAGGCGGCGATCGCGCAGAACAAGTGATTATATCATGGATATTAAAATGAATCGATCGCATTTTCTTCGCGAATAACTTCCTCCAGCGAGTCTTGGCCTTTCATCGTTCTATTTGCAGTCAGTAAAATCATCTGGTTTTCTTGAGCGCATCGCCAGACAATGCGTTCGCGTAGCGTGCCGGAGGCATATCGTCACTACTAACCGGTATGCCAAGTTCTTCAAAAGTCACAAAGCGTATAGGTAACAGAGTGAGCCAACCTTGCTTAGCAATATTTCCGTATAGGATAACAGCCTGTCCTTCAAGATTGTGGTCGATCGAAAAACTCATTAATCCAATCCGTGCTTTGCTTTTTGTGCTCGAAGTTTTGCCCAGAGAGTTTCTGTACCGGGTTTTGGTGGCAGTTGAGCGATGCGAGCAAAATGTTCGCGATTTCGCTCTTCCCAATATCGCCTATTTTCCTCTGCTATTTGCAAAACTTCTTGATATTCTGCTTCCACTAAAGCGCGATTTTCTGCATCGATTTTGGAGTCAGCTAAGGAACAAAAAGGAAAAGGGGGATTTTCCGAGTCAGAAATGAGGGAGCGATTGGAAGTAGAATCAACTAGCGATATATGAGTTCGATCGCTATTTAAGACAATCGCAATGTTGAACTAAATTCACAACCCTAACTCTTCTCGTAACGATCGCAGTGAAATTGTTGCTTTCTCTTGAGATAAGTTTTTCAAAAAAGCCATAAACTCAGCATTTTTTTTGAGCAGTTCCACTTCAATTTCAAAATCATCAACTGGGGCGAGGGCAAACATTTTGCCGTCAGGCTGGCGCAAAACTACTGGTTCGCCTTTTGCCAAAGCAATTGCCTCATCTAGTGTTTGCCCGCTTTGTAACTCGATAATTTTCATAACTGAACCTCTTTGCCACCGATATACAGCGTATTGTGTTCTTTGTGTCCTACAGCCTCGATCTGGACGATACCCAGATCGTCCTCGATAACTACATCATAGAACACGCGATAATTATTTATCCGCAGTTCTCAATCGAATAGTTCATTTTCCCCAAGCTGCTTTTTATTGCGAGTTTCAGCGGTGGGTTCATTTACTAATTGCTCTTCGATCGCATCAAGGATAATTTGTTGCTCAAACTTCCTGTAAGCGCGGATGTGGCAGGCAGCGGTTGCGGTAAAGTTAATCTCAAACTTCATTAGCAGCAAACTAATTTTATTATTGAATCATTATCGCATATTTGAGTCAATATTGTACAAATTAGTAAGGCAGACAAACGTTATTTATATTGACTGGCGATCTGGCGATCGCCTCACTCACCATCTTACAACTGCGTCCTTACAAACAAAAAAACAGAAAAGTCAATTACCAAAATAGGTTTGACTTTTCTGCTACTTGTGAATTTAGCAAAATGCTACTTCATAATCTTGGAAACAACACCGGCACCGACGGTACGATTGCCTTCGCGAATGGCAAAACGCATACCTTGTTCGATCGCGATCGCCTGCATCAAATCTACAGTCATTTTAACGCGATCGCCCGGCATTACCATCTCGATCGCACTCCCATCATCGCCAGTAAAAGATGCGATCGCGCCAGTAACATCGGTTGTTCGCACGTAAAATTGAGGGCGATATCCGGCGAAGAAAGGAGTTCGGCGACCCCCTTCTTTTTCTGACAGCACGTAAACTTCCGACTCAAACAAAGTATGAGGTTTAATTGAACCGGGTTTGACAATTACCATTCCCCGCTCAATTTCGTGCTTGTGAATTCCCCGCAGCAACAAGCCGGCATTATCGCCAGCAATTGCAGAATCAAGAATTTGCTGGAACATTTCTATGCTGACAACTTTGGCGGTGCGAGTGTTTTGGATTCCCACCAATTCGACAATATCGCCGGCTTTGATTTGGCCGCGTTCGATTTTTCCTGTCGCGACAGTTCCCTGACCTTTGATGGAGAAAACATCTTCAACAGCCATCAGGAAAGGTTTGTCAATATCGCGATCTGGCGTCGAAATGTAAGAGTCGATCGCATCCATCAAATCGTAAATGCCGTCAACCCAATCATCTTCGCCGCGCTGAATTTTCGGATTGGCAGTCATCTTTTCCAGCGCTTTGAGTGCCGAACCAGCAATTATTGGAATATCATTGCCGGGGAAGCCGTAAGAACTCAGAAGTTCGCGAATTTCTAATTCTACTAACTCCAAAATTTCTGCATCGTCCACCATGTCTTTCTTGTTCAAAAAGACTACAAGCTTCGGCACTCCTACTTGTCGCGCTAACAAAATATGCTCGCGAGTTTGAGGCATCGAGCCATCTGTTGCCGACACAACGAGAATCGCACCATCCATTTGAGCGGCACCCACGATCGTGTTTTTCACGTAATCGGCGTGACCCGGACAATCAACGTGTGCGTAATGTCGATCGCCCGTTTCATACTCGACGTGAGTCACATTAATCGTGATTCCCCGCTGCTTTTCTTCAGGCGCAGCATCGATTTCATCGTACTGTTTAGCCTTGGCTTGTCCCAGTGCGGCTAGCGTCATGGTAATCGCTGCTGTTAGGGTTGTTTTGCCGTGGTCAACGTGACCGATCGTACCGACATTGATGTGGGGTTTGTTCCGTTCAAATTTGGTGCGTACCATTACATTTGATTCTCCTTTTGTGTTTGCAAGTAAAGACTTGAATTTGATGTGCGATCGGATTTGCGAGACTCAGAAACCGGGTTTTTTGCCATGATTAAAGGCGAGAAACCTAGGGCGTGTTTTCTCGCGCCACAGATCCCCCCCAGCCCCCCTTAAAAAGGGGGGAGCAAGAGTCTTAAAGTCCCCCTTTTTAAGGGGGATTTAGGGGGATCTGAATCTCAAGGAGTAGTTTGAAAACACGCCATAGATTGCCGGCAAAAATCCAGTTTCTTTGGCGATCGCGCAAGTCTCGATCGAGATTGATTTAAATTCTCGATATCAAATTCAAATCCAACGGAAAGTGGAGGAGTCGAACCCCTACAGTTTTCACTGCACGCTGGTATTCCAAACCAGTTGCCGTCCTCACGGCCGCACTTTCCCAGTTTTTGCTACCGCAGATTGATGCGGATTAACGCAGATAAACGCAGATCTAGCGTGTCTGAATTAGTCAAGTTTTACCCCTCCCCAAACCTCTCCTTGGTAAGGGGATGGAGTAATAGAGAGATTGTATGAATGATTTAGATTTACTATAAATTGAGTTGATTTCCTGTTAGCATAGTTCACCATCATCTGGGAAAAGCTATTGTTTTTCAACAACCGTGTCTAAAGAAGGGCACAAAAACATTTCTTGGGAATGAAGCGAATTCCAGATTGTTAGTGATTTTGATACCCAAAATAGCGATCGCTACCGCTTCAGCTTCGCCGTTTCCAACGCCTTACTGCTAGATCGAACGCTACCGATCGTAATTTTTGAATAACCTGCTGTATGGCGATCGTGTGTTGCTAAATACCAGATGGCTGGATCGTAACTCACTCTTTAGAGCCTCCTATATATTTAACTCTAGGTAGAAACTGTCGCTTGATTTTACAACTACAATTACTTAAAACAGTCTATATAAATTTGAATTGCTATAGTCTCGAAGCTAATTCGAGCGAGAGAAACTCTTAGTTATAGGAGTTTCACAGACATTTCAATTTTACATCAAGCTTGTAATTTTTTCTGTTGCGATCGTTTGAAATGCCAACTATATGTCTTGCGAAATACTCAATTTTGAGTATTGACAAATCCTCTGTATTTCGGACGTTTTTTCGTTTAATTTAAAAGGAAGTAAAAAGTTGATAATTTCCAATCATCCGGTCTCATATCCTGCGAGCGTACAACCAATAGCTGCTGAAAAAACTGTCGGCAGCCCAAATTTAGCTGTCGGGCTAATAATTGCGATCTCCATCATTAGCTTGTGGGCGATCTGTCTGGTTTGCCTCCTTACTCTTAACCTTGCTAAAATCCCCGCTTGGTTAATCTTGCTGGCGATGCTGTGGCAGACGTTTCTGTACACGGGACTATTTATTACAGCTCATGATGCCATGCACGGTTCGGTGTTTCCTCAAAACCCAAAAGTTAATGCCTTGGTAGGAAAAATCGCCGTGTTGGCTTACGCGCTTTTCTCCTACCGCCAGCTTTTACAAAAGCATTGGCAGCATCACAAACATCCGGCTAGCGAACTCGACCCCGATTTTCATAACGGTATCAATTCAACTCCGATCGCTTGGTATTTTCACTTTATGAAGGGCTACTGGGATTGGCGGCAAATTATCGGATTTTCGCTAATTTACTACCTAACTATAAGTTGCTTGCCCGTTTCTCAAATTAATCTGATTCTATTCTGGGCGATACCTGCATTGCTCAGTTCATTTCAGCTATTCTACTTCGGTACGTATCTAACTCACAAGGAACCCTCTGGAGGATACGCCAATCGCCACCGTACCAAAACTCATCCTTTACCGCTCGCGTGGTCGTTTCTTACTTGCTACCATTTTGGCTACCACGAAGAGCATCATGAATACCCCAGTGTTCCTTGGTGGCAACTGCCAGAAATTCACCAAATGCAAGCTCGATCGACAGCAGCATCTTGCGAGGAATTTAGAGAAGAATAAGTGCGAGTTGAGATTTGAATCGATCGTTTTGAAGCAGGGAGATAGCAACGTGACTCATTTTGGTATTATTTGCCCGCCCTATGCCGGACATCTGAATCCTCAATCTGTATTGGGACGAGAATTGCAAGCGCGGGGACATCGCGTTACGGTGCTGCAAATTCCAGATTTAGAGTTGAAAGTCCGATCGGAAGGGTTGGATTTTTTGCCGATCGGGCAATCTATTTACAAGCCTGGTTACCTAGCAGAAACGTTCCAACAACTTGCACGATTGAGCGAGATTAAAGCGCTGGAATATTCCGTTGATTCTTGCCGCCAAATTGCGGAAATTATCTGTCAGGATGCCCCGGCGGCAGCGGCAGCGGCGGGAATTGAAGCATTGATTGTCGATCGACTCGAACCAGTCGGAGAAACGATCGCCGAATTTCTCAATCTGCCCTTTGTTTGGGTGAGTTGCGGTCAAGCAATTCAACGCAGGCCGGATGCCCCGCCGTTTTTTATGCCTTGGAGTTATCAAAATACTTGGCCGGCGCGACTGCGAAATCAGGTTGCTTATTATTTTCTCGATCGCAGTTGCCAGCCGATTTTGCAAGCGATTAATCGCTACCGCCAGCAGTGGAAATTACTGCCCTACCGCCACCTTTACGGTGGTTCTGATGCGCGACATACGCATATCAGCCAACAACCTGCCGCCTTTGATTTTCCCTATCCCAATTTGCCCGAGAATTTACATTATGTTGGACCGCTGCGCGATCGACCGCCGCGATCGGTTTCTTTTCCGTTTGAACGCTTAACCGGACAACCGTTGATTTATGCGTCGCTGGGCAGCGTGCAGAATACCAAACAGGATGTGTTTCGCTGCATTGCCGAAGCTTGTCAGGGACTCGACGTGCAGTTAGTTATCGCCCACGGCGGCGGGATGAGTGAGGCCGCTGTGCGGGAATTGCCGGGTTCGCCGCTGGCAGTCGAGTACGCACCGCAGCTTGAGGTAATTGCTAAAGCCAGTCTCACCATTACTCATGGCGGACTGAACACGGTTTTGGATTCTCTAACTTACGGGGTGCCTTTGGTGGCGATGCCGATTACGTTTGAACAACCTGGAAATGGGGCGCGCATCCGCTGGACGGGAACGGGGGAAGTGATGCCAATTTCTAAAGTTAGTGTTTCCAAGCTGCAAGCTGCGATCGAACGGGTGTTGGCAGAGGAATCTTACAGGTACAATGCAAAGAGAATTCAACAGGCGATCGCGCAAGCTGGCGGTGTCAAGCGCGCTGCCGATCTTATTGAAGGGGCGATGGTTTCTCATGGCAAATTCGGGTTAGTTAGCACTTCAGAAATTACGCAAAAAGTAGCTTGACAAACTGCTGCTGTAAGGTGCGCAATGCGCACCCGAAGTTTAGAGTTTATGGGTAATGTTAACTCCGCTTTTATTTCTTTCGATCGAACCGCGAAGGCGCGTTCGGCGAAGCCGTTCCCGAAGGGTAGAGCGCGAAGGGAAGAAGGAAGAAGGAACAGTCGATCGTTGATAGTTAGTAGTTGTCTTTCTGCTGTAAGGTGCGCAATGCGCACCCGGAGTTTAGAGTTTATGGGTAATGTTAACTCCGCTTTTATTTCTTTCTATTGAACCGCGAAGGCGCGAAGAGCGCGAAGGGAAGAAGGAAGAAGATAAAGAGGGTAGCTAATCTGAATTTGGTGTAAGTTTTGCTCTTTGACGATCGCCCCGAACTTCGTTCTATGCTAAGCGTTCTTTCAAAAAACATGATTTTTGAGGTCATTCCAGCTTTTTTTGACCCAGAATATAAGGTAACAATTTAGCGATATTTCTAGCATCGTCAATTCCTCTATGATGAGTTCCTTCTAAGGGCAAACCTGCAAGTTCCAAGGCTTGGTCCATGCCGTACCTTTTTGGCAAGCCTTGGATTTCTGAAAACACTTTTTTGACATTAACATGCGGATAGGCAATGGGAAAAGGGAGTTGATGAAAATTGCTATCCTTTTTAAATTGCGTGCGATCGAAGTCTCCCCAAGAACAAAATACGCCGTTTGAGTAAACAGACAGCCACTCGGTCAGCATGGCGCTTGCTTTCGGGTAAGTTGGAGCTCGATCGACTTGCATTTGGGCGATCGATGTTAGCGTTTTGCAGAATTCAGTTAGTATCGGATTGCGAACCGGCTTGACGAATGTTTGAAATTCATCAAGGATTTCTAGCGTTTGGGCCTTAACCATAACTGCTCCGATTTCGATGATTTCCATCTCGTTTTTCGCGATCGAGCCTGTGTCGCAGCAGGTTGCTTCTAGGTCAAGTACTAGATAATAGTCGAATGGTTTTAAATTCTTCATAAAATTTACCTAATTATGTATTTTTATTTGTTTGCACAAGGATGCAGTCAGATACAATTATATGTCATCCCTCTGGTTGGGTAACATAACGGATTTTGTGGCTGGCTAACTAACTGTTTAAATCTATCATCCAAGGCTTGTTTATTGCTTAACCCAGTTAACGGATCTAGGTTCATGGCAATATATATTCTTCAAAACCAGGAGGTGTTTCATCAAAATCATCTGCAACATAAGTAAAAATTCCTTTGCCGCAGCCAAATTGACGGGGTTTGAGAACAGCAGTCTTTTCCGGTGAATTTTCTTTCAGTTTTTGGATTTCGTTTAAAATTTGAATATCCTTTAATAACAAAATCCACTGAATTAATTCTAATTTGAGAACTTGAATGCTCATGGCTTTTACATTGAATGACTAGCAAATCTAGACTTATTATAAACCAATCCATTCCTGGATGCAGTACCTGATGCTATTCGATCCGATCGCCCAAACACCTCATTTCTGCAATCGATAATGCAGCAGCATGAAACCGTTGTTGTAGATTTTCCGATCGACCAATTCCAAATTAGTAGGTGCGATCGCCCTTGCAAACACAGGAATTCCCGCCCCGATAATTACCGGATTTGACTTCACAATCATCTCATCAATCTCGGAAACAAGAGTTGCCGCTAACTCGCCACCGCCGCACAACCAGATATCTTTTCCCGTTTCTTTTTTCAATTCCTTTACCAATTCAACAGCATCACCGGCAACAAGTTCGACATTCTCGTCGGGGCTTACATTCATACTGTGCGAAAACACGTATTGTTGCAAGCTGGGATAAGGATTAGTCAAACCAACATTTAGCCCGACTTCATAGGTTTTGCGTCCCATCAAAACAGCATCAAATTGCTTGTTTCCTAAAAAATTAATTCCCAGCGCTTCGTGAAGGTGAGCGGGAATAGTTTCGGGAAAGCGATCGAACAAATCGGCGAAATGCTCTCCTGACATCGGAAAACAATCAAATGAGCCATCTTCGCGAGCAATAAATCCATCGACGGTGCAAGCAACGTAATATATTAGTTTTCTCATATTTAACCTTTTTATTTGTTTGCGGGCAGTTTCGCTGCTGTAACTATTTTAGAGGAGTGCGATCGGTCTATTGGTATCAACTTAACTTCAAACTTAATGTCAGATTGCTGTTGGAGCATTAGATTTCGATCCCCCCTAGCCCCCCTTAAGAAGGGGGGGACCGGAGGTGTTCTCAAAGTCCCCCTTTTTAAGGATGATTTAGGGGGATCGAAAATACCGGAGGTGTTCTCAAAGTCACCCTTCTTAAGAGGGATTTAGGGGGATCGAGACTACCGGAGGTGTTCTCAAAGTCCCCCTTCTTAAGGGGGATTTAGGGGGATCGAGACTCAGGTAAAAACGAGTTTTTTCAAAGTTTCAGTCGATTTTTGACATAAATGCGATCGCCCGCATCCCTAGAGACAATTGGAGTGAGGCGCGATCGATTTACGGTATATTTATCACCTCAAGGCAGGATAGACAGATAATCAGGGTAGTTTACTGCCTACTGAAATGACCGCGAAAAAGCAAGACACAGTTTCCCTGAAAGTCACTATGCCCAAAAAGATTCATGAAAAGCTGAAAGAGCTATCAGAGAACCGAGGAATTCCAATGGCTACCTTGCTGCTCATAGCTGCCATAGAAAAGTATAACCTTAACGGCGAAAAACAAGACCCCTAGAAGCTGTCGAAAAGCTATCTGTAAGCTGTCGATTATGGTACTATTAGTGTCATACTCTCATGGAGGGCTGATAATGACCCAAGATGAACTCGAAGCTCTTGTCGATGAACTCGGCTTGGTGGCTGTCGTTAGCCTGCTGGCAACTATCTGCCATAACAAAGCCCGACAAACCTTGTGCCTGAAGGGACAAGGCGCTAGTCCTTACACGGCTTGGAACAGCAATGGCTTTTTGCTGAAGCAGTTGATGACCCGACTGCGGCCGATCGGCAGTTGCGATCGCGATCTAAACCTCAACGGCAACTGAGGTTCTGAAATTCAACCCGTGCAAGTTCGTAAAGCATTGGTTTTAGTCGGTTAACTGCCGGGTATGTATGCTTTAACTGTTAGGGCACGGGTTGAAATTCCTCGCTTTTGAACCTTGAATGGAGAGGACGGGACTTGAACCCGCATCGATCGACAGCAACTTTCAGGAAACGCGCTTCCTTACTGCCCGCAAGCAGACAGGAACTACCCCCATCTCGGACTGTTAATTCCTTTCAGTGCCTCTGCAACCTGTTGCCCGTTTGCACTTTCAGGGAACGTCGCGAAGCAACTTTTTACCTTACTCAACAAACCCGATCGTCCTTTTGAGAGCCGTTTTACCTAGTTTTTACGGTGCCATTCCACTTAGGCGACCTCCCCAAAGTTTTTATTGCTACAGGATAGCAAATCTATTTGCAAAGTGCCAGAATATTTCATTAAGGAAGATGAAGGAATCGAACCCTTACAGGTGTTACCTGTACCCTTGTTTTCAAGACAAGTTGCTGACCATTTAGCGGCATCTTCCATGATGCAAAATATCCATGATTCCTATGGCTAAACCATAAGAAATCCACCGGGAAGGTACTGCCCCTTCTACCTCTGCGTTATCAGCACAGTTCCTCGCTTCTCGGATTCCGGTGGTAATATCAAATCCCTGCCAAATCGCAATTCATCGGTAGGGACACAGCAGTGCTGTGTCCCTACAATTGATCGGTACAATTAACCGGATTTGATATTAAAAGGAAGATGAAGGAGTCGAACCTTTACAGTTACCTGTACCCTGGTTTTCGAGGCCAGTTGCCAACCATTTAGCGGCATCTTCCAAGGCATTGTTGTCAACAAATACGCGCTGCGTTGCCGTCCGACAGGGAATTAATTCCCTGTCTCATAGCGCAAGTCCTCTGAAAGAGGACTGCAGAATTCATTAGTCCTCTTTTAGAGGACTTTTGCTGTAAGGCAGGGGTTTAAACCCCTGCCGATCTGCGGGTGTAATGCGCTAGTTAACACCAATGCTTCTTAGGGTGCCCGACGGGACTTGAACCCGCTATTACTGGTTCCACAAACCAGCGCCGCTACCAGTTTGGCTTCAGACACCGCATGGAATCAAGGAGAATCGAACTCCTAACCTCTTGCGTGCAAAACAAGCGCTCTACCAATTGAGCTATGACCCCGTTTTTGGTGGATCTCGATCGGACTCGAACCGACATCTTCCTAGTTGCGAACTAAGTGCTTTTCCAATTAAGCTACAGACCCAAAATTGGTGGATTCCGATCGGACTCGAACCGATATCTTTCTAACAGCCAGTTAGACGCTTTACCAATTAAGCTACGAACCCATTTAACAGGAGCGGTAGGACTCGAACCCACAACTTTCGAGGTAGAAGCTCGACACTCTTTCCAGTTGAGTTACGCTCCCGAATACTTTGTTAATAGGACTTATGCGCGAGTACCAGAAACCGGGTTTGTAGGAACACGGCATTGCATTTCGTTGTGTCAATTTAAGGTAAAACCCACAGTCCGGCAGGGGTTTAAACCCCTGCCTCATAGCGAAAGTCGGTTTTAACCGACTGTAAAGTACAATTTTTGAAAGCAGGATAATTGTCAAACAAAGTAACTAAAAATGCTCTCAATTTCAGTCCTCTTTGAGAGGACTTTCGCTATGAGACAGGGAATTGATTCCCTGTCGGTCTGTCGGACTCACAAACGATATCTGTACGGCATTTGATTAAGTCTATCCGACGAAAGGTACTGCCGCGATCCTACAAACATGAAATCCGCTGTATTTACAAAGATTTAGCTTTTTCCTGATACCATTTCTTAGCAGCATTCATCACAGCTTTGTTGACCTCCTTCCAAGAAAGTTGAGCAGCTTCTAATTCGGCAACACTTTCTTTTTGCACGTCAGCCACAAACCACTGCAAAAATGTTCCGATTTTTGCCATTTCAAACCCCTCAGATCCAACTCCTGTCACCGCTTGTTCCAAACGAGTCGGCGTTACAAAAAGATTCACAAAATCGTCAATACTTCGAGCAACTTCCGGGTCAATTTGCACTGGTGCTTTGGTTTTCACTGCTTGGTGTTTTTCTCCTTTAGCTTTGAACAGCAGTTCCGTATAAGACAGCCTTTCTGCAAGTTCGCCGCTTTCGGGAAACAAAACCAACCCTTCGCCAATTCCTTCGATACCAAAAGTTTCTTTCACCCAAGGATCGACTCTTTCTACAGTATCAACCGCTTGATTGATAGCCCCAACAACTGATTCGAGTTGCGCGCGATCGCCAAAATCCAAAACAAACGGTTCTCCATAAAAAGGCAAGACAAAAATATCGGGATGTTTTGGCAAAAACTCGTTGATTTTATCGGGGCGGATTTCCAGTTTTGCTATTTTGCCATCTATGCCACCGAATTGAATAGCAAAAACTGCAAATATTTTGCGATCGACCCCAGATACAGCCGTGCGTTTTTGAATGCCTTTCCCGCACCATTCCCCAAAAATAGTAACGTGTTCGGAACTTGCCAAATTAGCGAAAAAACCGATGTTTTGATTCACCCAATTAGCAAAGCCGAGATTGTCATTTTCCGGGGAAATTATTTGCGATCGACTTTGGACGGCAACTTGACCGTTAGTAAAGATTTGGATGCCGCCATTAGTACCGTCGAGTTTAATTTTAGCTCGATAAGTTATCTGCGGAGCTTCCCCGACTAACTCTAAACTGCGGCGGAGATTGTACAGCAATTCGATGCTCGGCCATGTTTGCATTACGGCCGATCGAGCCACAGTTTCCTGACAGTAAATCGCCGACAAATCCGTACCAATTCTTTCCTCAACCTTGCCGAGAGCCATGCCAAAAGAATAAACACCTCGCAGTTTTACAGGTTGAATTTTCGTGCCATCTTTCAGCACGGAATCAGTTAGAGCTACGGCAACAATATCGCCAACATCGTAAATGTTTTCTGAGTTAGCAACTATTTGCACGGATTCCCATCCCGAAGCTGCAAAACTATAGACACGGAGCGCATCAGCATTGGGATGATTTTGCGCGGTTTGGACTTCCATAGCAATTACAGGCATGGGAAACTCCTTAATTTGTGACTCGATTTTCCGGTAATATTGATTAAGTTTGTAGTGCGGACTTCAGTCCGCTTCTTCGGAGGACTAAAGTTCTTACTACGAACCAAGTTTGCAGTTTGTAGTGAGGAATTCAGTCCGCAAATCCAGAGGACTAAAGTCCCCACTACGAACCAAGTTTGTAGTGAGAGATTTATCCCGCAATTCAGAGGACTAAAGTCCCCACTACGAACCAAATTTATGGTTGGTAGTGAGGGATTTATCCCGCAATTCAGAGGACTAAAGTCCCCACTACGAACCAAATAAGATTCTGTTCAAATAGTGCGATCGAACTTCGCGTGCGAGTTATCGGAGCATTGCGTTTTCTGAGTTACTAGAGGGACTCCGCCGGTGAGTTGTTACACACTCTTTAAAGGATTGCTACTTCCAAGCTAACCTACCGGGTTCTTTGCACTCCCCGTTCGCAAACGCACGCCACTTTTTGATGACGTTACCTTTCCTCTCGTACTAAAGTATGTAGGCTCCAAAAGTTGGGACACGCCAAGCGCGATCGCGTTTAATATAAGGCTTGCATACCAGCAATCAAAAACCGGGTTTTTTACGAAACTCCTCCGTTTTCGCCAGCCAACAGATTAGGTAAAAAATGCAGTTTCTGAGGTTTGATATGCAAGTTCGGACAGCAAATAATTAACCATTCAATGGAATCAACCTCCTTATATTCAATAAAAAAACGGGAGTGGTAGGACTCGAACCCACAACAACTGCGTCCGAAGCGCAGTGCTCTATCCTTTGAGCTACACTCCCTTAACTGGGTAATTCTTAGTATACTACCTCGATCGAAACTCGCTGTCAACCGTCAAAAGTCAACTGTTTAATTGGCCAAGCGGATAACGAGGCTCGAACTCGTGCCTAGAGTTTGGAAGACTCGAATGCTACCGTTACACCATATCCGCAATTAGTTTAGTTTAATCTCAACCTACAGCCCTACAAAATTGTCAAGTAAGTTTGCGTTGGACTGATGGGTAAAACTATTAACCGCTGATTTCTCAAATCTAATTCAATTCCCAACGCTTCCAGAGGAATCACGCCTAATAAAGGATTCATACCTCCCGGCAATTCCAAACACTCAAACGTGCCTTCGCGCCCTGCCAAAGAAATTTTAGCATCCTGGAAAATTCTGGCTTTGCCAATGCCATTTGCCGTCTCTACATCCACTTCTTTAAGCAGCGACAAACCAAGTTGCGCAATAATCTGCGGTGGCAAACACAGGGTGGTTGCCCCTGTATCAACTAGCACGTTATCCAGAGTTACGGAACGTACTTGTTCCGCAGGGATAATCCCGCTTTCTGCATTTGCTTGGTCGATCCGGTTAGTGACCGTGAGTGTGGTAGTAATTTTTCCCATTGAGGTGTTGTCAGTTATCAGCATAATTTAACCTCGAACTACTATACCTCAATTATGGCATATGGCAAGTGTTGGGAAAAATGAGTGCGATCGAAAATGCCAAACAACTTTTAGAGACTGCTCATCGTTATTAACAATCTCGATTAGTTTGAGGAAAATCGACGATCGAATTCCACAAATATTTTTCCTGAGTCGCTCCGATCGAATACAGAAAATAGTACAGTTTTGAATCTGCCCCAAAATTGACCGTTTGGCAGTAAGAAATCTGCAAACATCTGAGCTACCATTGATGGATCGTTTCTAAAAACACCACATCCCCAAGCTCCTAAAATTAGCGCATCGCAACCTTTGTCAGCAGCTAAAGCTAACAATTTTGCACCGCGTCCGTAGAGAGTTTCGCGAATTTTTTCCGCACTCTCTAACTGCCGTTCCAGCAATACAGGATGCTAATTGGCGATCGATATTCACCTGTTTGCCTTCAGGAGACAAATAGCAACCATGTTCGAGAATTTTTAGCGTGTCTTGAGCGATCGCAATTCTTTTCATGCTTTTTACTCTGATTTGCTGGTGAAAATTAGCGCTACAAATCTTATTTGTAATTTAGCATTATTAGATAACTCCTTGTGATTTTAAAGACAAGCAAGCGGCGATGTTTTAAATCGCGTTGACTTGCGATCGCCCTTACCGATTTGCTAAACTGGGTAACGGAGATAAAACACATGAAACTGATACTTACAGCACCCAATCCCGAACTATTCGCTGCCTTCCAAGAGCATTTTTTTCACCTGCCAAATGTCGAAATTACCAACAAACGTTTCGAGGATTTAACCGAGTATGACTGTTTGGTTAGTCCCGCCAATTCATTTGGCATGATGGATGGCGGTATCGATGCAGCCATAATCAACTTTTTCGGTCATTCTCTGATGGTTAGAGTGCAGCAGCATATCTTGGAAGACTATCTAGGCGAACAGCCTGTCGGCACTTCATTCATCGTTGAAACTCACCATCCCAAACATCCTTTTCTGGCTCATACTCCCACCATGCGCGTGCCGATGTCTGTCGTAGGAACAGACGTTCCGTATATGGCAATGTGGGCAATGCTATTAACAATTCGGCGCTACAACCGGCACACAGAACGCAAAATTGAGAGTGTCGTTTGTCCGGGATTGGGAACGGGAATCGGCAGAGTTCCTTATCGCGAAGCCGCGCGGCAAATGGCTTTGGCTTGCGATTATTTTGTGTATCCCACGCCTTATGTTAACTGTTTTGTTGCAGCAGAAAGACAACTGCAAATTTGGGAAGGTGGCGATCGCGATTTAATATGAAATTGCACGGCTCTAGATCCCCCTAAATCCCCCTTAACAAGGGGGACTTTGAATGCTTTCAATCCTCCCTTAACAAGAGAGACTTTGAATGCTTTCAATCCTCCCTTAACAAGAGAGACTTTGAATGCTTTCAATCCTCCAACAAGAGAGACTTTAAATACTTCCGGTCCCCCCCTTCTTAAGGGGGGCTAGGGGGGATCTGAGTCTATGCAACCTCATAAAAAAGATCGAGAGCGATCGAATTTTCCCAAGCTGATGATAGGAATCGAACCTACAACCGACTGATTACAAATCAGTTGCTCTGCCTAATTGAGCTACACCAGCAGACCAAGCAAGCGGCGAGATTTGAACTCGCAAAAAGGCTTTACAAGAGCCTCATGTTGCCGATTAAATCACACCTGCAATTTGGTAACGGGGGCAGGAATTGAACCTGCCGATTTGCAGCTTATGAGACTGCCGAGCCAACCATTGCTCCATCCCCGCAATGTTACCAAGTACCCCCGACTGGCCTCGAACCAGCACTAACTAGATCCTAAGTCTAGCGCCTCTTCCAATTGGGCTACAGGGGCAAGTTTAAAACCTCAAACAAAATTATGTTATAAATTTTTTATTTCCATATGTTACAGCTATGATTAAGAAAGTAGAAGTTGTGTGTGACTACTGTCAGAAGCGATTTACTCGCTGCACTGGTAAGTACAATCAAGATGTAAAAAAAGGTTGGAGGCAGTTCTGTTCTAAAGAGTGTCATTGGTTGGCTCAGAATAAAAGAAGACAGGTTGTTTCCGCCTGGTGCAATACTATCTTTATCAAAGAGGAAGCCCAGATTAAGCAAACTAAGAATAATTTTTGTTCTCGTTCCTGCTCTGCCAGTTATTCAAACAGAAACAAAACCAAAGGCAATCGCCGATCGAAACTTGAAATTTGGCTCGAATCTCAGCTATCCCTACTTTATCCCAACCTAGAAATACATTACAACCGTAAGGATGCTGTTAACACCGAGCTAGACATTCATATTCCCTCGCTCGACCTAGCCATAGAATTGAACGGAATTTTTCATTATCAGCCTATTTATGGACAGAAAAAATTCTCCCAAATTCAAAACAACGATCGCAAAAAACTTGAAACTTGCTTAAAAAATGGGGTAGAACTTTTGATTGTTGATACTTCTGACTTTACATACTTTAAGGTAGATCGAGCTCAAAAGTACCTACAAACTGTTACTCAGGCGATCGATAACAAGTTGGCTGACCTTAAAATATAAAAGGAGTTGACTTATTACGATTTGAGTAGTGAAATCCCACATTTCACGCATTTAGGTGTAATACCTAATACCCCTGACAGGCCTCGAACCTGCAAAAACACTCGTTCTGAGCGAGTGATGTTTTCCAATTACATCACAGGGGTAAAGTCGGGATAGCAGGATTTGAACCTGCAACCTTCGGCTCCCAAAGCCGCCGCGCTACCAAATTGCGCCACATCCCGTTCATGCTCCTGGTGAGACTCGAACTCACAATAAAACAAATTTTAAGTCTGCCGCGTATGCCAATTCCGCCACAAGAGCAAGTAGAAATTTAGTTAGAAAATTGGTACTCCTAGTGAGATTTGAACTCACACTTGACAATTTTTGAAATTGCTGCCTCTTCCAATTGGGCTACAGGAGCATAATTAATCTGCTTTGGCAATAGCAGAACTGGGACGGCAGGGCTCGAACCTGCATTTTGCCGCTTTCAAAGAGCGGTGCCATACCGATTAGGCGACATCCCAATAATTAAATGCCTGGGTAGGCTTTGAACCTACATAAATTCCTGTTTCAGAGACAGGCGACTTTACCAATTTGTCTACCAGGCAATTTAAACAATTTACCATTGATGGTTAACAATTAATAGTTGATTATTAACAGATAAAATCCTATCTAGTTTTTTGCTGTCAATTGTCAATTGTCCACTATTAGAAAATGGCTGCCTCAGTAGGACTCGAACCTACAACCATCACGTTAACAGCGTGCAGCTCTACCATTGAGCTATGAGGCAACGAATCCCCCAAGTCAGTATTGAACTGACGGCCTCTTGTTCTTCACACAAGCGCTCTGACCAACTGAGCTATCGGGGGAAACGGAGAAGGTGGGATTTGAACCCACGACGGTGGTTAAACCGCTCTTTCTTAGCAGGAAAGCGCCTTAAGCCGCTCGGCCACTTCTCCTCAGCGAGAACGGAGGGATTTGAACCCCCAAATCTTCAGTTGCGCCGACTGAGTTGTTGTCCTTTACAACGCATTCTCTTACTTTGCAACTGCCGCTTAAATGCAGTTACAAATCACTTACAATCTTAAATCTCAAATTTTAAATCTTAAATCTCACAATCTAAAATCTAAAATCCAAAATCTAAAATCGATAGACCGGTTTTTTTGCACGAGTTGCAATTTTAAATCTCAAATCTTAAATTTTAAATTTCACAATCTAAAATCTAAAATCCAAAATCTAAAATCGATGGGCCGGGCTGGAATTGAACCAGCAACGCTTTAAGCTACTGTTTTACAGACAGCTACCCACACCAATAGGAGGGCCGACCCGAGGCAGAAAATCAGGATGGGAAATTTAATTGAACCTCGATCCATCCGCTTAAAAGGCGGCTGCAAAACCATTCTGCCAGCGACCTACGCAAAGTGCTGACGGGATTTGAACCCGCAATCACTTGGTTGAAAATCAAGCTGCTTAAACCATTTGCATACAGCACTATCTATTTTAGATTTGCGATTTTAGATTTTCGATTGAGGATTGTGGATTGGGGATTTTTGATTGCTGGTGGAGATTTGGTATTGTTGATTTTTGATTTTAGGTTGCTCCTTAATATTTACGATTGCCGTTTGGTGGCAGCACTAAAAATTTGGCACAGGGACTGAGATTTGAACTCAGAAAATCAGTTTTGGAGACTGAGATGTTGCCAGTTACATCATCCCTGTATTTGGTAGCAGCGGCGGGATTTGCACCCGCATTTACCAAGGTATGAACTTGGGACTTTACCGTTAAGTTACGCTGCGATATGAGTTGACAGAAAGCTGTTTAACTTTAGATCCAGATCCCCCCTAGCCCCCCTTAAGAAGGGGTGGACCGGAAGCGTTCTTAAAGTCCCCCTTTTTAAGGGGGATTTAGGGGGATCTAGACTCGGCTGCAAACAAGAGTAACCAGGATTAGGAATCATTTCGCAGTTGCCAAACCAATTTCTGAGCTTCCCATGCCTCATCAAGCTGTTGCAAAGTAGTATCAATGTCTTGAGAATAGCTGTCAGCAAGGGATTTTTGAACGAACGCAGTCAAATGCTCTTCCAAGTTGGCACTATTACTGTCACTATTATTTGATACACAGTCGGGGATGAACTTTGAAATAACGGTAGTTTTGGTATTCATAACTTCTAATCTCCGTTAGTCTCGATCGGATTTCTCCTCTAATTATTGTGGTTTTTTGTAGAATGTCAGACCTGAAAGTGCGTCCCCTAAATAATTAAATTTCAAAGAATTTCTGTGATTTTTAATTGCGATCGGGAACAAAGGTTAGGGCGGGATTTGAACCCGCGAAATTCGGTTTTGCAGACCGACGCCTTAAGCCACTCGGCCACCTAACCAAGGAATCCCGACGGAATTTGCAGGCGAAGCCTTTCCGAAGGGAAATCGCTAGTATCTCGTTTGAAACTCTGCGATTATTTTCAATTTGAAATTTTAAATTTCCAATCAAACAATCAAAATTTAAAATTTCCAATCTCCAATCTCAAATCTTAAATCTCAAATCTCAAATCTTCAATCTCAAATCTGAAAATCTAAAATCCAAAATCTAAAATCTAAAATCTAAAATCTCCCCACGGGGCTGACGGGTTTCGATCCCGCTACCTTCGCTGTGACAGAACGACGCTCTCCCGATTGAGCTACAGCCCCACAAGATTTGTGTTTGGACTGGGTGGCGGCTGATTCCGCGTACTACAATCCGAGGGGATTATAGTTGCCGGAGTCTACACCGCCAATGTCCAAAAGTACGTGACATTGTTTGTTTCCTATTCTGTTTTCAAGGTTCGTATTGCTCTCGGGCAAAAGCTTTGAAGCTCTTTCCCCTTCGCCATACATTTATACTACATTGCGTGTTACAAGACTGTCAAGGGGGTAATACAACTTTTTTTGAAATCTTTTTTTTGAGTGGGGTTCCGATCGCCCCTCCCCAGCCCCTCACTCTCCCAAAACTCCTGTAAATAAAGGCTTTTGGCTGCTAAACTGGTAGTGTCGCGTTAGGAAAATCCGATGCTGAAGTTGTATTACACTCCCCTGTCTCTAAACGCTCGTCGCGTGTGGGTGGCGCTGCTGGAAAAGCAGATTGAGTTTGAAGCGATCGAACTCAACCTTGACGGCGATCAATTCGGATCGGATTTTCTGGCGATTAACCCATTTCACCGCATCCCTGTATTAATAGATGGAGATTTGACTTTGCTGGAGTCGCTGGCAATTCTCGATTATCTGGAGGCAAAGTACCCGACTCCCGCACTGCTACCGACAGAGCCCAAAGCCTTGGGAATCGTGCGGATGGTGGAAATGGTGGCGTTGAATGAATTGTTGCCGGCGACTTTTCCCTTAACACGTCAGGCGCTGGGCGTACCGGGAGATACAGCCGAAAAATTGGAACTCTCGAAGAAACAGATATTAACGGTATTGGGATTTTTTGAAGAGTTGCTGGCGGACGATGTTCCTTATTTTGCCGGCGAACAGTTTACTTTAGCGGAGGTAGTCGCGGGAACTTTAGTGCCTTCGCTGGCGATGTTTGGGATATTATCTGTTGATGAATATCCGAAGTTGGGCGCTTGGTGCGATCGACTCGTGGCGCGATCGAGTTGGCAGCAAACGGAGGTGCCTCAAGCCGAAATTGCGGCGAAAATCCCAATTATTAAGGATTTACTGGTGGCAAGGCTTTAATTAAACAGTTGACAGTTGACAGTTGACAGTTGACAGTTGACAGCGAGGTTTTTCTGACAGGGATTGAAAGACTGTCGGTTAATTGTCAGGGTTAACAGTCACCGCGAATTCGCTAACAGTCCCATTCGATCGCATTCGATCTGCTGTCAATCCTCCATTGACGGATTTATAAAAAATTTGGTTTCTTTTTGCTGCGATTCCTATTATCATATTCCGCAGTGTAACCGAAGCGAACAACATCTCAAGTGACAGTCAATCATTTGTTGCAAAAACTGCGAAAAAGCAGGCGTTTTGTGGCGATCGCCCTTGCAGCCACCGCTATTAGCTTTCTTATCGGCACACTGCTGCCGGAAAACCCACCTGCTTTGCAAGCCACTGATGCAGTGCAGGTACAAAACCTTAACCAATCCATAACCGCAAAAGAACTGGGGAACGATCGAACGGAGTTTCATCTCGATCGCGCGATCGAACAACTCCTCACTGTATTGGAACCTAAAGAAAAGCGCTTAACTTTTGTGCCGCCACAACAGTTTCAAGGAACAACTATTTTTCAGAGTAAAGTCAAGGATTCCGAAAAAGTAATTGCTTTTACGGTTGATGACGGCCCGTGGCCGCAAACAACGGAACAAATGCTGGATATTTTCAAGCAAAATGATGTAAAAGCGACATTTTTCTGGATAGGCAAATCTATCGAAAATTCTCCAGAAATTGCGCGGCGAGTAGTAGCTGAAGGTCACGCGATCGGCAACCATACTTGGCATCACTGGTATCATCAAATGGATGCGGCAACAGCAGCTAGCGAAATCGATCGCACCGCACAAATCATCTACGAAACAACGGGAGTTAAAACTACTTATTTCCGCCCGCCAGGAGGAGTTTTAAATAATGGCTTGGCTCAATATGCTAAAGAGCAAAATTATTCAGTTGTAATGTGGTCGCTAACTTCAGCAGATACAGATCCGAGAGCGAAACCGCAAGCTTTTGTGAAGAATGTATTGAAGGGCGCGCATCCGGGAGCGATTGTTTTGATGCACGACGGCGGGGGCGATCGATCGCGTACTGTTAAGGCTTTACCGGATATGATTTCTGGTTTGAAAGCGCAGGGATATCGGTTTGTAACGATTCCCGAATTGCTGGAAATGCAAGAACAAGCAGCTTAAATAGTCGATCGTTGACAGTTGGTAGGGGCCCTGCCCCCGTGTCCGCTCTCTTAGTTGATAGTTGACAGCATACAGGTTGACAATCGACAATCGAAAATCGTGTCCGGTAGCATCGGTTGCATATGCTGTAGGGGTGAAGCAGTCGGGTGACAATCCGAGCAATAAATGTCAGAATTAATGTCCGACTGCTTCACCCTGTCTTGCGCGATCGAGACAATCAGACATAATACGATCTATCTGACATCTGTTTGTGGGTGTTAAGCAACCGCCAAGGCTGTTAGGATATAAATAACCTCATGAAAAGATTTTAAAGCTAGCCAACATCAAATGTTTGATTCTCCTACGTAACTGTCAACTGTCAACTGCCATAAAACCTTGTTTGAACAATCATTAATTCCGCCAGAATCAATAAATCGCATTCCCGAAAATATCCCCGAATGGCTGCACTGGTTGGATAGCTGTCCGAGTACGAACACTTGGGCGATCGATCGCGCGTCGCAACTCGATCGCGGAAATGCAGTATTTACCAGAAACCAAACAGGCGGGCGCGGTCAATTCGATCGCACTTGGCATTCGCCCCCCGGTGTTTTTACTGCTAGCTTTATACTCGATTTACCGCATTCTAATTTATTGTCAGGACTCAGTTTGGCGGTCGGTTTAGCTGTTATTTATGCGATCGAAGATTTAGCTCCCGACTGCTGCGGGAAACTGCAACTGAAATGGCCGAACGATATCTCGATCGACCGCCAAAAATTAGCTGGAATTCTCTGCGAAACCGCTGCTAGCAATACTTCAGAAAAAATTCGGGTTGTTGTGGGAATAGGACTCAATCGCTGTGTAGATTTTGCGGCTGCGGGATTGGATGCAAGCGCGATCGGCAATGCGGTAAGTTTGCATTCTATTGTTACTAAAGTGCCGGATGAATTGAGTTTGCTCGATCGGCTGCGACACTATCTTTTGCAAGCAGCAGATGTACTGGCAAGAAGCAACAAAAAAGAAAATTCCGGTTTGGCATTATTGCTTCCAGAATTGCGCCGTCGCGACGCGCTTTTAGGATGCGAAGTGGCGATCGAACTTGCTTCGGAAACCATCACTGTAATTGCTGCGGGAATTGACGAAATGGGTCGCTTGCTAGTGCGTTTTCCCAATGGTGAAGTGCGGGCTTTAACATCGGGAAGAGTGCGCTGGATCTGAAAAAGTTCGTAGTGCGGACTTCAGTCCGTTCTTGTTTGCGCCGCTCTTTTTTGCGGACTAAAGTCCGCACTACAAGCCTTAGTAATTGCGATCGATAGGCCGGACAAAATATAATAGTTGACATAATATAGATGAAAAACCGTATTTTTTGAGTGTAAATCATCAATCAATAGTTTTCAATATAAAAATGAGAGTCGCCAAAGAATTATTGTTAATAAGTTTTAGTGCTATTACTTTAAGCTGGATAACTACTATCCAAATTCAGCAAACACTGGGGGCGATCGCGCAGACACAGCTTCCCATGAGACTGCAACACGCGGAAGGAACCTATACCCTGACAGTGCCAGAAACAAATACTACAAAATCAGCTTTTGGGGGTAAATTGCGCCTTTACGATGCGCATATCGCCAAGATGTTTGAGGTAACACATTCTGATTGTCGGGAGATTCGTAATGCTGGGTTTAGGATTTGGTATTACTATGCGGGAAATGGTAAAATTAGCATGGGAGAATTCAGAATTACTTGTCAGTTGGCTGGGGAGATTGTGAAAACTTACGGTTTGGGCAAGGCAGAGAGTACCGCGATCGAATATTCTCAGGAAGAAGCCGGACCGCCAATATTGAGAACTCGATCGATTCCAACTTTAAATATTACTGGTAACAAGGTCGATCGGTGGCTGAATTTTGTACAAAAATTTCGCCCTCATTCTGCAAATCGTCAGTTTTAGCCGCTATCTAATATAACTGAAGTAGTTTTAATTCCTCACCAACGCTTGGCTTAAGGAACAAACAAAAAGCGCCCTCATTTCTGAGAGCGCTTTTTGTGATTATCTCAAGCTAAAAATTAGCCGTTGATAGAAGGAGCAACCAAAGCAACTGGAGTAGTTTCAGCAGCAGCCAAGTCGAGCGGGAAGTTGTGAGCGTTGCGCTCGTGCATTACTTCCATACCCAAGTTAGCGCGGTTGATTACGTCTGCC
>JALOON010000089.1 GCA_025454405.1 Oscillatoriaceae cyanobacterium Prado104 | reverse complement strand
GACCTCAAAAGTCTTAGGCTGGTCATGTTGTGGCTTGTATCCCGCTCGAAGAGTCGGACAGTCTACAAGCCCCTGCCTTTAGGCATGGGGTTCATGACGATATTTCGTAAAGGCTTGTGCGGTTTTCGTCGAACTCGCGTTACATATTTGCGAGCCAATTTTTGGAGCAAAATAACTCCTACGATCGCCACTTAACAGAACAACCGATCGCCTGTGTTTGGGAAGGTTCTACAGTTGTGCCGTCTAACACTTGGGCGATCGCAGCACGCAAATAAGCCACTTGCACTGCAGCAGCATCGTTGGGATTGTCATCAATTAAACCTTTGTAGCGCAATCTACCGTCTTGGTCTAGTAAAAAAACCTCCGGTGTTGTGCCAGCGCCAAAACTTTGAGCCACATCTTGAGCAACATCTCGAATGTACGGGAAATTGAGTTGATGTTCGGCTGCAAAAACTTTCATATTTTCAAAGCTATCATCGGGATATTTAGTAGCGTCGTTAGCATTAATCCCGATTAAAGTAACTTCTCGATCTTGAAAATCTGCTTGAATTCCTTTAAGCCGATCGAGGTACGATCGCACGTAAGGACAGTGATTGCACATAAATATCACCGCGATCGCCTGATATTTTTCTAAATATCGAGATAAATGGTGAACTTCTTCATCAACTCCCGGCAGTTCAAAATCGGGAGCGTAACTATTAATGGCGGTACCCGTTGTTTCCATTAGTAAACTCATTTTTTGAGAACGTGAGTAGCAGTATTTGCAACCGCGAAAAATCAAATTGCCAGCACGAATAAAATAGTCTTTTTCAGCAGACATCAGATAGTTTTCAAGCGTCAATTTTTAAAGTTTTGATTTTTGAGCCGATTGGGGCAAGTATGTTTTGAGTTAAACCCGTAAAAGTTTTGAGTTTGAACTTAGTTATTAACTTTTAATTCACAACTCACAACTCCTGAAAAATTCAAAACGTTTCCTCAATTCAAAACTCAAAACTCAAAACTCAAAACTCCCCGAAGCTGTCAACTGTCAACTTGTTTCAGCCAACCTTTAGCTACCGCTTGATATCCAATGATTTTGTAAGCTAATTTAGCCGCGGTAAATTCCGATACTACAGAATCGGCAACAGGTGCTAATTCCATAATGTCACAGCCGATTACATCGTGCGACTCGAAGACGCGGCGCAAAAACCCTGTTAGGGAATACCAATTGAGCCCTCCCGGTTCCGGAGTGCCGACTCCTGGAATTAATGTCGGATCGATACCGTCCAGGTCGATCGTCAAGAAGACCCGATTGGTTTTAATGCTGGATAATGCTCGATCGACCCAATCCGGTTGAGTCGCGATTTCCCTGGCCCGGATGACGTTTAGCTGTTTTTCCTTAATCAGGTCGGCTTCCTCCTTGCAGATAGCGCGGATGCCGATTTGCAGGGTCGGCAGGCCCATATCTACGATACGCCGCATCACGCAGGCGTGGTTGTGAATCGAGCCTTCGTACTCGTGGCGCAAGTCGCCGTGGGCGTCGATTTGCACGACTGTAAAAGGTTCCTTTGGGTAAGCTTGGCGGTAGCCTTCGACAACGCCGGCAGTGATGCTGTGTTCGCCTCCGAGGGCGATGACAAATTTATTTTCAGCAACTAGCTGCTGCACTGCGGTTTGGGTGACTCGCAGCATTTCGGAGGATGAAATCCGTTGGCCGTTGCGGGTATCGGCGATCGGATCTTTGGTATAAATTCCGACATCGTAGCACACCTCAGCATCTAGTTCTTCGTCGTAGCATTCGAGTTGGTGGGAAGCTGCGAGAAGTTGGGCCGGTCCGTTTTCGCACCCGCGCCGGTAAGTGGTGGTTGCCTCGTAGGGAATTGGCAAAATCACTACTTTGGCGGTGTCGTAGTCGGGTACGATTTCCGAACCCAGAAAGGGGACGACGGCAGTAGAAACCAAGGTGGGCATAGAGGAATGTTAATCGAGAGAAGGTGTCAGCAAGTTTAATCGTTGCACAATACTGGCTCCGAAAGCAAAGTCATTAGTTAGTTGTAGGGTTCGACATCTAACTCTGATGACAAGCGCAGCACATTCGAGTTGGATGTCGAAAGGTGCCCCCGTGCCCGCCCGAGAGTTGACGGTTGGCAGAAGAAACAGCAGGGGATTGAACCGCAGAGGGCGCAGAGAGAGAAGGGAGGGTTTGAGATTGATGTTGCCTGCGCGATCGCCCGAAAATCCGCTACCTTTTGTAGTAAGGACTTTAGTCCTTGTTTGATTAAATGCAGGTAAGTTTTTCGGAGCATGCACCTATGATACAAACATCAGTAAAACTAACCCTTGAGGAGTATCTAACTTACAATGACGACACGGAAAACCGTTACGAACTTGTGGATGGGGAGTTGACTCCGATGCCCCCAGCTACTGGCAAGCACGAAGCAATTATGACCCTGCTGCTGATTCGCTTCTACATGGAAATTTTAGCTGCAGCACTCCCTTGGCACCCGAGACCCAGCGGCATTGAGTTTCAGACAGCCCCAAATAAAACCAGGCGTCCTGATGTTTCCGTAATTACTGACTCTCAAAAGCAGGCAATTGACGGCACGGCTGCCGTACTATCATCGCCTCCCGTACTTGCAGTTGAAATTATCAGCCCCGATTACCGGGCTACAGACATAGTAGATAAGTGGAGCGAGTACCTAGCAATGGGCATTCCCGAATATTGGACGGTGGACTGGGATACAAATGCCCCTAACGTCACTGTAAGGGTTTTGGTCGGTGGAGTTTATCAAGAAACTGTATTTGCAGGCAACCAGCAAATTGTTTCCCCGACTTTCCCCAATTTGGTTTTGACTGTTAGTGAAGTTATGGCGGCCTAAACTCTTATCTTTAGCGACATATGGTTTTTTGGTGTCGTTGTATTTTGTCCGATTTGTTGGTCAAAATACAACTGGCTAGTTTAAGCAATATTCCGAATCTGCTTTCTACTTTTTATTTATGACTCCTTCTACTCCAATTCCTCCAACAGTTGCAGCACCTCAAACTTGGCTGTGGAAAGGTTTTCCGATTTGCTATCAGGCTGCGGGTTCCCAAGGGCCTGCAGTGGTTTTCGTTCACGGTTTTGGGGCGTCTTGGGGTCACTGGCGCAAAAATTTGTCAGTTTTGGGCGATGATTGTCGCTGTTTCGCGATCGACCTCATCGGTTTTGGCGGTTCTGCTAAACCGACGCCGAAAGTTGAGATTGACTATACTTTTGAAACTTGGGGACAGCTAATAGCTGATTTTTGTCGGGAGGTTGTTGGCGGACCGGCTTTTTTAGTGGGGAATTCGATCGGCTGCGTGGCAATTATGCAGGCTGCTGTTGATTTTCCCGAGATTGCTGCTGGGGTAATTTTAATTAATTGTTCTTTGCGGTTGCTGCACGATCGCAAGCGGGATCGAATGCCTTGGTATCGCAGTTTCGGAGCGCCAATAGCACAAAAAGTTCTCAATGTCAAATGGATAAGTCAATTATTTTTCAAACAGTTAGCGACGGCGAAAACAGTCAGAAAAGTGCTGTTACAAGCTTACAAGCGATCGGAAGCTGTCAGCGATGAATTGATAGAAATCTTGTTAAAACCGGCGCGAGACAGCGGCGCTGTAGAAGTATTTGTAGCATTTATCAGTTATTCTCAAGGGCCTCTGCCGGAGGATTTGCTGCCGCGTTTGAACTGTCCTGCGTTGATTTTGTGGGGAACTGATGACCCTTGGGAACCGATCGAATTGGGTCGAGAATTAGCTCAATTTCCGGCTGTTGAAAAGTTTATTCCTTTGGAGGGGATCGGTCATTGCCCGCAGGATGAAGCGCCGGAATTAGTCAATCCTATTTTACTTGAATGGATTCAAGGGCGATCGGCGATCGCAGAACATTAATCTGGATGATTGATGTCTATTGGGTAGCGGTACACAAGTTAGGTTTTTTTGCACGATCGAGCCCTATGCAGCAATGCTCGATCGAATTATACTCAAATAAAGGGGTTGACACACCCGGATTTGGTGTTGCATCATTGCTCTTAATGAGTTCATAAGGCGCGATCGAGTTGCTAGATTAGAAATGACGATTGAAGGGCGAAGTTTAGTAAAAAATTAACTTCTGTTTAAACTTGGTTTAAGTTTTGTATTTCTTGAAAAAATTAGCTTAAAATAGCCAAAAATATGTCGCGATCGCTCGTTAAAATAATTTTGGTTATTTTTTATTGAGATATGACTCCCATCCTTCAAGCTCAATCTAAGTTAATTTCCCAATGTATTAAGTATCTATCTACCGAGTATGAGTTTATTTACGGTGAAAAATACCGGGAATATCTAGATTTATTGTATTGCATTGCCGCGCAGACATTAGAAGCGATCGCGAATTGTGATGCTCCCTATCATAACTTAGAACACACCGTTCAAGTTGTTTTAGTCGGTCAAGAAATTCTCTATGGCAAATACCTTTGTGGAGAACTGGTTTCTCCTCGCGATTGGTTGAATTTCATTGTGTCTTTACTTTGCCACGATATTGGCTACTTAAAGGGAATTTGCAGCCAGGATCGAATCGCAGAACATACTTTTGCGAGCGGGGTTGATGGCGGTAGCGTTACCATTTCTTCCACAGCAACTGGGGCGAGTTTAACACCCTATCATGTCGATCGCAGCAAGTTGTTTGTCACTGAAAATTTGAGCCAGTATAGTTCGATCGATCTAGATATTATTCTACTAAATATTGAATTAACTCGTTTTCCGGTTCCTCAAGATGATTTACATCAAGACACGATTAATTTTCCGGGTTTGACTCGCGGGGCTGATTTAATCGGTCAGTTATCCGATCCATCTTACCTGGCAAAGTTACCTGCACTATTCTCCGAGTTTGAAGAAACAGGCAGCAATAAGTTCTTGGGATATTCGAGTTCAAAAGATTTAAGGGCGGGTTATCCTCGGTTTTACTGGCACGGTGTATCTCTTTATCTAAAAGATAGTATTCGCTACTTAGAAATGTCTCCTTCGGGTTGTGCAATTCTCGCGAATTTGTATGGCAACCGCACTACTGTTGAAAAAGAATTAGATCGTTTTTATAACGATCGCCAAAATAATATTTTTAAAAGTTTGTCAAGTTGGTTGAATAAACGATCGAGTTAAAAGAATCGGTAGTATAGCAGTAGGGTTGGTCACTGCAAGAATCTCAACTATTTACAGCAATTCATAACGGCGAACCATACAGTTTCATTCTGGGGGCAGTAAAGCCGGATTTAGAATCGTTCAGAAACCGATTTTTTTACAACCATCCTGCGCTGTCACGTGCAAATTAGATAAACAACCCGGTTGTTTTAGCATGATGAGATAAGGTCGGATAGTGTCCGATCGATTGCCAGCAATAAAAAAGGTTTGTAGTGCGAACTTTAGTTCGAGAAAAGCGGACTTAAGTCCGCACTACGAACAATCTTATAGAGGTCGATCGAACAAGTTCTCAAACAAACAAGAAACTATCAGCAGTAAACGCCCCCTGAATTACAGCAATTTGGTCGGAACTGCCAGCTAATTGAATCGAATTACCCACAATATTGTAGTCAGAAAGACTGCCACTTAACTGAATTCGATCGATTCCCTGCCGAAAATCTTGGATGGTTGCAAATCCGGCTCCAGTATAGAATATATTGTCAGTATCACCCAGTACAAAAACATCTCTACCCCGACCCCCAATCAACACATCCGTTTCATTACTTCCCGGTGTAGCGCTCGAAGGGTTAACTCCAATTAGAGTATCATCGCCGCGCAAACCCGTGAGTGTATCGCTGCCATCTCCTCCTACTAAAACATTGCTTTGGATGTTTCCAGTAAGGACATCTACATTCGGAGTACCCGTGACGTTAACGAAATTCTCCACAGTAAAATTCAGAGTGCTGACGCCCGGTAGATTGTTAACGGCCAAACTATTCTGCGACAAATTGACATTAATAGAAGCCGTGCCGCTACCTGTGGAAGCATCGATGGTATTGGGCTGTCCTAAAGGAGCAATAATTTGTTCGATACTGTCCAGGGTATCTGTACCGGCTGCACCTTTATCGACAATACCTCCAGCCTCAATGGTAATGCCATTACTGAGGCCGAGATAGCTAATTACATCTGTGCCTAATCCTCCAATTATGCTATCTGTGCCGCTACTACCTAGGATGAAGTTATCTGAACTATCTCCGGTAATACTGTCGTTTCCTATTGTGGTGCTAATGCTGTTAGCTGGTGGAGTGGGTGGAGTTTGGTTTTGGGAAGGTAAAGTAGAATTGACAAGTTGTGCGCCTTGGTTTTGGGGAGGAAGATTGCCGGGTGCGCCTTGATTTTGGGGAGAAAGATTGCTGGGTGCGCCTTGATTTTGGGGAGAAAGATTGCCGGATGCGCCTTGGTTTTGAGTAGGAAATAGTTGTGGCATGGTGTAATTGCCTCGATTGTTTTTATAAGTTTGAAGAAGGTTGCAGGCGAAAGAAATGAATGTTCGATCGACCTGTGAGTTGTCTTCTAAAATTATTAAGCAGGTTGAAAATTACATTTGTCCCCTTGTTGGGATTACAGTTTTGTAATCTAGTTTCTGATGCAAATTGTAGGGTGCGCAGTGCGCACTATACAGCAGTTAGACCTGGTGAGAAACCGGGTTGCTTCGTGGGTTTATCGTTGAGAATCTGAGATTTTTCAAAGCAACCCGGTTTCTGTGCGTAAGCCCAATAGCTAAAAAAAATCCAGTTGCTAAATGCAACTGGGTTTTGTGGAATGTATTTGCCAGTGATTTTGTGAAGGAGAACTATCCGATGTACCGAGAACATGAGAGGATTTCCAGTGCTTTTTGTGAATTATAAAATCTGGAACCCGATGCAATGACCTGGATTAATTTTATAATTGGGAAGCAACTTGCAGGTTCGAGAGATTCACGATCTCTCGAACCGCAAATCATCCTCTAAAAGCATTAAGCAGGTTGAAGATTACATTTATACCCTTGTTGGGATTACAATTTTGTAATCATGATATAAGTAGATAAAAAACCGATTTCTCAGTGAAATCGGGTTTGTGGAATTTAAATGCCAGCTATTTAGGAGATCGAGAAACTAACTACCGAGCGATCGTGTTTTAGTCGCTACAATCATTAATGGGGGTGGCTTTCCCCGGATTTGGTATTAATATCCATTACCTGCGATCGTGTGAATCTTAAGGAAATTTGTTCCTCGCGATTTATGTGCGGGAATGCCTCCCATTACTAAAACTTTGTCGCCGGGGACGGCAAAATTCCGTTCCAACAAACAAAATTCCATGCGTTTGAGAATTTCTTCAAAAGAATCCCCTTCTTCTTCAAGCAGAATCGGTCTGACGCCCCAAACTAAATTCAGGCGGTGGTAAACTTCAAGGCTGGGAGTAAAGGCAACGATGGGAGCTCTCGGACGTTCTGATGCTGCTAGTTTTGCCGTGTAGCCGCTTGCTGTCAAGGCAACGATGCAGTGGAGATTGAGAGTTTTATCGATGATATTTAGGGCTTCACTGATAGCGTGGGTTTCATCGATTTCGCTGGGAGGGTAATTGACAAACTGCGTTTCCGGCTCTACATCGGTGGCGATTTTCGCTAACATTTTTACGGCTTCTACAGGAAACTCTCCCACTGCTGATTCTCCTGAAAGCATGACGGCATCCGTGCCATCAATAATGGCGTTAGCAACATCGTTCGCTTCGGCACGAGTCGGGCGGGGGCTGCGAATCATGCTATCGAGCATTTGAGTGGCAGTAATTACCGGAATGCTTTTTTGGTTGCACAGCCGAATAATCCGTTTTTGGATGAGCGGCACTTTCTCCGGACTCATCTCCACTCCTAAATCTCCCCGTGCAACCATAATGGCATCGCATTCATTGACAATCGCCTCTAAATTAGCAACTGCCTGGGGTTTTTCAATCTTGGCAAGTACGGGGATGTCTGCGCCCTTGGCACCTAACAGTTCTTTGAGGGCAATAATATCCTCGGGTTTGCGAACAAAGCTTAATGAGACAATATCTACACCTTGAGCGATGCCGAAGTCTAGGTCTTGTTTGTCCTTTTCGGTTAAGGAAGGGAGGCGCAGATTGAGCGTGGGAAAGTTGACGCCTTTGCGACTTTTGAGGATGCCTCCCTCAATAACTCGGCAGCGTACTGCGTTACCCGTAACTTCCTCTACCCGCAACTCTAGGAGTCCGTCATCCAAAAGCACCGGCGTCCCCGGCTCTGCATCTTCTGCAATGTAGGGATAGTCGATCGGGACTGTGTTAGGCTGGTGCGTAAATTCCGCGATCGGCACCAGCGTTACAGATTCTCCGTCGATTAAAGTTATCGCTTCCTCCGGCAATTGACCCACTCGAATTTTCGGTCCTTGGAGGTCCTGGAGAAGCGTTAGCGGGTTGTCTAATTCCTCTGAAATCGAACGCAGCAAAGTGACGACGCGAGCGTGAGCTTCGTAACTTCCGTGGGAGAAATTCAGCCGCGCCACATTCATTCCTGCTAGTATCATCTGTCGGATGATATCAGGGGAACTGCTAGCGGGACCGATGGTGGCAACAATTTTTGTTCGGTGAATTAGAGGTTTCATAACTTACTGCTGGGAATTATCCACAAAATACAGAATTGTTTCTGGAACAAGCAGTTAATCTCAAGTTTATCAGATTTTAGCTTCTAAAATCTTTTTTCTCGAAGTTAAGAAATCTCTTGACATTGGTTAAAGATTTGAGAAAACTTGTTACCTTCCTCTAATATCATGTCCGGTCGAGTACCATGAATAAAAATCTCTGAAACTATTGGTAATAAAGGCTCTTTATCGCGGGCAATCGTTAGGACATGATATAAAATATCGATCGAGATGGCTGGAATTGCGAACAGAAAGTTAAGAAATCTCTTGGTATCGATCGCATATGTTAAAGAGTCTGCTGCCAAACTTTCTTTGCTACATATCGCGTCCCGGCGGACGGGGTGGAATCCCCAAAGCTTTAATCAATTCTGCTTCAGTGACTCCCAACTTTTTCGCCGCCCCGGAGATATCTAAAGGAGGAGGGGGCGGTAGGTAGGGCGGGGGATTGTTGCCTGTTGGTGGTGCGGGCGGTTTGGCCGGTAAACCCAAAGCTGCGATTAATTTGACTTCGGTGATTCCTAATTGTTTGGCTGCAGCACTAAAATCTATGCGGGGCGGACGCCAGCAGTCTTGGGGCGGCTGCGATTGGTTCTGAGCGAGTACACTAGGAGAATTACCAAAATAATTACTAGCAGTTCGATCGAATCCGGTCAAGTTACTAAATCCCAACAGCCATGCTGCTGCGGGTAATGCTAGTAGTGAAACCCTTTTCATGGTATTTACAATCCGAGTCAAAAATGTTAATAGCCTCATTAAACTTTCCAAAAATTACCCGCAACTCAGCAAATAGATTACATTTTTGTAATTTAAGTAAATTAAATTTGCTAACCAACACAATATATAAAATTAAAGGTATAAAATTGTTTTGTGGCATATTTGCTCAATTCAGATCCCCTGGTGTCCGCAATACTTGCCTGCCAGTTGGGGAGACTCCAAAATCGCAATATCTCCCCCCTGAAAAATGGGAAATTTGACGCTCTTGCTCCCCCCTTCTTAAGGGGGGCTGGGGGGGATCGATCGAGCTATAAAACACGCCTTAAGTATTAAAACATCACTCGCTAATTACATCCAACTCGCTCAAAACCTATGAATGTTCTCTATGTTGAAGACGAAGCAAAAATCGCCAACTTTGTTTGTATCGGTTTAAAAGAACAAGGCTTTGTTGTGGATTATTGCGATAATGGCAACGATGGCTGCGATCGCGCGATGGATAACGAATATGACGCGATCGTCCTGGATATTGTCTTGCCGGGAAAAGATGGTTTATCGATTCTCAAACAGTTGCGCAAAGCCGGACGGAATGTACCCGTAATTTTATTAACTGCTCGCAACGAATTGGACGATCGCATTGCCGGATTGCATCTCGGTGCTGATGATTATTTAGCTAAACCGTTTTTTGTTGAAGAGTTAATTGCTCGCATTTATGCTGTAGTGCGCCGTGCTTCCGGCAGCGGGCAAAATATGCTGAGTGTCGGTCCTGTTAAGCTCGATCGAATTCTCCGAGAAGTTACTTGCGATTCCCATACAGTCGAACTGACAACTCGCGAGTTTAATCTGTTAGAATACCTGATGCGATCGCCCGGTAGGGTACTCACCCGCACGCAAATTCTCGAACATATTTGGGGTTATGATTTCAATCCAAATACTAATGTAGTAGATGTGTGCATTCAACGCATTCGGAAAAAAATTGAACCGATTGGCGGTACGGGATGGATTGAGAGCGTGCGCGGTGTTGGCTATCGGTTTCGCAAACCGGAATCACCATCACAGACTTGATTTGCATCAATCTGCGATCGAGAGGTCAACCGCAGATTTTAAGCAGATAAACACAGATAAACGCAGATATTTTAAAGATTGTTTGCGACTTTTGCCAGAGGTTTCATGAAACTCAAATCTTTTCGCTTTCGGATTGCTTTATCCTCTGCCGTGCTAGCAAGTATTGCTGCGATCGGCTTTGGTATTGTTTCGTGGTGGTTGATTTACGATGCTAAAGTCAAGCGCCTTGATTCTGCGATCGAAACTCAGTTGCTTCACGCTACTCGCGCGCAAGCGCTTGAATGGGATGCTTATATGGCTTCTTTGCCCTTACTTTTGGGTATGAACGGGCAAACAACTGTAGCTTTGTTAGTCACTCAAACAAATGGTGATTTAGTCTACAAATCGAGTCAGTGGCAAGATAAACTTGATGCAAATTCCCTGTGGATATCTTTGCGACCGCTTCCTCCAAATGGCGGTAGAAAAGAGTTGGAATTAGAACCTTCTCCTCCACCAAATCCATTAGATTCACCGCCTCCAGATCGCCCCAATTTATTTCCACCGCCCGAAAGAAGACCCCCGCGAGATCGACCTCTTAGAGGCGATCGACCCCCTCCAAGCTATCGGCTTCCTCCGGGCGATCGACCCCCTCCAGGCATTCAGCCCCGCCCCCCTCAAGAGATCGAACCCAAGCTAGCAACCCAGCATACTAGCAATGCAATTTGGCGGATCGGTGCGATTAATTCTCCTTACGCACAAGCAGCCATTGCTGTTAATTTGCAAGCGATCGATCGGGAAATGATATCTATTCGCAATATCTTTTTAATTGCTATTCCCATAGTGTTATTACTCGTAGCCGGTGGCGCGTGGTTGATATCGCGAAGTATTCTTTATCCAATCGGGCAACTCACGACAGCAATCCGCAATGTCACCGTACAAGGGCTCGATCGGCGCGTGCCAGTTGGTTCGACAGATATCGAGTTTGTCGAGTTAATTTTTGTGTTCAATCAGATGTTAGAACGTCTGGAGCGAAGTTTTCAACAAGCTTCTCGTTTTAGTGGAGATGCCGCTCACGAATTAAAGACGCCACTGGCTATTTTGCAAGGGCAACTCGAACGATCTTTGCATCAAGTTGAGTCGGGTTCTGAGGTGCAGCAAACCTTGAGTAATTTATTGGATGAAGTGCACCGTTTGAGTGAAATTACTCGCAAACTGCTCTTGCTTTCTCTAGCCGATGCCGGACGCATGGGTTTAAATTTGGTTGAGGTGAATATGTCGGATTTACTATCAGAAATTACCGAAGATATGGAATTGTTAGCACCGCATTTAGATCTGCAGATGAAGATTGCTCCTAAGTTATTTATCCAGGGCGATCTGGATTTGCTGGTGCAGGTTTTGCAAAATCTAGTTGGTAATGCAATTAAATATAATTTGCCAGACGGTTGGCTCAATTTACAGGCTTACAGTCAGGGAAAAAGAATAATTGTGAAAGTCATCAATAGTTCTCAAAATATTCCTTTAAACGAGCGCGATCGCATTTTCGATCGCTTCCATCGCGGCGACTCCACCCAGACTCAAAAAATCGAAGGATCGGGATTGGGACTCAGCCTAGCACGGGAAATTGCACGAGCTCACGGTGGCGATATCGTACTCGATGCGGCCGTACTCGGTCAAACAGCATTTACGCTCAGTCTACCAGCAGTTAATAGTTGATAGTTGACAGTTGACAGTTGACAGTTGACAGTTAATAGTTAAGAGTGCGAGCGTCCCCGCTCGCGAAGGTTTTTTGTAAGTTCGAGCGTCCCCGCTCGCGAAGGTTTTTAAAAGTGCGAGCGTCCCCGCTCGCGAAGGTTTTTAAAAGTGCGAGCGTCCCCGCTCGCGAAGGTTTTTAAAAGTGCGAGTTCTGTTGTGTTTTATTAGTCCAGTTTGACCTCAAACTCCAATCGCGGCCGTCACCAGCGCGAACCCTATGCGAGGCTGACGCCAACGCCCTAGCGAAAGCCTGCGAGGTAATAGGCCGAATCTTACGGGAATAACAGTCAATTGACCGAATTCGATCTAACATCCTGAGAACCCCAATTTCTTCAAGAAGTCGGGGCTTTGTGCGAGGCAACAAATTTCGGGATTGCTAGAGGGAAAAAGGAAGAAGTCATAAAGAAGCAGGAAAAAGGCAGCGATCGGCGTAAAAAGAAGTTAGAAGTCAGATGGTACATCAGATCTCTCAACGCTCAATAACCGTTGGAGAAATTCACTCGATCGAGAGGTTTCTAGATTTGAGATACTTCGACTACAATTTGATTTTAGTGGATCGGTTGGGTAAGCCGTTTCGCATTTAAACAGGGATTTGACCCAAACTTGCCCGTTCCCTGAAATCTTTGTCTGTTGCCTGTTCCCTGTTGCCTGTTCCCTCCCCCTTCAAGCGATTTTAGATGTGAAACAGCTTAACTCCTGATGCAAATATTTATTTGACTGATTATTTTTTATTGTATGGAAAACTTGAGTGTCAATACTAAAACCCGCACGGTTAAGTTAGGTTCGGAGTCCGTAGATCTGAACAAAGAGGAGTATGTGGTGCTCCTGTTGTTGAGCAAACATTACGGCAAATATGTAGAACCAGTCGCGATTTTTAATGCGATGTACAAGCGCCAGCCGGAAGGTGGCGAATATAAAATAGTGGTCGATCGCATTATCGAACTCAGGAAAAAGTTAAAAGACACCGACACTGAATCTAAATTAATTCATGCCGAACCAAGCGGGAGCGGCAAATACGGCATTCTTGCCTTGGAAAGCAAGGTAGAAATCAACGGCGAAATTTTGCTGGCTGCGGAACAGCAACCATCGGTCGATCGACTTTTGAACAACCGCTATCGTGTAATTAAAAAACTCGGTGAAGGCGGTTTTGGCTTGACATTGCTGGCAGAAGATCTGCAAATGCCTTCTCACCGTTCCTGCGTAATTAAACAGTTAAAACCCAACACTAAAAATCCGAAAATTGACCAAAGCGTGCGAGAACGTTTTGCTCAGGAAGCTGCTGTTTTGGAAAAATTGGGCGAAGGACATTCTCAAATTCCCGAACTTTACGGTCATTTTGAGGAAGACGGTTTGTTTTTCTTAGCGCAAGAATGGATCGATGGAGAAACGCTGAGCGATCGAGTGAAATCTAACGGCAAAATGACCGAACAGGAGGTTAAAGAAATCCTCTTAAGTCTGCTGTCAGTTTTGGATTACATTCACGAAAAACAGATTATTCATCGAGATATTAAACCGCAGAATATTATTTTTCGCAACTCAGACAGTCAACCAGTCTTGATAGATTTTGGAGTCGTAAAAGAAACGTTCGATCGCGAGGTAAATACTTTGGGAAGCGATGTTACTGCTTCGATGGGAACGCCGCAATTTATGGCACCGGAACAAGCAGCAGGCAGACCGGAATATTCTAGCGATTTGTACAGTTTGGGCTTGACTGCAATTTATTTGCTGACGGGAGTTTGGCCGCATGAGTTAGCAACTGACGCGGAAACTAGAGAGATTGTCTGGCGCGATCGAGCCGGGAAAATCGGCGTCAGATTTGGGGCTATTTTGGATAAATCAATTAGGTTTCACCCGCGCACCCGTTTCGCAACAGCTAAAGAAATGCTAGCGGCTTTGCAGGAACCGATAACTCCTGTTGTACATACCAGCGAGGTGCCGGAACCAGTTTCTAAAAGCAGCAAAAAAATCTGGTTTGTCGGTATATTGGCTCTCGCTCTTCTTGCTTTAGGTGCGAGCGTTTTTTACTTTAAAAAAGAGGTGAAAACTGCACTGAAATATGCTATAAATTTGGCAGAATCTTATCTGTATTCTGATGTTGCTTCCGAGCCAACTTTAACACCAACAACATCCCCAGAAAATATTGATGTCAGCAATTATATCAGTGCGGGCGATCGGCTGTTGTTTCCTGCAACAAGTACGAATCCCGACAAACAAGCAGGCATTGCTGCTTTTGCTGCGGGAGATTGGCAAACTGCAGCCAGCAAATTAGAAGCAGCTTTCAAGGTCGATCGAACTGACCCGGAAACTTTAATTTACCTGAATAACGCTCGCCTCAACAGCGCAGAAACGATTAAAATTGCAGCAGTAGTTCCTATTAGTAACAGCCCCAGCACAGCGACAGAAATCTTGCGCGGCATCGCTCAAGCTCAAGATGAAGCAATTAAAGCGGGAGTGCCTTTAAAAGTAATCATTGCCGATGACGGGAACGATGAAATTCGGGCAAAAGCGATCGCTCAAAATTTTGTAAAAAATAGCACTATTTTAGCAGTTATCGGTCATGGTATCAGCAAAACTTCTCTAGCAGTTGCTCCGATTTACAATCAACATCAAATAGTGGCGATCGCCCCGACTAGCACCAGCACGGAACTCGCCAAAGTCCCCAAACGCGAGGATGGAATAAACTACATTTTTCGGACGGCACCGAGCGATCAAATTAGCGGTACTGCTTTGGCTCGTTACATATTAAATGACCTGAAAAAAAGCACGGTTGCTATTTTTTACAATTCCCAAAGCTCCTACAGCAAATCATTGCAAGTAACATTTTCCACTACTCTTGTTTTAGAAGGCGGTCAAGTAGTTGCAGAAGTAGATTTATCCCAGCCAAATGCCGCCGCCAGAATGGCAGAAATTTCAGCGGATGTATTGGTATTGCTGCCGGATTCAGATACATTGAAATCTGCTCTAGAAATTGCTAAAATCAATCAAAACCGCTTGCCTGTAATTGGCGGCGATGCTTTGTACAACACAGATTTATTAAAAGAGGGCGGCTCGATTTTGAATGGGGCAATAATTTCCGTACCCTGGCATTTTGCTGCTAGCAAAAATCCAAATTTTGTGACATCGGCGAGAAGTTTGTGGGGGATTGATGTTAACTGGCGGGCCGCCATGAGTTACGATGCAGTGCAGGTATTGCGCATGGGAAGATCGATCGGGCAAATTACTCCGAAAAGCGGGCAACAGGGGCGGGTGATTTTGGCTGAAACTTTAACTAATTCTAATTTTAAAGTAAGCGGTGCGAGCGGCGAAATTCGGTTTTTATCTACGGGCGATCGAAACAGCAATGTAGTGCTGTTGCAAGTTGCACCGAATCCCCAATCTGTTGCCGGTTATGATTTTGTACCTTTACCAAATTTTCGCGACTCCAAAACCCCATCTCTCTAGACAAAAAAGGTTCGTAGTGAGGACTTTAGTCCGCATTCGATTTAAACTGAGATCTTGCAGCAATGTTAATGGGGGATTTTTGGTGGGATGGGGGCGGGTTGTTTAACCTGTTTGCTACGTTTAAGATGGTTGGTGAACCCTCCCCTACAGGCTTGTTGAGAATGGTGCAAGATGTCAGTTTAAACCTACAAACAATCTAAATCCGCAAGCAATAACGCTTGCTACTACAAACTTAGAGAAAAATATTGCGATCGCCTGACCAGAGCCGCTCTAATTTTGCTACCATTGACTGCCAATGTATGGTATCATTATGGTATCAGAGAAATTTAAGTTCGATCGCTCAATAGAAGATTTTGCCGGGATAGTTCCAGCATACTTTCAAAAATGATTGTAATACCAAATCCGGGTTACTTATCCTTTTTATGAAGAAACAGACTAATTTCTCCCCCTTCCCCACTCTCCCCCTCCCCCCTTCTCTCAATAACGGGGGGAACCAACCCGGATTTAGTATTAGATCCGCTACAATTGATGATGCACCTGCTATTGCGCGGGTTAATGTAGATACTTGGCGGACGGCATACCGAAACATTATACCTGCTGCTTTTCTAGCAAATTTATCTTATGAAGCGCGAGCAAATAATTGGCGGGAAATCTTTTTAGATGCCAAAAATACTGGGGTTTTTGCCTGTGTTGCCGAAAACGAGTCAGGAAAAATTATAGGTTTTGCAGCAGGCTGCCCGGAACGAACTGGCAAGTACGATTATCGAGGAGAATTATCAGCTATCTATATTTTAGAAGCATATCAACGTCAAGGTATCGGACGAAAATTAGTGCGCGAGGTAGCGACAAAACTGGCTGAATCAAACTTGAATTCGATGCTGCTTTGGGTGCTAGAAGATAATTCGGCCTGCAAGTTTTATGAAGCTTTAGGAGGGGAAATAGTGGGCGATCGCGAAACTGTGAGGGCGGGAATTTTACTTAAAGAACTTGCTTATGGATGGCGGGAACTATCGGGAGTTTTGAGTTTTGAGTTGTGAGTTTTGAATTAAGAAATGTCTTCAACTTAAAACTCAAAACTTTTCTTAACTGTCAAAGATCGGTAGTTGTGAGTTGTGAGTTTTGAATTAAGAAATGTCTTTAACTCAAAACTCAAAATTTCAAACTCAAAACTTTTCTTAACTGTTAACTATCGGGAGTTTTAAGTTGTGAGTTGTGAGTTTTGAATTAAGAAATGTCTTCAACTCAAAACTCAAAATTTCAAACTCAAAACTTTTCTTAACTGTCAACTGACTAAGATTTTTCAGGCAAACTTGCTTCCAACTTCAGACAGTTGCGACCGTCGATTTGCAAAGTATAGTCCACCCGATCCATAAGCCTACTCATAATCAGCCACCCGTAGCCGCTTTCCTGTTTGGCTTCCGGCCGCGGAGGCCTGTAAGTATCCATTTCATAGCCTTTACCGTAATCCCAAATTTCTAAAGCAATGTCCCGATTTTTTAATTCCAAGCGAATCAAAACTGGTAGATTGGGTTGGTCTTTGTGGGCGTGGCGGATCACGTTGGAATAGGCTTCTGCTAGCACCAAGCGCAAACGATTCGATTGGCGAGGCCAATCGACGTGCTCACCTAGCTCAACTTCCAAACTGCTCAGCAGCCAATTTTCGACTATTGTCAAAAACCGCAAGTCGCTTGGTACGTGAAGCTCAGTATTCATAGATTCAGAGAACCTCCAAAGAGAGTATGGTTTGGTCGTCTTCTTGAATTGGATTGTCAGCTCGAATGCGAGCTAATAAGTTGTCCAAGTTTAAGGAACCTGGCTCCTGAATCAAGAGCTGCCAAAGCCCTTCTTGTTGGAGCATAGAACGTGTTTCTTGACCGCCGGCTCCGACAGTCACGCTAGCTTCGGTAATGCCATCACTCGTCAGCAGAAATACATCTCCTGACTTAAGTTCGATCGTACCCGCTTTGCCCTTCCACACCGGCAGGATGCCCAGCGGAATGCCCCGAGCTTTGAGGAAATTCGGCTCTACTTGCTGCGAACCCACAGCAGCTTGAGCTTTCACTTCAGATTGAGACCAAACAATCGGGTAGATATGACCGGCGTTGGCATAAGCCAGGTGTCCCGTTGACGGCGTGTAACGAGCTACAACCATCGTGATGAAATGGTTGTTGCCGATCAAGTCGTCGGACAGACTGCTGTTCAAATTCTGCATTACTTGACCTGGTTCGGGAGAATTTTCTTGGCTGAGTTCCCGCCGCATCACCGAAATGGCGCTGGCCATAAATAACGCCGCCGGAACTCCTTTACCCGAAACATCTCCCACCGCTATCCAAATATCCCCTTGCGAGTGGACGTAGACCTCAAAAAAGTCGCCTCCGACTTCCCGCGCCGGATAGCAGCAAGCTTGCACCTTAACAGTTTCAAACTCCGGCCAGCTTTGACGCAGCAAGTTAGTTTGGATTTGGCGGGCCACTTCTAACTCGTTGCGCATCTGCTGGGCTAAATCCAGAGTCCGCTGGTAGAGTTTGGCTTGGGAGAGGGCGAGAGCGGCTTGAGCCGCTACACCTTCTATTAACTCTATATCTTCTGCAGACCAAGGGTTGCTACCGCCTTGCTGGCACAGGGCCAGTACCGCGAGCACTTCTTGTTGGTAAGTCAGCGGCACGGCAATCTGAACCGAGTCGATCCCATTCTGATTGCTTTGATGCACTTGAGATTTGCTGCTCGCTACAGCCTCAACTAACAAGTTTTCATCAAAAGAAAAACTGCTGGGTGCTTCTGTTTGGGCTTGGTAGGGGAAAGTACTTGGCAACAAGCGATCGCCCTCAACCGGCCTGAGCACGCAGTAGTTTGCCTCAAAAGTTTGACCTACGGTTTGGACAATAGTTTGTACCATACTAGAGTAATCTAGCGAGCCGCGAATCGCGCTCATCACGTCGTTGAATAGAGATTCTCGGCGCAAAGCGCGACGCAGTGCTACGCTGCGCTGCTTGTAGTATTTGTACGTTTCCGAGGCTTGATTGATTACCGATTTCAGTTCTTCCGGGTTCCACGGTTTGGTGATGTACTTGAAAACTTGACCCGAGTTGATAGCCTCTACCAAATCTTCAACATCTGTGTATCCCGTCAGTAAAATGCGAATCGTATCGGGAAAGCGCTCGACTGTTTTGCCCAAAAATTCGGTGCCGTTCATTTCCGGCATCCGCTGGTCAGATATGATCACCGCCATTTCGCCCTGTTCGTCGAGAACTTCCAGGGCACTGAGCGCGCTATCTGCTTTGTAAACTTGAAAGTCGCGTCGAAACGTCCGGTAAAGTAAATCGAGGTTGTCGGGTTCGTCATCGACTACCATCAGTTTCAGCTTGCTTCCGTCTCCCCGACTCATGCTATCCCTTACTCCTAGGCGAATTGATCGGGTGTAAGTGGCTAAGATCGTGATAGGTTTCACAGATAAATATCTTACCTGCCCACTCTAACCATTTTTTGATACTCTCCGCCGTTACGCGACGGAGATTCTTTCTGCATCGGGATGCCAATGAATTGGCCCCGAAATCTTGCAGCCCGCAAGTCCTATGACTGCGATCGCTCCGCAGGACTACTCGATCCGCTGTTAAAAAGCCGTCCCAGTGGCAATATCTAAACTTTACCGAGCGCGCTGCTGCGCCCTGTATTCCTCGCATTTCAAGTAGTTGGGGAATACTTTAGATATTCATCCCGCTTAAGGGAACGCATTCCGGAGTACGAGTCCAATTTTGCGCTTTGTCCGATCGTGCACCCACAACCAGCTTTTGACACTCTCCGTCATCTTTTTAGATTAACCTGAAGTTTCACCACCCCTGTGAATTTCTTGCTAAAAAACTGCCCGAATCGCTCGCTAGCTAGCTAGGCTTGACGAGCTGATTCTTTCTGACAGTCTGAGCTTAGCAGAACGAGCGCGGGGATTTCTAGCGATTTCTGCTGGTTGCGGTGAAATTGGTTTTTTTGTCAGTACCCGCAAACTGGGTGTTGCTTTGAGTTGGTGCTTGACCGGTCGGTCTTCTAAGCTGTGAAAGGTAATGATTCCCAGCCTCCCACCAGGTTTCAACCATTCGGGGGCGTGTTGGAGGAAAGCTTCTAGAGATGCTATTTCCGAATTCACAGCTATCCTCAGCGCTTGGAAGGTGCGGGTGGCTGGATGGATTCTACCATTGCGCTGCTTTGGGGGAAAACAGGAGGCGATCGCCCCTGCCAGTTCCGTTGTAGTTTGAAAAGGACGCTGCGCTACAATCCGCCTCGCGATCCGCCTGGAATACCTTTCTTCGCCGTATTGATAAATAATATCTGCTAGTTTAGTTTCTTCCCAGCGATTGATAATCTCTGCAGCGGTTAGGGATTGCTGTTGGTTCATACGCATATCTAGTTGAGCTTCGTAGCGAAAGCTAAAGCCCCGTTCCGGAACATCGAACTGAGCAGAGCTGACGCCTAAGTCTGCTATGATACCATCAAATTTGACGTTTTGCGACTTATAGTCTGCAAAATTGCCGTGCCAAAACTCGACGGATTGGCCGGCAAATCGGGCTTGACAAAAACGGATGGCTTGTGGGTCGCGATCGATCGCCACAACCGTCACGTCCGGCGCAGCAGCTAAAATTAAACTGGTGTGACCGCCACCCCCAACCGTTGCATCCAAATAATGCCCGCCCGAGAACACGGCTAAACCCGCAATTAATTCGCTGCCCAAAACCGGGACGTGATAGCTGTCCGTACTCGCATCTGATGCAGAAAAATCCTTCTCAGAAGGCTCGATATCCTTCATAATTTTAAAAGCGAAACAAAAATCAACAATAAGCAGAATTCATTAGTCATCAGTCATTAGTCAGCAGTCATCAGTCATCAGCCAAAAAAGTGTTACTACTGACTGCTGGGGGACAGCTAATAATTAATGAGTGCGTTCGCCAGCCGCGAAGCTCGGACTAATGACCAATGAATTACCAACCCCCAATTATCAATTATGTCAAGAATTGAGACTAGAACCGAACCGATGGTACTCAACATGGGGCCGCACCACCCCTCCATGCACGGGGTACTTCGGTTAATTGTCACCCTGGACGGGGAAGATGTGATGGATTGCGAGCCTGTTTTGGGCTACCTGCACCGGGGGATGGAAAAAATTGCTGAAAACCGCACGAATGTGATGTACGTGCCCTACGTCAGTCGCTGGGACTACGCTGCGGGGATGTTTAACGAGGCGGTGACGGTAAACGCACCGGAAAAACTGGCAAATATTACTGTTCCCAAACGGGCCAGTTACATTCGGGTCATCATGCTGGAGTTGAACCGGATTGCCAACCATTTGATGTGGGTGGGGCCGTTTTTGGCAGACGTGGGTGCGCAAACTCCATTTTTCTATACGATGCGCGATCGCGAGCCGATTCTCGATTTGTGGGAAGCTGCTACGGGCTACCGCATGGTGAATAACAACTATTTTCGCATCGGTGGAGTGGCTGCAGATTTGCCCTACGGTTGGGTAGATAAGTGCGAAGATTTCTGCGATTACTTCGCTCCCAAAATTGATGAATACGAACGTTTAATTACCAACAATCCGATCTTCCGCCGCCGCATTGAAGGTTTGGGTACTATCTCCCGCGAAGAAGCGATTAACTGGGGACTTTCCGGCCCGATGTTGCGCGGTTCTGGCGTGAATTGGGATTTGCGGAAGGTTGACCATTACGAGTGTTACGATGAACTCGATTGGGATGTTTGTTGGGAATCTGGAGGCGATTGTTTGGCCAGATATTTAGTGCGAATTCGCGAAATGCGCGAGTCGGTGAAAATCCTGCGTCAAGCATTGAAAGCAATCCCCGGCGGTCCTTACGAGAATTTGGAGGCGAAGCGCTTGTCAGGCGGACCGAAATCTGAGTGGAACGGCTTTGACTATCAGTTTATTGGCAAGAAAGTTGCGCCCACTTTTAAGATTCCCAAGGGCGAACATTACGTGCGGGTTGAAAGCGGTAAGGGCGAGTTGGGAATTTATATTATCGGTGACGATAGCGTGTTCCCTTGGCGCTGGAAGATTCGGGCGGCGGATTTTAATAATTTGCAGGTTTTGCCTCACATTTTGCGCGGCGTGAAGGTTGCGGATTTGGTGGCGATTTTGGGCAGTATCGACATTATTATGGGTTCGGTCGATCGATAGCAATTAGAGGGCGATCGCATTTTTTAGCTGCTGGCTAAAGGGTGCGATCGCTTTTTTTGTATCCTATAAGTTCACGGAGAGAATAGTTTCATTTCGGAGAGACAAATATGATAAAGCCTTTGTCATCCTATTCAATCCTTTTCTGAAATCTCGCCATGCCAAAATCTCGCAAACTGGAATCACTTCTGGCACAACTACAGCAGATTCGCCTCAACCCTAATACGTCAGAAGCAATGCTTCTACTGCGCCAACTACTGACATCCAAGCAGCCCGTCGCGATCGCTCAAGCAGCAACACTTATCGCAGAGGCAGAACACTACGACCTGATTCCCGACCTAGTTGCCGCCTTCGAGTGGGCGATGGCGAAGCCAAAGGAGCGAGATCGGGCGATCGCTCTTAGTCTTTAGCTAGCTTAATGAAATAATATCAACTTCGAGCTAATAAGTTATGACAGTCCAGCAATTAGATATTGATGACAGCAATCCAGAACTCTACGATTTAATCTGCGAAAAAATTGCCTCAAATCCCCAGCATCGGATTACTTTTGCTGAATATATGGAATTAGTATTGTATCACCCGCAGCACGGTTATTACAATAGCGATCTCCCCAATATTGGCAAACAAGGTGATTTTATCACTTCGCCTCATTGGGGTGCTGATTTTGCCGAGGTTTTGGGCGAGCAATTTTGGGAAATTTGGCAAATTCTCGGCAATCCCGAGCCTTTTACAATTGTGGAAATGGGGGCGGGACAGGGATTATTTGCAGCGCAGTTGTTGTCATATTTGCCTTGCAAATATCCGGATTTATTTGCGGTTTTACAATACATTATTGTGGAAATTTCTCCCGCACTCAAAACGGAACAGCAAAATAAATTAGGCGAATTTAAAAATATTAGATGGTGTAACTTGGATGAGATAGTTGACGGTTCAATAGTTGGTTGTTTCTTTTCTAATGAGTTGGTAGATGCTTTGCCAGTGCATCAAATTATCGTAGAACGGGGAAAAATTAAGGAAATTTATGTAGGATTAGAAAACAGCGAAAGTTCGGAGAAAAAATTGAGTGAAAAAATTGGTGAAGTTTCCACGCCACAGCTTGCAGAATATTTTAATTTAGTAGGGATAGATTTGTCGGCTAGCGTTTATGAAGATGGCTATCGCAGCGAAGTTAATTTAGCAGCGTTGGACTGGATGAACACCGTAGCTGCAAAATTGCAGTGGGGTTACGTGCTGACAATTGATTACGGCCATCCAGCGCACCGCTATTACAATCCGAGGCGCAGCGAGGGGACGCTGCAATGTTATTACCGCCACCAATATCACAGCAATCCTTATATTAATGTGGGGCGGCAGGATTTAACGGCTCATGTTGATTTTACGGCGCTGGAAAAACAAGGGGAATTGTGCGGTTTGGATGTGGTAGGATTTACCCAGCAGGCTTGGTTTTTGATGGCTTTGGGTGTGGGCAACAGACTGGCTTCTCTATCAGCAAATTATGAGGAAATACTGGATGTGGGAACGTTTTTAGGCAGGCGGGAAGCTTTGCATCAGTTAATCGATCCGATGGGTTTAGGTGGTTTTGGTGTCCTGGTGCAAAGTAAGGGTTTGAAAGAGGAAGAAAAGGCGAAAATTTTGCAGGGTTTGAGAGTGCCGGATTAAGAATTAAGCTAAGGTAAGGCGTGCAGATGCCACAAGAAATAGCTATTAAATATCCCGGTTACGGACGCTTGCTCAACGGTGGAAATTTCCATTTTCCTGAATATAAAGTAGATGGCAGCTTCAGACAATAGGCAGCAGGAATTACTTCGATCGGCCACCAATTAAACATATCTCGTCGGGCTGGAGAAAAACCAGAAATTGCATCTCCGGTAATGGCATCCTAAAGGTTTGTGTTAATCCGATATTTTGTGCTACGATTCTTTCTATAATCCGTCAAGATCCAAGGGGTTAATTTATTGTTAAAAAAAGCGATCGCCCTTCACTATCTCAAAAAGCGATCGCCATAATTTATATTAAGTATTTTGAGTTTTCAAGGCTCTACCGCGCCAAGTCCAACCCCAACCAGTTTCAGTCTTAATTGCCGAACCGATCGCGATCGCCCCGACTAATGTTCCTCCCAAACTTCCCAACCACCAGTATTTCGGCGGACAGTCGGAAATCTCTGCACCCAACCGACGCAACTCATACTGATGCCAAATTACTATTAATGCTAAGAAGGAAGAAGGAAGAAGGAAGAAGGAAGAAGGAAGAGGAAAGAAGGAAGAGGAAAGAAGGAAGAAGGAAGAGGAAAGATTTTGCAGGATGGCGAACAATCCCAGCCAGGGCATGGGATAGAGAAAAAACATAATTGCTGCCATGTAAACCATCAATCCCCAACTGCGGTTTGCACCCAGATACAGATTCTTCGTCCAGCCTTCCCAGAGCGCGATCCAAGACCGATACATTTGCACGGATGCCAAATTTGACCCCGCATACAAGCCGAGCTTTAAACCCGCTTTTTTGATGCGCCTAGCTAATTCCACATCTTCGACAATTTCACCTGCTACTGCTGCGTGTCCGCCGATTTTTTCGTAGGCAGAACGCCTGAATAACATGAACGGTCCGGCGGCAAAAGCTGCATCGCTTTTCGGATCGTTGACCGCAGTAAAATCGAAACAAACTGCTAAATGATTGAACATTAACGGCTGCACCAACCACTCGGCAAAACACTCGCAAACAAGCGCGGGCATGCAAGTTAGCAAGTCAATTTTTTCATTGTTTATGGTGGCAATTGCAGTTTCGATCGCTCCTTTTTTCAGCCGCACGTCCGCATCGATAAATAAGAGGAAATCTCCGGTTGCTGCCCGCACGGCTTGCGCGCAAGCCCAGTTTTTGCCCGCCCAATATCGATCTGCAGGGCGCGGTTGACCTGCTAATATTTTGAGGCGAGGATCGCGGCACTGCTGTTCTAGGGTTTGGGCGATCGCGAGCGTGTCATCTGTCGAGCGATCGTCTACTATTAAAACTTGGAGGTTTGCTGCTGGCAGTTGGGTGCTGTCCAAAATTGCGATCGCGCAATCCCGAATGTTCTCGGCTTCGTTGTATGCCGGTACGATTACCGAAATTTTGGGAAAGGACTCGGCAAACTGCGATAAATCCTGGGGCGGTATTTTACCCGATCGCGGTGCATTTTTGACCGATCGGCGCAAGTTATTTGTGTAGGCGGTACTCACGATTAGAGAAAAAATTAGCAGGGTTAGCAATATCAAAGCGAATTGACCTCAAAGTTGCGGCAGGATAATTTGTCTCCCTAAATGTTAAAAAATCTTAAAGCAAAAAGCTAGTCGAGCGACCCGCAAGTTATTCAGTCTCAGAGGTATCAAGAGCGAAAAAACCGGATTTTTTCACCTTATGAAAGGTCTAGATGCTTTATTTTTGTCAAAAAAACCGGGTTTCCAGGCACTTGTGCATTCGGCACTATTATTTTGACCCCCACTCTTGCTATAATTTTTGAGCATCTTTCGGCTCGTCCGCAACGGGGGGCAAAACCCCTCACCCAGTCAGCAGCCGAACAGTCGAGGATAGATATCAGTTTTCAGAGGATAGTGCTATGGGTGAATTTTTTACCATCGATATGTTGCCAGACACAATCGCCTTACTGGGTGCTTTAGGTTTCTTCTTTTTGGGATATCAAGCTTTGCAGATGTTGAAAAGATAATAAAGTTGAGAGTTGAGAGTTGAGAGGTGAGAGTGGAGGGTGAGGTTTTTCAGACAGGGATTTAACCCTCCGCTACACTCCGCCAGTTTTAAAAACAATTCGCCCTCCTCGGGCGGGGTTAATAACTCTTGATATTTTGCGAGCGGTAAAGGATAATTAGGAATCTCTTTCCTCCGTACCTCACTCCTAACAAATTAGTAAAAAGAAAAAACAATATAGGCGGCGCTACTAACAGTAGTAATTCCTGCCAAAAATCACACTGTTTCTTGCGAAAATCAACTAAAAAAAGCTGCGTTATGATTATGGTGAGCCAACTTTTAGATGGACGCTATCAAATTATTGAAGTCATAGAAACAGGAGAATTCGGACAAACCTATCTTGCTAAAGATATTCGCCGTCCGGGAGAACCGCAGTGCTTCGTCAAACACCTGCGTCCGGGCACTACGGAACCGAAATTAATAAATACTACGCGCCGCCTGTTTGAAAAAGAAGCAGAAGTTCTCGAAAAACTGGGTCAGCACGACCAAATTCCCCAGTTATTTGCTTATTTTGAAGAAAATCACGAATTCTTTTTAGTTGAATCTTTTGTTGCCGGTCAATCGCTATCAACGGAGATTTTACCGGGCAAACCCGTGCCGGAAGAAAAAGTAGTAGCCCTGCTGAAAGAACTGCTAGAAATTTTAGTGTTCGTGCACGGACAAGGGGTAATTCACCGAGATATTAAACCGGGTAATTTAATCCGTCGCTATTCAGACAACAAGTTAGTTTTGATCGATTTTGGTTCGGTAAAAGAGATTCACATCGCTCAAAGACAAGCGCCGGTAACTGTGCGGATCGGGACGCTAGAATATATGCCGATCGAACAATTTCAATACAACCCGCAACTCAACAGCGATATTTATGCTTTGGGAATGATCGGCATTCAAGCTTTGACGGGCTTGCCAGCTTACGATTTGCCGAAACTGCGCGATTTGAAAAATTCCAATAAAGGCGAAATTATTTGGCGGCATTTAGCAGTGTGTTCGCAAGCGCTAGCAGATGTTTTAGACAACATGGTGCGCTACGATTTTCGCGAGAGGTATCAGTCGGCGGCGGAAGCATTAGCTGATTTGCGAAAAATTGGCGATCGCTCGCGGGTCAGAGTTCCCAAACTAACAGTATACCGCGAAGAAGTCGATCGGCGCGCCAACAGTCGCGGCGACATTACTACAGTCGGCAGGAGAATTTTAGAGGAATTGCGCGTCAGTTTGGAATTGCTGCCGGAAGAAGCAGAGGCAATTGAAGATGAGGTGCTGAATCCTTACCGGAAATACCGCGAGAAAGGAGAACGCTACGAACAAGCGCTGCAAGAAGCAATGCAGCAAGAATATCCGTTTTCTGTGGGAACTCGCGAGGAATTAAAACGCTTGCAGCAAGTTTTAGGGCTGACAGATGAAGATGCAGCGAGAATCGAAGAATTAGTGCTGCCTAAATCTTTGTTCGCCAAATTGTACAAGGCAATCTCCACAGTTTTAGCGGGACACCGCAGATCGAATTTGTCTGCTGCGAGTCGTATTTCTCCCGTGGAAGTGCAGGCAGCTCAGGTGCAGCCCGCACCCGCTAATTTAAACGGACAAACTCACTCGCAGGTTAACGGTAAAGCAGCAATTGTTCCCCGAGAAACTCGCAGGTTTAATCCTTATCTTATTGGCTTAAGTCTGGCGGCACTTTTGGCTGCTATCGGCTCGATTTATGGATACTTGAAATGGCAAAAACTGCAGCAGCGCACGCAGCAGGAAATGCAAGAAATCAATGAAATTAATGCACTTTACAAAACCAGCCATTACGAAGAATGTCTTAGCGAAATTCCCAAAATTTCCAGCACTTCTAGCGCCTATGCTGCAGCGCAAAATTTACAGCAACAGTGCGAAGGCGGTCTGAGGTGGAAAAACGCTCAAGTCAAAAACTTTGCCCAGCATTTAGATAGCGTTGGATCGGTGGTTTTCAGCCCTGACGGTTTAATGTTAGCCAGCGGTTCCAAGGATAAAACAGCGCAAATTTGGGATTTAGCTACCGGTAAGTCGATCCGCCGTTTTGACGGAGATTCTTCTACTGTTTGGTCCGTTGCTTTTAACAAGGAAGGCACACAAATGGCGATGGGTACGGGTTATTGGCGGGTGATGCTGTGGGATTTGCAAACAGGAAAAGTTGTTCAAAGTTTCGATCACGCTGCATCGGTTTGGTCGGTTGCTATCAGTCCTGACGGACAGATTGTAGCCAGCGGTAGTGGCGACAAAACAACGAAGGTTTGGGATGCGGTAAACGGTCAGTTAGTTTACAGTTTGCCAGACCATACAAATTTTGTTTATTCTGTTGCTATTAGTCCCGACGGTAAGACTTTAGCTAGCGGTTCTAATGACAAAACAATTACAATTGTCGAGATGGCAACGGGGAGGTTAATTAGAACTCTTGAGGGGCATACTGATGCGGTGCGTTCTGTTGCTATTAGCCCGGATGGCAAGACATTAGTTAGCGGTTCTTACGATAAAACTATTAAAGTTTGGAATCTAGAAACTGGGGAGTTAATTCGCACTCTCACCGGGCATTCTGATGATATTGTGACAGTTGCGATCGGTCCTGATGGAAAATTTATTGCTACCGGCAGCAAGGATAAAACTATTAAGATTTGGGATTTGGCTACAGGAGAATTATTGAATACTTTGACGGGGCATACAGATGAGGTTTATGTGGTGACTTTCAGCCCGGATGGGAAAACTATTGCTAGCGGTTCTAAAGACAATACGATTAAGTTGTGGGTAAAGTAATCAACCCACATTCCGCAGGTGCGATCGCTCGTTTGGCGCTCCTTGTAGCAAATATTACCAGAGGTCTTGAAGTCGGTCGCGCGTGAGAAGTAGACAAAAAAAGCAAGGATTCGCGCTCTAGTATCGCGAGTAAAAATTCAGTAACCTGAGATATTTTGCGACAGGCCTCACCTGAGGAAATAATCGAAATCAAACATCCTCTAACCAAGCCCAAAAAAGCAAAGCCCCTGTCCGATGGTGGGAAAGGGGCTTTGTG
>JALOON010000148.1 GCA_025454405.1 Oscillatoriaceae cyanobacterium Prado104 | reverse complement strand
CAGTTCCCGGTCTCAATCCGTAATCAACTTTGATGTTGAGCGTGTTTAAACCTTGGTGCTGGATCGTGTAACTTTTCAAATCCAAATTTACATCTGTACTCGGCACAGAAGAGCGTTGGGAAGCCACTAGCTCGATATTTCCGCCCGCATCTTGTGGCGCTAAATCCATACCTGTCAGTTCATCTCGCTGTATTTTTGCAAAGATATCTGACTGAGATTTATCGAAGGCAAGATTGTTGCTGCTTGTCTCTAAAAAGCCGAAGTCGGAAAAACTATTTGTTAAGTCGAGAGAACTGCCTTTTTCCCAAGTCCCCGAATCTAATAAGCTTTTTGTATCGGCTGACACCATTGAAGCCATTCGATCGAGCCGATCGAATTGGTTGTTCAATTTACTGGTAAAGAAGTCGAGGGTTTCCGATGAAAAACCCGCGATAGATGATGCAAAATCCTGACTGTTGAATTTTGTTTCGAGCGACAACATGATGTTATTGAGTTGTGAAATTTTATTGGATTTTACATGGTTGGATTGAGTGAGGTCAAGTTATTATTTACATAATTTAATATTCGAGAATGCGCTAAACAAATAGTAAGGTGCAGTAGTACGATCGACCTGATATCGGTATGTAAATCACGATTGAAGCTTAATCTCCGTTTAATCTCAGCGAGGTGAAACAATTTACAAAACTCAACATAGATAGCTTGAATTATACTTATCTACTCTATTTACTAAGAAATACTATTTATTTTTCAGTCAGGCAATGCTACCTAATTCCGAACATATACTTTGTTGCCCAACCTATAGTCCTGGCCGGGATTTCCGTGAATCGAGTTTGGCTGAAGCATTAGCATCAAAACATGAGTTCGGTCGCTCGTTTCCAATTCTTCGATCCCCGATCGAAAATTTCAAACCTCAAATATTCTGTGTCCCAGCCAAAAAGTTCTAAAATATACATTTAAGGAAGAGCCGCCAAGTTGCAATAATTCTTTACAATATGAGGTAGAGTACCGACGAACCCTAACTCTGTCCGGAGTAAAAGGATCGCTGGGTGCCCGATCGGAGACAATAACAATAGCGAATCCCGCTAAAACCCGTGCAATTTCTTGAATCCCATGTTTGTTTGGGTTATTCGCAGCCAGTTACGAGGAGAGTTGACACCCCGTGCTTCAACGCATCAAGCAGGACTTAAAAAACGACCTGATCGCAGGTTTGCTGGTAGTGATCCCCTTAGCTACCACGATCTGGCTGACAATCACGATTGCCAGTTGGGTCATTAATTTTCTCACCAAAATTCCCAAACAGATCAATCCATTCGACGGGTTAGACCCAATATTGGTCAACCTGCTAAATTTCTTGGTAGGTTTGGCTGTACCCCTGCTGAGCATTCTCCTGATCGGCCTGATGGCCCGCAACATTTTCGGAAAGTGGCTGCTAGACTTGGGCGAAAGGTTGTTGCAGGCAATTCCGCTAGCCGGTTCGGTGTACAAAACGCTCAAACAACTGCTAGCTACCATCCTCAAGTCAAACGACAAATTCCGCCGGGTGGTGTTGGTGGAATATCCGCGGCGGGGAATCTGGACTTTAGCATTTGTGACGGGTACGCTTGAAGGTGGCGAACTGCCGCCTCACCTGTCGGGGGAAAGTCCGATCGGCGTTTTTATCCCAACTACTCCCAATCCGACCACCGGATGGTACGCTATTGTTCCGGAGGCGGATGTTGTCAATCTTTCAATGTCGATCGAAGATGCTTTTAAAGTCATCATTTCCGGTGGCATCGTCAATCCCAACAATTCATTATTGCCAGTAACTGCTAAAAGCACTGAAGGCAAGCCGCTGGAACCTTTGGTATCGGAAGCAAGGTATCAGCCAGTACCGCTAGAAGAAGATTGAACTCGCATAATGATACCAAGCCGGCGATCGGAGATGTTGGAACTGCGCGATATTACTGGAATTATTAGATTTAGTTCGCGATCGGAAACGCTGAAACTGCATCAAAATGATTGCCGGAATTATATGATTGAATTCGCGATCGAAGACCTTGGAACTCCACGATCGTACCACCGGAATTTTCTAATGGAGTTAGCGAGCGTCTTCGATCGCAATGATTAAACCTGCCCCACACAAAATTAATCTTGAAAAACTAACTAAGCCCACTTACTCCCTTCGGTGCTACTCGAATATGTACTTCTTTCTGCTTCTTCTCTTCGCGTTCTTCGCGTCTTCGCGGTTTATTCAATACAAATTCTTCAGATGGAAAGGGAGTAATTAAATTCCCTCTTCTTCCTTCTTCCTTCTTCCCTCTTCCCTCTTCCTTCTTCCTTCTTCCTTCTTCCTTCTTCCTTCTTCTTATGAGACAAGCCCGCACAACAGCACGCGAACTGGCACTCCTAGGCATCAGCCAACTGCCAACAAATCCAGAACTATTAGAAGCTAAGAAACTGCAAGATATCCTCCTCGCAGCCATCCGCACCCTGACAGCCGAAGTTCAAGAAGCCCTGGAAACTGCAGCCTCTGAAGTGCAACGGGGCAGCGACCGTTTGCTAGCCAGCGAAATCCGCGCTGCCGATATACAAAGTGCGAGAGCGATGGTACGCGAGGCCGTGGAACTGACTCAAAACGCGATCAACCGCCTCGGTTCAGCAGTAGAGTTTCCCGAAATTATCCAGCTAGCCAACCAGCAAGATGTTCGCAACTACGCGCTGCAAATTCTCACCAAAGTCAGCGCCAACCGCGCTCAAATTGATGAATTGCTGAAATCAGCGCTGGTAGACTGGCAGATAGATAGGTTGCCGAGGATCGATCGAGATATCCTGAGAATTGCGATCGCTGAAATGCTGTTTCTCGGATTAGCAGAACAAGTAGCTATCAACGAAGCTGTGGAACTGGCAAAACGTTACAGCGGCGATGAAGGTTATCGTTTTATTAATGGAGTATTGCGGCGGGCTGTTGATAAAATTCATGCCGAATCGAGTTCTGTTTGAACAAATATCGCCATCTCCTGTAAGGGCAAGGCATTGTCTTGTCCCTACAAACCAGGAATACATCGGGTGAAATTAAACGAGGCGATATTAACAATCTCAAATCTCTATTCTCAAATTTCAATTTTCAAATCTAAAATTAAACAATTAACAATCCAACAATCTAACAGTTAACAACAATCAACAATCAACAATCAACAATCAACAATCCAAAAATCTAAAATCTAAAATCTAAAATCTAAAATCGCAAAATCCTATGGCTGCAGACATCCGACGCCTAATTCCATTTTTTGACCCCACAGTATCTCAATGGGCTGCTGAGGCGCGCTGGCTGCGGTGGCTGACATTTTTGTGGCTGTTTGTCGGGCTGACAGTATTGTTTTCGGCTTCCTATCCCAGCGCGAATGCGGAATATGGAGACGGTCTTTATTACATTAAACGGCAGTTAGTTGCAGTGGCGATCGGTCTCGTAGGCTTTAACTTAGTCATTCACTCCAACCTGCGCTACCTGCTGAAAATCGCTCAATGGGGAGTCCTGGCGCTGCTGGGACTGCTGTTGTTGACCTTAGTTCCGGGAGTGGGAACGACTATTAACGGCGCGACGCGCTGGATATCCCTCGGCCCGGTGCCGGTGATCCAACCTTCAGAGTTGATCAAACCGTTTTTAGTCTTGCAAAGCGCCCGAATTTTCGGCAACTGGCCGCGCTTGACGAATAAAGTGCGCCTCACTTGGTTGGGAATTTTCGGCACAATGCTGCTGGGAATTCTGTTGCAGCCGAATTTGAGCACTACGGCTTTGTGCGGCATGACTTTGTGGTTGGTGGCTTTGGCGGCGGGCTTGCCTTACTTGCAGTTGGGCGCAACGGCTTTGGGGGGGATATTGGCGGCGGTTTTAAGCATCAGTTTTCGGACTTACCAGCGACGCCGGATCATGTCTTTTCTCAATCCTTGGGCGGACCCGATGCAAGATGGCTATCAGTTGATTCAAAGCCTGCTGGCTGTTGGTTCGGGAGGAGTTTGGGGCGTCGGTTTGGGGATGTCGCAGCAAAAGTTATTTTATTTGCCGATTCAGTACAGCGATTTTATTTTTGCCGTGTTTGCTGAGGAGTTTGGTTTGGCGGGAGGCTTGGGGTTGCTGTTGGTGTTGGGAACTTACGCCACGTTGGCCTTGAGGGTGGCGGTAAATGCCCGGAATGTAGAGAGTCAGTTGGTGGCAATTGGGGTGATGGTGGTGATGGTGGGACAGTCGATGCTAAATATTGGGGTGGCGACGGGGGTTTTGCCGACTACGGGTTTGCCGCTGCCGTTTTTCAGTTACGGGGGTTCGTCGATGCTGGCAAGTTTGCTGCTATCTGGATTGCTGATTCGGGTGGCTAGGGAGGGGGCCGAGGCTGAGGTGGTTTCTTTGGACGGACGCAGGTCTGGACAGCTTCAGGTGCGATCGAATTCTAGCAATACACAAATAGAGTAATTTGTCAATATTATTTTAATAAGCCCTTTTTATTGAACCGCGAAGACGCAAAGAGCGCGAAGAGAAGAGGAAGAGATCGAGAGGGTAAGTAACTCAGATTTAGTATTTACTTTCTCAGAAACCCGGTTTCTTTAAGAAACCGGGTTTCTCTGTACCTCAAGTACCTGAAAACTGCCGTAAAATTGAAATAATTGATGTAGATGCAAATTACTGATATATTTAAACAGCTTGAGGTTTGCAACCAAATAAGTCGGACGCGATCGCAAAAGCATTTTTGTCAAGAATTAAATGCCGATCGCTATCTCTACTAATTAACCCCTGCTGCTGCAATTTTCCCAACATGCGAGTTACTGTTACCCGCGTCGTGCAGATAGCATTAGCCATATCTTGATGCGTCAAACGCACGTTTAAGCGAGTTCCTTCAACTACAGGCTGACCGAATTCCTGTTTTAAAAGTAGCAGTAATTGATACAAACGATCTTCGACCCGCCGCTGTCCCGCGATCGCTAAAATTGCTTCCATTTGCCGCAACCGCCTGCCCATTTGAGGCAGCAACTCGTGAGACAATTGAGGGGAAGATTCTATTTCGACCATAGAATACCACATCAGGTAGACATCTGATGTTGCTGTAGCTCGGTATGTTTGCAAACAAGTCAACCACAACCCAAAACACATCGAAGGTCCCACCCAACCCAACAATCCTTCTTCCCCCGTCGGGTAAAGCGTACTGAGTTGTACTAAACCTTGACAGACTCGCCAAATTCCGTGCGACATCAAGGGAACAGTTTCCCCTTTAGCATAGAAATGCAAGTTGCGATTTGCGCCCGTGTTATGCTGGACTTCTTCTGAAAATGCTTGAGATGTTAGCGGCATATCTGTTATTTCCAGCTAAAAAACACCGATCTGAAGACCTACGGCAATCACTTTAACTCATCAAGGTAAAGACTTGGTAATCTTCAGGTTAGATTTTAGTTAATAATTGACAAGAAGTTTTGAATTTTGAGTTTTGAGTTAAAGACAGTTGGTAAGGAGTTTTGAATTTTGGGTTTTGAGTTAAAGACAGTTGTAAGGAGTTTTGAGTTTTGAATTTTGGGTTTTGAGTTAAAGACAGTTCTGAAGTTCCAAACTCAAAACTTAAAACTCAGAACTTCCCCTCTCCCAATCTGCTAATCGGAAATCTCAAATTGCCAATTCCTAAATCTAAAATCTAAAATCGTTTGACCTTGGCGACTGACACTCTCGCAGCTAGTCCCGCTTGCTGCATCCAATCTAAGAAACTTGTGACATACTCCCATGTCAAACTGGTACAGTTATGACGTGGGCATCTTTGCAGCCCGATGAAGGGTGTGCAAAATTTCCTTTGCGGTACTGTCATCCATAGTTCCTACTACAGAAAGATTCCCGCTACGGCGTTTTATACTTGGGAAAATGTCCAGCCCAAGTCTCTTTAAATTAATCGCGGCGTTGATATCGCGGTCAACCATCAGAGAGTTTTGCTCATCCCAATAGTCTCGAATACTGCAATCGGTAAAAATGATTTCATTCCGATAA
>JALOON010000088.1 GCA_025454405.1 Oscillatoriaceae cyanobacterium Prado104 | reverse complement strand
GGCAGACGTAATCAACCGCGCTAACTTGGGTATGGAAGTAATGCACGAGCGCAACGCTCACAACTTCCCGCTCGACTTGGCTGCTGCTGAAACTACTCCTGTGGCTTTGGTTGCTCCTTCTATCAACGGCTAATTTTTAGCTTAAGATAGGTAGTTTTTAACTAACAAAAAGCGCTCTCAGAAATGAGGGCGCTTTTTGTTTGGGAAAAATCCTTTTTTTGTATTAGGATTTATATCAAATCGCAGTTTGTTACCCGTAAAATCACTCGGCGGTTGAAACCTGTGAGGGTGCAAAATCGAATGTGCTTGCGCTCGTCATTCGATTTTCACCCTCATCTATACAAACAAAGTCCGCCTTCGCGGACTTAAGAAGAACGGGAACTTTAAACCCGAATTTAGTATTACCATCAACATTGAAGAAACCGGGTTTTTTACCTAATCTTTTAGCTGCGACGAATAATTTTTGTAAAAAACCCGGTTTCTGGCCGCCCGTGGGTAAGTTCTGCGTGCATCATTGCGTAACGTGAGAAAAATCGCAAGGCATTGAGATCGCGTTCGATCGTGTAACGATCGTCAAGTTTGTAGTGAGGACGCAAGTCCGCAGAGTCCGATCGAGCGAAAGTTTTAGTCGATCGGGACTCAAGTCCTTACTACAAACCCTTAGGGCAATTGCTATATTATGGAAAAGCGAGATCGAAAGGTAAGTCAGATGGTTGTCGCAATTTCTAAAGCAGGATTGGGTAGAGGCGCGGCCTTCCTGTCAAACGTGACATGGGAGACTTTGGAAAAATTGGATGCAGATTTGGCCCAAACAGGGGCGCGTTTAACTTATTTGGATGGGTGTTTAGCAATTATGGCTCCTTTATCTGAGGAACATGAAGAACCTAGAAATACTTTAGGTCAGCTTTTAGAGCTTTACATGCGAATGAAAAACATTCGTTTCTACGGACGCGGCAGTACAACCATCGGGATGAAGGCATTAGGGGCGCGAAAAGAACCAGATGAGTCTTATTGTTTGGGTACGCGCAAATCAGTCCCAGATTTGGCAATTGAAGTGACAGTAACGAGTGGTGGAATTGATACGCTGGAAATCTATCGTCGGGTTGGAGTGCGGGAGGTTTGGTTTTGGGAGGATAGTGTAATTTCGGTTTATTGTTTGCGTTCTACGGGATATGAATTGGTGAGTAAGAGCGAACTTTTGCCGGAGTTGGATTTACGTTCGATCGAGTTTTATTCGCGCATGGCCGACCAATATGATGCGGTGAATGCTTTTATGCAGCAGTTGTTGAAGTAGAATTTGAGAATTATATAAGATTTAATTTGCACTGAAGGTATGCTTTGAATGCGGGATTGAGGAAAAAAAACGATCGCCCTTCTATTTGCATTTTTTCTACTAAGGCGCGCCGCGCTAAAGATTGTATCGCTTGCCACAAGTGCGATCGGGATAATTCACTATCTGCTGGTGCTTGGGAAATATCTACGGGGTCATCTTGACTTGCTAACCAGTGGCTGACCTTTTTTTCTGATTCCGATAAACGCTCTAGTTGAGATTCTAAAAGGGGTTCTATATCCCCTAGATAGAGATCGTTTCCCTCGGCTAAAAACCGGGCTACCTTCCCGTCAAATAATTCTAAAATTATTGAAGCCATGATGTTTAACCAGGAAGGATGTCCTTGATAAAGCGCGATTAATTCCGACCATTTTTCTTCATCGGTTAATCCTTGTTCTTTGAATATTTCTTCGGATTGTTCTCCTAAGCCTTTTAGGTGTAAGGTGCGAGTCGATCGGTTTTCTCCTTCTAAAGTCGCGATTTCTCGGGGTTTTTCCCAACTGAGGAGGATTAAGCAACTCTGGTGAGATGATGTGGCAATTTGTTTGAAAAATTTACTGTAGTCTTTATATTCGGCTAAATATTCACCTGCTAATTGACCGCTGCTAAATATATTATGCAGGTCATCAAGTATTACCAAACAACGAGAGGAGCGAAAATAATCGAGGATTGTTGGTAGTGGGGTTGGTTGCGATCGCGAAAAAAATTGTTTGAGTTGGGTTTGGAGTGTTGAGAGTGTGGGAGTGTTAGCGAGACTTTGCCAAATAATGCAATCGAATTGAGTTTGAATTTGTTCGATGAGTTTGAGGGCGATCGAACTTTTGCCAATTTCACTTAAGCCGTATATCGTAATTAATCGCGTTTGTGCTTCTAAAATCCATTGTTTGAGGGTAGTGAGTTCGGATGTGCGGTTGTAAAAGCTTGTTAATTCGGGTGCGTCGGTTAAATTGATGATGGGCGATCGATCTTTGTTTTGGGGAGAGTTAGGAAAGGGCGATCGCTTATTGTCACCGCATAAATTAATATTACCGATCTGTACGCACTCACCTACCCCAACATTAGCAAAATTTGCTAAACCCTCTTTTTCCAACAAAGAACAAACATTAGATTTTTTAACATCCTCTCCAAGCGCGTCAGATAGAAGCTTCCATAATTTCCATGCCTCTTTTTTGACATGATCGTAACTGCGCTGATTGTTTTCTGCGATTTCTTCATAATCTTGATGTTGCCAAACCCCTTCTAATATTGACTTTTGTAATGAATCCAGATGTTTCCCTGTCTTCGCTAAAATCTTTTCGTCAGTCCATTTGAAAGCTTCCTGAATATCCATAGATTAAAGTGGGGCTATTCAATGATAGTCCCACTTTATCATACTTTTTCCCACTAGAGCAAGTAAGTCCCACTTTATCCCACAAAATTTAGCGTGTGAATAATTGTAAAATTCCCACATAATAACACTTATAGGTATTTGCAACACAGATTTAATCATGTAATATAAACCATATTAGAAAGTGCAATAGCGCTTTTTACATCCAATCTCAGAATGTAATGGTGAGAGTATTGTATGAATACAATGACACCTTCCTTGAAATATAATGGCTTCGCTATCCCATCTGCCCCAGATTACACCAAAGTTATTGCTAAAATAGGAGCGGAAACTTCAAACCAATTAGCTTCGACATGTAGCTGTAATGGTTGTAAATGCAAGTCGAATAGATCCCCTCGTCAATCTCTAACCTGGTAATTTACAATTGACGTTGTTAAGACAAAGATGATAGCAAATAAATTTCTTTGAGAACTTACGTAGGCCGAACGACAGAATAATAGTTTGAGATTCTTCGCAGGCATTTACTTGAGACGTAATTCTTATATAAATGCGTAAGTTTTGATTTGAACATTATCCGATTCTTCAACAACGTCTAACTCAAAAAAAATTAGGAGTCAAGTAAAATAATGAATGCAAAATCTTACAGATGGTCAAATTTTACCCATGTCTTAGAGCGAAATGACGTAAGTGTTCTATACAACTCATTGAAATCAATGCCGATCTTTGTGGAAAACGCTATTGTCCCTATCCTCAAAAGTTTCGGTAATGGAAAAACACTAAATCAAGTAACAGACACCCTAGAAGCAGAGAGAAAAGAACAGTTAATGACATTAATTTCTCATTTGGAAACAGCTAAAATTTTAGTTAATGCTGACAAGACGGATCGAGAAATATTAAACTGGTTTCAATCACACTACACGGGTCACCCTTATATTTCTATTGCTTACTTCCTTTTGACAGACAACTGTAATTTTGGGTGTAAATACTGCTTTATTGAAAACCGAATCTCTCAAGGATATCGTTTTGCACACATGACGATAGAAACAGCCAAAAAAGGGCTAGATATGTTTTGCAGATTAATTTCTCTAGTTCCCGAGTTATTTGAAGAGCAGAAAACAATTGTTTTATATGGTGGCGAACCCTTACTCAATGTCAATACTCTTCAGTATATCTTAGAAACTGTGGAGGATAGGATTAAAAGCGGAAAAATTCCTGAAAAAACAATCATTAATTTGGTAACAAATGGTTCTCTTGTGACCCCAGCAATTGCTAAAATGCTGAAAAAATATAATGTTAGTGTAGGGGTTTCCTTGGATGGGGATAAGACTGTTACAGACTCTTGTCGGCAATATCAAAATGGCAAACCAGTCTATGATGATGTTATTAAAGGAATTGAAACTCTCAAACAAGAAGGTGTAGATGCAGGAATTTCATGTACGCTGAGTCCGCAGTGTATAGATCGCTTCGATCAAACTATAGATTTGATAGTTAATAAATTAGAGCTGAAAAGTCTAGCATTTAATATTGCTTTGAATGTTCCCGGCTATCAAACAGGAGAAAATTACAACGAAAAAGCCACTCAAAGTATTATTAAAGCATTTCAGATATTTCGACAAAAAGGAATTTATGAAGACAGAATCATGAGAAAAGTAGATAGCTTTACTAAAAAAGAAGTCTATCCCTTTGATTGCGGATGTGCTGGTGGAAATCAAATTGCTATTGCACCTAATGGAGACGTTGGTATCTGTCATGGCTATTTAAGTGAGCGTAAATATTTTGTGACAGATGTCAACGATAGCCAATTCGATCCAAGTGAGAGTGAGGTTTTTCAAGAATGGTCTAAAAGGTCTCCTTTGAATATGAAAGAGTGCGCAAATTGTATTGCTCTAGGAATATGTGGTGGTGGTTGTCCTTTAAACGCAGATTACGAAACAGGAAGTATTTGGGGGCTGGATAGCCGTTTTTGTGTGCATGCTAAAAAGACGCTTGAATGGTTAATTTGGGATTTGTTCGATAGGATGAAAGTTGAAGCCTAATCCTGATTATTTCAACTAAATATCTCGAAAGTATCCTTGCCAGCTTCACCGTAAAGTTGGTCGTTGCCATCGCCTCCCGCAAGGGAATCATCGCCGTCACCAGCTTCGAGATAGTCGTTGTTGGCATCGCCAGAGAGAGTATCGTCACCCGCTTGACCGTAGAGTTGGTCGTTATTGATACCACCTGCTAGGTAGTCGCTACCATTACCGCCATCGAGGTAATCGTTACCCGCCTGTCCTTGCAAAGTATCGCTATCTTCACCGCCGTCGAGGTAGTCGTTACCTTCGCCACCGTCGAGGTAGTCTACTCCAGCTTGTCCGTATAATAGGTCATTGCCGGCCGAACCGAGGATGCGATCGCGATCGAAACCGCCATCAATTGTGTCATCTCCCAACCCACCATCAATAATGTCGGTGCCGGCTAAACCATCAATGCGGTTGTTGCCATTGTCGCCAATTTAAAGTATCGATGAATTCGGAACCGATGAGGTTTTCAATTTGCGTCAGGGTATCGCCTTTAGCATCTCCCAACCAACCTTTTCCGGTTAGCAAACTGACGGCAACTCCTGTTTCGGAATTTTGGTAATAGCCCGTTGGCTAGCATACCGTCCCATATTTAATTGCAACACGCCATTATCTAGCTTGGTTGCCAATATTGGATCGCTGCCATGACTATCACCACAATCCAAACCAACTTGAGCATCTAAACCCAGATTCGCAGTAGATTCAAATTTTAATGCAGGCAATCCAATATCTAAAGGTATGGAAACTGAACTGTTAACTAAATTTTGTTTGAGTTTAAGGTCAAACTCAAATTTATTATTTTCAGTCAACAATTTAATATCTTGCAAATCTGCTATTGTATCTGGTATACCATCGTTGCCTCCATCGTCAGTATTGGGATCGAGATTTACACCCAACGCATCAAATAAACTTTTTTGAAGCGCTGCGACTGTTGGCATAGGGCTATTTTTAACAGCCTCTAGTTGATTTTTAACTTTAGTAATAAAATTACCATCAAAAAATTGAGTAGCTGCTTTCAAACCAGTCCCTACAATAGGTATGCGCTGATTCGTGACTTGATTGGTAATTTGATTTTGAATCAATTCAAACAAACCTCCATTCCCAACTAACCCATCAATAATTTTATTAATTTCTTCAGGTGAAAGATTGGTGCTGAGAGTAGAATTAAGGGAAGTTTCTGGTTCAGCCTGCTCTAACTGAATAACTTTCCCATGCAATGTATGGACATTCGCGGCGTACCCAATCCAAATAGTTTTTGAGAATCTGCATCAAAAGCAAAAGATGTTTGAGCAAGTACCGCCGTCAAAATATCTCAAATTAGTTGGAGATTGTCACAATCTCCATCCCTCTTCTTGCCTCACGTTAATTCAAGGGTTACTCCGCTCTGTTACCCGCAATTGTTGGATTTGACGCAACCCACAACGAGCTCCCCGTGCGTGCACAATTAGCCTGCGTGTTCACCCGATCGCGATCGCGCTAGATAGAAGCGAGCGCACGGGGAGCGGTCAACCTCAGCCACTGGTGCAATCTGCTTTCCAAGATCGAGCTTCTATCTGTAGCAAACATTTAGATATTTCATATTACATCGGCAACTAGGCTTTTTATTTCCTCATAAAAAGATCGTGCTGAGGCATTTTCTAGAGTCTGTTTGCTGTAGATGGCACTGCCAAATGCTATTGTCTAAGTCGGAGTTTTTTTCATCAGCGAGAATCCTGCAGCAATAGCTTCATTTTGTTACCGATCGCCCCTACATTTGGTTCCTGCAAAATACCTAAATGGTCGCCCGGTATATCATAAACGATCATGCCATCTTTGAGGTAGGGTTGCCATCCCAGATTGGTATCGAGATTGACACTGTCGCCATCTTCAGAATCCATTGCTCGAAACATAACTACCTTGCCATCATAAGGTTCCGGCACGTAAGCTCGTTCTGACTCGTCAATCATTTTACCTACCATCAAATACTCAATGGTGTTGCTTGACTGTTTGAGTTCTTCGGTCTTGCGGTATCGCGAGATCGTATTGCCAGTCAGAATAGTAATTCGATCGGCAAGTTGTGTCGTTCGATCGATGATGAGATTGATGATGTAACCCAGACCGTGTTTGGCGACTTTTTTGCTATGGAACCGCAGCCACTGACCAAAAGGCACGGGCTTGTAAGCAGAGGGCAACATGGCATCAAACATGAACACAAACCTGGTTTCCTGCCCTCTAGCTGCCAATTGTTGAGCTACTTCAAAAGCAACAATACCCCCAAAGGACAAACCACCTAAATAATAGGGACCCTCTGGTTGAACCTTGACTAGCTCATTGATGTAATAGGATGCGATCTCCTCAACCTGGTTCGCCGGGCCATTTACCCCATCTTTATGCAGAGCAATTAAGCCATAGATCGGCTGGTCTAGACCCAAATATGGAATTAACGGATGATAGATAGAAACCCCTTCAAACAGAAATAGCGGTGGCTTGGAACCGTGGGGTTGAATCTCAACTAGGGAAAGGTCTTGTTTGGGGATATCTGTTTGACGTAAAATCCGGGCAAGTTGTTTGATTGTTGGGGATGTGAAAATAATAGATAGCGGTAAGCTTTGTTGAAATTTCTGGTCAATTTGGTCGGCCAAGCGAGCAGCTAACAAGGATGTACCGCCTAAATCCATGAAATTATCAGTGGTGCCGATCGGCTTAATATTAAGCACCTTTTCCCAAATTTTGACGAGTTCAACTTCTAGTCCATCAACAGGCAACACAGCTTCACTATGCTGAACTAGATTGGCAACCTGCGGTGCTGGAAATGCGCCGCGATCGACCTTACCATTAGGCGTTATCGGGAAGTTCTCCATAACTACAACCGCTGCCGGAATCATATATGCCGGTAGCTTTGTTTGCAGGAAGCTGCGCAACGCAGGCACATCAATTTGTTGTCCGTGCTTGGGAATGATATATGCCACTAAACGCTTTTCGCCGGGCACATCTTCCCGCGCCAAAACCATAGCTTTCTGCGTGGCAGGATACCTTTCCAAATAATTTTCGATCTCCAGTAGCTCGATCCGAAACCCTCGAATTTTCACCTGAAAATCGATCCGACCAATAAACTCTAACATTCCGTTGGGTAAATAGCGGGCAGTATCCCCTGTTCTGTAAAGTCTTGCCCCGGATCGATCGCTAAATGGGTTAGCAATAAACTTACTGGCGGTGCGATCTGGCAAGTTGAGATATTCCCTAGCAAGTCCGGGGCCTCCAATATACATTTCGCCAATCTCGCCATCTGGCAAGGGATTGAGGTTCTCATCCAGAATATAAATTTGGCTGTTCGGAAGGGGACGCCCGATCGGAATGTCTGCTTCGCTGGGATCGTAGCCTTCAGCAATCGGGTCAAAAATAGTTGCCGTTACTGTAGTTTCAGTAGGTCCATAGGTATTGATCCAACGAGGGTATTGCCCGACCAATTGCAGCCATCGAGCGTAGATCGCCCGAGATGCTTTTTCTCCACCCACAATTACCAATCTCACATCGGGCGGCATGGGAACCTGCAGCAATTCCAATCCGCTGACGAGTCCGTGCCAAAAAGCTGTCGGCAAGTCCAGCACAGTAATTCGTTCTTGCTCGATAAAATCTAGGAATTGGCGTGTGGAACTAATGCAGTCTTCTGTTCGCAGCACGATAGTTGCACCGCTAACTAAGGATGGAAACACTTCCTCAACGATGATGTCAAAGCTCATGCTGGAGAATTGCAGGACTCGATCGCCCACCTGAAGGTCAAACGCCTGCACGATCGCCTTGCTGTGGTGTACCATGCCTCGATGTACGATCGCCACACCCTTAGGATTTCCCGTCGAACCGGATGTATAAATAACGTAAGCCAAATCCTCTGCCTGTGTCAGCATTGGCAGATTTTCAGTGCTGTATCGCCCTATGTCCTGCCAGTCTGCATCCGGACAAATTACGCGAGCTTTGTGTTTGGGCAAAAATGGAACCAGATGCTTTTGAGTCAAAATGAATCGCACGTTAGCATCTTGTAATTTGTAAGCTCGACGTTCGTGGGGATAGGCCGGATCGATCGGCACATAGGCCGCACCAGCCTTCATCAAGCCCAAAAAACAAATCACCATTTCCATGCAGCGGTTCATAGAGATCGCAACCAGTTCTTCGGGTTGCAACCCTAGCGCTTTGAGATAATGGGCAAGCTGGTTTGCTCTTTGGTTTAAGGCGCTGTAGGTTAATTCTTGCCCTTGAAAGGATAGGGCGATCGCATCAGGAGTCCGATCTACCTGCTCTTCAAACCATTGATGGATACTCGCATAGTTGGATTTTGTATCCTCGCTTTGACACTGTTGGATGCGGGAGAGAGCGTAACTCGATGCTGGAACATCCGCGCAGAAATCTTGGAAACGATTGGGCGTATTAGCTTGCTTGCAGGATGAATCCGCATCGCTGCTTGTAAAAAAATCCTCAAGGTTCTTCATTGAATGAAACTGACTCCTAATTTTTTTACAGACATCTTTTTTTACAGACATCAATTGAAAAGCTCTTTCCACCCAATCTAACAATTGATACCCTAAATTCACAATCAGGAATAATGCAGATCCCGCGAGCTTTTAAGTCACGTGCTTTTTCATTGAATTGCGTAATTTTACTGAAACTATCGAAGTTCAAATTTTAATATTGTCAAACAAGAGCGATTTAATTCACCCTACTAAATCCTAAATTTCATAGATTTCTAACGGTAAGTTATCGGGATCTCTGAAATACGTGATGTATTGCTGTTATTTTCATTTAACAAAAAAGTAAGATGCGTTTTTCTAAAAGCAGAGGACGCTACTGACAATTATACGAGACGATCGCAGACTCAGCTACAAGCTGCCGTCAATAAAGAGCGATCGCGCTGTATTTTCCCCAGCTTGCACCTTAACCGCACATTGCTTAAAAGCGCGGGTCTCAGAAACCGGGTTTTTTGCAAAAATATTGCATCGCAGCCCTTAATATCGATGAAAAACCCGGTTTCTTGGTATAGGTCAGCAATCGGGTTGTTTGCGAAAATACTGCTTTACAGCCATTAATGGTGATGAAAAACCCAGTTTCTTTAGTATTTATGCGCGGGTCGCGGTCGCTGCAAAAAAAAGCGCCACATTTTGATAAAATCGAAGTTTTGCACAGAATCACAACACATTTGCATCTCAGGAGACCGACGCTATGGCCCGCATGTACTACGACGCTGACGCCAACCTAGACCTATTAGCCAACAAAACAATTGCGATCGTCGGCTACGGTTCTCAAGGACACGCCCACGCCCTCAACCTCAAAGACAGTGGCATGAATGTCGTTGTCGGCTTGTATCCCGGCAGCAAATCCGCCATCAAAGCCAAGGAAGCCGGTTTAACAGTTCACCCGGTAGACCAAGCAGCAGCCGCCGCCGACTTCATCATGATTTTATTGCCGGATGAAGTTCAAAAAACTGTTTACAAAGAACAAATCGAACCGAATCTTGCCGCTGGAAAAGTTCTCGCATTTGCCCACGGTTTTAACATTCATTTCGGTCAAGTCGTACCCCCTGCCGATGTCGATGTCGTCATGGTTGCGCCCAAAGGTCCCGGACATTTAGTGCGCCGGACTTACGAACAAGGCGAAGGCGTTCCCAGCTTGTTTGCAATTTATCAAGATGCTTCCGGCCAAGCGCGCGATCGAGCAATGGCTTATGCTAAAGGTATCGGCGGTACTAGAGCGGGAATTCTTGAAACCACTTTCCGCGAAGAAACTGAAACGGATCTTTTTGGCGAACAAGTAGTTTTGTGCGGCGGTTTGAGCGCTTTAATCAAAGCAGGATTTGAAACCTTGGTTGCTGCGGGCTACCAACCGGAATTAGCTTATTTTGAATGCCTCCACGAAGTCAAATTGATTGTAGATTTAGTCGTGGAAGGAGGTCTCGCCAAAATGCGCGACAGCATCTCGAATACAGCAGAATACGGCGATTTAACTCGCGGTCCGCGCATCGTTACCGACCAAACCCGCGCCGAAATGCGCAAAATTCTCAGCGAAATTCAATCAGGTCAATTTGCTCGCGAATTCGTATTGGAAAATCAATCCGGCAAACCGGGATTTACCTCGATGCGCCGTCAAGAAGCAGAACATCCTATTGAAGAAGTCGGCAAAGATTTGCGCGCCATGTTTAGCTGGTTGAAGAAGCAAGCTTAGGGGAAATTCTGAGTTTAAGGTTAGGGGAAGTTCTGAGTTTTAAGTTTTGAGTTTTGAACTTCAGAACTCTCTTTAACTCAAAACTCAAAATTCAAAACTCAAAACTCCTTACAAACTCTCTTTAACTCAAAATTCAAAACTCAAAACTCCCTCTCAACTCTCTTTCAACTCAAAACTCAAAACTCAAAACTCAAAATTCCCTCTCAACTCTCTTTCAACTCAAAACTCAAAACTCAAAACTCAAAACTCAAAATTCCCTCTCAACTATCGATCGGGACTCGGACGCTGTTGCAGTCGATCGATATCCCGTTCTCTTTGCTCGTTAAAATCCCTCGGTCTCAGCCAACTCGGCCACAATCCGACTATAAAATTTCGACTTGCGATGCTGGCATTTCTGACAGGTTGCGGCAGAAAAGTCAAGCTGTCACCGTAGATGATAAACAGCACTGCTATCAACAGCAATAGCGGGATGAAATTTTTTTTAGGCATATCCGTTTTGGGATAGTTTGTCAAAATTGTGTATGTTTGTATTTTGCTCTTGCATACCTATCTAGCACACCTATAAAATAACATTTATCAAAGCAAATTGGTCGAACTAGCTCCTTCGGTCGCCGAGCGATCGCTCCTGCAAGGGAAAGACTGCGTTCCTAGGCGCAAAAATTCGATCGATATCTGGATTCTACCATAACATACTGCATTACAGTTTAAGTTACGGTTTGATGATTTTAATCGATCGCCCTTAAATAAATCCCGCTCAAAATTATAAAAATGCCACTGAGGTATCGAGTATGTTTTATAAGTTAAAGCTGAAGAATTCCATTCTCCTCGGATATTTGATCCCGATTTTATGTTTGATATTTATGGGGGTTTTCTTCTATGCCAGAGCCGTGAATAAAGAAAGATTGTCACAAAAAGTCAAGCGCGCTCAAAATACTATTATCAGCGCCATAAATGTAACTAACGGGATGTCGAAAATGGTGCGAAATCTTAGGGGTTACGTACTTTTCCCCGAGGATAAAAGTTATGAAAGCAACTATGAAGCTGGATGGAAGTTGTATCAGTCTGCTGCTGCCGAGCTCAAAAACAACCTCAAAGACTCCCAGGAACAACAAGAATTTAAAACTATTCAAAATGAAGTTAAGCGGCTCGACGGAATTTCTAGAGAAGCAATACGCTTGTTAAAGCAAGGTAACTTGCAAGCAGCAAAAAACCTCACGAACCAAGTCAGGCTATTAGAAGTTGAAAAAGCACAGGAACGAATTCTAGCCAAAGAGCGAGAATTTTTAGCAGCAGCCTCGAAGGTTGAAGCAAACGAGACGCGATTGCTGCTAAAAGCGATCGCCCTGAGTACTGTTTTATCGGTGCTGGGTTCCCTAAGTATCGGTTTAATAGTTGCTTCCAAGATTGCGAAAATGATAAATCAAACTGTTGCAGCGATCGCCAAATCTTCAGTGGAAATTGTCGCTACAGTAGAACAACAAGAAAGCACGATCGGCCACCAAGCAGCAGCAGTCAATCAAACAACAATTACCATGGACGAATTGGGAGCATCTTCCAAGTCTACGGCACAACAAGCAGAATCAGCAGCAACCGGAGCAATGCAAGCATTAAATTTAGCTGGTGGAGGTAGCGAAACGGTCAATCGTACCTTGGAAGGCATGAAAGTTTTAAGAGAACAAGCAGAAGCAGTAGCCGCTCAAATTCAGCACTTAAACGAACAAACAAACCAGATTGCTAATATTTCCGATTTAGTCAGCGAATTGGCCAGTCAAACGAATATGCTAGCACTAAATGCAGCAGTAGAAGCTGTTCGAGCGGGTGAAAACGGTCGGGGTTTTGCAGTTATTGCCGGTGAAATCAGACATTTAGCCGATCGCAGTAAAAAATCAGCAGAAAAAATTAACAATCTCATAGTTGATATTCAAAGCGCGATCGGTGCTACGGTAACAGCAACTAGCGAAGGCGCGCACACCGCAGGCGAAGGAATGAAATTAACAAAAAGCACGGCTCAAGCTTTCAACGACGTAGTAAATGCCATCAATAATATTGCAATTAGCACCCAACAAATTTCCCTCACCGCACAGCAGCAAGCCTTAGCTGTCGAGCAAGTTGTAGAAGCGATGAAAACGCTCGATCGAGGAGCAGCACAAACCGCGATCGGCATTTCTCAAACCAAGTTTACCACTCACAACCTCAATGAAGCCGCTCGCAATCTTCAAGAACTTCTGTAGCTTGCTGTAGTGGCAAGGTGCGTTCGAGCAATTTTCACCTCAAATAAAATTAATAGGTGGCGGATCTTACCACCACCAATAACATGACCAACCCGGATCTGGTATTATACAAAATCCGGGTTAGAGCAATTTCCTAAATTCGGACTTATGATGATTGTGAGGAAAATTGCTTCCGCAGTCGAGCACAAGGCTGCTCTATATACCGATAAATTGCATAGGATAATATAAAGGAAATTAGCAGGCTCGCCACTCCCTGCACGACCCCAGGTATTTGAGGCAAATAATAATGAATGCCTTGAATTACAGTGTCGTGTATCAGGTAAAGCGAGTATGAAAGTAAACCAATAAACCGCATCCAACCCCAATTAAGAATTTGAAATACTCCCCAATCTGGGAAGCGAATAGCAGTAATAAAAACCGCATTCAGCGCAATACCTTGAATGGTGAAACGAACTGTGTTTTCATACTCAGGAGCGCGAACCAGAAACGACAAAAGAATTAAAGTGATTCCTGCTGGAAGTAAAAAATATTTCCAGAGTCGATCGGAGCCATACTGAACATCTAATACTGGGTTGCCATTGACTGCTAACGCACAACCAAATAGTATACCATCCATTCGGGTATCTGATAAATGAAAGATGCGATTTTCATTAGCTCCCATACCAAAAACTAGAACGCACCTCCAAATTAGCACAGCTAAGCACAGCCCCCAAAAAATAAACATTTGTTTTTGGGGACTCACGCGCATTTTGAGTAAAGTGATGTAGAGAAAAGGGAAAACAAAGTAGAAGTGTTCCTCAACTGCCAAAGACCAATACACACCGCTACCAAGAGTTACTCCATCGTTGGCAATAAAAGTTGAATAATAGTTATAATAATGCAAAACTTGGCTTAAAAAAGCAGGAATTTTAATTTGTCCGTCAAGCAGACCTAGTACCGTTAAGCAAGTTCCACTCAATAAAACTAGATAGAATCCAGGCCAAATTCGCAGGATGCGTCGCAAATAAAAATGTTTTAAATTAATGAATTGATGTTTTTCGTATTCGCGCCTCATCAAAGTTGTAATCAGATATCCACTCAAAAAGAAAAATATTGTCACCCCAAAACCGCCAGGGATAATATTTCCGAGACCTGCATGAGATAAAAATACAATCACAAAAGCGATCGTCCTCATTCCGTCCAACGAAGGGATGTAAAATGTTGATTTTGTCATGATTGATTGTGTGGGGTGATTGTTTGGGGTGATTGTTAGCTAATAAATTTACATTCTCTGAAGAGACTAGATTACCACAAATAGTTTTTGGATATCCAGTATCGCTGATGCGGACCACTGTAAAAAATCGTTACTCGATCTTGCTAATATCTCGCAGCGAATCATATGTTATCGTCGTTACATAGTTCGTCATCTGTGGAACACAACCACTCGTGAGGTGCAATTTTACCTAAATTCTTTACCCGTAGATGCCCAGCTAAACGATCGTGCCATTCGCCAACATCGCCGCATTGAAAACCAAGTGCATTAAACCAAATGCATTAAACCAAGTACATTGGAGTTTAGATGTTACCCATTAATAAATGACCCATTGGTTGGTTCAACAGCCCCCACAACTTCGCCCCGGCAAGACCAATAGCACAACCATGCGGTTAACCTGTGAAACCAAATCCGGGTTAGATATCCCCGATAAGACGGGCGCGATTGAAATCGCTTCTCGACAAACAAAACCCACTCCAAGCGAGTTTTGTGAAATAAAGGGGGCACGATACCCGGATTTGGTATGAAACCACCTTCCAGCGTCGTTTGCGACAAAAACTCAAAAGAGCTGCGACGAACAATGACTGCATGATGCAGATTCTCAGATGCTTTTGTCAAGCACGATTGAGAAAATCTTAACCTTCTAAAATAGTTTCTTAAAGTACAGGTGTATCCAGCTTATAATAAAGGGTCAAAGTTTGGCAATCCCACAAATAGTTTTTTGGAAAAATGGCGATACGCAATCATATCGATAGCAACCAACCCCTGGCTTGCGTAGAGTTTCCTAGCGGCCCAGTACCCTTGGGTTCTAATCTTTACATCGAACGCCAGCCACTCGAAGCACAAATTTATCAAGAAATTACCCAACCGGGAAGCGTAATTCGGATTAAAGCGCCCAGACAGATGGGTAAAAGCTCTTTATTGGTGCGCCTACTCGATCGAGCCAAAAAATTAAATTACCGTACCGCCTACATAGACTTTTTACAAGCTGAAAACGAGGTTTTTAGCTCTTTAGATAAGTTTTTGCGCTGGTTTTGTGCTAATGTCAGCCGCCAGTTGCAGCTACCGCCAATGCTAGATGATTATTGGGATGAAGATATCGGGAGCAAAGTTAGCTGCACGGTTTATTTCCAAGGGTATTTGCTGGAACAAATAAATACACCCGTCGTTTTGGCTTTAAATGAAGTCAATCGGATGTTCGAGTATCCCAACATCGCCCAAGAGTTTTTATCCTTGCTGCGATCGTGGTACGAAGAAGCAAAACAACAGGAGATTTTGCAAAAACTCCGCTTAGTTTTGGTTCACTCGACGGAAGTTTATATTAACTTCGACCTCAATCAATCTCCTTTTAATATCGGACTGCCTGTGAGATTGCCGGAGTTTAATTTAGAACAGGTGATTTGTTTGGCAGGACACCATGGAATTGATTGGACAGATGACACAGATGTTCGGAAACTAATGGCAATGGTAGGTGGACATCCTTATTTAGTGCGACTGGCGCTTTATCACCTAGTAAATTCATCGCCAAATCTAGATTTATTGTTAGAAAATGCATCTCAAGTTACCGGGATTTATAGCAATCACCTGCGAGAATATTTAACAATTTTGCAAAAACATTCCGAATTGGGAGCAGCACTCGAACTGGTAATAGCTGCTGAAGCAGGTGCGAAGTTAGACCCCATACCTGCGTATAAATTGGCAAGTATGGGACTGGTGAAATTGGAGGGAGATCGCGCAACTTTCTCTTGTAATTTATACCGTCAATTTTTTGCTTCCCAGAAATTTGAATCTCACGATTTACAAAAACAAATAGAGAGCTTGCAGCAACAAATTAAAAATTTGCAGCAAGCATCCCACACCGATCGATTCACCGAAGTTGCCAATCGCCACTACTTTGAAACCCACCTGAAGCAGGCGTGGCAAAAGTTAGCGATCGAACAGAAATCGGTCACATTAATTTTGTGTGAAATTGACTTTTTTAAACTTTACAGCGATCGGCACGGTCAAACAACAGCAGATAATTGCTTGCAACAAGTGGCTCGGGCGATCGGCAATTGTATCGGTCAAGATGATTTAGTTGCTCGTTATAATTGGGCAGAATTTGCGATCTTTTTGCCGGAGCAAGAAGGTGGTAGTGCTTTCAAAATAGCCGAACAAATTCGCTTGCAAGTAAAACAATTGGCAATCCCTTACAACCTGCTAGGAATGGGAGGATTTCCGTCTGACTTTATCACCGTAAGTTTGGGAGCAGCCAACACAATTGCCTGTCTGGAAAAATCTCCCGAAATTTTAATAGAGGAAGCATCGGAGGCACTTTATAAAGCAAAAAGGCAAGGAGGCGATCGCGCAACACTATCAATTATCAACCATGAGAAAGATAGTAACAGCTCGGAAATATGTTAGTCGCGATCGATTATCCCTCACCAATTAACCATGGTAAATTATCAATACCAAGTTGGCGGCAGCCTGACAAAAGACGCTCCTACCTACGTCATCCGGCAGGCTGATTCAGACCTTTATCGCGCTTTAAAAAGGGGAGAATTTTGTTATGTCCTCAACTCGCGACAAATGGGCAAGTCTTCAATTTTAGTCCGCACCAGACACCTGCTGCAACAAGAAAGATATTTGTGTACTACCCTCGATATGAGCCGCATCGGGAGTGAAAATATTACCCCCGATCGCTGGTACAAAGGCATTGTAACTGAGTTGTGGCGGGGCTTGAACCTGCTGGGAAAAGTCAATTTAAAAACTTGGTGGAACGAGTTAGAAGACCTGTCACCTATCCAGAGATTGGGGAATTTTATCGAAGATGTATTGTTCGTCAAATTTCCTGAAAATAACATAGTTATATTTATTGATGAAATCGACAGCATTCTCAGTTTGGATTTCTCGATCGACGATTTCTTCGCTTGGATTAGATTCTGCTACAACCAGCGGGCGATTAATCCCGAATACAATCGCTTGACTTTTGCGATCTTTGGCGTAGCAACGCCCAGCGATTTAATAGCAGATAAAAAACGGACCCCATTTAATATCGGTACGGCTGTAGAATTGCACGGGTTTCAATTGCTCGAAGCACAACCGCTAGCTGCCGGATTTCAAGGAAAAATCGGCAACCCGCAAGCAGCAGTCAAAGCAATATTGGCTTGGACGGGCGGGCAGCCATTTTTAACTCAAAAACTCTGTAAATTGGCAGTGAACCTGTTAGAAACAACCGGAGAAATAGCAAGTCCAACAATTCCGATCGGCACCGAGGAATTTTGGATCGAGTCAATAGTGCGACAATACATCACCGACAAGTGGGAAAGTCAAGATGAACCGGAACATTTAAGAACAATCCGCGATCGCATCCTGCGCAACGAACAACGAGCGGGCAGATTGTTGGGAATTTACCAGCAAATCTTGCAATCCGATCCCCCCCTAGCTTCTGAAGGGGGGGGACAAGAGGAAGAAGCATCCCCCTTTGTAGGGGCGGTGCCCCCGTGCCCGCCCCCGGCTGGGGGAATCGCTAGCGATGACAGTCGGGAACAAATAGAACTAATCCTATCTGGTTTAGTTGAAAAACAACAGGGGTTACTGAAGGTAAAAAATCGGATTTATGCAGAAGTTTTTAACATCAAATGGGTAGAGAAACAATTAGCTTCGCTGCGCCCCTATTCTCAAACTTTTGATGCTTGGATTGCTTCGGGACAAACAGATTTTTCGCGACTGTTGCGCGGACAAGCCCTAAAAGATGCTAGAGAATGGTCGCAAGGAAAGAGTTTGAGCGATTTAGACTATCAGTTTTTAGCTTATAGCGAAGAGAGCGATCGCCAAGAAACCCAACTCGAATTAGAAGCCCAACGGCTCAAAGAAGTCGAGCGCAGACTCGCTGAAAAAAAAGCATCTGCCAAACTGCAAAAAATATTCATCATTGCACTTTCATCAGCATTAGCGATCGCCACTGGATTGGGCATCAGCACTTTCTGGCAGTATCGCACAGCCCGTGCCAGCGAACAACAAGCCAGAATTAACGAAATTCGAGCGCTCGTCTCTTCTTCAACAGGGCTATTTGCCTCTAATAGTCGGTTAGATGCTTTAATCGAAGCACTGCGAGCCAGAAAAAAACTACTGACATTAACAGAAGTGAACCTGGAGACTAAAAGCAAGGTGGAATTTGCCCTCCAGCAAGCAATTTTGGGAGCCGATGAATACAATCGCTTGTCAAAACCTGTTGCTTCCACCGGTGGCATTGCCTTTAGCCCCGATGGCGAAACGATTGTGGCGGCGGGCAGGGAAAATACCGTGAATTTGTGGGCAAAAGACGGCAGGCTGTTGAAAATTCTGCGAGGGCATCAGGCGCTCGCGGCAGCGGTAGCGATCGGTCAGGACGGTCAAATAATTGTATCGGGTGGTGGCGATCGCACTGTAAAAGTCTGGAGAAAAGATGGCACCTTACTCCACACATTAAAAGGTCATCAAGCCAACGTCGGAGGCGTTGCGATTAGCCCCAACGGTGAATTCATCGCTTCTACCAGTGAAGATGGCACCGTTAGACTGTGGACCAAAAACGGCATCCTGCTGAAAACTTTAAGCGCCGATACAGTCATAAATTCAGGAGTTGCATTTACCCCAGACAGCCAGAAAATCGTTGCCGGTAGTGCTAAAGGAATGCTGAATATATGGCGGGTTGACGGTCAACTCTTAACGACTGTTAAGGCTCATGAAATAACGGTGATTGGTGTTGCCGTTAGCCCCCAAGGAGATACCATTGCCACTGCTGCTTTGGATGGCACGATTAAACTTTGGCAACTCTCTGGAAATACGCCACTCCTCCTGACAAACTTCACCGGACATAGCGGAATGGTTTTGGCAGTCGCCTTCAGTCCCGACGGTACCCAGTTAGCCTCGGTATCGGACGATCTCACTCTCAAACTGTGGCAGCGAGATGGCAAAACTTGGGACAAGGTGCAACTGGTACGCACCTTTGCCGGACACAGCGCAATGGTGGCGAGTGTAAACTTCAGTCCGGATGGCAAAACCCTTGCCACCCTTGGTTTGGACACCAAGGCGAAACTTTGGCACCCCAATAACTCCTTACTCAAATCCCTCAACGGGCATCAATCCCTAGTTTTTGGAGTCGCGTTTAGTCCGGATAGCAAAATTCTCGCTTCCACCAGCGCCGATCGAACCGTTAAACTCTGGGGGGTTGGCGGTGGGGATAAGTCCTTATCCCTAGGCACGCTAAAGCACGATGGCGTTGTCACGGGAGTTGCTTTCAGCCCCGATGGTAAGCGCTTAGCTACCGCCAGTGGAGATAAAACTATCAAACTTTGGACACCAGAAGGAGAATTGCTGGCAACTCTCAAAGGACATCAAGGTGCAGCCAGAAAAGTTAACTTTAGTCCAGATGGCAAGCTGCTCGCCTCCAGCAGTGCCGATGGTACTGTGGGATTGTGGAATCTAGAGGAGAAAACCCCTGTTCTGCTGGCACGATTGCGGGGACATCAAGGCGGAGTGTGGGTTGTCAGTTTCAGCCCCGACGGTGAGGTTATTGCTTCCGCTAGTGGAGACGCTACAGTCAAACTCTGGACCAAGAACGGTAAGTTACTGAGAACCTTAAAAGGGCATGAAACTATAGTTAGGTCGGTGGCGTTTAGTCCGATCCCCCCTCACCCCCCTTCTCAAGGGGGGCAGGGGGGGATCTTAGCCAGCGCCAGCGATGACCAAACCGTCAAACTTTGGCGACCTGACGGCACGCTGCTGACAACGCTGGCAGGTCATAACGATGGAATCAAGTCATTGGCATTTAGTCCAGATGGGCAACTGCTGGCTTCGGGCAGCGCTGATGGCGTAATTAAACTCTGGAAACTAGAAACAGGTAAGCTACCTGTCTTGTTGACAACCCTGAAAGCTCATACTGGGGGCATTTGGGAGGTAGCTTTTAGTCCCGACGGCAAGACACTCGCCTCTGTGGGTGACAACAAAAAGGTGCTGTTATGGAACGTGCAACAGGTGCAATCGATCGATCGAATTATCGCCTACGGTTGCGATTGGGTGCGCGATTATTTACGCACGAATGGGGACTTGGAAGAAAGCGATAGAAAGTTGTGCGACGGCATCGGCAATTAAGTAATTACAATTAATTTAGCGTTGGCGAAACCCATATGTTATTAAACTACAAACCTTACTCGAAGCCATTCTCGCGCTGATTTGGGTCGATCGCCAAGATTGGTATTTTGGTGCAGACATGGCGATTTATTACGACGAATTCAAACCGCCCGTTGTCCCCGACGGTTTCTTGAGTTTGGGAGTTCATAGATTTATCGACGAACAATTGCGCCTCAGTTACGTACTTTGGGAAGAACAACAAGTTCCTATTTTCGTTCTCGAAGTCGTTTCTCAAACCTATCGCGGGGAATACAGCAAAAAAAAGCAAACCTATGCTGACTTAGGAGTTTTGTACTATGCCGTGTACAATCCCCGCCGCCGTCGCAAACCCCCGTTGGAATTGTATCGATTAAACAACGGGAAATATGAATTGCTTTCAGGCAATCCCATCTGGCTGCCAGAAATGAATTTAGGATTGGGACGCCAGGTAGGAACCTATCAAGGAATTACGCGAGAATGGCTGTATTGGTATGACGAACAAGGACAAAAATTGCTGACTCCTGAAGAACGCATTCAGACTGCAGAACAACTGCGCCTCGCAGCCGAACGACTTCGCCTAGAAGCCGATCGACGCAGTCTAGAATCCGAACAACGCGCGCTGACGGAACAACAACTGCGCCTGGAAGCAGAACAAAAAGCACAAATTCTAGCTCAAAGACTCAGAGAACTTAATATCGATCCAGAAACGCTTACTTGACACGATCGGGTGCGATCGCGATCGGGATTTATTTCCCAACGTCATGTAACACTAGCCAGTACCGAGTGCAAGCCATCCCGTCCCGCTACTCTCAAAGATTTGTAGCATTATTGTGGAAAATACGCAGGCATCCGCGTGACAATACCTGTATGCTAATTACAGCCATGTGTCAATCTATCTTTGGATAGAACCGCTTAGATCGGCTCGGACTGTTGCGATCGCACTGCATCTCATGATTCAATACCCATACCAAGTCGGGGGCAGCCTCACCACAGGTGATCCCAGCTACGTACAGCGACAAGCTGACGAACAGCTTTATACTGCTTTAAAGGCCGGAGAGTTTTGTTACGTTCTCACTTCTCGCCAAATGGGCAAATCTTCTCTCTTGGTGAGAACCAGACACTTGCTGCAACAGGAAGGATATCGGTGCAGCACTCTGGATATGAGCCGCATCGGCAGCGAAAATATCTCCCCCGAACAGTGGTATAAAGGTATCGCTACCGAACTGTGGCGCGGCTTTAACCTGTTAGGAAAAATCAATTTAAAAACATGGTGGCGCGATCGAGAAGAACTGTCATCGATTCAGAGATTGGGTAATTTTATCGAAGATGTATTGTTGGTCGAATTTCCCGAAAATAACATAGTTATATTTATTGATGAAATCGACAGCATTCTCAGTTTAAATTTCTCGATCGATGATTTCTTCGCTTGGATGAGATTTTGCTACAACCAGCGTGCCATAAATCCTGAATACAATCGGTTAAGTTTTGCCATCTTTGGCGTCGCTACTCCCAGTGATTTAATAGCTAATAAACAGCGCACGCCATTTAATATCGGCACGGCGATCGAACTGCAAGGATTTCAACTGCACGAAGCACAACCGCTAGCTGCCGGATTGCCGGGAAACATTGCCGACCCGCAAGCAGTAGTGAAAGAAATACTAGCTTGGACGGGCGGGCAGCCATTTTTGACACAAAAACTGTGTAAATTGGCCGCGAACCTGTTAGAAACAACCGGGGAAATAGCAAGTCCAACAATTCCGATCGGCACCGAGGGATTTTGGATAGAGTCAATAGTCCGCAAATACATCACCGACCACTGGGAAAGTCAGGATGAACCGGAACATTTAAGAACAATTCGCGATCGCATTCTCCGCAATCAAGAACGCGCCGCCCGATTGTTGGGGATTTACCAGCAAATCTTGCGATCCGATCCCCCCCTAACCCCCCCTTATCAAGGGGGGGGACAAGAATATTCAGAACCCCGCTTTGTTAGGGAGGAAGAGGAATATTCAGAACCCCGCTTTGTCAGGGAGGAAGAGGAATATTCAGAACCGCCCTTTGTCAGGGGGGAACAAGAATATTCAGAACCCCCCTTCTTAAGGCCGGGGGAACTCTCAGAACCCCCCTTCTTAAGGCCGGGGGAACTCTCAGAACCCCCCTTCTTAAGGGGGGCAGGGGGGATCGCTACCGATGACAGTCGCGAACAAACTGAATTAATCCTGTCGGGTTTAGTTGTCAAAAATCATAATTATTTGCGCGTCAAAAACCGCATTTATCAAAAAGTCTTCAACCTAGAATGGGTAGAAAAACAATTAAATTGTCTGCGTCCCTACTCGCAATTATTGGATGCTTGGAACGCAACCAAACAGCAAGATGAATCGCGACTGTTGCGCGGGCAAGCCTTGCAAGAAGCTCGAGAATGGGCGCGGGGAAAAAGTTTAAGCGATTTAGATTATCAGTTTTTAGCTCATAGTGAAGAATTAGATAGAAAAGAAACCCAACAAGCTTTAGAAGCAGCAAGACTTCAGGAAGTGGAAGCGCGACTGAAAGAAGTGCGAAAAAGTGCCAAACGCCAAAAATTCTTCATTGCCGCACTCAGCGCAGCCTTGATGGTTAGTTGCGGGTCGGCAACCATCGCTGTGTCGCAGTATCGCGTCGCCCTAGCAAGCCAGCGCAATGAAACTAAAGCAAAAATCCAAAGCATTGTCAGATATTCCGAAGCACTGATTGCCCTAGACCGGCGGTTAGATGGACTGATTCAAGCCCTGAAAGCCCGGAAAGAACTGCAAAAATTAGGCACAACAGAAAAAGAAACCCAAACTATAGTTGAATCGGCACTGCGGCGGGCGATTTACAGTGCTGTTGAGTACAATCGCTTTGGCATCCAAGGCGCAGGAATTACAGGTTTTGATTTGGGCGCTGATGGCAGGACGATCGCGATCGGCGGTAATAATGACATTCAACTGTACGCTTTGGACGGAACGCTGTTGGCAAAGTGGAAAGGTTCTCAAGGATACGTCACCAGAGTTACCATCAGTCCTGACAATCGGGTAATTGCTTCCGGCGGTGGCGACTCGACAATTAAACTTTGGCAGCGAGATGGCACTCTACTGCATACCCTCGTCGGTCATCAGGCTGGTGTTGTCGATCTCAATTTCAGCCCGGATGGTGAATTGCTGGTTTCCGCTAGTGCTGACTCTACGGTAAAACTGTGGCAATCTGATGGCAAGTTTCTCAAAACCTTAATCGGGCATCAAGCCGCTGTCAAACAAGTTAAATTCAGCCCTGACGGTACATTAATTGCTTCTACCAGCAACGACGGGACAGTAAGGCTGTGGCGCAAAGACGGGACCGTGTTGAGAACCTTCACAGACACAAAAGTGCCTGTCACCAGTTTTGCTTTTAGTCCTGACGGTCAGAGTTTTGCCGTTGGCATGGGAAATGGGAAAATTAAAATATGGCGGCGCGACGGCACTTTGTTAGATACCCTTAGCGAACACAAAGGCGCAGTTACCGCAGTAGCGTTTCAGCCCGACGGGAAAATTCTAGCTTCGGCTGCTGAGGATAAAACCATCAATCTTTGGGTGAGGAATGATAGCTACACCTTCCTGACTGGCATGAAAGCCCACGACAGCAGAATCACCGCCCTCGCCTTCACATCTGACGGCGACACCCTGGCTTCTGCCTCTTGGGACGGTAGGGTGAAGCTGTGGCGGTTGCGCCATCCTTTGTTAACTCGCCTGTTAGGACACGACACTGGGGTGTGGGGAGTGGCGTTTAGTCCCGACGGCAAGCTGCTGGCTTCGGTAAACCCCGATGAAGTCATCGTTTGGCGGCGCGATGGCAGTTTGCAAGCCCGGATGGCCGGGCGCAATTCCCCCTATGGCGGGATTGCTTTTAGCCCCAACAGTGAAATCGTTGCGGTTGCTGGAGATAAGTTAGTGCGGCTGTGGCGGCCTGACGGGACGTTGCTAAGAACTCTCAGAGGGCATCAGGGAGAGATTCATCGAGTAGCTTTTAGCCCTCAAGGTAATATCCTGGCTTCTGCTAGTAACGATCGCACGATTAAATTATGGCGGTTAGACGGTACCCAAATTGCCACCCTCAAAGGGCATCAAGCTGGAGTCTGGGGAATCGCATTTAGTCCTGATGGCAAGCTACTGGCCTCAACCAGTGGAGATAAAACTATCCGATTGTGGCAACAAGATGGGAAGTTGCTAAGAACAATTGTCGGTCACAGTGAAATGAGTTATACAGTTGCCTTCACTGCTGGTGGCAAAACAATTATGTCTGGAAGTAGAGACAACACCCTCAAATTCTGGAATCTCAAAGGTGAATTACTTAACAGCATTCAGTTCAAATCATCTGCCGAAACTTGGACGGCAAAGCTGAGTCCTGACGGCCAATTCATTGCCGCAGCTAACGATGAGGGAATGATTCAAATATGGCGGCGAGATGGCGAGTTGCAGTTTACCTTAATCGGGCATACTGGCGGCATTCGTTCCCTGGCTTTCAGTCCGGATGGCAAAACCCTTGCCTCGGCGGCGGAAGACAAAACTGCGATTCTCTGGGACTTACAACAAGGCAACGATATCGATCGAGTTTTGGCTGTTGGTTGCAATTGGGTGCGGGATTATTTACGGGCGAGTACGGAGTTGGAAGAGAGCGATCGATCTTTGTGCGATCGCACCGTCAATTAAGTAATTACAATTAATTTAGCGTTGGCGAAACCTCTATGTACCTTACTCGAAGCCATTCTCGCGCTGATTTGGGTCGATCGCCAAGATTGGTATTTTGGTGCAGACATGGCGATTTATTACGACGAATTCAAACCGCCCATTGTCCCCGACGGTTTCTTGAGTTTGGGAGTCCATAGATTTATCGACTCACAATTGCGCCTCAGTTACGTGCTGTGGGAAGAACAAGTAATACCGATTTTTGTTTTGGAAGTTGTCTCGCAAACATATCGCGGGGAATACAGTAGCAAAAAGCGAAAATATGCTGAATTGGGAGTATTGTATTATGCAATTTACAATCCCCGTCGCGTCCGCAAAGCTCCCTTAGAACTGTATCGATTGTCAGGGGGAAAATATGAATTGCTGTCAGGAAATCCCGTCTGGATGCCAGAAATTAATTTAGGATTGGGACGGGAGATCGGAACTTATCAAGGAATTAGGCGCGAGTGGCTGTATTGGTATGACGAACAAGGCCAAAAGTTGCTGACTCCTGAAGAGCGCATTCAGGAGGAACAACAACGGTGCCAAGAGGCCGATCGACTTCGCCTAGAAGCCGAACAACGCAGTCTCGCAGCCGAACAAAAAGCACAAATTTTAGCTCAAAAACTCAGAGAACTTAATATCGATCCGGACAGTATTACTTGAGAAGTGCGAGGGCGATCGCCCTTTGTACAACAATATTCCTAATGTTTGTAGTAATGTTTGTAGTAAGGACTTAAGTTCTTTATTACAGCAGATTGCAAGGAGAGTGAGGCACAGCGAGAAACCCGGTTTCTTTAAGAAACCGGGTTTCTGGAGTTTCTGTGTACCTTAGATACGTGAAAAATGCTGTATAATCCCAGCTAAATGCGGACTAAAGTCCTCACTACGAACGGGTAAATAGCGCCTACTTATTCTGCTGGATAAAACTTTGCACTACAGCATTAGCTTCAGGAGGAATCTCCGTTACCAAGCGCACTGGAATTTCCGGTGTCGAAGCTAACTGCGCGTATTCCGGCGTTAAAAACACTGCATACTTATCAGCTTCCGCCGTCATTTGAGCCGCCATTGCCAAACTTACAGCTTTAATATAGTTGCGAATGCTAACAGCCCGATCGCCCACAACTTCATCTCCACTAATTACTGTACTCGGCCTGCCAACTTGGTCTAAAGTTGTACTCGGATCTTTCACGCTTAAGTGAGTGCCGCCGACAAAACCAACCAGCCATTTCGGAGAGGGAATTTTGGGAAAACCTGCAATTTGTTCGTTTAAAGCCGGAGTAGTTTTATCAGCAGAAGCAGCAACTATTAAGGTTGGAATTTGAATCGCACTCAAACCCGTTTCTCCAAATAATAAAGATGTTGTAGGATTCATCGAGATCGCCCTTTTAATTCTGGGATCTCGCAGTTGATAGCGTTCTTCCGGGAGTCCGGCAGCCGAACACTGAATGCCTTCTCCCAAACTCAATGCAATCAAATCTGCCTGACAGCGCTGTCTGAGATTGTTCAATTGCAATTCGGCACCAGCTAAAGATAAAGCCGTCGCGCCACCAAAAGAATAGCCGATTACCATCGCTCGATCGCTCGCAATTTTGCCCCGCAAATTAGCATCAGTTTGGTTGATTTTTGCCAATTCATCTAACACAAAACTGATGTCTTTAGGGCGATTTAAAAACTCTTGAGGTGCTAGCAAGCGCGATTGTCCCGCGATCGCGGCATTCGTGTTAGTAGCGTTACTTCCCGGATGTTCCAAAGCAACTACAACATAGCCGTGAGACGCTAAATGTTGGGCCAAATAGAGCAAATCCGTGCGTACCGAACCCAATCCGTGAGAAAACACGATCGCGGGTTTGTCGCTTGTCGCCGCTGCCGACGAGTAAATATCGACAGGAATCCGCCTGTTTCGTGCGGTATCGTTAAACTCCAAATTTGTCACTTGCACCGCGTGCGGGCCCGGTTTAGTGGCATCCAGAGGCAAATTTAGCTGGGGGGTGCGGGGGGCCAATTGAGGCGCGATCGCGGCCATAAACCGCTGAGTTTGCCAAAAACCCACATTCAAACTACTCAAAACCGCAAAAGCGCGATCGAGATCCACCACAACCCGCCCGCCCGGATAATTTTCGAGAAAACTCAATACCGACAAGCCTTCCGGCGCGCCCGCCCCCAATACCAGGGCCGCCCGCAGCGCTTCCACACCTGCGCCGTCGCGCCTCGGCAGCGCTGCAGACAGATCCTTGAGGATTGCACTGCCGATTTGAGTATTCAGCAAATTGCTCAAGCCGACAACATTTAGCGGAATTTTGGCTTGCAGCGCTGCAAAAACTTGACTCCGCTGTTGGGGCGACAGCATATTGGCGTAAGATTGCAGCCTGTCGGGGACTTTTCCCGTTGTCGCCAATTCCCGCAAATCGGCCACCGATATTGACGATTGGAAAATGCCTTTGCGGATGACAACTGTTTCCGCTGCTTTTGCAGGATGAATGATGCCGCCAAAAGTGCCGATCGCGATCGCGCTTAAAATACTTGCCACCGATGACAGCCATCTGAAAGTTGGTCTGATACTCATCTTTGCCTGATTGAATCTTTAGAGAGGATACGTCACTATCTTCTCAATTTTTGTCGATATCGTTTGCTACCGCTTCTAAAAACAAGGACAAACCTACCGACAGGTAATTTCCTTACCCGCATGCTCGCCAGCAGATTGAGTCACTTTTTGACAAATGCTTTGTTCTTTAATCTGAAGATACACATGCTTGAGGCGATCGTTAAAAAAAAACTTCCAGCGCTGTATGTATCGCCTTTCTCCCAAATCGTGCAACAGTAGCTAGTACCTAGCGAATACAATTCCAAGAAACTCCTCGATAAATGGTATAGCAAGGTTTTAGATAACTGCTATTTCTTGCCCATATTGCTTGCCGAATCGTATTTTTTCATTGAGCTATTTTTTGCAGACAGAAAAAAATACAACTTTCTTAATTTTTGTATGTAAAAATATTTAAGCACATATTATATCACTTTTAGTAGCGATATATTTGAAGATGATTTTAATTTTACATATTCTTTGTGTTTCTGCGTAAATGTCCGGTTGATTATAAATTTTTTTTCAAACTATTGCCAAACAACACGCATGTATAGTTTACTTGTCTAATACATATTGCAGGGAAAGTCCGTATAGCTGACAACAAAGTTTTAACATTTTTTTCATAACTCCTCGTTTCTGCAATATATCGACCTCTCTCCTGAGCAACCTACTCAGGCAAACTTTCTCAGGCAAACTTTGTTGTCTGAAAATTTGTTGTTTCCAAAACCACCGAGGCCAAAACCCTTAACATTTCCATACACGATCGGGAGTCTATCGAAGTGCAAACTACCTCTAACCGCTCATCAGTTCAAGCTCTCAGCCAAGATAAAACACTTGAAGCTCGAGACCAACAACCTTCTAATTTCTGGCTGAATGTCAGAAACAACGTCAGGTTACAAAATCAAGCTCCACCAATTCAGCATGTATCGCGCGATCGAAACCTCTCCCTTTCCTTCAATCAAGAACGGTTGTGGTTTCTCGAACAATTGCAGCCAGGTACCTCCGTTCATAACATCCTGCATTGCTTTAAACTTACAGGTTTACTCAATACCGCCGCACTAGAACAAAGCTTGGCAGAAATTGCTCGGCGACACGAGATTTTGCGCACCACTTTTTCAATAGTAGACGGGCAACCAATCCAGGTCATATCACCAAAGATAGATCTGCAGCTACCATTAATAGACTTGCAAGAATTGCCGGGCCAGCAGCGGGAATTACAAGCTCAGAAACTGGCTGTCGAAGATGCCGAACAACCTTTCGATCTGGAAAAAATACCGCTGTGGCGCATCAAACTTCTGCGCCTAGCCGAAGCAGAATATGTACTGATCCGAACAGTACACCACATGATTTTTGATGGCTGGTCTCACAGCGTATTTCTGCGAGAACTGGGCGTACTTTATGAAGCCTATTCTACCCAGCAACCTTCGCCACTGACCGAGTTATCCGTGCAGTATGCTGATTTTGCCCACACCCAACGACAGTGGCTGCAAGGTGAAATCCTCTCATCTCAACTTGACTACTGGAAACAGCAGCTAAGCGGTAATGTTCCAGCTCTCGAATTACCTCTAGACTACCCGCGTCCCACCTCTCCATCCTATCGAGGAGGCTGTCAATCTATCGAGCTATCCGAACTCCTGACAGACGCACTCAAAAAACTCAGTTACCAACAAGGTGTTTCGCTATTCGTCACCTTACTGACAGCATTTAATACTTTGCTTTATCAATATACAGAGCAAGAAGATATGCTTGTCTGTTCGCCGGTTGCCGGTCGCCATCGGGCTGATAGCAAAAAGCTGATTGGATACTTTAATAATGTAGTAGTGCTGCGTGCCGACTTGTCGGGAAACCCAAGTTTTCGAGAACTGCTGAGTCGAGTCAGCCAAGTTTCATCAGGGGCTAATTTCTACCAAGATTTTCCCTTGCAAAAGATTGCAGAACTGCCAAATTTAGCTCGCACGCCCCTGACGCGAGCCATGTTCGTCTTGCACAATACCCCAAATCAGTCTTTAGAACTCGCCGGTTTAACCGTAAGTGCGCTGTATGTAGAGCGGGAAATTGCAAATTTCGATTTATCGCTGTCCGTTCAAGAAAAAGAAGGAAAAATTACAGGAGCGCTGCAGTACAAAACAGATTTGTTCGAGGCAACTAACATCGCTCAGATGCTAGAAAATTTTCAAACATTGTTAGAGAGTGTAGTAACTGATCCCGAGCTTTCTTTGCAAGATTTACCGCGTTTGGGAGCGGGAAAATACCTCCAAAAGTCTCGCAGCCAGGAAGATTTAACTAGCGTTGCACCGCAGCAGACATCAAACTTCGTTGCTCCTGCCGAAGGTGACGATTTGGCAGTTCAACTTACCTACCTTTGGGAACAAGTTTTAGGCATCCATCCCATCGGGATGAGAGATAATTTCTTCGCTCTGGGAGGTTACTCTCTGCTGGCCGTCCGCCTTTGCGAGCAAATTGAACAAACCTTCAATATCGAGCTACCCTTAGCTACGATTTTCCAAGCACCCACGATCGAAGAACAGGCTAATATTCTGTCTCAAAAACCTGGGAATCGAGGTTATTCTTCGCTAGCAAAGATTCAACCCAAGGGTGCCAAACCCCCTCTATTCCTTTGCGAAGGTGTGGGCATATATTACCCTCTGATTCCTCATTTGGGTGCGGAACAACCCATTTACGGATTGGTGGCGGGAGGCGGACTGGGGAAAGAAATTCTCTGGGATACCGTAGAGCAACTAGCGAGTCACTACATTGAAGAAATACTAACCATTCAGCCAGAAGGGCCTTATTTTCTCGGCGGTTTATCTTGGGGTGGAATAGTAGCTTTTGAAATGGCTCAACAACTTCTGGCTCAAAATCGAGAAGTTGGTTTGCTAGTCTTTTTAGATACCATTCTACCCGGTGCCTCCACTCCAAAACCCTTTCACGAACGGTTGTTATATCACTGGAATCAGATTTTAAAACACCGACATAATTATGTTTTAGAAAAGCTCGATTCCAAGATTGAGAAGCTGAAAAATCGACTCGCAATCCATGGATTCCACCAGCAGAAAAAAGATGCGTCTTCTCAGGACGATCGCAAGTCTCCGAATGCCAGACTCAAACACATAGCGACGCGACAAGCATTTTCTGAAATTTGCAAAAAATATACACCCCAAGTGTACCCCGGTCGAGTGGCTATCTTCTCAGCGAGCGATCGGGAGGACGCTGCCACCTCTAATGTTCCACTAGAATTAGGCTGGGATAGTCTCGTGTCTGGAAGCATGGAAATTTACCACGTTTCAGGCGACCACCTCAGCATCTTAAAAGAGCCATTAGTTGGGGCGCTTGGTGCCAAGTTAAAGGATGCTTTAGAACGAGCGCAAGCCCAGAGTTCGCAAGACCGAAAAATCATTTCCTAACAGCAATCATTTAGCTCAACAGACCTGCATTTAATTGCAGGTACTTGCACGCCATCTAGTTCGATCTTGCATCGCAGGACTTACGCAACTACTTTAGATGTAGGGTGCGCGCTGCGCACCTTACCGCTAGGGTAATGTCAAGCCAACTTTTGTTTAATTCCTGCATGATTTTTCAGCCAAAAATACACCTAAAACACATTAAATTTGGAGGGTTTTACTATGCATTCAGTAGAAGATTTACTGCGCCAACACATTGCTGAAAATATTCTGTTCAGCACCAAGGGCTATCCTTATCCCGATGAGGCTTCGTTTTTAGAAAACGGCATTATTGACTCCATGAACGTGATAGAGTTAGTAATGTTTTTGGAAGAAAACTTGGGAATCAAAATCGAAGATACTGAAATAGTCCCCGATAACTTTGATTCGGTCAGTTCTCTGGCAAAATTTGCCCGCCGCAAGCAGTCGCTAGTCACTGCTCCTGCCGACTAAGATCGCGTCCGATCGAGTGTCAGCAATAAGTAAGGTTGGTAGTAATGTTTGCAGTCAGGACTGAGCGTCCTTATTGTTAAGAAATTTTGTCCTCACTACAAACAACCGCATCAGTCATGCTCAATCCTGCAATTCTTTAATCCAAAATCTCAAATCTCAAATGGTATAACTGTCATGTTAGTACAGGACTTTCTAGAGCACAGCGCGGCGCGTTTGCCCGACAAGATTGCCTTAGTGAGTGACGGAAAACGCCTAACCTATCTCGAAGCGGATGCACAGGCAAATCGCTTGGCAAATGCGCTCAAAGCACACGGCTTGCAACGGGGCGATCGCGTTGTCCTCTATTTACCCAACAGCTTAGAATTGGCAGTTAGTATTTTTGCCACACTCAAAGCTGGCGGTGTGTTTGTCCCCCTCAACCCCAGCACCAAGCACGACAAATGCGCCTACATTCTCAACAATTGTCAAGCTAAAGTTCTGATCGCCCCCAGCCGTCAGGCGGAATTAGCACAGAAGTTAGCACCAGAGGTGCCTTCCCTCAAAACAGTTGTCCTTACTTCGCCTCCAGTGGAAACACCGCTAGAGACACCGGCAAACACACCAGATGTCAATTTCCTCAGCTATACCGAGCTCCAGTCCGATTACCCAGCACAACGCCCGCCAAAAGTCAATATAGATTTAGACTTAGCTTGTCTGATTTATACCTCCGGCAGTACGGGAGAGCCGAAAGGCGTGATGTCAGACCACAGCAATGTTGTCTTTGCAGCCGGTTCGATTGTCGAATATTTAGGTAACGTCGAAAGCGATATTGTCATCGGTTTGTTGCCCTTGTCCTTCGACTACGGGCTGTACCAACTGTTAATGGTCTTTAAGTTCGGCGGTACCCTGATCCTTGAAAAAGGGTTCACCTATCCGGCAGCAATTCTCAAACGCATCGAGGAAGAGCGCGTGACAGGCTTCCCTGGCGTTCCGACGATTTACGCCGTGCTGCTGAAAATGGATTTGAGTCCGTACAATCTGTCGAGTTTGCGTTATTTGAGCAACACGGCGGCGGCCTTACCTCCCTCCCACATTCTCGAAATTCGGGATAAATTTCCTGGGGTCACGCTGTTTTCCATGTACGGCTTGACGGAGACCAAGCGGACGCTCTACCTGCCTCCCGAACAACTCGACAAGCGCCCCGACTCCGTAGGGATTGCCATTCCCGGCACCGAAGTCTGGATTGAAGATGAGGGAAAGCGACTCGGTGCCGGTCAGGTGGGTGAATTGGTGGCTCGCGGCCGTCACGTCATGCGCGGCTACTGGGCCAATCCAGAAGCGACAGCGGCTCGTTTCCGGCCGGGATTGGTGCCTGGGGAGCGAGTGTGCTATACCGGCGACTTGTTCCGCATGGATGATGAGGGCTTTTTTTATTTTGTCTCCCGCAAGGATGACATTATCAAAAGCCGAGGTGAGAAAGTCGCGCCCAAAGAAGTGGAAAACGTGCTGTACGCTCTTCCTGGCATTCGGGAAGCTGCGGCGATCGGCGTGGCTGACCCAGTGTTCGGACAAGCGGTGAAGGTGTTTGTTGTGGTTTCCGAAGCCCACGCACTTACCCAAGCCGATATCCTGCGGCATTGTCGGACCAATTTAGAAGATTTCATGGTGCCGAAATACGTCGAGTTTTGTGTCGAATTACCCAAAACTCCATCGGGAAAAATCAAAAAAACCGACTTGAAATAAGGTGGGTTGAAGAGGGGGAGAGAGGGAGAAATTTATTCGCTCTTTCATAAAGGGGGTAAGTAACCCGGATTTGGGATGAGGACTTAAGTCCTCACTACAAACTTTGAAATTTTTTGCAACAAGCAGAACATCAGATTTTTGCTAATAATTATTCGCAAAAATTGACGGCGATCGAGATTTGAATTCTCCGAATTTAGATAGCAGTAGGAGTAATTTATGTGTGGCATTGTTGGTATTCTAAACTTGCGCGAACCTCAACCCATCCCAGAGCAAATTCTGCCGCAAATGTTGGGGATGATTCGCTATCGCGGTCCCGATGAATTCGGGATTTACCGCGACGATTGGGCAAACTTAGGTAACGCTCGCCTGAGCATTATCGATTTGAGCGGCGGACAGCAACCTATCGGTAATGAAGATGGAACTTTGTGGATTGTCTTCAATGGCGAAATCTTCAATTATGTAGAATTGCGGCCGGAACTTGAGGCTCGCGGACATCGGTTTAAAACTCAGTGCGATACGGAAGTCGTGCTGCATTTGTATGAAGAGTACGGCCCCGATTGTCTGAACTATCTTAACGGTCAATTTGCGATCGCAATTTGGGATTCCCAACAGCGCAGTTTATTCTTAGCGCGCGATCGTCTCGGTGTCCGACCCTTATTTTACACGGTCAGCGACGGACAATTAGTTTTTGGTTCCGAAATCAAAACACTCTTGGCACACCCCAATGTTTGTGCCGAAATCGATGCGGGATCGCTGGCCCAAGTGTTTGCATTTTGGAGCGTGCTGCCGCCCAATACAGTCTTCAAAAACATTCACAGCCTGCCGCCAGCTAACTACATCCTGGTGCAAAATGGCGAGTTAAAAGTTCAGCCTTACTGGGAAATGGATTTTACTGTAGATTCACCAGCCCGCAGCAGTCAAGATTACCTGGAAGAGTTGGAACACTTATTAATTGATGCAACGCTGATCCGCCTGCGTGCCGACGTACCGGTTGGGGCTTACTTGAGCGGTGGTTTGGATTCTTCGACTACTACAGCAATTATCCGCAAACACGCGCCCAACCAATTAGACACGTTTTCGATCGCCTTTTCCGATCCGAATTTTGACGAAAGTGAGTTCCAGCGACGCATGGCGGACATCCTGGGAACCGATCATCAGGTAATTTACTGCACGCAACCGGATATCGGTCGGGTGTTTCCGGAGGTCATTTGGCACCTGGAAATTCCTACACTGCGGACAGCACCAGCACCAATGTTTATGCTCTCGCGTTTGGTGCGCGATCGACACCTAAAAGTCGTGATTACCGGTGAAGGGGCTGATGAATTTCTGGGCGGCTACGATATTTTCAAAGAAACAAAAATTCGCCGTTTCTGGGCAAAAGCGCCGGACTCAGAATGGCGACATTTGCTGTTAAAACGACTGTACCCAGAAATTGCCGGTTTGGGCGGCAGCAATGAAGCCTTTGTCAGGGCATTTTTCAAAAAGAATTTGACCGATACAGATTCGCCATTTTACTCGCACTCGATCCGCTGGTCGAACACCGGTCGCCTGCATCGCTTGCTGGTTTCTCAACCGGATGTTTCGATTCCGGATTGGGTTCGGGAATTCGTGCCGCTTCCCAGTAATTTCAAAAATTGGTCGAGTTTGGCACAAGCGCAATATTTAGAAATCGTCACCTTTATGTCGCCGTATTTGCTGTCATCGCAGGGCGATCGCGTAGCAATGGCGAATTCGGTAGAAGGGCGTTTCCCATTCTTAGACTATCGCGTTGTGGAGTTTTGCAACCGCCTGCCAGCGAATCTGAAACTGCGCGGTTTAAATGAGAAATGGTTGCTGCGACAGTTAGCCAGTAAATTATTGCCACCCGATATTTGGCAGCGCCGCAAGCGCCCGTACCGCGCGCCGATTCACCGCTGTTTTTTCCATCAAGATTCTCCCGATTATGTAGCTGAGTTGCTGTCAGAAAATGCTTTGAATGAATCGGGTCTATTTAATCCTTTAGCTGTTAACCAATTGGCGCGAAAAGCTCAATCTGGAGTGCAGTTGGGGGAGGTGGACGATATGGCGATCGCTGGAGTGTTATCGACACAATTGGTTTACCAACAGTTTGTCAAAGATTTTAAATCGCGGTTGTCTGGATTGAACGCGGGCGATCGCATCAAGACGGTCGATCGGACCGGACAAATTGCAGCAAAATGTTGATGGCCAAGCGATAACAAAAACGGTTTGTAGTCAGGACTTCAGTCCTCAAACAGAAGGACTGAAGTCCGAGACTGCGAACGAAATTTACCGATCGAACGCGATATAAATTTTCGCAAATTCAGATTCAGGAGCAAAAATTATGAACGATCTAGTAACAGCCAATTCAACCCGCTTTAACAAACACTCTCTCGATTTAGATCCGGCCAAAGAAACGGAGCGGATTGTCGAGGTATTGCGCGAGAGCGTACATACTAACTTGCGCCGTCAAGGAGCAGTTTTGGGGATTAGCGGCGGTATTGATTCCTCTGTGGTGCTTGCCCTGTGCGTCAGAGCCTTTGGGCCCGATCGAATTACAGCGTTGCTGCTGCCGGAGGGCGAATCGAGTCCCGACAGTGCCACCTTAGCACAATTGCTTGCCGACCATTACGGCGTGAAGACGATTACTGAAGACATTTCTGGAGTGTTGGAAGGGTTTGGTTGCTATCAACGGCGCAACGAAGCGATCGCCCGTTTGTTTCCAGATTTTCAGGCAGGTTGGTCTGCTAAAATTGCGCTACCGGGCAGCTTGCTGGAAAAAGAAACCCTCAACATCTTTTCTTTAATAGTAACCAACCCCGAAGGCGAGGAATTTACCAAACGCCTGCCTCCCCGCGATTATTACCAGATTGTTGCAGCTTCTAATTTCAAGCAGCGAGCGCGGATGTCGATGCTCTATTACCACGCCGAATTGCGCAATTATGCGGTAATCGGTACGCCCAACAAAAACGAGCATCTATTGGGCTTTTTTGTCAAATACGGCGATGGAGGCACAGATATTGCCCCGATCGTGCATTTGTTCAAAACCCAAGTGTATCAATTAGCTCGCTACTTGAATGTGCCTGCGGAAATTCAAGGACGCACACCGACTTCTGATACCTATCCGGGCGGCAGTTCCCAAGAAGAGTTTTTCTTCCGTTTACCTTTCGATATTCTGGACACAATTTGGTTCGGATACGAGCAAGGTGTTTCCAGGGAGGAAATCGCACAAGCACTTGACTTATCGGTGGAACAAGTCGATCGAGTTGTTGATGATATTGTTCGCAAACAGCGCACGACGGCTTATCTGAGAATGCCTGTAATTACCATGAATGTTTAACCGATAATTGTCGGTCGGGATTAGTTCGTAGTGCGGACTTTAGCCCGCAGTAGGTTGCTGATTGAAGTCTTCACTACGAGCCGTTTTGATTATGCTAATCTACCAGACATCATCTCAAACGGGGAAATAAAAAACGATCGTTGAAAGCTGTGGATGAGCGCGCGCGATCGCTTCTGGCACCTTCAGCCGTCCCGGTCCGTACCACCAACTATTGTGATGGGGAACTGCTGTTAAAATTAGCAAATCCTTGGTTAATAACTGCCGCGAAATTTGGCTGGCAAAATTTCCCTTAACGCGGACGATTGGGATTTCTGGAGTGATAACTTTTTCCGACAAATTCGCACTATCCCGATCGCCTTTAGTTACCACTAATAATACTTGCAAACTCGCCTTCAAATCTTCAGCCAAACTCTTAGCCCGATCGAGAGTTTGCTGAAAAGAAGCAACAGCCAAATCTGCATCGGTTACTGCCAGCAACACCCGCGAGGTATTTTGAATGGGTTCGGGCAAGCGGGCGATCGAAACAGGCACGGGCGATCTATTTATCACATTATCAATTACGCTGCCAAAAAAATTCTCTTGATAAGTCGAGAAACCCTTCCAGCCGCAAATAATTAAACTAGCATTGCGTTCGATCGCGCTTCTGACAATTCCTCGATCGACCGCAGTATCAATCCGGGGAATAGGTTCAACCGGGCAAGCAGCAGCATGAGCAACAGTTTCAGCAGCCATCAAAAGTTGAGTTTGTTGCATTCTCGCTGTCGCCGAAATCTCCCCTTCTCCTTCCAAAATAACGTGCAGCGGCAGCAAAGTTCCTCCAGTTTTTTTGGCTAAAATCAGAGCCAAGCGCAGCAAATTATCTTCCGTATTTGGATTAGCAACAGGCACCAAAACCCGATCGCCTTTGAAATCTTTTACCGCAGCAGGTGCCGCCAAACTCGACCCCGGCGACTGCATTTGTTGTCCCCACCGCGACACGATCCAAGGAGACGCCACGCAAGTCACCAAAATCATCGCGATAATCCCGTTAACCGTCACTCGATCGACCAATTTAATATCAAAAGCCACAGTAATTGCTGCCAAAGTAGACGCAGCTTGAGCGACCGAAAGCCCGAACATTACCATAATGCCAGGAAACTCAAAACCAAATAATTTACCCGGTATCCAAGCCGCCAAAAACTTGCTAACAACTTCTGCTAAAATCATCACAGCCGCTACTAGCAGAGATTGTGGCTGCTGCACCAAAATCAGCGGATCGATCAGCATTCCCACAGAAATCAGAAAAAACGGCACAAACAGCGTATTGCCAATAAATTGAATGCGGTTCATTAAAGAACTCATTTGAGGGATAATTTGAGTAATCGCAATCCCCGCTAAAAAAGCACCAATAATCGCCTCAATTTCAATTTTTTCGGCTGCGTAAGATACCACAAATAGAGTTGCCAATACAAATATAAATTCAGCGTTTTCGTCATGCCCAAACTTCTTAAAAAACCAGCGACCAATTTTGGGAACTCCCCACAAAGTCGCAAAAGTATAGATAGCCAGAGACGGAATTAAAAACAGCCAAAAACTGAGAGTCAGGTTGCCCTTAAAAGCTTTGACAACAATTGCCAGCACCAAAAGTCCCAGCACGTTAGTGATGAGAGTTCCCCCCAAAGTAGTAGTAATAGTTTGAGTGCGCATCAACCCCAATTTTGTGAGGATGGGCAGCGCTAAAAGTGTATGGGTAGCAAAACAAGAAGCAACTAAAATCGAAGCCAGCCAGTTATATCCTAAAAGCAACATTGCCACCGTTCCCAAAATCATCGGCAGCGAAAAAGTTGCCAGTCCAAAAACCACAGCTTTATCGGCATTGTATTTCAAGTCATCGAGGCTGGTTTCCAGTCCCGCCATGAACATTAAAAACAACAATCCTACCGTACCCAACAAGACAATAGTAGCGTCGCGTTCCAGCAAACCGATGCCGTGAGGTCCGACAATTACTCCAGCCACAATTAAACCTACTATTCCCGGCAATCGCAGCCGCTCGAACAGCAGCGGCGCAACTAACATAATTGCTAAAATTGTCAGAAAAACCGGAACGGGAGCAGTGATTGGGCCGGAAAATAACATAATAGTCGATCGTTGATAGGGAGTTTTGAGTTTCTCGGGAGTTTTGAGTTTTGAATTTTGAGTTTTGAGTTGAAAGAGAGTTTCTCGGGAGTTTTGAGTTTTGAGTTTTGAGTTTCTCGGGAGTTTTGAGTTTTGAGTTTTGAGTTTCTCGGGAGTTTTGAGTTTTGAGTTTTGAGTTTTGAGTTGAAAGAGAGTCGATAGGGAGTTTTGAGTTTTGAGTTTTGAGTTGAAAGAGAGTTGAGAGTTGAGAGTTGAGAGTTGAGAGTTGAGAGTTGAGAGTTGAGAGTAGTTAATGATTTCAATATGCTTTTAGGGGCGGGTTCGCCGACAATATCTGCCACCGATCGACCATCTCAAAAACCCGCCCCCAACCCGCGAAAAATCCCTTAATTTGACAGTTGAGAGTTAACAATCTTCAATCCCCAAATTGCAAATTGCAAATCACAAATCTCCCAATACTTCAATCTAAAATCTAAAATCTAAAATCCCCCTATTCTCCAATCTAAAATCTAAAATCTAAAGCAGTATTGGGCGCATAATAAATCTCGATTTATCTATAACTATTCTATAGATGTAGGGACACAGCATTGCTCATTGGTGTCAACTTAAGCAGTTGACTCCAATGGGCAATGCCTTGTCCCTGCAAGCTGCAGATCGAACGATCAAGGAGACAACTGCCACACCTTAATAGTGTCGTCAAAACTGCCGCTGATCAGAGTTTTATCCTGAGGGTTAAAAGCCAATTCCACCCAAGTAGAATGACCCTTAAGCGTACCGTTCATTTCGCCAGTGTTCGCTTGCCACAACTTGATAGTTCCGCTCAAATCGCCGCTAGCTAGCTTATCCCCATCCGGACTGAAAGCCAAAGACTTAACTTTGTCAGTATGACCTGTCAAAGTGCGCAACAGAACACTGTTCGACTGCGCGGACTTGTTGGCGCTCAGATGCCACAACTTCACAGTCTTGTCCCAACTGCCGCTAGCTAGAGTTTGACCGTCGGGGCTGATTGCCAGAGACCAAACCGAGTCAGAATGGCCTTCGAGCGTCTGTTTCAACTCTCCAGTCCGCCAGTTCCACAACTCGATCGTACCGTCACTGCTGCCGATCGCCAAAGTTTCTCGATCGGGACTAAAAACCGCCGACTCCGCCTCACCAGAAATACCCTGGAAATTTTCCAACTCCAAGCCAGTATCAGCTTGCCACAGCCTCACAGTTTTGTCCCGCCCCACGCTGACCAAAGTCTCCCCGTCAGGACTGAATGTCACCGAGAACACGCCGTCTGCATGTCCGTCCCAATAGGAAAGCAACTGGCCGCTGTTGAGATTCCACAATTTAATCGTACCGTCAGCGCCACCGCTTGCCAGCACGTTGCCGTTAGGACTGACAGCCACCGACCACACCGGACCAGAATGTCCGCCCAAAACCCTGAGTACCTTGCCGTGACGCTTGTGCAGGAGGCGAATCGTCCCGTCATTGTTCCCGGAGACGACAACGCGACCGTTGGGAGTGACAGCCACCGCCCACACCGGATTTTGATCCATTTCTGCCAGAGTTTGCACCGCAGCCGGATCGAAATCTTGCGGTAGTGGCGGTTGCAGCGGTTCGACACCCTCAAAAGTCGGCAGCGTTGGTTCGATGAATTTCTCGCCATCGAACTCCTGTACCGGCGGGGGGTCAAAGCGAATATCGGGAATGCTGGAAACAGGTTCTTGGGCGGTGAAAGCCGGAACTGTCGGGGAGGGCAAGCGAGAACCCAATACCAGCGACACCAGGGCAACTACCGCCCCAGCCCAAGCCCCCAAAGTCCACTGCGGTTTGCTGAGAATCACATCCACCGCTGCCGGACTGTATTTCATGTCTTGAAGGATTGCCTCAGCCGTGCGGTAGCGTTTCGACGGTTCGCGCTGCACCATTTTATCCAGGATGCGCCGCAGCCTTGCAGAAACCGGCACCTTCAAATAATCTTGCCAAGCCCAACTTTCAGCTTTGATGTCAAACAAATCAAATGGCGACATTCCAGTCAGCAAGTGGATGCAAGTAACGCCCAAACTGTAAATGTCGCTGCTGGGTATAGCTTTACCTTTAATTTGTTCCGGGGCCGCGTATTCCGCAGAACCCGACACCGTGTCAGTTTTCAGGGGGCCGCTGTTGGCGGGAACGGCAGAACCGAAATCGACTAAAGCCAACCCCCTCGAACCTTCTGCCTGCAGGGAGCAGACATTATCTGTTCCCGTTTTGGGGGGTTTGCGGTGAATAATATTTGCAGGTTTGATATCTCCGTGAATGATGCCGCTGTCGTGAACGAATTGCAGTACCGGCAGCAATTCACCCAGCAAGAACCAAATGTGAAGTTCTTTGCAAACACCTTTTTCAGAGAGATGTTCGGTCAAATTTCGTCCTTCGATGTATTCTTGCACCAAATACTGGCAGCCGTCGAGTTCAAAAGATGCCAGCAGTTGCGGGATTTGGGGGTGTTTTCCCAATTCGTCGAGTGCCTTTGCCGAACAGCGAAATGTGCGGTTTAGCTGCTTTTGACCGTCGGTGATAACTTCCAGTCCTAAGAATTGTTGAATGACGCAGCGGGGTTGCGAAGGTTGGTCTTCATCAACTGCTAAAAACGTGCGGCAAGCGAGACTTTGACCGAGGGTGTGAAAGACTCGGTAGCGATTTTTTAACAGTAAATTCGAGTTGCAACTTTGGCAAACAGTCGCGCGATCGAGATTTTGGGGATTTTGGCAGTGAGGATTGATACAGTAAGTCATTTGTCTTTCCGCGAGAGACCCCCGTTATGCTTGCGGCTGGCGGGGGAGGAAAACGGGGCGGGGGTGCCGCTTCCTGTGGACAAATTAAATAAATCCGAATATTTGCTCTATGATAATTGTTTCCCAGATTTTGGACACGATCGCCAGGTACGATCGCACGTAAATAATTGCTGATTTTCTGTTCCTCGGGGTTAAATTGCGCGATCGAATGCAGGTTTAACTAGAGCTAGCTTTTTTTTGCTTAATTTAAGAAAATAATTATCATTGCGGTCGCGTGTCAATTTGCGCCAGCCCCAAACAGTCAATAATTAACCTCAACAATTACTTATGCCGCTAATTCGCGTACCCAAACCTTGGGAAATTCCCGATCGAGAAATTACTCCAGAAGCAGTGTTTCTCAACCGCCGTCGCTTCATGAAAAATGCAATCGGTGCCGGCGTAACTGCTGCGCTGCTGCCGCTGGTCGGCTGCAAAAGCAATGCTGCTGCTTCCAAGGAAATTTTGGAGAAAACAGCAACTCAAGCATACAATGGTTTGAGTCGCAATCCCAAATTTGCCAAGGTCGATCGACCGATTACCGACGAAGCTTTAGCAACAAAATACAACAATTTTTACGAATACGGCGGCACGAAATCTATTTGGGAAGCAGCACAAGCACTGCCAACTGAAAATTGGAAAGTAGAAGTCGCAGGCCTCGTAAAAAATCCCCGCACCTACGACATCGACGACCTCTACAAAAAATTCCCGATCGAAGAAAGAGTGTATCGGTTTCGCTGCGTAGAAGCTTGGGCGATGGTAGTTCCTTGGGTGGGATTTCCGATGAGATTATTGATGGCAGATGTCGAACCGAAATCCAACGCTAAATTCGTGAAGTTCACATCTTTTTACGACCCCAAAATTACCAAAGGCGCGGGCGTATTTTCGCAATTTTATCCTTGGCCTTACACCGAGGGAATGCGGATTGAGGAAATGGCAAACGATTTAGCATTTTTTGCTACAGGATTGTACGGCAGGAAACTGCCCAAACAAAACGGCGCGCCGCTGCGGCAAGTAATTCCTTGGAAATACGGTTTTAAAGGAGCAAAATCAATCGTCAAAATTGAATTTGTCGAAAAACAACCCGCCACATTTTGGAATACGATCGGACCGAACGAATACGACTTTGAAGCAAATGTCAATCCCGAAAAACCCCACCCGAGATGGTCGCAAGCCAGCGAAAGAATCGTCGGCGAGGGTAACAGTTGGTCTTGGGAAACCCGCCCGACATTAGTTTATAACGGTTACGGGGAATATGTCGCGAATTTGTACAGTTAATTAAAGCAAATTGCTGTTTTAACAAAGACAGACACAGCGAAATTCGTTTGTAGTGTGGACTTTAGTCCGCTCTTTTTTGCGGACTGAAGTCCACACTACGAATCTTTTACCTGTAATTTTGACAGTCGATCGACTAAAATAAAAATTAATAAATCTACCAAGGAACTGTAAAATGGTAACAACAACATCAACCACCGCACAACAGGAAGTTCCGGCAGAAAATAGAGTGATTTTAAAAGGGGTCAGTTGGCAAACATTTAAAGCATTGCTGGCAGATGTCGGGGACGATCGAGCCTGGAGAATAGCTTATGATAGAGGAGTATTAGAAATCAGGATGCCGCTAGAAGAACACGAAGAACCAAAACGCCTGATAGAAAGCTTTGTAGAAGCAATTGTAGACGAACTAGAAATTGAATTGAGAAGCCTCGGTTCTCTGACTCTCGAACGAGAAGAGTTAACTCGCGCTGTCGAACCTGATTCTTGTTTCTACATTCAAAATGAAGCGTTAGTTAGAGGGAGAAATATCAATTTGCTAAACGACCCGCCGCCAGACTTAGCAATAGAGTCAGATTACACGAGTTCCTCCATAAATAAGTTTGTACTTTATGCGGCTATTGGAGTTCCCGAACTTTGGAGGTATCGGCGGCAATCACTGCAAGTTTATCAGCTTGTGGATGGGGAATATGAGAAGTGCGATCGAAGTTTAGCTTTTCCCTTTTTACCAGTTGCAGAAATCCCCAGTTTCATCGAACAAAGCAGAACAATCGGACAGCGCGCAGCAGTGCGTTTGTTCCGGCAAAGAATTCGAGAGATTTTGTCAAATCAACATTAGATGAAAGATGCAATCTATTTTTTGCGTACTCCAGCTTCTCCTTCCAATAACTCTTCTAAAAATTTACTGAAGTTAGAAGAGAGTTTCTTGAAGGGAACTGGTGCGTATGGGACTCCAGCCCCACCCTCTTCATAACCATAAACGGGTGGGTCGTCACCCTCAGAAGTTTTGAAAAACCAAAATATATAACCTTGATGCATAAAAAATACGAATGCGTCTTCAGGGAGTGGTTCGGGAAACTCATCGCTTTCCAATAGTTCTTCTGCTGCTTTTCGGAGTTCTGGAAGAGAGTCATAAAAACAGTTAGAACCTATAAAAAGCCCTCCAGCCCAAACGCCTCCCCATAATAGAAATTCTTTATAAGCTATTGGAAGAGTTAACCCAGATCGTCGTTCAAGGGAGTAAATTTGTTCCTTCGTGCAGGGGATCAATTTTCGGGGAAATCGATGGCTTAATTCTGCGAACCTGGATTTAAATTTTTCAAGATACATAGTATTTCTCAACTTTTAGTAATTCACCCACAATTCTATATAGCAGATGTACTCTCTCTGTTCCTCTCTCTCTGCGCCCTCTGCGCCCTCTGCGGTAAAAAAAATCCTACAGTCCGATCGAGTTGGTTGCGTGGGGGTGGGGCGAAGCATTCGGACATACAGCCTGATATTTGTTGCAGAAATTGTCGCCCGAATGCTTCTCCCCTACAGATCTACACAACAGATGCTATAAGATAGAATATGATGGCAGAATTAACTCGATCGCTCCCTCTTGAGATCGTAGCAATTCTTGGGAACTAAACGCATGGCGTTCATCTAAGATTAATTAAAAAAATCCGTGTTGTTCGCAAAACTCTGCAACTCTCTGCCAAATTCGATCGCCCAAATCAGCCATACCAACATCAAACCATTCAATTTCAGGATAAGCTCTAAACCAAGTTCGCTGCTGCTTCGCAAATTGCCGCGTGTGCAAAACAGTCAAATTTTCAGCTTCCTCCAACCCAATCCCACCAGTCAAATACTGCTTCATTTCCGCATAACCCAACGTATTCAACAGCGGCAAATCCCAGCCATATTTTTCACCCAAATATGCAACTTCATCAATCCAACCAGATGCTAGCATTTGTTTGGTGCGCTGCTGGATGCGATCGCCCAAAACTCCCGCATCCCCATCCAACCCAATTTGTAAAATAGGATAATTCGGAGGATTCTCGCCTTGCAATTCGGAAATCGGGCGGCCGGTCGCATAAAATACTTCCAATGCTCTCAAAGTTCTAAAGGAATCGTTGACATGAATTTTGGCAGCAGCCGATCGATCGACTTGCTGCAAAATCGCGTAACATTGAGATTGTCCGAGTTCGTCTAGCTGCGATCGCAATTCAGGCATCGGTGCGATACTCGGAATCTTTAAACCCCGGACGATCGACTTTACATACAAACCAGTTCCTCCAACCAACAACAGAGGAGAAGTTATGGAATTAGGGGGAAAAGAAATTAATTTTTGAGCTTGTTGTTGGTACTGCGATACTGTTAAAGTTTCCGTCGGATCGCAGATGTCAATTAAATAATGAGGTACGGAATCGCGATCGATCTTTGTCGGTTTGGCAGTGCCGATGTCAAATTCGCGGTACACTTGACGGGAATCCGCACCTAGAATTGCCGATTTCAATTTTTGCGCTATGGCTAAGGCAATTCCCGATTTTCCCGTCGCTGTCGCGCCGCAAATTACGATTAATCCAGACATATCTTGTTTTTCAAGCGCGATCGTACCAAATTATCCTTACTGCAAGCTGTCCGAAACTACCTAACGTTAATTCTGTCCCGGTTGCATCGGAATTATTAAACCACAGAGGGCGCAGAGGCAGCAGAGAAAGGGGAGAGAGGTTGATGCTGCCGAATTCGATCTGACAGCCCGATCGCACTTCAATCTAAAATCAAAAATCGGGCGATCGCACCGCACTCTAACCGCTCTCAAATCCGGTAGCATTAGAACGATGAATTTCTCTCCCCTTTCTCTGTCCCCTCTGCGCCCTCTGCGGTTCGATCGTTCTGATGTAGCGGGAAGTAATTTGCCTAGCAGCCCCGCAAGCAAATGTCAATATTTTTCCAAGCCCGACAGTGTGGGGTGCATCCCCTCAAAAAATTTCGCTTCAGAATGAGCTAGCATCGCCAATAACCGTTTTGTGTTATAATTTTAGAAGTTTTTGCACTCTAGAAGCTTTTGGGGCTTGAGCCTCATTATTGGAGCCATTTTTGTATGACCAGCAGCTACAGCGCCGACCAAATTCAAGTTCTCGAAGGTCTTGAAGCCGTTCGCAAACGACCGGGGATGTACATCGGTTCCACCGGACCGCGAGGACTGCACCATCTAGTTTACGAGGTTGTGGACAATTCGATCGATGAGGCGCTGGCTGGCTACTGCACTCACATCGAAGTTGACATCAATGCTGACGGTTCCGTTTCTGTAACCGATGACGGCCGCGGTATTCCCACCGGCATTGTAGCCAAAACTGGCAAGTCGGGCATCGAAACTGTAATGACTGTACTCCACGCCGGCGGTAAATTTGGCGGTGGCGGCTACAAAGTTTCGGGAGGATTGCACGGTGTTGGTATTTCCGTAGTTAACGCGCTTTCCGAGTGGGTGGAAGTTACTGTGTGGCGCGATAAAAAAGTACACCTGCAGCGCTACGAAAGAGGCAATCCAGTTAGCGATCTTCAAGTAAAAGCCAGTAAAGAAAATCGCACCGGCACTTCTGTTTCTTTCATGCCAGACACTCAGATATTCACTACTGGCATTGAATTTGATTATACCATTCTTGCAGCCCGCTTGCGAGAATTGGCTTACTTGAATGCGGGCGTCAAAATTACGTTTAGCGACAAGCGTTTGGAATTGCTCAAAAGCGCCGAACCCCGCGTCGAAAGTTACTGTTATGAAGGCGGTATCAAGGAATATGTCACTTACATGAACCGCGAAAAGCAGCCGCTGCACGAAGAAACGATCTACGTGCAGGGGGAACGCAACAACGTGCAAATAGAAGTAGCTTTGCAGTGGTGCGTCGATGCTTTTAGCGACAACGTTCTCGGTTTTGCGAACAATATTCGGACGATCGATGGCGGTACTCATTTGGAAGGTTTGAAGGCGGTTTTGACGCGGACGATGAATGCGATCGCCCGCAAGCGCAATAAAATTAAAGAGAACGAATCTAACCTAGCCGGCGAAAACATCCGCGAAGGTTTGACCGCTGTTATTTCCGTAAAAGTCCCCGATCCGGAATTTGAAGGGCAAACTAAAACTAAGTTGGGCAATACCGAAGTTCGGGGCATTGTCGATTCTTTAGTTGGCGAAGTATTGACCGAGTATTTGGAGTTTCGCCCCCAAGTAGCAGACTCTATTTTGGAAAAAGCAATTCAGGCATTTAAAGCTGCTGAAGCCGCCCGTCGCGCCCGCGATTTAGTGCGCCGCAAATCAGTCTTAGAATCCTCTCCTTTGCCCGGAAAATTAGCCGACTGCAGCTCTAGAAACCCCGCCCAGTCTGAGATATACCTCGTGGAAGGAGATTCTGCAGGGGGATCGGCCAAACAAGGGCGCGATCGACAGTTTCAAGCTATCCTTCCTTTGCGCGGTAAAATTCTCAACATCGAGAAAACCGATGATGCCAAAATCTACAAAAATAACGAAATTCAATCGTTAATTACAGCGCTGGGTTTGGGCATCAAAGGTGAAGAATTCGATGCCGCTCAATTGCGCTACCACCACATCGTAATTATGAGCGTAGCGGGTGACGAACCTACGCTGGTGATGGACGATCGCGGGCGCACGGAATTCGTGACAATCGGTGGCTTTATCGATGACTGCGTGGAAGGCCGCCGCGCTGCCGATCGATATCAGGTGATGTCCTTCGATAACACTACTCACCAAACTCGTTTTCGCCCCCTAAAAGCTGTGATTCGCCACGGACACGAGGAAGCGATGTATCAACTGACGACTCGCTATAATCGATCGATTAAAGTGACATCATCTCACAGCGTTTTTGTTTATGAAAATAACCGAGTTGTTCTTAAAAAAGGCAGCGAAGTTAAGCCCGGAGATTTATTAGTCGCCAGCCGACGTTTGCCACGTCCGACAGTTAGCCCGACTCGCGTAGATTTGCTGGAAACTTTTTACAATGCCGAACTCACCAAATCACTTTATCTCAAAGGTGAAGACGTGCGGCAAGTTGCCAGCCAGCGGGTTTTAGCGAAAGTCGATCGGCCCGAACAATGGTGCGAACCGCGAGTAGAAATCGCTGCCGAATCTTGGCAAAAATTAATCGCCAAGCGTCAAGCAATCGGCATTTCTAAACAGGAAGTAGCGACATCGGTGGGCGTGAGACAGGCAATTACGATCGGCCAGTGGGAACGCGGCATCAGCCGTCCAATCCTATCTCACTTCATGAATTATCTAGAAGCGATCGGAAGCAGCGATAATGTTGTATATCAAATGCAACCGTCGAAAATTGACGATCTCCTCGCACAAGACGATACCAGCAAAAATGCCCTCTGGCGCGAAGTTAGCTGTTACAAACCCTTCGATTGGTTTGCAGCTAGCGAAATCGCGCAACTCGGCGAATACGTGCAAATTGTGCCGCAAGCCCACGGCGAAAAAGCATTCGATCGCTACCTGCCAATTAATCGAGAATTGATGTGGTTCTTAGGCTGGTATGTAGCAGAAGGAACTCTCAGCCAACATCAAGTTAGCCTGAATTTGGGTAAGAAAGACGAGCGGTTTATTCCCGAACTAATTGCTGCCATTGAGTCGCTATTTAACGAAACACCACGTCAATATAACGATCCAAACAGCGACGGAATTAAACTCTACTTCCACAGCGTAGCAGCGGCGCGATTAATTCGGGCTTGGGGTTTGGGCAAACAAGCTCATTTGAAGCAAGTTCCAGATATTGCTTTCAGCTTGAATGAAGAATTGCAAATGGCTTTTCTGGAAGGCTATTTCCTCGGCGACGGTACAAGCGGCGGCAGCAATCTATCGCTAACAACTAATTCTCCCAAGCTGAAGGATGGGTTGTTATATTTGTTAGGACAGTTGGGAATTATTGCCACTCCCACCCGTCACGAACCGTCTACTGCTGCGGGCGCGCAAATTCAAACGCGGCATCCTTATTATTCGATCGCGATTTGCGGCAAAACTCAACTCGAACTCTGCCGCCAAATTTGGCAGCGCCACGCCAACGCGCATCGCATTGAAACCCATTTATCGCGCCCCAATCGCAAATCGCCGGATTTTGTACCAATTAGCGATGATTTGATGGGTTTGAAAGTGATTTCGGCATCTGAAATTGAGTTAGTAGGCGACTATGTTTACGATTTCTCGGTGGAAGATGACGAAAACTTTGTCTGCGGTACAGGCGGTTTGTGCGCCCACAATACTGACGCTGACGTAGATGGCGCTCACATTCGCACATTGTTACTAACCTTCTTCTACCGTTACCAGCGGGCGCTTGTAGAGCAGGGGTACATCTATATTGCCTGCCCTCCACTATACAAAGTAGAACGGGGACGCAACCATTATTACTGCTACAGCGATCGCGAGTTGCAAAACTTAGTGCGCAATGAATTCCCGGCGAATGCCAACTACACGATCCAGCGGTTTAAAGGCTTGGGCGAAATGATGCCGCAGCAATTGTGGGACACCACGATGAACCCGGAAACCCGCACTCTGAAACAAGTGGAAATTGAAGACGCAGCCGAGGCCGATCGCATCTTTACGATATTGATGGGCGATCGCGTCGCACCCCGCCGCGAGTTCATCGAAACCTACGGCCCCAAACTCAACCTTAACGACTTGGATATCTAAGTTAGTTGACAGTTGACAGTTGACAGTTGACAGTTGACAGTTGTTCGCTGGCAAGGATGAGTCATTAGTCATTAGTCATCAGTCATTAGTTTGTGGCTGATGGCTCAACTTTTTTTGCTGCTACACATTGCTCGATCGAATGCGAGATCGAGGTGCGATCGAGCGCAAATTCAATTTCAACAGCAATCTGGTGCGTTGCTCTGGGCTAGCCACACGGGGACGAGAACGATCGTAACAACGCACTCTACTTTAACTGATGACACAGGACTGCTGACTGCTGACTAATGACTAATGACTAATGACTGACAACTGCTGACTGCCAATCTTGTTATAAAAATTAATACAATTTCTCATCAAATCCGTCTAAGGTTGATTATTAAGTGATTTTTAAATTTTTGGCGGGTCGATCGGCGATCGCAAAAATAGACTGCACAAAAATATTAAGGTTAGACAACACAGCATGAGCATCAATTTAGCGACCAAATTGCGTGAGGGAACCAAAAAATCTCACACGATGGCAGAAAATGTCGGTTTTGTCAAGTGCTTTTTAAAAGGCGTTGTAGAAAAGACTTCTTACCGGAAATTAGTAGCCAATCTCTACTTTGTTTACTCGGCAATTGAAGAGGAAATGGAAAAACACCGCGAACATCCGGTGCTGTCAAAAATCTACTTTCCCGAACTAAATCGGAAGCAAAGTTTAGAGAAAGATTTGTATTACTTTTACGGGCCGAACTGGCGGGAACAAGTAGCACCGTCGCCCGCAGCTCAAGCTTACGTAAACCGGATTCGGGAAGTATCCGCAACAGAACCCGAACTGTTAGTAGCTCAATCTTACACTCGCTATTTGGGCGATTTGTCGGGCGGACAAATTCTCAAAGGCATCGCGCAACGGGGGATGAACCTCAGCGAAGGAGAGGGTTCTGCTTTCTACGAATTTGCGGATATTCCCGACGAAAAAGCTTTCAAGAACAAGTACCGTCAGGCAATGAACGAACTGCCGATCGACGAAGCTAAAGCAGATAAAATTGTTGACGAAGCTAATGCAGCTTTCGGCATGAACATGAAAATGTTTATGGAATTGGAAGGCAATTTGATCGTAGCGATCGGTCAGATGCTGTTCAACACGTTGACGCGGAAGCGCACCTCTGGCAGTACGGAATTGGCTACTGCTGAATAAATTTAGCGCACTACCTTAATTTGCACCTCTTGAAACGGGGAAAACTGAAAATCCTGGGGGTTTGATGGCTGCTTGTGTTGTCATCAAGTCTCCAGGATTTTACATTGCGGGCGATCGAGCTTTTGCAGAATTTAGATCGAGTCCGATCGATTACTCTAACAAAAACGGTAAGTTAGAATTTTTTAAGGACTGAAGTCCTCACTACAAACCTTGAAGAGGGTTCAAGTCCTTACTGCGAACCTTACTTCTGCGGCTCTATCGGCTTCCTCCTGTTTAATCGCACACGAAGTGAAACTCGACTTCACTAAAATCGCGATCGCCAAGTCGATCGTCTGGAATAAAAAAGAGGAAAGAATCGTCAGTGCAAGAAGGATGGTATAACTCTAATAGTAAGTTGCCATTTGCATACTCAGCAATTTCATTAGTATTGGAATGGAAATCTACATATCCACCGAGTTTGTTACCGCGCATCCCCGTATAGTTCTCGCAATTGCAGTCGGAAATCCATCCATAAAACGCTTCAAACAGTTCGGCAAATTCTTCAGGAATATTAAGATCGCCGGATCGCGATTCCCAAAACAAATCGCGACTGCCGACAAACTCGATCGGATAAATTTCGCCGTACAACTCTCGGATTGTTAAATAATCTTCAATAAAGCTGAAATTGGAGATTAAGCGACTTTCATCGTCACAAACCTCTGGAAAATAGAGGACTCGATATTTATCCGGTACGCCATCAGCGTCAGCCGGTTCATACCCTAGATAAAATTGCAGAATTCCTTGTTGGGGAAAATCGAATCCTGGAATTTGCGGGACATCGGCACAATTGATTTGCATCAGCAGCGGCATTGCTTTACCCGATCCCGGATCGATGGGGTACTCCAGATCTTTGGGAAAGTAAGGATTGCCACCAATCTTACTCTGCCAAACTGTTAGGGGATCTCCCGTTGGTTTGGCACCCCCAAAGCTGCCAACTTCTTCACCTACCTGAATTTTGATATAGGGCTGTAAGTTTGCTTCCAGGAACGATCGCAGGGATTCAAACCGAGGCGGTAACTCCCGCAAAAATGCTAGGGTATCGGTCATCTCTTCTATCCAAAAGTTATTTTCCAATCAAACTCAAGCAAAGGTCTATCTATTGCTTTAATTTCAATAGTCCTATTTTCCCGATCGTAAATTCCATATCGAATCTTTCCTACCATATCTTTACCATATCCAATCGAGCCTACAGAAATAATATACCGCTCGTTCTCGTTCAAATGAAATGGTTCGTTATAAGAAAATGAATATTTCATTGAGGTTCCCAATTCCTCACACCGTTCGCCAAATATCAATGGAATGTGTACGTGTCCGATAAAAGTAATTCGATAATTGGTTTCAGCAAATACTTTCCAAAGCAGTCATAAATCATTTGTAATTTTTTTTAAAATCAGCGTTAATCTACTGAAATCTGCGGTGAAAATACAAATATTAATTCAAAAGTCGATCGACCGTCACAATAGCCACCGGATTCAGCGGATTAAAACGAGTCGAATTACCCGCAGGTACCGAACGCGACAACTGCACCTGCAGGATGCGGTAACTCCAGTGCGGTTCTCTACGCACCCGATCCTCCATCCAATTCAACACAGTACCGATATCCTCCAAACAATCCACAAGCAGCACGATCGAGCCTCCAGGAAGCAGCCGCAGGGCGCAAACGCCCAAAATTTTAGTCAATCCCCCCCCGCTGCCCCCAAGAAAAATCCGGTGCGGGGGGCGCAAGCGGTGCAAAATTTCCGGGGCCAGCCCGTGCACCGAAATCGCATTTTGCAACCCAAAGCGGGCAAAATTGAGTTCGATCGTCGCTGTACCGGAAACAGTTTTTTCGATAGCATACACTTGAGAATCCGGGAACAAGCGAGCAATTTCTACCGAAACAGCACCGTTACCAGCACCCACATCCCAGACAACTTGTCCAGGTTGCAAAGCTAATTGAGCCAGCACCAAAACCCGCAATTCCCGTTCAGCAGTTAAGCCCGGTCGATCGGCGCAGCCGATAAAAGCCCCGTCCGGAATGCCCAACAAAGGCAACTTGCCCAAATCCACAGGTTCTGCCATCCCAGGGGACTCCCGCAGCATCACCACCACGCTCAGCGGTGCAAAAGACTGTCGCTGCAAGGATTCCAGAGAGTGGTGCTCCACTCGTTCGTCTGCAGCGCCCAAATTTTCGCACACCCAAAACTCGTAGCGCGCGGGCAAATCCATAGCTTTCACCAATTGTGCCAGGGCAGCCGGCGTGCGAGTTTCGTCGGCAAGCACCGCAATCTTCTCAACGCCAAGTTTGAGCCAAGCCCTCAAATCCTCAAAATAACCTCTCCCAGAACCTACAAAACGAGCATCTTGCCAAGGGATTTGCAAGCGATTAAAAGCCAATTGCACGGAACTGACATGGGGATGAAAAGTCAATTTTTCGGTCGGTAATTGAGCGATTAGTTGCCTTCCCCAGCCGTAAAATAGGGGGTCCCCCGCCACCAAAATTACAATTATCTCAGGTGGTGGCGCAGTTTCTGGCTCGGGCAGTTCGCCAGCATTCCGAGCCAGCCAGCGCCGAATTTCGACAATTGCTTTTGTCAAATCTTCTAGCACCCAGCGCTCGCAGGATTGCTGCGGAAAATAGCTTAAAAGGCAATCGCTCCCTACCAACAGAGAAGCTCTTTCTACTATTTGCCGCGCCGACTCGCTCAGCCCCGCCGCTCCATCTAAGCCTATACCAACAACGTGTACTGTCACTTTTTTAGTAAAAAGTCAAAACCAGAACTGCTGATGTTTCCTGGTTTTTCATAAGTTTTTTTATTTGACTTTACGGTCAAACACAAATAATTAAAGCATTCAACTTGCTAATTTATGACTTGCGCGATCGAACTGTCGGGTGCAAACCGCAGAATATTTAATATTGATTTTGCTGTTTGTCCGGCACTCAGTTCGATCGAGCCGCTCAAAACTCAAAAACAGGCCAATCCGGTTCCCGATAGTAGCGGGTCATATCGTCAAACTTGCGCAGTTCGACTCGTTTTACGGACAGTTGTTGGGGTTTGTCGAGCCATCGGTCGTTTAACTCAGACACCAAAGCATACAAGCGATCTCGCTTTAAGTTCGGTCCGATGTCTCCAAAATAGCCCAGAGTAACGTGCGCCGTCAGGTGATACTGCTGTTCGATTCCCAGAGCAATTAAATCAGAATTTTGATAGATCGATCGGCGAAACTCCACAATTTGCTTGTAAGAGTTTTCGTCTGCCGGCGCTAAAGAGACGCCCACAGCCCTAGTCATCAACATCCAGCCCAGCACCAACCAACGAATGGGAGGGCCACCGGCGAGCTGCGGTTTGGAGGCAGCAAAACAATCAGCCATGCGCTCGTGCAGTTGCTTCTCAAATTCCGGATTGTGACTGGAGGCATCTCGAAAAGCGCTGTCCCAAATCAAATCGGCCACAGTTAAATGGAAGCTATCGGCAGGCAACGGTACGATCGCGCCCGGATTTAGTTCATGCAATAACTGCTGTTGGCATTCGTGCAAATTAGTATAAAGTTCAACATTTTCTGCATCTTCCCCCGCAGGTGGCGTAATCACCGAATAGCCGGGAAAAGGCACCGCAGCTCGAACCCCGGCTGCATCCGGCTTAAACTTGGGAGATTCCTGAATGTGTTCTACTTGGGACTTGTAGGAGTCCAGCAGCGTCATTCGCGCCACCCGATTTACGTAAGCTTGATAGGTATCGTCCAATCTCTATTTCCTCGCGCATCAATAGCTTTGGGCACTCAGTCTAACGTGAAAATTGTTTGGGACTTGTGCGCTGATAACGAAAAATCCGCGTTTGAGATTGCTTCGCCGAGCGTGACATTTATAGTGACAGATACAGATATTTGTCGCACTCGCTCAAGTCCTAACTTTAAATTTTACCTCGAACCGACAGAAGCCCTACACTTTAAGTTGACAGTTGACAGTTGGGGGTTGGGGACGGGGCATTGGGCTCTCGCGTAGCTCTGGGATGGGGCGAAGCGTAGCCTAGGGATTGGGCATTCTCCAACTTTTCCACTCTCCACCTCTCACCTTCTCCCCCTCTGGCCCTCTCCCACTGTTCCCCTATCCCCCTCCCCCCTCTCGCCCTCTCGCCCTCTCCCTTCTTTCGATCGAAATGCAAATCTACTTGTTTTGGGGGGAAGACGACTTTGCGATCGCGCAAGCCGTCACTAGCTTGCGTGAAAGCGTCCTCGACCCCAAGTGGGCTACTTTTAACTATGACAAAATTACAGCCGATCGAGCGGAGGCTGTGGTAGATGGGCTCGATCGGGCTTTGACGCCTCCTTTCGGCAGTGGCAGCCGTTTTGTCTGGCTGGCAGATACCACTGTTACCCAGCAGTGTTCTGCTGAACTTTTGGCTCAATTGGAACGGACGCTGCCGGTGATTCCCCCGACCACGGTGCTGCTGCTGACAGCTAGCAAGAAACCGGACAGCCGCCTCAAGTCCACCAAATTGCTGGACAAATTCAAAGTGCAAGTGCGCGAATTTTCTCCGATTCCGCCTTGGAACGAGAAAGAATTGGCTCAGCGAGTGCGCCAAGTCGCCGGTGACATGGGCGTAAAATTGACCCCGACAGCGATCGAAGTGTTGGCCGAGGGGACGGGCAGCAATACTCGACTGCTGTACGGCGAACTGGAAAAATTGCTACTGTTTGCCCGCGGTCGCAGCCAGCCTTTGAGGCCGGAGGAAGTGGAAGCGCTTTCTAGCTGCAGGGCTCAGAATACCTTCAAACTAGCCGATGCGATTCGATCGGGAGATACTTCTGGAGCTTTGGAGTTATTGGCTGGCTTAATCGGTCGGGGCGAGTCCGGGATCGGGATGGCTGCGGTTTTGACGGGCAAGTTTCGGATCTGGCTGTGGGTGAAATTAATGGTACAAGCGGGCGATCGCGACGATCGAATCGCCCAAACTCTCGATCTCGGCAATCCCAAACGAGTATATTATTTTCGCCAAGAAGTCAAGGATGTCAGCTTGGAAAAATTGCAAAAAACTCTACCTTTGCTGTTGGAGTTGGAAGCTTCCCTCAAGCGAGGCCGAGATGAAGTATCCACCCTGCAAACCAAAGTTATACAACTTTCCAGCCTGTTCCGCTGACTGCTTCGTATACTCGGCTGGATAACTGCTTGTCAAACAAAGTCGGTCTCAACCGATGCTCGGAATCAAGGCGGTCCCAAACCCTGATTTGGTATAACAGCGGTAAAAAATCATAGTAGAGTTAAAAATCGATCGAATAAATGCTCTCAAAATGCCAATGCAAAGCTAACCTGGCGATCGATCGGGACTTAGCAAAGCTAACCTGGTGTAACAACAAATCAGGGCTTACGCAAAACCGACCTATAGAAGGTGTTTTGTAAGGGCTGTGCGTAACATAGGGATGCCCCCGCAAACGCGAGAGCGCCTTTGCAGGAGAATCGCCTGCACCGATCGTGCAAGACCAACCTAATATAATGTTTTGTAGGGACAATCTCCCCGCAATCGCCCCCTTCCTTAGGGAATATGGCGTAACTCCTATCAATATTGTCGGCACCCCAAGCCGATCGGTTAATATTATTTACTGCTCTCCTCTTCCTCCCAAAAGATCGCCAGCCATGACACAACAAAACCTGCGGGAACTTCTCAAACAGGGCGATCCCAAAGCGATCGCAGCTAGCATCAACCGCACTCTCAAACCCAAAGGCATCAGCGCCGAAGTGACTCGGGATGACGGCAGCCTCCACGTAACTTTGGAGTCAGCCAAAGTGCCGAATCAAATGGCATTGGTAGATTTCATCCGCACCGGGATGACGAATTTGGGAGTGGAATCAATTCATACTGTAAAAGTTTACGGGCGCAGGGCGGGCGATGCATCGCCTGCCTGGGAAGACGAAATCGATCTGATGCCCTCCGAGCCAATGCTCTATGGAGATGACGGCTCGATTCCTGATGACTCTGTAGGTTTGGATGATGTCGAACCCGGAGGCGAAGATTATTATGATGAAGAAGATTTCGACGACGACGAAGATCGAGATGGGGAAGACATGGATGCCGAGACACAGGAAGCCCCGCCTCCGAAAAAGCAGTTTCCTAAATGGGCAATACCTGTAGGGATTTTAGTACCCGTGGCGGCGATCGCGGGGCTTTATTTTGCTGGAATGTTACCGTTTGCCAGCAGCTCTACATCAGAAACCGAAGAAGTTCCGGCTGCTACTTCCCCGGAACCCAAGCCCGCATCCCCAGCGTCTAAAGCTTCTCCCTCTCCAGCAGCTAAAGCAACAGCCTCTCCCTCCCCCGGCGCTAAAGCAGTTCCTGCTTCTCCTTCTGTAGCACCGACTCCCCAGCCTGCAACCGGGCAGGCAACTCCAGCGCCCCAAGCCGCCGCACCTAAGTCCGATCCTTGGAGAGATGCGGTAAATAAAGCTCAGAAAGCGGCCGTTCTGGCCCAAACAGCTCAGTCTAAAAGCGAGTGGAACGCTGTGGCGAACGAGTGGAAACAAGCTGTCGCTCTGATGAAAGCAGTGCCTGCAGCTAGTCCGAACTATTCAAAAGCACAGCAAAAGGCAGCAGAATATCAGACAAATCTATCGGTCGCTAACCGCAGAGCTGCGGCAGCACCTTAATAATTTTGAATCCCCAAGTTTTCAATCTAATACGCAATTTAGGTCAAAAGTGAACTACCCACCACCAACCTTTCAGGTATGGTGGGGGCTTCTTCCTTCAGTGGGGATCGCCTCAACAATCGTGGATTTTTTACGTCCTGACCGTTTTGGTCTGACATCCCCTCCAGAAGCAGTAGCGCTAGGGAACTGGTACAATAATTTTCATGGACATCCAGAAGTTTGTAGACAATTCTCTCGGACAATGGCGATCGCAGCGCAGCGCCCATCACTTGACTTTCAGACACTTTGAAGCTGTAGAGTCCCTGATTGATATCGTTGCACTCTCACCCGATGATGCTGCCGTAATCGACCTCTGTAACTCGTACAATATTGACCCAGCTCAAGCAGTCAATCCTTTTCAAATGACTTGGGAAGGCCATTCAGATTGGGATGAAAACGCTGAAATAAAAGGCAGTTGCATCCTCGTACCAATCCCCGATCCGACAGTCCACAATCGCGGTAAATTACTCCGAGACCAAGGATATGCTGAAACCATTCCCGCCGCCGGTGACTATCACTTTACCGACGACGGCACCTTTGTACTCCTGACAAGCTACGATAACGCCGCTGCGGAAGAAAAAATTTGGTTCGCCAATCCCAACTTGCGCTTTCGGGTTTCTCTGATTAAAACTAGCCAAGGAAGTGGAGTAGTTACCGCATCATTTTCCTCAGAAATTCGATCGCTCTCAGGGAAATAGAATGTGGGGAAAATTAGGTTTTTGTCCGGACATAACAACGGTTTCAAATTATTTTTAAGGAGCTTTACCAGCCAGTAAAAAACAGCTTATGACTTCAGTTAAAAGCAATGATTTAATAACTCTCGCTCATTGGATGGCAGGGGATTTCAGCAACTACAAACAATCCTTTGATAAGCCGCAGCTATTCGCTCACATTCACATTTTATTTCGTCCTTTATCCTTGGATTTTTTCAACGCGATCGGCTTTTATTCCGAACAAGTTTACGACCACGACCTCTGGACTCCCTACCGTCAAGGAGTTCACAAATTAGTCGATCGAGGGGAAGATATTTATATTGAAAATTACAGTCTCCAAGATCCGATACAATACGCTGGCGCAGCACGAGAATTAAGCATTCTCAAAACAATTACGCCCGATCGCATTCAACGGCGCTACAATTGTTCGATGGTTTTCAAACGAGATGGTGAAATGTTTCGCGGTAGTGTGGAGCCGGGAAACCTTTGTCTGATTGAAAAAAAAGGCTGTTCGACTTACTTAATCAGTGATGTGGAAATTACCGAAACAACTTGGAACAGTCTTGACCGCGGCATGGATGTCAACACTCACAAACAAATTTGGGGATCGGATTTTGGTCCTTTACGCTTTGAAAAACGTCAAAATTTTGCCGCAGAACTGCCGCAAATCTAATTTTGCTAACAACTGATTTGCGGGCTGTCGCGCCTCATACTACAAATACACCTATTGCTCTAAAAAAATCCCATCCTCAAAACGACTTCGCGTATTACTTTAAACTGAAGTTCCCCCCGTAGAAATACTGAGACGTGGGTTGAAACCCTTGTGCTGCTTGGTGTTTCAGCTTATGAACCAGAAAACACGTACCCATGT
>JALOON010000087.1 GCA_025454405.1 Oscillatoriaceae cyanobacterium Prado104 | reverse complement strand
TGTTCAGCGTGATAGTAAAAGTAGCAGTACCGCCCGCTTCTGTTGTCACCAATCCAGTAATTGGATTGACAGTAATTCCGGGGCGATCGTCATTAATAACTGTAGTTGTTGCAGTAGCCGTACCAATTGTCGAACTGCCGCTGGGCAGCCCGCCATTCGGCAATGTTACAGGATTTGAGAGAGTGACGGTAATAGTTTCATCTGGTTCAACGCTGCCATCACCCAATACATCTAGGGTGACAGTTTTTGATGTTTTGCCTCCTGCAAAATTAATCAAACCCGTCGTACTTGTTCCGCCAGAAGTGCCGCCGATGTTGTTGTAATCGCTGCCGTTACTTGCAGTTCCGCCAATTGCATAATTGACAGTGCCTGCTGAATCAGTACCGCCGCTGCGACTGACAGTAAATATTAGCGGATTGACACCAGAGTCACCTTCAGGAATAGTACCGGCGCTAGCACCAACTGTATAAATAATCGGATCGTTAGCTGGAATTGTGATGGTAGTTTCAGGGATTGAACCCCCGAATCCTCCCGGACTCGTACCTCCAAATCCTCCCGGACTCGTACCAAAACTAAAGATAACTGCTTCATCGATTTCTGCAAGGTTGTCTGGTTTAATAGTGACAGCTAGATTTTGGGTGGAACTGCCACTACCTGCGGGGAAAGTGAGAGTATTAGTAGCAAGAGTATAGTCAGAACCTTGAGTAGCTTGTGATGTGCCAGCAGGAACGGGTAAAGCAGTTGCGATCGGGATAATTAAGTCAGCAAAACGCAAACCATCTTCCACAGTTACGGGAATATTTACAGTTGCATCTGCATCTCCTTCAGCGCTGCTGTATTCAGAATTAACAAAACTTGCTTTCAATAACAAATTCAACAGAATTGAAACATTTTGACTGTTGGTATTTATTACAGCAATATCCTGCCTGCTATCAAAGTTAAAATCTCCGCTCGCGAGAGCGCTAGGAGTGTCACCCCCAGTCTTGTAATTAAAAGGTCCGTTAAACGTTCCTTGACCTGTTCCAGTTAAAATTGAAACTTCATTAGAAAAAGTGACAACATCGAGGTTAGCTACAGCTAAATCGAGTTGGCCATCAGCGTTAAAATCGCCAACAGCGATATCATTCGGATCTAACCCAGCATTAAAGTTAGCAGGATTGCTAAAAGTTCCTGGACCTGTAGCTAATAAAATTGATACATTCTGACCGCGAGTTAACGCTAGATCCGATCGACCGTCAGCATTAAAATCTGCAACTGCGATTGAGGAGGCACTTGGGGCAACATTCAACAAGCTGACAGAAGTGCCAAAAGTTCCTTGACCCGTACCAAAAAAAATAGAAATACTTGGATCTAAACCTCCGTTTGAAACAACCACATCGAGATTGTTGTCGGCGTTAAAATCTCCGATCTCGAGCGATCGAGGGCTGGTTGCAGTCCCCACAGTATTAAAATTGCCAAAAGTTCCTTGACCGGTGCCTAAAGCAATCGCAGCTCGATCTGTTTCTGCTACAACTAAGTCAGCGAAACCGTCTTGATTAAAATCTCCCGCAGTAATTGCTTCTTGGCGGGCTCCCCCGCCAAAGTTTGTCCCGTCGTCAAAGTTGCCTTGACCTGTCCCTAAAAACACATAAACTTCTCCCCCTAAATCGCCGGCAATTATTGTCGATACAGCTAAATCCGGTAGCGTGTCACCATTAAAATTGCCCGCCACAATACCTCTGGGAAGTCTTCCATTTCCCACGGGAAAGTTAGTAGCTGGGCCAAAGTTGCCTTGACCTGTTCCCAAAAAAATCGAAACACTGCCGTCGTTTAAACTGCTGTTAGCTACAGCTAAATCGGCAAGGCCGTCACCGTTAAAGTCCTGGCTGACGATCGCGCTAGGACGAGTTCCTGTTGTTAAGATAAGAGGTGGTTGTTTAAACGTATTGAGAACATGACTGTAAGCTGCCATCACTTCGGGCCGAAATGCAATAGCAGCTTGAATTTTCCCTACTGTTGCTGTCAGTTTCCAGTCGCCGCCCAATTCCTGAGAACCTGTCAAATTCTCAGACGCAGCAACGCTTGCTCCTGTTAGCTGGCTCAGTTTTGCGATAAATGCTTTACCGATATTTCCTTTGCCAACATTGCAGCCGTAAATGAGTATTTCTGCCTGGAACGCGAGCGATCGACCCCATTCCTGAATTGCCAGGGAAAAATCGCTCGAACTATCCCTCAACTTATCCCAAGTTAATTCTATGTTTCCCAGTTGCAAACAACCTGGTTGACCGTGGGAAATTATGTGAATTGTAGAAAAAATTTTTCCCTGCAACGCCTCTGTAATTTGTTCGATCGCGCTGCGGTTGCTTTCTAATTTAATTACTTCGATCTCTGGACTCGCGCCTTCGATTAAGGTTTGACAGTCGGGGACTGCTGCATCGATAAATGCGATCGCTTTTGTAGAAAGTTCAGAGATCGAGCTTAACATAACTCACCTGCTAAAATTCAAGGTGAATATATGATAGGCTATATATTATATAAGCTGTTTTACCTACCAACCTAAAAATAAGATCCCTCTCCACTTTCATTCACAAAAATTTACAGAACCTTGGATAAATCAAAGCTGAGAATGTAATAAATACTTAGCAGAAATATCGAACTATATGCACAGTAGGGTGCGCATTGCGCACCTCACCATTAATTAGCATTAGTATCCTGTCTGAATAGATCGATCGCCTGTCTCTTTAAAAATACAAGGAGCGGGTTTTTCAACAGTTTTAAAAGTTACAGACAAGTGAAATTCATGGTTTTATTTCAATCGTCTTAAATTTTACACTTCAACACCCCTTCAGTCTCGCTCAAATTCAACTCGGGCGATCGCTCCGGGATTCGTCCTTTTTCAATTCTTGACGCTCTCGAACAGATTTAGTTAGCAGGTATGTTGCCAAACTGCTGACAGATCTGCTTTCTTCTTCGGCCCATTCTTCCAGAGCTTTTTGGATTTCCTCTGGTAGGTATGCGGTAACTCTTCCACGTGAAGCCATTCGTTGCACTACAAAACATCTCAACACAGTCCATCTTAGGCTGTTTTAAGTTAAGACCGATCGAAATACTTCATGTTATTCTACGTTACATTGCGATGGATTGCGTTATAGTGTGTTAAACTGTAACTGACAAACAGTCAAAAGCCAGCCCCTCAATTGTCCAAGGTTCCGGGCTGGCTATGACTCCAATATTCAATGGAGACAAATTCTGGCATACATAGACCTCTTGTGTTGTTGGGCGATCGCCCGTTTGTTACTCTCTGGGCAATTGATAATTGTTGCCCGCTTCCGCAGTCGATCTGATGCCGACGGCCATTTCAAGTTTCTCCGTCAAACGATACCCCACGTAAAGTTTGAGGTTGTGTTCGATTTAAAGGGGGAAAGTAATCGTTTGGAGGCATTGTGCGATCGCTCTTCTAATTGCCTCAGCAGCGCGGGATAAACTTTAATTTTTTCGGTAGCTTCTGTTAGTTCAAGCGGGCGATCGCGCTTTTTTTATAATGGCGATCGCTTTTCATAGAACTTCGATAGGTCAACCGCAGATGGATGCAAATGAACGCAGATCGACGCCAATAATTTCGCACATCAGACAAGCATAAATGGCAGAAAAACAAAAAGCTATAATAGCCATCCTTGCAGGTTACTTAAAGCCTCGCCCCGTATGAGGAACGTGACTCAGTTTCTTCATCGCGTTGTTGGCAGCAAATATCTCCGCCTGCGGTTCTGAAATTCCTAAATTATGCTCTGGAAAGGCATTATACTTATCGAGATCTTCAATCAACTTGTGAATCAGCTCTCGCGTAACATGAGCCATCATGTAGATATGGCAATATTTGCGCTTTTCTCCACTAACATACAACTCCTCGCAAGACAGAGAATACTTGAAGACAATCTCATCATTGGGCTGTTTGAATCGAACGGTCAGTGACAGCGGCGTGTACTCGACCCACAGATCCTTGCCCAAGCGCTGTTCGAGGTTAACTAATTGCTGGTAGGCATACCGTGCCAGTTCTTCTGTGCGTAGCGCCTTTTTAATTTGTGCCTCGTAGGAATTCTTAGCCAAGTAGTCCCAGAAAATGATGGCTGAGAAGCCGTTGCGAGAACCCGCAAATGTAGTATCTGGAGAACCCAGGTACTCCGGATCGTCAGGCGGGCGCAACTGGAACTTCGTCTTGGTCATGTAGATACCGCAGGGCCACGGCGCGCCGATCCACTTGTGTCCGCTCATCGAAATCGAGTGGACGAAGGGCAGGCGGAAATCGAAGTTCGGCCCGCGCTGTTCGATTTGCCTGCGGTTGTACGCCATCTCCACAAACGGCATGTACGCGGCACCGAGAGCGCCATCGACATGAAACCAGAAACCGTCGCGGATGTCATACTTGCTGGGGTCAGCAGGATCGTAGTACACCTCGCGCTGGCAGAGTCCGTATGTCTCGAAAATAGGCATCAGCGCTTGACCCGCCTCTTCTACATCATCGTAAGCGCCTTTGAACGTCGTACCGTAGTTGAAGCATACGAGGATGGGATATCCGCGGGAAGCAAAAAACTCGACAAGCACTGCCAAAGCCTTAATGTCGATCGAGCCCGGCCCATCGTTGCGATCCTCGGAGGGGACTTCTTTCGGCCAGGTGCCATCGGGTTCTGGAATCGGGCAATCGTTCGGATAAAGTTCGGTGCCGAGTTCGTAAAATGTCTTAATTTCCAGCGTCCGCATAATTTTAGTCAGCGAGTAGTGCGTATCTTCCGAAAAGAAAGCGACGGGGGTATATGCGTTGGGATTTTCCCCTGTGGCGCGGGCTTGCTGGTAGATTAGGCGGCGCGGGATCGATCGCGGGCGACCGTCCTCGCTGGCTTTTTTAGCTTCTGCTTCGGCATCAGGATCGTCCAGCAAAAACTTGCCAGCCAAGTAATCGCGTCCGTTCCACATTCCACACAAGTTGCCTTCTGTTGAACCCATCGTCAGGACGTAGCCCCAGTAAGATTCTTTGTCTTGAGGATCGTGGGGCCAGCGAGCGTTCCACAGGGAGGCGTAGTAATCCAGTACGGCCCGTTCTATAAATTTGGTGTTGACAGTGAGATTACCGCTCGTGAAAGGGTCGCCAACGTTATTGAGGTGGAAATTGAGGTACTGTTGCAGGTCTTCTGCAAAATCAAGTTTTTGGTTCGTTTGGTAGCCAATAAAGAATTCTTGTTGGCGGGACTCGTATTTGTACAATTGATTTAGGGCTGCGTGACGCTGTTCGGGAGTCAGGCCGTCTGGAGATAACTGGAAACTGTTGCAATCGATGCCGGGGACTTCAGGGTATATTTGACACGGCTCTTGGACCGATCGCGACACAGTTAACTCGCCATTGGCACGATCTGAAGCCTGAGCGAGACTTGACTCGCCGGTGTTGTTTTCTGAATTCTCGGAATTCCGGTCTTGATGTTCGTTTGTTGCACTCATAAACGCCGCAGCAAATTCTTACTGTTTGAGTATTTGTATAATATTAGCACTTTGTTTCAGAACGAAGAAAAATAGTAACCTAACTCTAATAGCCGTTCAATTATTTGCTATAATAGTAGCACCTTGTTGCCGTATTACACAAGTATAGAGAGAAACCTAAATGTTTTCAAAGTGGCTGCGTTCGGGAATTGGAGTTAAACTCGCAAGCGTTTTTTCAATTGGTATCGCTACTTCAATTTTTATCCAAACAAATGTATCAATTCGCGCGGTCAAAGAGTTTGGAGAATTGTCTGCCTCTAAGAATGAAACCAGTATTCGAGAACAATTATCTTATTTTTTGCCGGAAATTACGCGGGAACAAGCAGAGCGATATGGAGAAGTATTTCAGCAGTTTGCTCGCCTCACAAGTTTAACTGCGTATCAGGCACAATCCTATTTAGATAACATCAATATTTACGGACAACAAAACCTCAATATATCCGAAAGTTTTAGATTTGACGATCGAAAAGAAATATTTACTAATTCTGCTGTCGATCGAGTGTCTGTTAATTATTGGGAACTTCCGACTATTTCTCCCGAAATTACTGCGCAAATTAATGCTCTTTCTCATATCGATCCTTTATTAGAAAAAGCTCAAAAAAGCAATCCTTCAGCAGTTGCTTCGTGGGTGTTAATGGAGTCTACCCTGATCCGCTATTATCCCAATGCTCCTCTGATTAAATTTTTACCACCCAAGCAACAAGATACCCTCAAAAACGGTATTTTTTACACGATCGCTACACCGAAAAATAACCCCAACCGCAAGACATTGTGGACTGAAGTCTATCAAGACCCAGGAGGACAAGGATTGATGACATCTGTAACCACTCCGATTTACAGTCGAACGGGGCAGTTTTTAGGAGTAGCAGGTATTGATGTCACCTTAGACAACATAGTGAAAGAAATCCTGGGGAAAGAAACTCTGGCGATCGATCCGCAAAATCCCGAGGGGAAAAGCGATCGATCGAGTACGCTGAAAGGTGCATTTTCTTTTTTGATCGATCGCGCTGGCAATATTATCGCACTTCCCTTAGATCGGCTGTCACTAATTGGCATTCAACCGAAATCGGACAAAGTTAAATCCAACCAACTTCTCGAGTATAGTTTATTGAACTCATCCGAACCCAAAGTTCGGGAAATCGCCCGGAAAATGGTTGAAGGAAAAAATCGAGTAGACCGACTGCTGTTACAAGGAAAACCATACATAATTTCCTTTCACCCGATATCTTCTACGGAATGGAGTTTAGGAATTGTTATCCCGGAGGCCAGTCTTCTTTCTTCCGTAGAAGTAACTCGCAATACCTTAAGTTCTACCGTTCAAAATTTGAATTATAGATTGGGATTGACTACTATTGAGCTTTTGATTGGTTCTACAACAATAATTTTGCTAGTAGCGCGTTCGATCGTCAAACCATTAATCGGTCTAACTCGGGAAGTTTCTCAAGTTGTCTCTTCTGATGAATCCGGTTCTCTGATTGCAAAAATAGAGCAGATTCATCCCGAAAGTATCAACACAAATACTCAGGAAATCTTGGAGTTAAAGGAAGCATTTGTAAAATTAAAAAACTCGTTAATAACTAACTGGAAACAGTTGGAAGAAAATAATGAGGAGATGCAAGCTTTAAATGACGACCTGCAGCGCCTCGACCAACTCAAAGACGAATTTTTAGCCAACACATCCCACGAACTTCGCACTCCACTAAACGGCATCATTGGCATTGCTGACTCTTTGATCGACGGCGTTACAGGACAACTTTCCCCTGCCACCATTTCTAATTTATCAATGATTGCTGCTAGCGGTCGGCGATTATCTAACCTCGTCAACGATATTCTCGATTTCTCTAAACTCAAAAACACCAATCTCGAACTGCAACTCCAGCCAGTTGGAATGCGAGAGATTGCCGATCTAGTTTTAACTATCAGCCGCAGTCTCATCGGTCAAAAAGATTTGGTGTTAATCAACGCGATCGATCCCTCACTCCATCTTGCCTGTGCCGATGAAAATCGCGTCCAACAAATCCTGCAAAACTTAGTCGGCAATGCGATTAAATTCACAGAGCGCGGTACAATAGAAATCTGTGCGCGATCGATACCTTCCCTTGTCCCACCTTCCCAAAGTACAAGTCGGATGAGTTTAGCAATTACTGTTTCCGATACAGGAATCGGGATCGATGAAGATAAATTCGACAGCATCTTTGAATCTTTTGAACAAGCGGATGGTTCTACAGCCCGTCAATACGGCGGTACTGGCTTGGGTTTAGCAATTACTAAAAAGTTGGTAGAATTGCACGGCGGTCAAATCTCAGTTGCTTCGACATTAGGAGTTGGTTCGCAGTTTACTTTTACGTTGCCCGCCTGGGAAAGTGATGGGTCGATCGTGCCGCCAACTCAAATACTATCAGAAGCAGTAAATCTGAACGATCGAGCGCCAGGATTGAAGGCAAGCTCGAGAAACGATCGGGATATTTTCCCGCAAAATTTATCGCAAAATTTATCGCAAAATTGTAATAACGAGCCCGATAAATATAACAACGTTACATTTAAAATTCTCATAGTCGATGACGATCCAATCAATCTTCAGGTACTTGTCAACAACTTATCTTTGCAGAACTATGCCGTTACCCAAGCAACAAACGGGCAAGAAGCTTTAGAAATAATTGAGAAAGGTTTCAAACCAGATCTCATCATCCTTGATGTGATGATGCCGCGCATGACTGGCTATGAAGTAACGCAAAAATTGCGCGCTCGCTTCCCTGCAATTGACCTGCCAATCTTACTCTTAACTGCCAAAACTCAAGTCAGCGACCTCATAAAAGGGTTAAACGTTGGTGCTAATGATTATCTTAGCAAACCAATAGCCAAAGATGAACTGCTCGCGCGGATCGAAACTCATCTAAATATGCGCCAACTCAAAGTCGAAAATCTTCGCTTGAGTGCCGAACTAGATGTAGTCAAGAAACTGCAACAAATGGTGTTGCCAAAACAATCAGAACTAGACGCAATAGTAGGGTTAGACCTTGCCGGATACATGGAACCTGCCGATGAAGTTGGTGGCGATTACTACGACATATTACAGCAGGACGGTCAACTCAAAATTAGCATTGGCGATGTCACCGGACACGGTTTAGAAAGTGGCTTGTTGATGATTATGGCACAAACTGCTGTCCGGACGCTTCAGAAAATGAATGAAACCGATCCGGTGAAGTTTTTGGATGTCCTCAACCAAACTCTTTATGACAATCTCCAGCGCATGGAATCCGATCGCAACATGACGTTAGCCATTTTAGACTATGCTGGAGGCGTCTTGAAATTAAGCGGACAACACGAGGAAGCGATCGTGGTGCGTGCTGATGGGACGCTGGAGTGCATAGACACGATGGATTTAGGCTTTCCGATCGGCTTAGTAGACGAGATTGGCGAATTTATTGCCCAAACAGAAGTGCAATTAAATCCTGGGGATGTGGTGGCGCTTTATACTGATGGAATTCCTGAAGCTTTCGACATTAATAAAAAGCAATACGGATTAAACAGACTGCGGGAAGCGATCGTCAAAAATCGCCATTTATCTGCCCAAGAAATTCGGGAAGCTGCGATCGAGGATCTGCAGCAGTATATTGGCACTCAGAAGGTATTTGATGATATTACTTTGGTAGTGATGAAGCAAAAGTAAAAGGCTGGTAGTGTTGGCACTCACCAGCCGACAAGCTAGGGCGTGTTTTCTCTCCGTTACATAAGACTTACCCAAAGCTATCCAGAACTAGACAGATCTGGACGCATGATACTTACTTCCTGCTTCACACTGGTAGTGTCGGCACTCTCCAGTCCACAGGCTAACTCCGTCTAACTGACGGTTTTTTGCAGATTTATTGCAGCATTTAAATCTCGGTCTATGACAAAACCGCAATCAGAGCATTCAAACACTCGTCCCTTGAGAGATTGTTGAGTTCGATCGACCAGTTCCACACCCGCTTTCTGACACCCCTTGCGTCTGGCACATATCCGGTCAAATTTGCAACAGCATTCCCAACGCGCAACCGTAAAATACAGGAAATGTCATAATTACTGGTATTTTGCAAAACAATCATGCACAGACGAGTTTTCCAGATTGTAATTTTACTTGTCCTCCCGTTCGCGTTGGTTTTCAGCTCTTGGGCGCAGCCTGCGGCAGCGCTAAGTCCAGAACAGCAGCTATTGAGCGAAGCTTGGCGCATCGTCAACCGTTCCTACGTAGACGACAGCTTCAACCATACAAATTGGTGGGCGATCCGCGAACAAGCAGTCAAGCAGTCGCTGAACGATCGCGAGCAAACTTACGCGGCAATTCAAGGGATGCTAGCAAATCTGGATGACCCTTTCACTCGACTGCTGAAACCCGAACAGTACCGCAGCTTGCAGGTGAATACCTCCGGAGAACTCACGGGCGTGGGGCTGCAAATCGCGATCGACTCCCAAACAAATACCCTGACAGTAGTCGCTCCTTTGGCAGGTTCACCGGCAGATAAAGCCGGCATCCAACCCCTCGATCGCATCGTGAAAATTGACGGCACTCCCACCTCAGAATTGACCCTAGACGAAGCAGCAACTCGGATGCGCGGCCGCGCCGGCACTACTGTTACCCTGACCTTAGAGCGCCAAGGAAAGGACGCTCCGGAGGAAATAGAATTAGTGCGCGATCGCATCGAACTCAACCCGGTGTACGCCCAATTGCAATCGGGACCCGATGATTTACCTTTGGGCTACATCCGTTTGAGTCAATTCAGCGCTAACGCTACGACTGAGGTGGCACGCGCGATCGATCGCTTGGAAAAACAAGGGGCAGCCGCCTACGTCCTCGATTTGCGAAACAATCCGGGCGGACTGTTGCAAGCAGGAATTGAAGTTGCGCGCCTGTGGCTCGATTCCGGGACGATCGTTTACACGGTCAACCGCCAAGGAATTCTCGGCAGTTTTGAAGCTGCCGGACAAGCATTGACGGACGATCCGCTGATTGTTTTGGTAAACAAAGGAACTGCCAGCGCCAGCGAAATTCTGGCGGGCGCGCTGCAAGATAACGGCAGAGCTCACCTCGTGGGCGAAAAAACTTTCGGCAAAGGACTGATTCAGTCGCTGTTCGACTTATCTGACGGTTCTGGGTTGGCTGTAACTGTGGCTAAATACGAAACACCGAACCACATGGACATTAACAAACTGGGGATTGCGCCCGATCGAGTAGTACCTTTAGAGTCGATCGGGCGCGATCGGATTGCTACCGAAGCCGATCCGCAATATCAAGCAGCACTCCAACTGCTGAAAGAAAAAACCGTCATGGCTAAGTCTTAAACAAAACTTGCGCGAGTGCGACAGTACGATCGAATTCTAAGGTGCGTCGCTCAAAATTATAAGCGTGCGAGAGTCCCCCGCTAATTAAGCTGCGATCGGGCACTCTCGCCTTGTCGTTTATTGGGCGTCAGCCTCAGCTTCCCGCGACTCCGAATCTTGCAAAATCACCGGGCGCTGCTGCGGATCGACTCGATTGGTTTGCTCTTGCATCGCGCTTTTAGCCTGACTCGGGTCAAAGTAGCGGTTAAACTCCGATCGCGACTTATCTACTCGTCCTTGAGTAAGATTGACTTCAGCTTGAATTTCCTGCAATTTTTCTTGCACGGCCCGGTAGTGAGGCAAAAGTTGAATCAAAGCAGAAGTCGCGCACACAGAAATCACGATGTTGACAGTCAGCTTTACTCCTGCTTCCGCAGCCAGCGTTTGGTGAGGGTTGGAACGCGGACGCTTGTTAATCCGGCGAACAACGCGAGGCGAGTTTTTTACAGGTTGCAGTGGGGTAACGGTAGGTTGAATCGCTTGCATAATTTTTTTCAAATACCTGAAACTGAGGTTTGAGAGTTCAAAAGAGAAAATTCTTGGTCGAACGCACGCCCGCCCCTGTCTGTCAGGGTTCATTTAGATAACATTTTGGAGGCTGAGTAACGTCTGAGGACAAAATTTCACTAATAAAAAGTGCCTGCCCTTGCATGCTCATCTCGTTGACCACAAATAATCTACCCCACTGAGGCAGAATTGTCTGCGATCTAGATTTGTGCGATCGGGCAAGCACCAGGCTGTTGCAAGCTGGTATCTTGAAACTACTTGTACAGTTCAGTTGCCAGACGGAAAGCCATGATTCCCGGAATCAAAGCAATTACCAACGCTACGAACACTTGAGTATCTGTTAAAGCCATATTGAGAAAACTCCTTTTCACAGGCACGAGCTTTCACCAATTTGAGATAAATTGGCACTTTTGGGAATATTTTGTAACAACTTGCAATATTGGAAGGGAAAGAGGGGAGGGGGAGAGGGGGAGAGGGGGGGGAGGGGGAGAGTGGGAGAATGTCCAATCCCCAATACCTCCGCTTCGCTTCGCCCAATGCCCAATCCCTCCGCTACGCTTCGCCCAATGCCCGATGCCCAATCCCCAATCCCCAATCCCTCCGCTACGCTTCGCCCAATGCCCGATGCCCGATGCCCAATCCCCAATCCCCAATCCCCAACTGTCAACTGTCAACTGTCAACTGTCAACTCTTCCTTCTGCCCTCAAGTGTCGCAGAATGGCCGCATTAGGCTAACATAAATAAAGGTGACACTAAATTTTATACAGAGCCAGTAATTTCACTGTGCTCTTTGCTTGCAAATCTTAGGTGCACAAGATAGTTAATGCTAGATCGATTTCTCGACGCTTCGCCCAGTTTTGGGGCAGACGCCTTTTTATTATTGTTAGTTTTGGTGGCTTTGGAGGCCGTTCTTTCGGCTGACAACGCGATCGCCCTTGCCTCTATTTCCAAAGGTTTGGACGATGAAAAACTAGAGCAACAGGCTTTAAACTTTGGTTTAATAATAGCTTTCGGACTGCGAATTGCACTAATTTTAACAGCTACTTGGGTCATCAAGTACTGGCAATTTGAACTACTTGGAGCCCTTTACCTGCTGTGGCTAGTTTTCCAGCACTTTTCCTCAGACGCCGACGCTGAAGGAGAACATCACGGCCCCAAATTTTCCTCTATTTGGCAAGCAATTCCCACGATCGCCCTCACAGATTTAGCGTTTTCTTTAGATAGCGTTACTACTGCGATCGCGATTTCTGATGAAACTTGGCTGGTACTGACAGGTGCGACAATTGGCATTATCACCCTGCGATTTATGGCAGGTTTGTTCATCCGCTGGCTGGACGAGTTCGTACACCTGGAAGATGCCGGTTACGTCACCGTTGGCTTGGTGGGAATGCGGTTGCTGGCGAAAGTAATTAACGACAGTTTAGTACCGCCGCAGTGGCTGGTAGTTACCAGCATTGCGCTGCTATTTGTCTGGGGATTTTCTAAGCGCCATCCCGAGCCGATCGCAACTTCTGAATCGCCAGCAATTGATCCAGAAATCGATCCCGAAATCGCCCTTGACATTCGTCAGGATTCGGAAGTTGCCCTGCCGGAATCGCAAGCCCAAAAATCAGAAATTTAACATACTTTCATACAATTAACAGCAGGTTAAAACCTGTAAAAGCCTTTCATAGCGCTAACTAAATTTAGCCAGAGATGAAAGGCTTTTCTATTAGTCATCTCCTCAAAAGAATTTAAACCTTTTATATCCGATGTAGGGGTGATACCGAATCCGGGTTAGATATCCCCGATAAGACTCGGCGGTTGAAACCACTACTATACAGACAAAACCCGCGCAGGCGGGTTTCAAGAATAAAGGGGGTATCATACCCGGATCTGGTATGAAGCATTTGGGCGACAATTTACGCCTAAAATCTAAGATGTTATGTCCAACTGCTTCACCCTCCCCCACCTACCACAATCGATCGCAGAAGACCTAATTTCTTTTTACCAGATGTCTATTGACCGATCGGGATCGGGGGCGATCGAATTAATTACGGAAAGCGAGCGGGGACGCTCGCACTAATAGCGGAAAGCGAGCTAATTATCGAAAGCGAGCGGGGATGCTCGCACTAATAACTGATAACTCATAACTGATGACTAATGACTGATGACTGATGACTAACTACAGAATTTTTTCCAAGCCGTAAACGAGCGATCGCAACTCTAGAACTTTGCGAATAGATAACAACACTCCAGGCATATAACAAGCGCGATCGCTCGTATCGTGCCGTAAAGTATAAACTTGACCCGGAGCGCCAAAAATCACTTCTTGATGGGCAATTAAACCGGGCAAGCGAATGCTGTGAATTCGCACGCCTTCCGGAGCTAAACTGCCCCGAGCTCCCGGCAATTTTTCTGTTTCTTCTACCTGCAGGGGATTGAAAGTTTTGCCCATTTCTGCTAGCATTTCGGCAGTTTGAATTGCTGTGCCGCTAGGTGCGTCGGCTTTTTGGTTGTGGTGCAGCTCGATAATTTCTACATGTTCAAAATACTGGGAAGCAGTTACAGCCGCTTGTTGCAACAGAACCATGCCGATCGAAAAATTGGGCGCGATCAAACAACCAATGCTGGCTTTATCAGCGAATTCAGCTAAGTCTTGAATTTGCTCGGTACTCAAGCCCGTGGTGCCGACTACCGGGCGAATGCCGTAAGCTATGGCCGATCGCACGTTTTCGTAAACTGATTTCGGATGCGTAAAATCTACCATCACCCCCAACTGCTTTTCCTGAGCTGCCAATACCAGCATTCCTTGCAAATCGTCAACGATCGGAACTTCTAACGTACCGCAGCCTGCAAGTTCCCCTGCATCGGCCCCCAAGCAATCGGGAGAGCGATCTACAGCCCCGAATAGAGTCAGATCCCCAGCATTTGCCACAGCCTTAATTACTTCGCGGCCCATCTTGCCTGCAGCACCGTTAACAATCACCGGAATTGGAAGTTGATTTGTCATAATTTCAAAAATATCCTCAAATTCAATAATTTAATCACAGTTTTCAACACGAATTAACTTCTTAAATATTATGTCCGCTAACATCGGAATTGTATACCCAACTCCTCACCTCGATCGATACTTCAAACAGTTTTAGATTGCCAACACAAGAATCCACGTTTCCAGACGGTTTGGCAATCGAGCGAGCGACCTAAAATCAAGGTTTTCAGGCTGGAAACTAAAAATTGTCCGGACTGTTGCCTAATGACAGAGGAGGTTGGGTATAAGAATACAAGTTCGACGCAACCGTACCCGATCTCACCTACCCAGCCACAATCAGCCCGCGTCTTGGTGGCGAAGAAGAGCATCAAACCCCCGACATCTGGTGGCGGGCGCTCGATCTTCTTCATTTGCTCGATTATTGGCAATAAATCTAATTTATTGCCAATACTCAAAGGCTGTGATAGCGCAAAAACATCGATCGCACCTTGGCAGGGCTATCTGCCACCAACCTAAATCCCGGACAATAACAATGGCAATCAACAAGCTAACGGTACGGACAAAACTACTGACCCTGCTAGCCTTTTCTGGAACCGTGATGCTGGTCGGAAGTAGCATTAGCCTCATCGGAATGTCTCACCTGAGTCAAGAAGTATCTCGCATGGCAGATACTGACTTTCCCCTCACCCACGCGCTTGGTGAAATGACAGAACATCAACTCGCTCAAGGAGTGAATTTAGAACGAGCATTCCGCTACCTGCAACCCTCTGTGACAGATCTGCAAGCCAAAGCCATATACGAAAAAGCCAAGACTAACTTTAAGGCGAGATCGGGTTTGCTGGTGCAATCCCTGACAACTGCCGAGAAACTGACCCAGGAGGTGAAAGCAATAAACCCAGGAGTGAAGGCGACCTATGCTGGTTTTTTAGCTGAACTGCAACAGTATCGCACGATGCACAGTGAATATGACGCTAAAGCAGAGCAAGCATTTACTTTCGCAGAGACGAGCAGGCTGCAGCAAGCCGATGCTGCCGCTGAGTCAATGCAGGAGATGCGCGAGCAACTGAAGGCAAAGCTGAAGGAAATGCGAAAGGCAATCGGCGATAAGGCAATAGAGAACGCTTTGCAAGCAAAGAACATCCAGCAGCAAACAACCTTTCTAGTGTTAGCTGCCTTCACTACGACTTTGCTAACGACCATGGCTCTCGGGTTGCTGATGGCGCAAAATATCAGCAGTTCTCTAATAATTGCCGCAGATGTGGCGCAAAGAGTGTCTGATGGGAAACTGGACACCGAGATTGAAGTGCGATCGAACGATGAAGTGGGTCAAGTGCTGTCGTCCCTCAAAACCATGCTTCAGAGTCTGAGAATGCTCATTAAACAAGTGCAGCATTCGGGGATTCAGGTGACTTCTTCTGTGACTGAGATTGCCGCATCGGGACGGCAACTGGAAGCCACCGTAACGGAACAAGTCGCCTCGACCCACGAGGTTGCAGCAACGGCGCGTCAAATTGCCAATACGGCTCAGGACTTGGTACACACGATGGATGAGGTGGTTGTTATGTCAGAAGCCAGTGCATTGGCAGCCACCGGAGGAAAGGAAGATTTGCAACTGATGGAAACGACCATGCGACAACTGGCAGAGTCCACTAGGTCAATCTCTGCCAGACTCGGCACGATCAGCGAAAAAGCCAACAACATTAACTGTATCGTCTCTACCATTACCAAGGTTGCAGATCAGACAAATCTGCTGTCGCTCAATGCCGCGATCGAAGCCGAAAAAGCAGGAGAATACGGTTTGGGCTTTGCCGTTGTCGCCCGCGAGATCCGCCGCCTTGCCGACCAGACGGCTGTTGCCACGCTGGATATTGAGGGTATGGTGCGGGATATGCAGTCCTCTGTTTCTGCAGGAGTGATGGAGATGGACAAGTTTGCCAAAGAAGTTTCTGATAGCGTTGACAAAGCCCGGGAGATCAGCACTCAGTTTGTCGAAATTATCAACAAAGTACAGAGCCTGACACCCCGCTTTGAGGCGGTCAATCAGGGTATGGAAGCCCAGTCCCACAGCGCGCAGCAGATTAGTGACGCCATGATGCAGTTGAGTGAAGCTTCATCTCAAACGGTGTCCGCTCTGCGGGAGATTAACAACGCGCTCGCCCATCTCACCGATACAGCACAAAATCTGCGTCATGAGGTTTCGCGGTATCAATTGACAGCGGCGTGACATTCTCCCGACGCTGACAGCGCTTGCGGTAGGGCGCGGGCTTCCAACTTCACAGTTAGAAATTAAAGTTTACTGCCAGAAGTAATTTACCTCAACTGCCGAGCGCATCACGATTCCACTTCGCGATCGAGATACAAATGCACCTAAAAACATAGTAAAAGTCGGGATGGGATATCGCTACGACTCGCTTGCGGACACATAGGAAATATCAGACCCCTGGTGGCGAATTCCAATGAAGTGTCAAGAATCCTCGTCCTAAAAGGACTGGGAGTAGATCGAAGTTTCTTCGATCGATAGAGTAATTAGTTTAAATAGGAGTTAGTCGCGGGTGCCTCGAAACCGAGTTTTTCAATCATAATACTTGAGTGACATCCTCCCAACGCTCACCCGAAGCGGGTAGAGCGCGGGACTTATAGCCCCCCAAATCCCCAATTAGTTAAAACCCTCGCTCCAGATTAAGAAACTGGGCGGGCATGGGGACATTGCCCCTGTGAGTCTTGATGTGTAAGTCCCGATCGACTCTGTTCCCGCAAAAGTTCTGAAAGAATTACGCGCCCATCTCATCAAAAGCTCTATTCAGTGAGAACAAACTGCACTGAGCAAATTTTCACCGATCGATTTTTTCTGTGATAGAAGTTGCTGTCTGCCTCCTGTTCCTTAACCTCAATCTGGGTTGAATTCTGCTTTCTGCCTTCTGCCCCTATCTTCTAACTTCAGAAACCTTCTGCCTTCGGATGATTGCCAAATTCTCTCAAAATATTCGATCTGTGCTGTCCGCCGCCACTTTCCTCGACCTCAGCAAGTCCAAAGGCCGACGGCTGAGGATTTTGCCTGCTTTGTTGGCGGGCGCGACTGTAACGGTATTGAATATCGGAGCGCGCAGGTTGGGATGGTTGCAAAGTTGGGAATTGAGCAGTTTTGACTCTTTAGTGCGGTTGCAGCCCGATCTCCCGCCCGACCCCCGGCTGCTGGTAGTGGGAATTTCTGAGGAAGATATTCAAACTTTGGGCAGATTTCCGATTTCCGACGCAGCAGTAGCTCAAACCCTGGCAAAACTGCAAAAATATCAACCAAGAGCGATCGGTTTGGATTTGTACCGGGATTTGCCCCAGGAACCGGGACACCGGGAATTGCTTGTTCAACTCAAAGCGCCGAATGTAGTAGCCATTTCCAAATTGAGCGATGGGGAAAATCCGGGAGTGCCCGCACCTCCGGGAATGCCGCCCGATCGAGTTGGTTTTAACGACTTCTTGCTCGATCCCGACGGTGTAGTGCGCCGCAATTTACTTTCTGTCTGGAAATCGGACAAAACTACAGTTTTTTCGTTTTCTTTGCAACTAGCAAAGCTGTATCTCAAAGATGGGGAACAACAACAAGATAACCCTGTCAATCCCAATCAAATCGACTGGGGCAAAGCAGCATTTTTGCCTTTAAACTCCGACAGCGGCGGCTATGCAAATGTCGATACTAGAGGCTACCAAATTTTGCTGCAATACCGATCGGCCAAGCAGGTAGCGCGGCAAGTCAGCATCTCTCAGGTATTGAAGGGGGAAATCGATCCGAATTGGGTAAAGGACAAAATCGTGCTGATCGGAACGACGGCACCGAGTAGCAGGGATGTGTTTTTGACCCCCTACAGTCCCGCCCAGAAACAAGATCCCAAGATGCCGGGAGTGCTGGTACACGCCCAAATGTTGAGCCAAATCTTGAGCGCGGTTTTGGAAGGGCAATCGCTGTTTTGGATGTGGCCGGAATGGGCAGAAATTTTGTGGAAAGGTGCTTGGGCTGTGCTTGGTGGGGCGGTAGCTTGGCGGATCCAGCATCCGGGAAAAGCAGGATTGGTTGGGGGCGCTGCTGCGATCGGGCTGGTGGGAATGACTTACGGCATATTTACAGCAGGCGGGTGGGTGCCGTTGGTGTCGCCGGCGTTGGGTTTGTTGGTGACTGGTGTGGGCGTCAGCGCCTACAGGAAGTTGTACGATGCTTTTCACGATTCCCTAACGGGTTTGCCAAACCGGGATTTGTTTGTGAGTTCCTTGGGGCGGGCGATCGAGAGTGCTAAGGCCCACCGCAACTATCTGTTTGCGGTGCTGTTTTTGGATTTGGACAGGTTTAAGGTAATTAACGATTCTTTAGGTCATTTGGCAGGGGACGAACTGCTGATGTCGGTTGTGCTGCGCTTGAGGGCGAATCTCGGGCGGGCGGATACTGTGGCGCGGGTGGGAGGCGACGATTTTGCAATTTTGGCACGGAATGTTGATGTTGCCAGTGCGGTGGATTTGGCCGATCGCATCCATCAAGCTTTGATCGCGCCTTTTAATTTAAAGGGACAGGAAGTTTTTGTCACTGCGAGTATCGGGATTGCGCTGGGGGGAGAAACTGCGGTGGCGAGTGTCGGGGAACAGCCGGAACATTTGCTGCGGGACGCCCACACGGCGATGTACCGGGCGAAGGCACTGGGCATGGGACGGTATCAAGTGTTTAATGCTTCGATGCACGATTTGGCGGTAGAGAGGTTGCAGTTAGAAACCGATTTGCGGATGGCCCTGAAGCGCCGGGAGTTTTTGCTGCACTACCAGCCGTTTGTGTGTTTGGCGAGCGGCAGGATTATCGGGTTTGAGGCTTTGGTGCGGTGGCTGCACCCGGAACGGGGTTTGGTGTCGCCGATGAAGTTTATTCCGGTGGCTGAGGAGACGGGGGCGATTGTGCCTTTGGGCGAGTGGGTGTTGGAGGAGGCTTGCCGGCAGTTGCGGCTGTGGGAGGGAATGTTTGATTTCGATCGGCCTTTGACTATGAGTGTAAATTTGTCGGGGAAGCAGTTTGCTCAGCCGGATTTGGTGCAGCGAATTCAGGCGATTTTGAAAGCGACTGGTTTGAGGGCACAAAGTTTGAAATTGGAGATTACTGAGAGTGTGGTAATGGATGATGTGGAGTCGGCGATCGAGGTTTTAAAGCATATGAAAGCGCTGAATGTCAAGTTGGGAATTGATGATTTTGGTACTGGTTATTCGTCCCTGAGTTATTTGAGTAGATTTCCGACTGATACTTTAAAAGTTGATAAGTCTTTTGTGGGGCGAATGGAGTTAGAAAGTGAGGGGGAAAATGTGGCGATCGTCCGCACAATTGTCACGCTAGCTCATGCTTTGGGGATGGATGTAATTGCTGAAGGCGTGGAGACGGCGGCGCAGTTGGCTAGGTTAAGGGCGATCGGCTGCGAATACGGTCAGGGTTATTTTTTTGCTAAGCCTTTACCGAGCGATGAGGCGACTGCTTTGATGGCTGCTGAGCCGCAGTGGTAGTTATTAGTCATTAGTCATCAGTCATTTCATATTTAATTCAGTATTGAAAACATCCTGCAAGTTACGATAACCGCTAACAACTCGTAAAATCTCAATCCCGTCACCAATGAGGCTAATTTTCCACCATAAGGAAAATTAAAGCTTTCTGGTGCGGTGCCGTCTGGGTCAACTTTTCGGTACACGAGTGTCAACAGTAGTGCAAGGGTTCTAGACTATTTTACCTGTTTTCTTTGCACAAGCTGTTCGATCTCGCGATCGTCTAAGACAGACCCTGTAAGCTTTTGGTTCATTCTTCAGCAAGCTCTAATTCGGACTTCAGTCGAGTCCGAAGATCGCCTCAGCGAGACTGTGAGAGCAGATCAAAGCCTATCCCAAGTAGAGCAGGCTTTTCGGAGTTTTAAGACTGTCTGTCGATCTGCGATCGGTGGGAGCGGGGGAAATACCCGATACCGCTGGGATTTAACTACCAAATTCACTCATCCCCGTACTGGTCGCCGACGAGGGGGATTGAAGGGTATTTATGTCACATCACTCCCCGGTGGTTTCCCCCTGGGGTCACGCCCGCAGCGAGTTCGGCATTCACTTCGATGCCAACGTTCCCGGCAGCGCTGGGTGCATCCTGTTAAAGAATCGTGAGGGTTGGGAAAGATTTTGCGAAAGGATGCGGGCGATCGCGCCAACTGGCATTGAGTACATTTCTCTAAAAGTTGCCTGCTGTTGAAATTTTAAAAGCCCTGGGGCATCTATAGAACCCATTTGACATCTTTTTAACGATCGCCCGCTATTCGCTATCGGATCGATTGCGAGCATATGACCAATCGCGGACGAGTGGCCTTAGCATC
>JALOON010000025.1 GCA_025454405.1 Oscillatoriaceae cyanobacterium Prado104 | reverse complement strand
TGACCATCTCTATGCGATCGTCCCGCACTAAATCGATCGCAAAAGGCTCAAAACCCTTGCTCTCGGGGGCTGAGAGTTTTATTCAGCAAACCCTAGTTAAAGCGGTTGTTTCGGAAATTTTGCAATTGCGCGCGATCGATCTGAACTACTACGGGTTTTTTCTTGTTGAGGACGATCGCGTTGTGCCTGTTTAACAACAGCAATTGAGCCAAAATTGTCGCACAAAATCGCCTCTTCTGAAACTGCCCTTCAAAGCCCGATACCTTTACGAGCCATTCTTCTATTTTATACCGCCAGTTTCTCCCGTTTTTAGAAACTACAAAAATCCTTCCCGGTATGTAATCCCCTCGATTTGCCCAGAAAGCATACCTTTCGCCTAAAGTAAAGTAGTGAAAAACATTAGTAGCTGGAGAATTTTTAGCTAATTTTTCGGAAACTCCCAAAGAGTTGAAAGTTACGGTCGATCGAATATAATCTGAGTATTTAGCAGCTATCTGCTGCGCGATTTTGCCACCCAAACTTTCGCCGATGACATCGGCCGGATTTCCCCTGTCAAATTGCTCTTTTATCCAAGCAATAGCACCTGATTTTTCCGCTGCTTTTAACTGCATGTTAAAGCGGGCAACAAATACATCCGGCGTATCTTCCAAAACGCGATCGAACGGATACCAAGAACCGTAACCGCGAATTACCAATATGGGCGTATCGCTGACATATCCCAAACAATAACGACCTTCCGCATAAAAACCCGTGCGGGTATCTTCAAACACTTTTTCTACTATATAACCGTTCAGGAGTTGTTCTGCTTCGTGGCGGATGTAAATAGAAGGATTGCTGGGGTCAAAAGTATCTTGCAGTTGGGGTTTGGCAAACTTTTCATAAATTGAATCTAGCAGGTGTCTTCCAGTAGCGCGATCGACAAAATCCAATTTTATTGCTCCTAAGTAATAGTTAACAGTTAACAGTTGTAAGTGCGAGAGTCCCCGCTCGCGATCGTTATAAATTGTAAGTGCGAGCGTCCCCGCTCGCGATCGTATATTGTTGACAGTTGACAGTTGGGAAGGAGTTTTGAGTTTTGAATGCGTGAGTTTTGAGTTAAAGAAAGTTCTGAAGTTCACAACTCAAAACTTAAAACTCAGAACTTCCCCTCTCCCCATCTCCCCATTTCCCCCTCTCCGCCTCTCCCTCATCTCGATCGAACAATTCAGATTTATTATCAAGTTTTAGCTTGAGTAATGGCAATCAAAGTAATAGAATTAGCGGGATAAGTTGTTTGAAAACTGGCGGCACCGATCCCTAAATCTGGCTGGCGGACGATCGCCCCTAAATTCGCTTCACTATAATTATAAACTTCCGCACTGCCACTTGGCTGAAAACCCGCCAAACTCAAATTACTTGTCAAATTTTTGCCAGTTTTATTGATGATTACCAGCGTCAAAGTACCGTCGCTGCTGCGTTGGGCACCGTAAATTGCTAACTGTCCTTGGTCGGTACTGGTCGATCGCACCCAAGTATCTCCATATTTACCGCCCTTACCGTCATAATTCATGTAGATGCCGAAGGCATAAGCACCCGGTTGCGAGGACTTCGGAGGCCCCCACATCGTGGCTAAATCGAGTTGTTCCCGCCCGAAAATCCCCAGGAGATCTGCTTGAGCTAGCGCGCCGTTAATCGACTCCAAACCGCCCCAATTGTATTCAGTAATTGCTACTTTTGTTCCCGGATAATCCTGCTTTACCCACTCTCTAAATCGGGGAATAATTGCTAGCGGCGGGTTGTATTTGCCAATCCAACTTTCATCAGTATAAGTGCTGTCCCAAAGAGAACGAGTCGATCGCAGTCTTGCTGCTTGAATTTTGGCGTCGCCCGCGGGACAAAGCGCCAAACAACCGACATCGGATACTGGATAATAGTGTTCGTCAAAATAATCGAGGATGCGAACTCCGTGTTGCTGTTCGTAAGCCCGCATTTGCTGCAAGTACCAGCGCGCAAACCAGACACCGCCGTGTTTTTCCCGATCGCCCTTAACTAAAGAATCGACATAAACTACCCAGCCGAAATCCGACGGACCGAGAACTTTTGCGGTGGGATCGACCGTTTTTACCATTGAAGCATATTGATAAGTGCGATCGCGCAATTCTTCGTAACTTGTCGGTTCTGGGTGAACGTCGCGGTGAGTGTTTCCCCAGCCGCTTGGTTCGTTGTCCATTTGGTAAATTTGCACGCCGCCGCTAGCAGCAGTACCGTGAGTTTTAACTAAGTGTTCTACCCAAGCTTTTTGAAATGCCGGATCGCTGACAATGCTGACATCAAGACGATTGTTATTAGTAATTAAACTGCCGTCGGGACGTTTGCCGTTGCCGCATTTATCACCTTCAGGAAAAATGTAGGGATTTGTTTTTTCTTGCGGGCCGTATTTCGATACTCGAAAGCCGCAGTCCCAAGTGCTAGATTTATTTACATAGCCCATTATTGGAATTGTGACGATGCTTTTGCTACCGTTGGTGCGGTTGGTATTAACAATGCGATCGATCCAAGCGCCCGGAACCGGATTTTTGTTGTCGCCGCCGCCGACGAAATAGAAGTCATCGCCTCTATTGGTTTCATCGACTAACCAGTTGTAGCGGCTGGTATGATTTGCGCCCCAACGTTCCACCGGAATTCGCAATTCTCGGGCAAGTTTGGGGTCAATTTCGTAATCATTCATCCCGTAAATATCGGGACTGATGGGGTGGCGGTCCGATCGCGCATCTACTGATAAAGTTGGAGTGGTGGTTTGGGCGATCGCATTTTTGAAGTATGCTGCTGTTGCTGCAATTGCCAAAGCTGCTACCATACCGCATAAAAACAGTACCATCCAGCGAGGTTTGTTTTCGGGCGATCGCAGCCAAAATTTTACATGCATTTTTTTATAACATCTTAAAATTCAAGTTTTCTGCACCGATCGGGCAAATTTCACTGATGAGTATTATTGTAATCGCTGAAATGGCAATTTGATTTGGATAGGGCAGTTCGATCGGGCGTTAGCCACTAACTTAACTGAGACGCGATCGAGCTTCTATTATTGGCTCGATCGGCAATCGGGCAGCACGAGGTTAAACCTCTTCATCAAGGTTCGATAAAATATCTTCCAAATCCCTAGCACCGTGCAAAACCCGCAGAATTTCAACCCGATCGTCCTGAATTCGGTAAAAGATGAGATAATACTGAAAATCCTTAATTCGCCACTGACGAATTTCCCCCATTCAAGAAGAAACCAATCTTACGATCTTCCCCATACCTGGTACCGTCGCTAATTTGGCAAAAGTAGCTTCAGCTAACTCCAGAAATCGCTCGGCAGCACGAACATTCCCATTGACGAGAATATAGTTTGCTTGTTGCCTGAGATCTTGAGTAGCGCGATGTTTGACAATTAACTGATAACTCATGTCTGTTGCGAATCGCCATCCAAAACCGATGCTCGCAAATTCTCCCAGTATGCAGCCGTTACGGTTTCGCTATCTGAGTCTAAACCCTCTTGCAATAAATTTTCTAACTTGGCTTGTGCCTGTTTTCTCTGACGATCTTGCTGCACCAAATCTAGAAAATACTCAACCGCACTGGCATAAGCCCCCGCTTTAATTTGAGCTTCAATATAGGTCTGTAGGTCTTCTGGTATGGCAAGAATAACGTTCATCGTCAACACAGATGTAGGATATCTATCATTGTATCAACTGTCGCTATGTCAATAGCCATTCGCTATTAACTAATTAAGCCGCCGGATAAATTCTAAAGGCAATCCGTCAGTATCGGCAATAAAAGCTACTTCATAAATATTTTGACCGATTTGCTGTTGGGTCGGTTCCAATAAAACTTTCAATGGTTTAAATTGGTTGGGTTCTTCTTTAGCTGCTAGTTCAAACTGTTTTTTAAGAGACTCCAACCAATCGGGCAGATCGGTTGTTGTTTCAGTCAGATCGAAAGATAAATGATAGTATCCAACATAATGCTCGTCACCGAAAGCATCAGGTGCGGGTTTTGGTTCCGGGATTTGAATTAGTTCGATGCGTCCGTTAAGACCTTCCATCCAACAGGCGAGAGTGTAACCTGTCGTAAATCGATCGCTCACAGTAAATCCTAACAGTTCGTAAAAGGCGATCGATCTGTGAATATTAGCAGTACGGATCGAGGCGTGGTGCATCAGTCGATTTTAGATTTTAGATTGTCGATTGGCGATCGGGGATTGGGGAGAGGGAGAGGGGAAGTTCTCAGTTTTGAGTTTTGAATGTTGAACTGTCTTTAACTCAAAACTCAAAATTCAAAACTCAAAACTCCTTACCAACTGTCAACTATCAACTATCAACTCTTCCTTCTTCCTTCTTCCCTCTTCCTTCTTCCTTCGTTGTTAGCTTACTCAAACAGCCGAAAATAGGGATATCTCACCGGAACTCCCGGCTCTTTTTCCAAATCGAAGTTAATCACTTCCCAGCAAGGTTCTGCTTCGGAATCGGGGCTAAAATCTACAGGCAAACCGTAAAGCCGCGGTCGCGGTGATTCCGATTGACCGCGCCAAGGCGTGCTCCGTTCCAAATAGGCACCGATTAAGTCCCGATAGCGCTGGGCGATGATGACGCGAGTAGCCCGATAGCCCTGAGTGTACAGTCGATCGAGCGCTTCGTGAATTTCAAACCTAATCCCGTCGGGGTGAGTGTGCTGGCGGTACCATTCATTTTCCCAGCGACGCCAATGGCGACCGGATTGAAGGTGAATTAGCTCGCCCGTTTTTGGGTCTGCTTCAAATGCACCGTGACGCGGACACAAGTAAGTATCCGTTAGCGTTAAAGCCGGGATCGTTTGGCGGCAGTGGGGGCACTGAATCTCCGGGCCAAACATCGGGTATTGCAAGGCAACTTCGATCATGTAGTGCGTCCCAACATTTTTTCTCTGCAAAAGTCCCAAATGCTTATATTATATCTGTTATCGACGGTAAGTTAAGCTTCTAGGAATAAACTCTTAGGTATGAATTTAATCTCGATCGGGTAAGATGCGCTTCCCGCAAGACTTTTGACAACTTAACCCAGATCGGACCCTTGCAGTGTGTCCTGCATAACTTTTCACCTACACCACTGACGCACAAATGAGCAATTCCAACGAATCCCTTGCTAAGCCTGCTGCCTACTGGCCCGCGCCGGACATCTCTCAAGCTGCTTTTGTGGCTGAAGGGGCGGTTGTCATGGGATCTGTAGAAGTAGGTGAGGGGGCGAGTATTTGGTACGGGGCAGTGGTGCGGGGGGATATAGAGCGAATTTCGATCGGCCGCAGTACCAACATTCAAGATGGCGCAATTTTGCACGGCGATCCGGGAAAACCGACGGTTTTGGAAGATTTTGTTACAGTGGGACACCGGGCGGTAATTCACTCAGCTTACATCGAACAAGGGTGTTTGATCGGCATTGGGGCGATCGTCCTGGACGGGGTGAGGGTAGGAACGGGTTCGATCGTCGGTGCTGGGGCGGTTGTTACCAAGGATGTTCCCCCGCACACGCTAGTTGCGGGAGTACCCGCCAAGCGAATTAGAGATGTCTCTGAAGGGGAATCTGAGGAGTTGGTGGAACACGCCAAGCGTTACGAAAAATTGGCTTTGGTTCACGCGGGAAAAGGTTCGGATTTGGGATTTGCGGCAGGTTGATAGAATTTAAAATCTTGCACCAATCTCAGAAACCGGGTTTCTGGCAAAGATTTTGCATAAAAACCGATATTTATCGTCAGAAACCAGGTTTCTCAAAGCTTTTGAGAATGGTGCAAGATGTCAGTAAAATGGGATTTTGAGGAAAAAAACTAACTATTAATTTCCCATGACTTACACCGCGCCAAAACTCCTAACTTTTGCAGAATTTGTCGATCGATACTGCAACAACCCCCGCTACGAGCTTGCTGATGGAGAATTAATTGACATGGAACCCACAGGCCCACACGAAACCGTCAGCGGCAAATTGGTAGCTCAAATCATAATTGCCATAGCAGCAGAAAAACCACCTTGGTTCATTCCCCGCACTTGTTTGATCCGTCCATTTGCTGAAGCAGCTACTGCCCGCCGTCCCGATATTGTCGTGTTAGATGAAACTGCCCTTATCAGCGAGCCGATTTGGGAAAGAGAACCTGTTATTACATTGGGGCGATCGATTAAATTAGTGGTAGAAGTTGTCAGCACTAATTGGGAAACAGATTACGCTCGAAAAGTTGAAGAATACGCTCTTTTAGGAATTCCTGAATATTGGATAGTCGATTATCGCGGATTGGGAGGCGCGGCTTTTATCGGCAAACCGAAACAACCGACTGTTACCGTTTGCGAACTGATTGACCAGGATTATACCCAGCAACAATTTCGCCTCGGTAAACAGATTATTTCTCCTTTATTAAAAAGCTTGGAACTGCGGCTAGATGATGTTCTTCCCCGTTAGGCGATCGAGCGCCGCAAATCTCGACTTTTGTTTAATTTATGTTCGACCGTGTAGGGACAAGGCAATTCCGTATCCTGCATTTTTGCTCGCGACCTTTGTAGCGATCGGGAACGATCGCACTGTATAATTCCAATGCCACCAGATTTGATATTAAATCAAAAATCTCAAATCAAATTACGTCACCTAAAATTTAAAATCTCAAATCTAAACAATCTAAAATCCAAAATATAAAATCTAAAATAGTACGTTCGAGCGCTAAAATTAGTCTCATGAATCACGATCGCACATCCAATCAAAACATCCCCTCGCAAGCCTGGAAACGCCCGATCGGTCTGGGCTGGGACAATCCCTACACAGTCCGTTACGCCAGCAATCTCGACGACGGTCCTTGGCACGGAATGCCTTTAGGCGGCTTCGGCGCAGGCTGCATCGGTCGATCGCCCCGCGGCGATTTCAACCTTTGGCACATCGACGGCGGCGAACACATTTTTCGCAATTTGCCCGCTTGTCAATTCAGCGTTTTTGAAGAAACAAAAGGCAAAAAACAAGCTTACGCACTCTGCACGCAAGCGCCAACAGATGGCAGTTTATCTAGTTGGAAATGGTATCCTAACGAAGGAAGAAGGAAGAAGGAAGAAGGAAGAAGGAAGGAGGCAGAAGAAGGAAATAGGAATCGTAAAGGAGGAATCTGGGAAGAGGAAGATGCGAAATGGGAAGAGGATGAAGGAACAGAAGACTTGAATTCTTCGGGAACTTATTATGCTTTGTACCCGCGCAGTTGGTTTGTTTATGAAAATGTATTTGAGGCTCAATTAAACTGCGAGCAATTTTCGCCAATTTTGCCGAACAATTATCAAGAAAGCAGTTATCCAGTCGCCATGTTTGAATGGGTGGCGCACAATCCTACAGATGCGCCGATTACTCTCAGCATCATGCTAACTTGGCAGAATACTGTCGGCTGGTTTACTAATGCTAATAAGTCCACAGAAGTCAAGGTTCGCGATGATGGTAGTCCGGTTTACGACTATCAGCCTCGCTGGGAAGAAAGCGGTGGAAATTTGAATTTGTTGGTCGAAGATTTTCACCGGATCGGGTGCGTGATGACGCGGCTGAGTGCAAGTGAAGAAGCAAAAGAAGGAGAGGGACAGTGGGCGATCGCGACTATTACTAATCCCGCAGTAGAAGTATTCTATCAAACTCGCTGGAATCCGGCGGGGAACGGCGAGGATATTTGGAAGCACTTTTCTCGCGAAGGTTTCTTGTTGGATGATAAAGACGAAACAGCCGCAGCAGCAGGAGAACAATTAGCTTGCGCGATCGCAGTTCGCTTCACGATTCGACCGGGAAAAACTCGCAAAATTCCGTTTTTTTTAGCTTGGGATTTTCCGATAACTGAATTTGCTTCAGGAGTCGAGTATTACCGCCGCTATACCGATTTCTTCGGGCGCAACGGCAAAAATGCGTGGCCGATGATTCGCACGGCAATGAAGCATTCCGATACTTGGCGCGAAAGTATTGAAGCGTGGCAAAAACCGATTTTAGAACGGCAAGATTTGTCAAATAGTTTCAAAATGGCGCTGTTTAATGAGTTGTACGCCCTGACTGACGGCGGTACTTTGTGGACGGCGGCTGACGAACGCGATCCGAAGGGTCAATTTGCAGTTTTGGAGTGTATTGATTACCGCTGGTACGAAAGTTTGGACGTGCGGCTTTACGGTTCTTTTGCTTTGTTGATGCTGTGGCCGGATTTAGAAAAGTCGGTGATTTTAGCATTCGCCCGATCGATTTCTGCAGGAGACAATACGCCGCGAGTTATTGGCTGGAATCAAGCTTCAGCTATTAGAAAAGCTGTCGGTGCGACGCCGCACGATTTGGGCGCACCCAACGAACATCCTTGGGAAAAAACGAATTATACTAGCTATCAGGATTGCAATTTGTGGAAGGATTTGCCTTGCGATTTTGTGTTGCAGGTTTATCGGGATTTCCTGTTAACTGGCAGCACGGATTTCGATTTTTTGCAGGAGTGTTGGCCCGCGATAGTTGAGGCTTTGGCTTACCTGAAAACTTTTGATAAAGATGGTGATGGAATTCCCGAGAATTCTGGCGCGCCGGATCAGACCTTTGATGACTGGCAAATGCAGGGAATTAGTGCGTATTGCGGGGGGTTGTGGTTGGCAGCTTTGGAAGGGGCGATCGCGATCGGTTCCATCTTAGAAAATGCAGCACCGGAAGTAATTCCGCATCCCCAAGAGCAGGTTGCATTATATCACATTTGGCTGGAAAAAGCAAGACCTAACTATCAAGAAAAACTGTGGAACGGTCGGTATTACCGTTTGGACAGCGAAAGTAATTCCGAAGTGGTAATGGCAGACCAATTGTGCGGTCAGTTTTACGCGAAACTGTTGGGATTGCCGGATATTGTACCTCCAGAATGTGCGGTTAGCGCTTTAGAAACCGTGTACGAATCTTGCTTTTTAAAGTTCAATGATGGCGAGTTCGGCGCGGCAAATGGAGTGATGCTCAACGGCGCGCCGGAAAATCCGAATGCAACTCATCCTTTGGAAGTTTGGACGGGGATTAATTTCGGGTTGGCAGCTTTTTTGGTGCAGTTGGGAATGCAGGAAAAAGCGTTTAAATTGACCGATGCAGTGGTGAAGCAGATTTACGAAAATGGGTTGCAGTTTCGGACGCCGGAAGCGATTACGGCGGGGGGAACTTTTCGGGCGAGTCACTATTTGCGGGCGATGGCGATTTGGGCGATTTATGGGGTGCTGACAGGTTTTAAATAGGAAATTAAGTTCGTAGTAAGGACTTCAGTCCTTTCCCTAGTTAAGGGAAGAAGGACTAAATTTCTTACTACTAGCTAACTTGCAGACAAGCAAGTGATGGTATTGGCGAATTTTAAATCCGTGAGGCTTTGCGAAAAGTAAGGTAAATTTGATGATTGATGAAGTTAAGCTAGTAGCTATCCTTCAAGCGATCGCGCAAGTTAGAACGAAAATTCTTTGGAAACCGGGAAAAGCAACTTCTCACCTTTTCAAAAGAATTCGCTTAGGTCATTTACCAGATGATTCTAGCCTGGAACAATATAATGCAATTATTACTGCTATAGTTAACAGCCCTGAAGCAAAAGTTTATGTCTATGTTTATGGAGAAACTATTTATCCTACATTGGTAGCTAACATGGACAATAAGCTTTGGTTAGTAATGATAAGCTTAGAGGGAGTTTTAGAAACTGCCTTTCCTCCCGATCGACCCGAAATCTATCTAGCTAATTCGGCTTTTGTATATCTAGGTTCAGTTAAGGAGTTACAAATATGAATCATCTATTGAACAACTATTGTGTTAGCATTGAATTTCCCGATGTTAGCGGTGCAGAACATTTAGAAATGCTGCAAATTCGCGATCGCCTCGCAGAACTTGAATGCAATATGAGCGAAACAGAAAAAAGTTTGCTCGCTGCTGCTGACCGACAGCTAGTTGAAAAAGTCAATGATTTTTATCGTGAGTTGTCGCAGTTTGTTAACTTAAATGAAATCAGAAAAGAGCGAGCTATTTCTCCTGAACGTTGGTGGTGGTATTTGGATGTTTTAGTTTTTTTATCGACTTCCTTAAAATCCGAGTTGTCGAAGTAGAGAGGTCTATTTATGAAAACTATTGAACTGGCTCGATCGAAGCTAACAGTAGTTGAGCTAATCGAATTAGCAGAAAAAGAAACCCTAATTCTGAAAAAGCCCGATCGCACAGAGTTTGTTTTGTCTGCTGTCGGTGATTTTGCCACTGAAGTTCAGGCTTTGCTTCAAAATGAGGAATTTATGGAATTTCTAGCGCAGCGAAGTCTATCGACCAAACGGTTATCGATCGCGGATGCTTGAAAAAGATTGGGGATTTGATAAAGTTTGCGATATTATGTGCGATCGCAGTCTGTCAAAATTTACAGATAGATTCTGGCAGGACGGGACAAATTTTGCGGGCAATCGAACGATTGCCTGTGAGATAAATATCGGTTAGCTTAATTAGAGATTTTAGGGGTGTCAAATCTGATATTTGATTGGCTATCAAGTGCAAGGAAGTTAGATTTATCAGAGATTTGATGGGAGTCACGTCTGATATGTAATTAAAACTGAGGTCTAGATAGGTTAGTTTAGTCAGGAATTTTAGGGGAGTCACATCTGATATTTGGTTGAAGTTGAGACAGAGATAAGTTAGGTTAGTTAGAGATTTTAAAGGAGTTAAATTGGATATTTTATTGCTGAAGAGGTCGAGGTAAGTTAGTTGAGTTAGAGATTCGAGAGGAGTCAAGTCTGATATTTGACTGCGCCAGATGTTTAGAGAAGTTAGGTTAACCAGAGATTTTAGAGGATGCAAATTTGATATGGGTTTGTCGTTTATTTTGAGTTCAGTAAGACTGGAAAGCTTTCGATCGGCCTGTTTGCAATCCTTGCTTCCTGCTTGCTCTAACAACAGATCGACTGTCAGTCTGGCTTGATAATTCAAGTTGGCTTTATTCGCGCACCAATCGGTAAAAGTTTGGTAATTTGCTGTCGGTGTTGGCTGCCCGACAGCCTCCGGCAATCTGCCGACTTCAAGAAGTAAAATTAAAGACAGACTGAAAAGCATACATCGCAAAACATATTGCTTGACAATCCCGTGCCAATGTCTTTTACTTGAAAGCTTTTTTAACATTTTGCTCTCCTGGCAATTTCGATCGACCCTTTTCGATCGAATTCACTATAACAAAACTTACATAAAATCCGATCGCCCTATCCAAGCTGGGACAAGTTTTGCGGACTCTAGTACCTGCTTTATTGCAGGTATTGGTGAAGGTCGATCGCAATTAAGCTAAAAAAACCTATACAAAACGTTACAAATTTTGTTAACATCGTGGCGAGTCGGTTTCGGTAGCCGACCGATAAACCTCCTAAAGTTCAGCATTATGAGTCAACCTAGCCCAACAACTCCCACTCCCTCCGATCCTGCAGCCGAAACTCCGACACCGCAGCCTAACAATGCCCCTCCACCGAGTTATGTCAAGCTGGCAATGCGGAATATGGTGCGCAAGCGGGCGACTTCCCTATTTCATTTTGCTTTGACAGCGATCGGACTTTTAGGCGTACTCGTCGGTTTGGCTTTTCTCGATCGGTATTTCAATTCTTGACATCCTCCCCACCCTACAAGGGCGAGAATTCCTAAGACTGAGGTTTCAAACCCATTTTTGCGATAATCGATCGGCTGCTAATTTCGAGCTCTATTTTCATGTTTCTTAATAGAAACTTAAGCCGATCGTTCTGACTGCCCGTTGCAATCTCGAACAGATTGCAGTATCTTTCCAGCAACAGCCTTCATTCTGGACTCTCGATCGCAAAAAATCAAAAATTATAGAATATTTCGCTTGACAGGAAATGCTAAAAATGCTAATCGAGGTGAACGTAGCAGACTGTTACTGGACGGCCTCACCGCCAGCCGACCCTCTAGAGTTCCCTCAGAGTCCGCCCAGCGCCGAAATTTCCTCCGAAACCTGGGAAAATTGGTTTGGGGTGTGGCTGGAAAACCAGGCGGCAGATTTGCCTGCTGCGCCGGGCTATGAAGTCAGTCTCCGTTTAACCGCCGATCGCGAGATGCAATCCCTCAACGCCCAATACCGACAGCAGGATCGACCGACGGATGTCCTAGCTTTCGCAGCTTTAGAAGCCGACTGCCCCCAGCCAGAGGAAATGCTGTCATCCTTGCCCCTATACTTGGGTGATATCGTAATTTCGATCGATACAGCTCGCCGCCAAGCCGAGGAACAAGGACATTCCCTGAAGACCGAACTAGCTTGGCTGGCAGCCCACGGTTTCCTGCACCTTTTGGGATGGGATCACCCAGATGAAGCAAGTCTGATGCAAATGCTCGACCGGCAAGGAACATTATTGCAAGCAATTGGTCTCTCGGTCGAGACAGAGCGATCGAGATTTGAGTTGGAGTTGGGTTAATGTTGAGTTGACAGATTCTGTCAAGCCCAACATAACTTTCTGAAATTACAGTCTGAAATTACAGTCAAACTTTAGTAACAACTTAAGAAAGTTAGCTAGACTTCATGAAGTCAACCGTAAAATTATCGATTTCATATCGAATCCGGTTAATCGCACCCGATCGATGCAGGGCGGCAACAGTGCTGCTTCCCGATCGCTACCGCCTTCTTTAAGCCGGATTTGACGCGATCGAAATTGAACCGGATTTGATTTCATTCACCACTATCTCTAAAAGTTGGTTGTTTATGACACTACATCAACCCTCAGTTTCCTCAAATCGCTCGCAGGTTCTGCCCGTGCTAGAAGACGTTCCCAACCAGACAGCAAACGATCCTAAAAAAGCATTGAAATATAACCGCAACCTGTCTTGGAAAATAGCTTCTAACTTAGCAATTAGTTTTAAATATGCTTGGACTGGTCTGACTTACGCCTTTGCGACTCAGCGAAATTTTCGCATTCACACTGCGATCGGGATTCTGACGATCGGACTGGGCCTGTTTTTGCACTTGCAGCCGGTGGAAATATCTGTTATCGGCGTTACCATCGGCATGGTCATGGCAATGGAACTGCTGAACACAGCGATCGAATCTGTGGTAGACTTGACCGTCGGGCAATCTTATCACGAACTGGCAAGAATTGCTAAAGACTGCGCTGCCGGAGCAGTTTTGGTATCGGCAATGGCAGCCGCGATCGTTGCTGTTGCACTTTTGTTTCCTCCTTTGTGGGCGCTAATCGAACGGGCGATCGTCAATTAATCGCTCGATCGGCAAACAAATTTTAGGTTTTAGATGGCATATTTGAGATTTTGACTCATTCTAACAATTGCAGCAATTTTTCATCCCAGCATCTATAGAAAAATCTTCAAAACTTTGCAGTCCCGCAAAAAGTCAATCTAAAATCTAAAATCTCAAACCATACATAGAAACCAATTTACCGTGATTATAGTAATCGATAACTACGACAGTTTTACCTACAATTTGGTGCAGTATTTAGGAGAACTCGGTGCTGAGTTGCCAGTAGCCAAAGAAGTGCAAGTTTATCGCAACGATCGAATTACTTTATCAGAAATTAAGGCATTGCAGCCGGCAGCAGTAGTGATTTCTCCGGGACCGGGGCGGCCGGAAGATGCGGGAATTTCTCTAGAATTAATTAAAGAATTGGGGCCGACTCTGCCAATTTTAGGCGTTTGTTTGGGGCATCAAAGTATCGGGCAAGTATTCGGAGGCAAAATTGTTGCGGCACCTGTATTGATGCACGGCAAAACTTCTCAAGTTGAACACGCAGGAATAGGAGTTTTTCAGGGAATGGAATCGCCGCTAACTGCAACTCGATATCACAGTTTGGTAATTGAAAAGCAAAGCTGTCCCGATGTTTTAGAAATTACAGCTTGGGTGGAAGATGGCACGATTATGGGCGTGCGGCATCGGGAATACCCGCACATTGAAGGCGTGCAGTTTCACCCAGAAAGCGTGCTGACAACTTCAGGCAAACAATTACTGCGCAATTTCCTCGATCGGCTTTAATGTAGGTTGGGTTGAACGAAGTAAAACCCAACAGCTTAACGTTGGGTTTCGCTTCGCTCAACCCAACCTACGCAGATTATTAATTTGAAAACACGCGATGATTAAAATTCATCATAAAATAGATTTTTTAGAACAACTTACAATTTTAGAAAAATGTATTGCCCTCGATCTAAACTTGCAAAGTGAATTAGCAGCCCGAGGATTCGATCGCGACTCTCTAATTTACCGCTACAATCGTCCGATCGCGCCTCATCCCGCCATTTACCAAACGCTAGATAGCTATCAGTTTAAAAGCTGTGGAATTCCCGCCGTTAGTTTCTTTTCCGGTGCTGGCGGTTTGGATTTAGGATTTGAGTATGCGGGTTTTCAACATCTCGCATCCGTAGAAATCAATCCGATGTTCTGCCAAACCCTCAGAAAAAATTTTCCTAATTCAGTAATTTTGGGACCGCCGGATTGCAGCGGGAATGCGCGCGATCGAGATAAAATTGTAACTCTTTTAGAATCCAAAATCGGCATTAATTATCCCTTTGAAGGCGTGTTTTTCGGCGGTCCGCCCTGCCAGTCTTTCAGCATTGCAGCCAACCAAAGATTTACCAAAGGTGACGAAAATTTCAAACGCACGGGATTTTTACACGCTGAACATGGAAATTTGCTGTTCGAGTTTATTTGGTATATTTGCCAATTTAAACCGCGAGCTTTTTTAATCGAAAATGTCGCGGGATTGCTGAGTATTGATGGCGGAGAACAGATAGCAGCGGCAACAGAAATTTTACAAAACAGCGGTTACGAAGTTGCCACACCGACAGTATTAAATGCTGCGGATTTTGGAGTTCCGCAAAATCGATCGCGCTTGTTTCTCTGCGGCTGGCGAACTCCAGCCAACTTTACTTTCCCGCAACCGGAACCTTTTAAAGTACCGTGTTACAAAGCCTTAGAAAAACCCTTAATTAATGTTGAGAATCACGTCACGCGCCAGCACAAAGCCGAATCGGTAATTAGATATATCGAACTCAAATACGGCGAACGCGATCGACTCGGACGAGTTGACAGATTAGATCCCAATTTGCCAGCAAAAACCGTAATTGCCGGAGGCAGCAAGGGCGGCGGTCGATCGCACTTGCATCCTCTAATTCCCCGCACTTTATCCGTCAGAGAATCGGCAAGATTGCAAACATTTCCCGACAGTTTTATATTTTGCGGTTCCAGCGCCCGCCAGTTTACCCAAGTTGGCAATGCAGTACCGCCTCTGCTGGCTTTAAAATTGGCTCGCGCAATAAGTACAAAAATTTATGGTATAAAGTCTGAGTAACTGATATCCTCTAGGATCGATCGACCGTAATTCCTGTAGGGGCGGGTTCACCAATATTTATAATGGAAATCAAAGATCCAATAAACCCGTCCCGGCTTAGATATTGAGTGCCGATCGATCGAATATGATAAGACACCCGATAACTGCAACTTAAAAAATGAAACGGCGACAATTATTGCGTTACGGAAAGACGAGTTTGCTGGCGGCTTTAGGCACCGGTTTGGCATCAGGATGGGACAGCTATCAAGCCCAAACTGCCGGTACTTTATCCGTTCAGTGGTTGGGACACACCTGCTTTTTGTTCGCCGGAGGCGGTGCGAGGGTTTTGGTGAATCCTTTTCGCCCCATCGGCTGTACGGCTGGCTATCGAGCACCCAAGGTACAAGCCGATTTGATTCTGATTGGCAGCAGATTGCTCGATGAAGGCGCGATCGATGGATTTTCCGGCAATCCAGGTCTGTTGTACGAACCGGGTTCCTATCAGTTCAACGGGCTGCGGATTCAAGGAATTAGAACGCAGAAAGATCGGCAGGGAGGGCGGCGTTTCGGGATGAATGTTGCTTGGCTGTGGCAGCAAGCTGGGGTGAAAATTTTGCATTTGGGAGGAGTTGCCGGCCCGATCGGGATCGAGGAACAAATTTTGATCGGGAGGCCGGATTTAGTGCTGCTGCCCGTGGGTGGCGGGCCGAAAGCTTACACCCCTGCTGAAGCAAAACAAACTTTGCAACTTCTCAAGCCGAAAATGGTGATTCCCACTCATTTTAGAACCCAAGCCGCCGATCCGGCAGCGTGCGATTTGGTGCCTTTAGATGAATTTTTGGCTGTGATGGAAGGTACGCCGGTGCGCAGGTTGAACAACGATACGATTTCGATTTCACCAGCCAATTTACCGCAAAGTGGTTTGGCGATCGAGGTATTGAGTTACCGATTTAGCGGCTGAGCTTTGGTTGGGAAAATTGCGCTATAGTGTAAAAGTTTTGAGTCGATGGGGAATGCAACTGTATTCACCCCTAATTTCGCATCTCCCAACCTTGCGAATTCCCCAGATGTCACTGACATTCAGAATTCACGCTCGCTGTCTTAAGTAACAAGGAAACTCAAGCATTATGAAGCATCAAAATTTACCGAAATCGCTGAAAAAAATCGCCGGTTTCGCAGGCGCGATCGGCGCTACCACACTCATCAGTTTTCCAGCCTGGTCCCATCTCGATTCTAACAGTGCTGTTGCTAATGCGAATCAAAATCGACAACTCGCAGAAACAGTAAAAACTGCCAACCAACCAGCAAGAATTGCTGCAACAAAAGATATTGTCGCCACTGCATCTGGCGACCCTCAATTCAAGACTTTGACAAAGGCTTTGACAGCAGCAGGATTAGTTACAACCCTGCAAGGAAAAGGTCCATTTACTGTTTTTGCTCCGACTGATGCAGCATTTGCTGCTTTGCCAAAAGGAACTTTAGACGATTTATTGAAACCGGCGAACAAAGCCAAACTTACCAAGATTTTGACTTATCACGTTGTTCCGGGTTCGGTTGTTTCTACCAGCCTGAAGTCCGGTGATGTGAAAAGTGTTGAAGGTAGCCCGCTAAAAGTGACTGTTACCGGAGGGAAAGTCAAGGTAGGTGCTGCTAATGTGGTGAAGGCTGATGTGAAAGCCAGCAACGGCGTTATTCACGTAATTGACCAGGTGCTGCTACCGCCCGACGCAGCGAAGTAAGGCTGGCAATTGTTGGATCGACTGACTGGCGGTGCATCATCGAAAATACCCCACTTTTAGCTAAAAGTGGGGTATAACTGACATTTTGTAGCAATGTCAATTGGGAATTTTTCGTGGGGTGGGGGCGGGTTTATTTAACCTATTTGCTGCGTTTAAATATGTTGGCGAACCCTTTCAAGGTATAACTCGAATGTGCTGCGCTTGTCATTCGAGTTATACCTTGAACCCTACAGGATTGTTGAGAATGGTACAAAATCTCAGGTATAACTAATTTTTAGATAATTAATTGTTCGATAGCACTCGGTCGATCGTTCTTTCTTCCTGCAGGCTGCGAGAATAGCGATTTGAGGAAAGTAATTCTGCTTTGGTAACGGGTGTCCTGCTGAGAGTATCTAAAGCAACTAAAAACTCAGCTTTTTGGATTTTGATTTCTAAAGCATTAATTACAAATTTTACGAACCCAATTCTAACTGCAACAAGAATTCGATCGCACAACGGCATGGGATGACTGCCATGACAGAAGGGCTCTAACTGCTAAAAACCTTCCTACTCCCTTCGGTGCTATTCGACTATGTACTTCTTTCTTCTTCTTCTTCTTCTTCTTCTCTTCGCGTTCTTCGCGTCTTCGCGGTTCGTTCAATACAAATTCTTCACTTGGGAAGGGAGTAAAAACAACAATCCTCCAGCCCGTTGGTTGGAGGATTGCAAACATCATCTAGTCGGAATCTAAATTTGCAATATTTATTAAGCAGCACGCTGAGTCAAAAGTCCCCAGATGAAAAGCAGGACGATCGCGCCGATGACTGCAAATGCAACGCTGGGTATGGTTAATGCTCCAAAGGATGCTCCCCCACTCGTTCCTAGAAATACTTGACCTAAATAACCGCCGACTAGCGCGCCCAGAATTCCTAAACCTGTAGTTGCTAGGAAACCACCGCCTTGATGGCCCGGATAAATAGCTTTGGCGATCGCGCCGGCAATCAGTCCTAAAACAATCCAAGCAATAATGCCCATTTCTTTTTCTCCTGAGTGTTTAAATCGTTTTGTCCCTTGTCTGATGTTTTTAGAATAACAATTCCGAACAAGTGCTACCCTCTACCGTTAGGAGGAACCGAAAGTGGTAAGATCTAAAGAGGATCGCCATAATTTTGATGTTTTTTAGTCTGTCAAAAGAGTTAACTCGACCTTATATTTGTTTAAATAAAACTATAAGGAAACAGAGAAGCGAGGAAAGTACAGCCACATGGATTTAAGTTTGTGCGCGATCGTCAAAAATGAAGAGGCCAACCTACCGCAGATGCTGAGTAGTGTCAAGGGTATTGTGGGGGAAATGGTGGTACTGGATACGGGATCGAGCGATCGCACGCGCGAGATAGCCCGAGAATTCGGCGCGAGAGTTTATGAGTTTGAATGGTGCGACGACTTCGCCGCCGCCCGCAATGAGTGCCTGAAATACGCCCAAGGCGACTGGATTTTGGTACTGGATGCCGATGAGGTACTGGCACCGGCAATCGCCCCTCAAATCCAACAAGCAATTAACAGCGAGGATGTGCTGCTAATTAACCTGATCCGTCAAGAAATCGGTGCTTCGCAATCTCCCTATTCTCTGGTGTCCAGGCTGTTTCGCAACCGCCCCGGCATCCGTTTTTCCCGCCCGTATCACGCAATGGTAGATGACAGCGTTGCCGAGATTGTCAAACGCGAACCAAACTGGCAAATAGCTTCGATTCCCGAGGTAGCGATTTGCCATTCCGGCTATCAAACAAATGCGATCGCAGCTAAAAATAAGTTTCAAAAAGCTCAAGCGGCGATGGAACGCTATATTTCTTATTATCCCAACGATGCTTATGCTTGCAGCAAGTTAGGCGCTTTGTACGTAGAAACCGGGCAAATTCAGCGAGGAATAAATTTATTAACGCGGGGCTTAAATGCTACCGCGATCGATGATTCTATTCTTTACGAACTCAACTATCATTTAGGGATTGCCTACCGCCAGCAACAGGATGCGGTGAAAGCCAAGCAGCACTATCAAGCCGCGATCGAGACGAATGTTTTCCCGGCGCTCAAGTTGGGAGCTTACAATAATTTGGGCAATTTACTCAAAGATGGGGGAGATTTAAAAGGGGCAGAAAAGGCTTACAAAGCTGCTTTAAAAATCGATCCGTATTTTGCAGCAGGTCATTATAACTTAGGGCTGACCCTCAAAGAAATGGGCAATTTAACAGATGCGATCGCCTATTACCGCCAAGCAATTAAAATCGATCCCGAACACGCAGAAGCCCATCAAAATTTAGGTGTGGCGCTGCTGAAAATCGGCAAACAGCCCGAAAGTTTAGCAGCATTTAAAAGAGCCATCGCCCTGCACCAACCGCACCGCCCTTTTGAAGCAGAACGCTTGCGTCGCGGACTGCAAGAAATGGGGCTAATGTGAACTACCATCACTAAACTAAGGCTATTTTGTAAATTCCTTACTCCCTGCCCTTAATAAGGGGAGCCACTGCGATCTTAGGGCCTCCCCAAGGGTCGGAAGTGGCGTGAGTGTTGGGGTGGGGTAAAAAAACTTTACGACTCATTTAGGACTGCTATATTATTTTGGTACGTACAGTAATTCCAATAATTTATTAAAAATAATTACATCTCTTAAAATTGAAGATTCCAGAAAAGTTATAATTTTAGTGAAAATAACTATTTATCAAAAAACTTAAATGCCATACGTCGCTAGCATTCACATCTATCCAGTAAAATCCCTAGACGGCATAGCTGTCGATCGAGCAACCATTCTTCCCAGCGGTGCATTAGAGGGCGATCGATCCTTCGCCATATTTGACGAACTCGGTCAAGTTGTTAATGGCAAGCGCAACAGCGGAGTGCATTTTCTGCGATTTTCGTTCGCTCCCGAGAATCGGATTGTATCGCTGAAAATTCAAGGAACAGAAGAAGAATTTTTTTTTCACATAGATACAGAGCGATTGGAAATAGAAGCTTGGCTCAGCAATTATTTCGGTTTTCACGTCAAGTTAGCAGAAAACTTGGTAGTTGGGTTTCCCGACGATACAGCCTCAGCGGGTCCGACGGCGATCGGTACGGCAACAATTGCAGAAGTTGCATCCTGGTTTCCCAGAGTTAGCGTCACTGAAATGCGGCAGCGCTTGCGAGCTAATATTGAAATCGGAGACGTGCCGCCCTTTTGGGAAGACCAACTTTTTGGAGAAGCAGACGAAATTGTGCGGTTTCAAATCGGAGGGGCAATATTTGAAGGTATTAATCCGTGCCAGCGCTGCATCGTACCGGCGCGACACCCTCAGACAAAAGAGACATATCCAAGCTTTCAAAAAATATTTACAGCCAAGCGGAAAGAAACAATGCCTAACTGGGTAAAAAAGTCGCGTTTCGACCACTTTTATCGACTGAGCGTTAACACGCGAGTGTTGCCTCAATCAGCAGGTCAAATTGTCAAAGTAGGAGATAAAGTTGAAATTCTCGGCATTAGCAAAGCCGAGGTTTAAAATTATCTGCGTTAATCCGCGCTAATCTGCCTCGCTCTGCGGTTATATAATGTCCGATCGAATACCTGGCAAATAGATATTGAGATAAGACCGCCCTTGCAATGATTGCCATCCCGATTAGAATAGAAAAGTTACAATTACGGTCAGTAGAGAAATATGGAAATCGCAAAGCACATCAGCGTAGATCCCGCAGTTCATCATGGAGTTCCAGTGATTGCAGGAACCCGCATACCTGTATCCATAGTTATTGGATCTCTGGCAGGAGGAATGGAAAAAAAAGAAGTAATGCAGGAATACGAACTTACGAAAATCCAAGTTGAAGCCGCTCTTGCCTATGCTGCAGAACTCGTGAAACAAACCGAAGTCATTGCCTTGGGAGCATAAGCTTTGAACTTTATCGTTGATGAAAATATGCCTCGTTCTCTTGCAAACCAGATTGCTACACTAGGATTTGCCGTGCAAGACGTGCGCGATATTGGCTTGCAAGGACATTCTGATACTGAGGTTATGGAAGCTGCTATTGCTAGCGATGCCATTATTATCACCCGCGATCGAGGATTTGCCGAACCCAGAAGTTGGGCTGAAGCATTCACTGCTGGTGTAATCTTCATTAACCTTTCCGATGACACGCCGGCAGCCACTGTCAATTCTAAAGTTCTCGAATTGCTGGCGAATCGCTTACCTGTCTCGCTATTGGGTGCTTTCACCATACTGGAAGCGCATCGCGCCCTTTCTCGTCCCATTCGTCGCAGGTCTTAACCTCGGAAAAATTATTTCTACCACAGGTTTTTCACTCGATATCACTTCCCAAAAACCATTTTCCAAAGTGTTTCCGGCAGATTAATTACATAGTGCAATAACTGACTCGGCCCGATCCCAAAAATTAATTGCATGCACAAAACAATTACTGCCAAAGCGATCGCCGTACCGAGACTCGCTTTCAGAACTTTTACAGCCCAATTAAACACCAACCAAGCTACAAGCAACGAAGCAAGTAAAATAATTAGTTCAAGCGGCATATCACATTTTTAACTCCTAATTTTTCCTCAAGCAATGCTGCCCCGTTTCCGAGTTTCCTTGTAAGAAATTCCCACATTTTTCAACCCAGCTTTAATCATTTGCTGCTCCAACAAAGCAAAAAAGCGACTTCTGTCTCCTCCCGTTACTACGGCTTGATTGTGAGCTTCCGCCAGTGTCACCGGATAGCCGCCACCTTTGTGTACCTGAGCCAGCATCATTCCCAAAGCTAAATCTAACTGTGTAGAGTCTTGAGCCACCCATTCCGGCACTTCTATTCTAGCAACTTCTGTCCCCACGTGAACGTAACAGAAATAAACGCAATTGAGACCGTACAAATCTAAAATTCTCGATTGCGATTTCCACAGCGGACTCCTTTGCCCTGGAGACAGGATTGTTGCCCACAAAATCGCATCGCGCAAGGGTTCAAATACTTGACAAGGCGCTTTGTCTGCCCAATCGACAGTAGCGGCAAATCCGACATTCGGGCAATTAGTCATGCAGTCCGGTACTTCGTGGATGCAGGCAGGAAACCGCAAAAAAGATAGGCTTTCACTGCTGCGAGAAGCACTCAAATATCCTAACAGCGGAATTCTGGCCGATCGCAAACTGTCCCAAGCTTCTAAAACTGGCAGTAAAATTAGATCGCGCGCTTCGCTGGGCAACTGTTCTAAAAACCAATAAATCAGCGAACCGTCTACCATAGCTAAAGTTGGCGCGGGCAATTTACCGCCGTTAATTTCCACCCAACTGCTGCCCATTTCTGCTAAAGTAACTGCTTCGGAAACGGCGCGCCGGTAGCCCATCCATTCTTCGGTTCTAATGCCCCACTGCCTGGAAACATACAAGTCTTCCGGTTTGTAAAAAACTTCGGGGATGCTGTCTAAAACTGGGTGGCGGCTTTGTCCGTAATGCAGCATGACTCTGCCGACATTTAGCAAATAGCAGTAGGCAATTTCGTGATGGTTGGGAGCAATTTGAGAGCCATCTGTAGCAAAGACTGTGTGGGCGACAGGAGGTGCGGGAATGTAAGCGCGATCGGACAGCGATTCTACGGGTACGGCGGCATTAAATAACGTGCGATCGCTCCAATTGGCTTGCAATTCCACCAATTTTATTTGTTCTGTTGCTGCTTTTTCCAGTAACTTTTGAGCCACTTCCAAACGCTGGCGGGCAGCAGCCGCCTCTACATTTAAATGTTGGCTCATTCCCTGCATTGCTTTGGCTGCTTTTGTAAAGTCGAGCATTTGTTTGTTGACAGTTGGTAAGGAGTTTTGAGTTTTGAGTTTTGAGTTTTGAGTTAAAGACAGTTTTCGGGAGTTTTGAGTTTTGAGTTTTGAGTTAAAGACAGTTTTCGGGAGTTTTGAGTTTTGAATTTTGAGTTAAAGACAGTTTTCAGGAGTTTGCGGTTGCTATAATTTGAGAAAAATTTCAAACTCAGCAATAAAAAAAACATTAATTTTTTGGTTGGTAGCTTGCTTTTTTATTGATTTTTTGTTAGTATAATTTTATAATGGGAATCTGTCCAAAAATATTATTTTTGCGACCATCCCATTATATAATATATATCATGCCAGCGCAACTAAAGTCAATCGAAAAATGTAAAATTTTGCGCGATCTGCCAGCAAAAAAACTCAACCTTGCGGACTAAAGTCCTCACTACGAACTAATCTTCAGCCAAGTTGCAAAATCTCCCGCGAATTGCGACAAAGATAGCAGTTGAACGGGCGGATTTTGAGCCACAGATTCCCGTTCCGGTAGCGTATTGTAGCCCCAATCAGCCAAAAACAACTTTACCTCAGATAAATCCGGCTGCTGTTTCACCGACAGCAAAGTTTTCAGCCGATCTTCCACAAACCAAATAGTTGTGTTCTCCCCCGCAGCAGCCAAAAATTCCCGCAAAATTTGATGTTTCGGCTTCTTGTATTCCTTGCCAAAAATCAAATCTGACGGCATTTCGACACCTGCTAGCTGCAAAAGTTCCCGGACAAAACGACCTTCTTTAGTAGTGACGATCGTCACTTTCACCGCCCCTCCCTGCAACTGGTGCAAGCGTTCGGCTATCCCCGGATAAAAGCGGTGCAATTCCAGCCAACTCGCCAAATCTTTCGCAATCCAATCATCGCGCAATCCATCCAACATCGCGCCAACTTCCGCAGCCCGCAAATTATTTTCTGCCAACAATTGCGGCACGATATTCGGCCAATCAAGCAAAATTTGCTCTACAGTAATTCCGGTTAGCAAGGCGCGGATCAGCAGCGGCATTTCCCAGCCAGTTTCGATCGCGGGGCGCACTCGATAAAAACTTTCAGCTAAATCCGGATCTGGCTTTGTTTCCGCAGGTTGCCAAATCAGACAGTAGGTGCGCCAAGCTGTTTGGAAATATTCGATTAAGCCGTCACAAATCACACCGTCAAAATCGAGAGCTAAAATTGTAGGAAAGTTAGTGTTCATCAGTTAGCGAGTATGAAATTTTGGACTTGAGATAGTATCCGATATATCGCAAAATTAGTTTGTAGTGAGGACTTCAGTCCGCACAGGATTAAAGTCCTCACTACAAACTGTTATTATCAAAGACAGATCTCGATCGCTAGTCGGGATTAGCGAGGTTCCAGCAGCGGTTGAGTTGCGATCGCATCAAGCTTTTGAGACTGCAACAATTGCTGCCACTCGGCTATCAGCGCCCGATCTTCAGGAGATGTTCGTCGCATTTGGGCTAAAGTAGAAATAGTATCGTACCAAATTCCATTGTTAGCATAGGCGATCGCCCTTGCCATCGGATCGGGATTTGCCAAATCCTTCTGAAGATTTTGTCCCGGTTCGATTCGCTTCACAAAACTACTCACATAATTATCCATCGATCGATCCTCACGATCGCAAATTATCGAAAAAGACCACTGATATCGCTTGTTAATTTCAAGAGATTTCTTGTTATCGCCAACAGCAGGAATGCGAACCTCAACAATCCCAGGCTTTTCAACTTTGAAAGTAGTTGTGTAAACCTCTGTTCCATCTTCTGTTTGTAAATAAAACTCCACTGGAATCGATGTCAAAGAAACATAAGCAAAGAAAGATGGCGATTCTGATAGCGTTAAACCCTGATTGCTTGGAGGCATTAAAGGAATAATATATGGCTCGACCTGACAAGGAGAATAACCTGCAAAAGTCGCTCCTTGTCTGTTGTCGGGAGCGTTGTTATCGGGAGGTTTAAAATTAATTTGTTGGCTCACCAGAATTGGCAGCGATTTTGCCGGCATTGTCGCCGACAAACTAGAGAAGGTAACTGCGAAACCCGATAAAACCACCGAAACTACAGCATCATGTAAAAAGTGTTTCATTTTTTTACTAACTGATAGAAATTTTACTGCTTTTTTTTACAGCGATTTTTTACTAACTGCTAAAAGCTGTACTGCTCTTTTTTTACGACACTCCCGGATATTCTCGGACGCATTCATGTGGATTGAAAAACGAATTATAGCGGTAAGGTGCGCATTGCGCACCCTACGTAGCTACGGCACTTCCACATATTTACGGACGCATTCATGTGGATTGAAAAACGAATTATAGCGGTAAGGTGCGCATTGCGCACCCTACGTAGCTGCGGTACTCCCAGATATTTCCGGACGCATTCATCTGGATTGAAATAGGCAGCATTAGAGAGGCCCCAGCAGCGGTTGAGTTGCGATCGCATCAAGTTTTTGAGACTCTAACAATTGCTGCCATTCCGCTGTTAATGCCGGATCGTCAGGAGATTTTCGCCGCATGGCAGCTAGAGTAGAAACCGTCTCGTACCAAATGCCACTGTTAGCATAAGCGATCGCCCTTGCCATCGGCTCGGGATTTGCCAAATCTTTTTTCAAAGTAGCACTGGGTTCGACTCGCTGTACGAAGCCTTTCACATAATAATCCCCAGATCTATCTTGAGGATTGCAAACCACCGAAAACGACCATTGATATCGCTTGCCAACTTCCAAAGTTTTCTTGTTGTTGCTTCCAGCCGGAACGCGCACTCCCACAATTCCCGGCTTGTCAACTTTGAAAGTTGTTGCATAAACCTCTGTACCATCTTCTGTTTGCAAATTAAACTCGACGTTAACCGAATTCTGGGAAACATAAGCAAACAATGTGGGCGATTCTTCAACCGTTAAACCGCGATTGCTTTTAGGTATCAGAGCAATAATAGATAGCTCCTTCGGACAAGCTTCGCCTCGATGCGTTGCCCCCTGTCGGTTGTCGGGAGCCTCTACATCTGGAGGTTTAAAATTCACATTTCGACTGATAAGAATTGGCGCAGATTCTGCCAGCACCGCAGCAGGCAAACTGGGAAGAATAGCGGCAGTAGATAGCGTCGCTGAAAGTAAGGCGAAATGTAGAAAATGTTTCATTTTTCCTCCTATTTGTAGAGATTTTACTCTACTGTTAGTTAGGACAGGACTTGCGCGGGTGGATTCAGCAACCGATTTGCGTACAAATACTTTGCTGTCAAATTTCAACTTTTTGCACTAAGCCGGTGCGCGATCGCAAGTCCTATATATGTTAAACCTTTTGCTACAATCTTAGAGAGGTTCAAGTAGCGGTTGAGCTGCGATCGAATCTAGCCCTTGAGATTTCAACAATTGTTGCCACTGAGCTGTCAGCTCCGAATTGTCAGGAGCTTGTCGCCGCATGGCAGCTAGACTAGAAATAGTATCGTACCAAATTCCATTATTAGCATAAGCAATCGCCCTCGCCATCGGATCGGGATTTGCCAAATTGCTCTGGAGATTTGACGGGACTTCAATGCGCGACACCAAGCCTGAAACTAAATAATGTCCTGAGGCATCCGCCGGATCGTCTGGGTTGCAAATCCCTGCGAAGGACCACCGATATTCTTTGCCAACCTCAAGAGATTTTTTGCTTGCACCGGCAATCGGAATACTAACCCCGACAATACCGGGCTTGTCTACTTTGAACGTAGTGGTATAAACCTCTTTAGCATCAGCATCTTCGATTGTTTGCAAAGTAAACTTGACGGGAATCGCAGGATCGGAAACATAAGCAAAGAATGTTGGTGATTCTGCGACTGTTAAACCTTTATTGCTGCGAGGTATTAAAGGAATAATATCTAAGTTTTCCGGACAAGGACCTCGATGCGTTGCTCCTTGTCGGTTGTCTGGCGCGGTTACATCAGGGGGCTTGAAATTCACATTTTGACTGACAAGAATTGGTGCAGATTTTGCAGCTACCTGCGCCCAAAAGCTAGGAAGAATAGTTGCAGTAGATAACACAGCCGACAGCACAGCATAATGTATAAAACGTTTCATTTTTCCTCCTATTTGTCTCCTATTGGTAGAGATTTTAGTCTACTGTTAAGCGCGATCGAACTTGCGTGCAGGATCGAAAATTCTGTTGCTTTATAGGTACTTCACTGCCAAATTCAGACTTTTCGGAAGCAACTGGCGATCGAAGTCCCAGACCAACTACAACCCGTACTGCAATTTGGGAAATTAACTATCCTTCACGCAAGCTGAGGAAAGACAAAATCTGGGGATGCAGCCACCACTAAAGAGGTTGAATCAGCGGTTGAGCTGCGATCGAATCTAGTCCTTGAGATTTCAACAATTGTTGCCACTCTGCTGCCAGCATTGGATTTTCTGGAGACTTGCGCCGCAGTTCGGCTAAAGTAGCCAGAGTTTCGTACCAAATTCCATTTTTAGCATAAACATTCAGCCTCGCCATAGCGTCAGCATTCTTTTCCAAATCCTGCTTGAGATTGGACTGCGGTTCTATGCGCTGCACCAAACCTTGAACGACTACATCGGCCGATCGATCTTGGGGATCGCAAACCATAGAAAACGACCATTCGTATCGCTTGCCAACCTCGATCGACTTTTTGTTGTTGCTGTTAGCAGGAACGGTAACTCCGACAATTCCCGGTTTGTCAACTTTAAAAGCTGTTTCGTATACAATTTCCGTTCCGTTTTCTGTCAGCAAAACAAACTCGATTTCTGCCGAAGTTTGAGGGACGTAAACAAAAAATGTAGGAGACTCTGCTAAAGTTAAACCAATATTACTCTCGGGTATTAAAGGAGTAATAGATAAACCTGCCGGACACAACTTCGCGCCCCGATGAGTTCCCCCTTGCCTGTTGTCTGGGGCCGTTACGTCGGGAGGTCGAAAATTCACGTTCTGACTGAGCAAAATAGGCTGCGATCGAGCGATTGCAGGTGCGGGCAAACTGGCGGCAGCAGCGACGATCGCGGATACAGCCGCAGGCAGCAAAGTAAAATGTAGAAAATGTTTCATTTTTTTGTGTCTTTCAACATAATGTTTCACACACAGATGCTCCCCGATGGCAACAAGTATTTTCCAGTAGCTAGCCCCAGCAGTTACCAATACAGGAGCCCAACTTATCAATAACACTAATTAATTTCGATCGGCAAGTGTACCGCCGATCGCCCAAATCTAGCTGTCCGACTCATCAAGCCCGCATCGCGCGCTGGCAGCAGCTAGCTGTAAAGTTTTGTTACAAATCGACCAGAGTTTCCGGCTGTTCTAAGATAGAGGAGGTCAATCGCTTTTATACCAGAAGGAAGAAGGAAGAAGGAAGAAGGAAGAAGGAAGAAGGTAAATGCAGTAACAGCAATATTTTCAACCTCCCTTGAATGTCCTAACTGTCTTGGCGATTGCTATAGCAGCCGCCTCCATGCAGGACAAGCAGCGAGCCAGCAAATTTTACCGGAAGCTCGGGCAAATCGCTGGCTGCTGGCTAAAGCCCCGTTCTTCGCTCGACGGCTGTGGTTCGAGAACTTTAATAAGTTCCCGTTCGTTAAAACCTACCTCAATCTCGCTCGAGCTAGCAATAGCTGCCGAGAGGAACGAAAGCCCAGAAAGCAGCTTAACTGCTACTAGAAAATTCAGCGAATATTGTATTGGCGTTATGACTAAATTTTCTGAAACTATTCGATCGGCCCGGACGCAATTGAGCAAGCTGTTTCAAACAAAGTCGCTAGAATTTGCCAGAAACGTACTGATTGCTAGCGCGATCGTGACAGTGCCGTTAATTACCTTCAGACAGATAGGAATGCTCGAATCAGCAGAATTGAGCGCTTATGACACGATGCTGAGTTTGCGTCCCGACGAAAGTCCCGATCCGCGTTTGCTAATTGTCGGCGTCACCGAAGCAGACATTCAGAGACTCAAACAGTGGCCGATATCCGACGGTAAAATAGCTGAAATATTACAAAAACTAGAAGCAATGCAGCCGCGAGTCATCGGCTTAGATATTTTGCGAGACGTACCTCTAGGAGAAGGCCGCAACGAATTAGCTGCACTTTTACAAAAAAGCGATCGCATTATCGGCGTGTGTTTAGTAACCGACGGTAGCACAGATAATCCCGGTTCTCCCCCACCCCCCGGAATATCGCAAAACCGCGTGGGATTTGCAGATTTTTCAATCGATCGGGGAGGCACCCTCCGCAGGGCTTTATTATTTATGAAGCCCCCAGCAGTTCAAGTAAGTCCGGACGAAAGACATCTTTGCAATGACAATTCTCATGTTTTAGCTTCCTTTAACCTTCAGCTAGCTCTCCGCTATTTAGAAGCTGAAAAAATTTTACCGCAGGTCAAGCAAGACCAAACTTTATGGTTGGGTTCAACTCCCATCAAACAATTAGCAAAAAATGAGGGCGGGTACAAAACTGCTGATGTCAGGGGCTATCAAATATTGATTAATTACCGTTCCCGACGCCAACCCGCCCATCAAGTCAGCCTGACAGATGTTTTAGAAGGCAAAATCGATCCGAATTTAGTCAAAGATAAAGTAGTTTTGATCGGTTACACCACAGACACCGTTAAAGACTTGTTTTATACCCCCTACAGTGCCGGCAAACAAAAAGACCAAATCATGTTTGGTATAGTTGCTCACGCACAAGTAGTCAGTCAACTTTTGAGTGCAGTTTTAGACAAGCGACCGATGTTTTGGTTTTGGCCGGAATGGGCAGAAATTCTGTGGATTGCGGGATGGTCGATCGTGGGAGGCACCTTGGCTTTGCGCATCTCGCACCCCACGCGCTTGACCCTAGCATTTTTAGTAATGTTGGGAGTCTGCGGCGGCATCAGTTTCGGGATTTTTCTGCTGGCAGGGTGGGTGCCTGTAGTCGCACCAAGCTTGGCATTAATCGTCACCGGTAGCGCTATCGTGTCGGCAGACAGATTTATCAAATCGTCAATCAAGGACGCAATTACTGAGAAAGTCGAGCAAGTTAAGCAAAGATTCATAGTTACAATCAACCAAGCTAAAAAAGACCAGGAAGTTGAAGACATTTTAAATACACCAGCTTTTAGGAAAGCGCAGGAGGTAAAGAAAAAAGCAGCGCAAAATCAAGATAAACTGACAGTTAACAAAAAAGAACCCTCTCAAACAGCAGCCAACCAAATCCCAGAAATAACTAACAATTCCTTAGAGGCTCAAAATGCTGTCCGAATTCCCTCACAATACCCCTCTCAAACAGCAGCCAACCAAACCCCAGAAATAATTAACAATCCCCCAAAGGCTCAAAATACTGTCCAACTCCTGCTAACAGAACCATCTCAAACAGCAGCCAACCAAACCCCAGAAATAACTAACAACTCCTCAGAGGCTCAAAATGCTGTCCGAATTCCCTCACAATACCCCTCTCAAACAGCAGCCAACCAAATCCCAGAAATAACTAACAATCCCCCAGAGGCTGAAAATGCTGTCCCCATTCCGTCACCTGAACCTTCTCAAACAGTAGCGGAGCAAATCCTAGAAACAACTGACAATCCCCCAGAGGCTCAAAGCGTTGCTGCAAGTCCGTCTGAAAACCCACCAGAGGATTACTTGAGTCAGTTGAAGCAAAAAGCACAACAGCAAAAACAGCGCGTCGCAGCCCGAACCGAGCCCACTAACTCCCAAATCGATGTCCCACCAGCCGAAACCGCCTCCGACTACGAATTTAGCCACTTAAGCCAAATGCAGGCTAAGGCAAGACAGATGCGGGAACGCCGCAATGCTGAAAAAACCATAGAAGATCAAAAAACTGAGGATTTGAAGGAAATTTGAGCGAAACTCAAAATAAGTCCCGATCCTCCATTTCGCCCTCCTACGCATACCATGTCAAAAATCATTTCTGTCCACTCCTACCGGGGCGGCACCGGCAAATCGAACACGACTGCAAACCTGGCATCTATTATCGCTCGCGACGGAAATCGGGTCGGTATTGTAGACACAGACATTCAATCACCGGGAATTCACGTACTGTTCGGCTTCAGCGAGAACAATATGAATCGGTGTCTCAACGATTACCTGTGGGGCAGGTGTCCGATCTCCGATGCAGCCTACGATGTTACTTCTATGCTTAAATTGCGCGGTAAGGGCAGCCTCTACTTGATCCCCTCCAGCATTAAAGCAGGCGAGATCGCGCGGGTGTTGCGCGAAGGTTACGATGTGGGCTTGTTAACCGACGGCTTTCAAGAACTGATCGACGTTCTCAACCTCGACTACCTATTTATCGACACTCACCCCGGCTTGAACGAGGAAACTCTCCTCAGCATTACGATTTCCGATATCCTGCTGCTGATCCTGCGCCCGGACCAGCAAGACTTTCAGGGAACTGCCGTGACGGTGGATGTCGCCCGCAAATTGGAAGTCCCTAAAATATTGATGACGATTAACAAAGCTCCGGAATCCCTCGATTTCGACGATTTGAAGCAGCAGGTAGAGAATGTTTACAGCATTCCGGTGGCTGGGGTGCTGCCGCACAGCGACAAAATGATGCTGCTGGCGAGTAAAGGAGTATTTGCCCTCAACTATCCCAAAGATCCCTTAACTGAGGTGGTAGAGGGGATTGCCAAACAGGTGATGGGGCGATAGTCTAATTTTCTGGCAGTGGTGCTGCAGAGCCTTTTTGTAACTGTCGATCGAGTCAGGCAGGCTTGGCTGGCACGATCGATCGGGTTCAATAACAGGTTCGGGAACAGTCTAGAGAATGGTGACAAAATGAGCTACAAATAGATTATGAGAAATCGTTAAAAAACTTTAGGAGGAGAACTAATGGATTTTGACTTCCGCGTACTGATAGTTTTGCTGCCCCTGATTTTGGCTGGTGGCTGGGCTGTATATAACATTGGTGCTGTCGCTTTGAAGCAAGTTCAAAACTTTTTGAACAAGCAAGCTTGAAAAAACAGCAGAACCAGGTTTCGGGGAGGGAAGAAATTTCCTTCCTGTTTTACAGCAGATTGCAAGTTTATGAAGTACACCCTAGAAACCCGGTTTCGTCAAAGTTACCGGGTTTCTCTGTACCGAACATAACTGAATACTGCTGTATTTTTGAGAATCCGGTTGTCAAAACGTATCTGCTTTCACCTGTTTCAAATCTCAACAGCGCATAAATCTCGCTCAATGTATCAAGCAACTCGTTGCGTCAGTCCTGAAAATTTACATTTTTGCATTGAGGCGATCGCAGATCGCCCTGCTGTCGGATCGGTCCCACCCCGCCCGATCGCGCCCTGCCCCTGAAAAAAGTTCGATCGACCCCCGTAAGCGAACTCAAGCCCGAACCCGTAAGGCTGAGCTGCCTCTTATTTACTTTGCGTGTGTTAATTATTAAAACAATCTATAATTTACCCTGAAAAAAGTTCGATCGCCCCGCAAGCGAACTCAAACCCGAGACTGTAAAGCTGAGCTGCTTCTCATCTACTTTGCTTATTTTAATTATTAAATAAATTTATGAATTCCCCTGAAAAAAGTTCGATCGACCCATGGAATCGAGCTCAAGCCCGAACCCGTAAAGCCGAGCTGCCTCTCATCTACTTTGCATATTTTAATTATTCAATAAATCTATCAATATTTTTCCTGGCTTTGGGTCGCTCCCCACGCGCTTAACAGCAAAGCTTAAATACATTGGAGGTCCTCTGCAGGTTTGCAAAAGTTTTGTTAGAATAGGTGAGCTGTTACAAAACGTAACTTATGCTGATTTCTATTTTAATAATTGACGTGGCCTTGGTTGCTTGGTCTTTGCACCTGATGCAGGAGGCGATCTCGCACCGGGAATTTTCTCTAATGCTAGCGGGTGCTTTAGTTGCAGTCTCTGCAGCCGCGCTGGTGGTGGTCTACTTTCTGATGGGGTCTTGTTTGAGCCATCTCAGTGAAATCTCGCAGCACACTTCCCAATATTACTAAGTATTGAAGATTGAGGGTTGGCGTTAAGTGAGGAGATGGGTGAAGTGTCTGGAGCGAAATTTTATTGGCAAGGGCTGCAATGCCTTGCCAAACAAAGGCTCGCGACAAATTATCGAAAAAAGCTTGACAAATGTCTTGGAGTTGAGGCATTATAGAAAACGCTGACAGCAAGGGGTTATAGCTCAGTTGGTAGAGCACTACAATGGCATTGTAGGGGTCAGCGGTTCGAACCCGCTTAGCTCCATAAACATCAAACAATAAACATCAAACAATAAACATCAAAATAGTTTGATAAAGTTTTAAGACTTTAGCTTCGAGCTGGATACAAGATAAGCCTGAGCCAGAGATGATAGGAAATGAAACAGCCCGATCGACTTTGAAAATTGAACTGTTGCAGCGAGTAGAAGCATTGGGTGCAAATCAAGCTTTATTTCCGTCCCCAAAAAGGTCGATCGATCTGATTGTAGAACAGTTAGAAAACATCAATCCCATCCCGCGCCCCCTAAGTTGCGATCGCCTCCCAGATTTACTCGGCGACTGGCAATTAATTTATGCTTCTAATGGAACAGCCGTCACCCGGACTTTCGCACTAATTCCCAATATTGAAGCAGGCATCCAAATCAAACAGGTGCGGCAAAAGTTAATTGCAGGTACATCTGGAAAAATTACTATTTTTAATAGTGCTTTGATTGACTTGCCACTGTTAGGTGAGTGGCAATTGCAAGCCAGCGGAATTTGGATTGGGGATGCAGGCGATCGGGTGGCTCGGATAACTTTTGACGTATTTTCTTGGCAAGCAACTAAGCCTTTTGGCTGGGAAAACTGGACTTTTCCCGAGTTAACAATTCCCGTACTGGAATTCCTGCGCAAAGAAGCTTTGTGGACAACTTCTTATCTAGATGCAGAATTGAGAGTCGGGCGGGGAGCAACGGGCAATCTGTTTGTATTTCGCCGCGAGTTCGCCGATAAATTGACTTGACTGGTACGATCGGTTAATGAAGTTTTGACACTCTCAATTTATGGACTATAAAGAAGCAGGTGTGGATGTCGAGGCTGGAAGGGCTTTTGTCTCGCGCATCCGCGATACAGTTAACAGCACTCACCGCCCCGAAGTTTTGGGGGGAATCGGCGGATTTAGCGGTTTTTTCAGTTTGCCGGGGGGTTTCCAAGAACCGATTTTGGTTTCGGGCACTGATGGCGTTGGAACTAAGTTGAAATTGGCCCGCGAGCTCGATCGACACGATACGGTAGGTATAGATTTGGTGGCGATGTGCGTTAATGACGTGCTGACATCTGGAGCCCAACCGCTATTTTTTCTCGATTATTTGGCGACGGGCAAGTTAAATTCCGAACAGTTAGAGGCTGTAGTGATTGGCATTGCTGCGGGTTGCAAGCAAGCCGGCTGCGCTCTTTTGGGTGGAGAAACTGCGGAAATGCCGGGTTTTTACCAAGCTGGAGATTACGATTTAGCGGGTTTTTGCGTGGGAATTGTTGACAGGAGCAAATTGTTAGATGGTTCGCGGGTTAAGGTAGGAGATGTGGCTGTGGGGCTGGCGAGTTCGGGAGTGCACAGCAACGGCTTTAGTTTGGTGAGAAAAATTTCGAGTGCGAGGGGTTTTGACTGGAGTTGCCAACCGGAAAAATTGGGTGGCAAAAGTTTGGGAGAAGTGCTGTTAACTCCGACGACAATTTACGTGAAACCCGTTCTAGAAGCGCTGGAGAGCGGTTTAGAAATTCACGGCATGGCTCACATTACGGGCGGCGGTTTGCCGGAAAATTTACCTCGGTGTTTGGGTGCCGATCGAGCTGTGAAAATTAATATTAATAGTTGGCCGAGATTGCCGATTTTTGAGTGGATTGCAGGGGCGGGCGAAGTTAGCGAGACAGATATGTTGAATACCTTCAATATGGGAATTGGGTTTGTGTTATTGGTGGATCGATCGGCGGTCGATCGCACCGTGCAATTCTTTGAATCTCGCGGAATTAATTCTTGTGAAATTGGCGAAGTTATTGATGGAAATGGAGAATTAATAGTCGAGAGTTGAGAGTCAATCGTGAGGTTCTGTCCTGTATTTACAGCAGTTTTCAGGTATGTGAGGTACAAAGAAACCCGGTTTATTAAAGAAACCGGGTTTCTGGGGTGTACTTCATAAACTTGCAATCTGCTGTATGTAGGGGCGAAGCATTCGGGCGACAATTTCCGCAATAAATTTTAGGATTAATGTCCGAATGCTTCGTCCCGGTCGTCACGCGACCGATCTAACCGAACATGATATGATACAAATCAGGGGCGAGCAACACCCTTGATGGTGTTGTAGGGTGCGGCTCTATATGAGTAACCCGGATTTGGATTATTTATGTCGGATGTAGTCGTAAATTTCGACATAATCCTTGGCAGGATACTTCCACGAGTAGTCGCAATTCATTCCTTGAACGACCAGTTTTTCAAACTCTTTAGGATAGTATTCCCACAGTCCGATCGCCCGATCGAGAGCCGATTCTAAAGCATAATAATCGCTTTGATAAAACACGTAACCGTTGCGTTCTTCCGGCAAGTGACGGGTATCGTAATCGCGATCGAACACCGTATTTACCAAACCGCCAACTCCCCGCACCACAGGTACTGTACCGTACCTCATGCCGATCGTCTGAGTCAAGCCGCAGGGTTCGTAATTGCTAGGCACCACAATTAGATCCGCACCTGCATAAATTAAATGCGACAGTTCTTCGTTAAAACCGAGTTCTAAATGACAGTCGGGATTGTCGTTCAAATACCGTTTTTCGTGTTGGAAATGCGCGTTAATTCCCGCTTCGGTAGCCGAACCCAAAAGCACGAACTGCGCGTTTTTAGCCAAAGAATAGTAAATTGCATGGTGGACGAGATGCACGCCTTTTTGCTCGTCCAAACGACCGATAAAAGCCACAATTGGCTTGTCAGAATCCTGGAGCATCAGCCGCTCGCGCAAAGCCTTTTTAGTTTGAGCTTTTCCTGTCAAATCGTCGGGGGAATAATGGTGGGGAATGTAGCGATCGGTCTCGGGATTCCACACATCGTAATCGATGCCGTTGAGGACGCCGCGAAACTTCGCTTGATGCAAGTGTAAAGTATGTCCCAAACCGTAGCCGAACTCGCCGACATGAGCTTCCCAAGCGTGGTGCGGCGAAACAGTAGTGACAAAATTCGAGTAATTAATGGCACCTTTCATAAAGTTAATCGCAAACGGATTGAAATTATCCCGCAGGCGATCGTACTGAAAATAATATTCCGGTCTGTGCAAACCAGTAGCGTACAAAATATCGCTGCCGCCCATGCCTTGATGTTTGAAATTGTGAATGGTATAGCAGACGCGCTGGTATTCCATCCAATTGTATTTATATATTTCAAAAAGCAGGACTGGAACCAAACCCGTTTGCCAGTCGTGACAGTGAATAATATCGGGACGCTTGTTGCTTCTGAGCAAAAATTCTAAAGCTGCTTTGCTGAAAAAAGCAAACCGCATATTATCGTCATTGCAGCCGTAATAACAGCCGCGGTTAAAAAAGTTATCTTGCGATTTAGGTTCGATGAAAAAACACAACTGCCCGTGCACCCAGCCGCAAAAAACATCGCAAAAAATTTCGCCGCCGTACCAGGGCACCGCCAGATCCCGATAGGCATCGTGGAGTCCCCAAATGTGGTCGTACCTCATGCAGTCGTACTTGGGCAGAATAATCTCGACGGCGTGGCCGGAATTCTGTAACTCGCGACTCAAACCGTAAACTACGTCGCCCAAACCTCCTGCTTTGATGACGGGGGCGCACTCCGAGGCAATTTGTACGATGTACATTGTTGCTGCTTGCTCCTGGGTGAATCAAAAAATATTTGCTTAACTTGACAAAAGTATACAATTTATCGCCCCAGAAGCAAGTCGGTCGATTTTGGATTTTGGATTTTAGATTTTAGATTGAACTCACAGTTGCATCTGGCGCGATCGACCCTATACCTCATTGAATCGCATTTGTCAAGAAAATTATTTCAAAAAATTTTTCGGAAATTGCGCGAAAATTTCTCGCGCGATGCTGATAACTGATTGTCACACAGGATATGTTTGACTGCCAAACATCCGAATCGGGGATGGTATCTGGCAAACTCAACCAGCAAATGCCTTGTCCGGCATTCAATCTGAGATTCTTGGGGAGGCACTCGCCGATGCCCGACACCAACAATGAGGAGAACAATTTAAGCCAACAACTCGCGCAGCTAGTCGCCCAAGCCTGTTCGCATCCGCCCAAAAGTTTGAGGCGGCGGCAAAAACTCAGCGAAACAGTGAGGCTAATCGTGAAATCCGGCAAACTTTGGCAAGAAGATACGCCTGATTATCGCGATGCCTTGCAGCAAACTTGGGTGTATTTTTGTCGCAATGTTTGCGAAGCAAACACTGCAAAAGAACCCTACGATCCGAGTCGGGGTAGCGTCATTACTTGGCTGGACAATTACCTCAAGAAGCGACTGCTAGACTGCTCGATCGAACAAGCAAAAAACCATAGAGTTATTGTCCCGCCAATTGCAGGAGACTCAGAAGAAATCGATCCGATAAATTATGTCGAAAATCCGCCGACTCATTCTGACAGTCCGCTAATTATCCTAGAAGAGACCAAAAAATGGGTACTGGCAGATCCTGACGGAGAGTTGAGAAGCGTTCACATCAGAGGACGCCCCGATGTGACTTGTCAAATCTTAATTTTGAAGCGCCTTCCTCCAGAAACTTCCTGGCAAAATATTGCTCTTGAATTTAACTTGCCAGCGTCAACCGCACCCAACTTTTATCAAAGAGAATGCTTGCCCCGCTTGCGAAATTTCGCCAAAAAACAAGGATATTTGGAATAGTTGACAGTTAAGAAAAGTTTTGAGTTTTAAATTTTGAGTTTTGAGTTAAAGACATTTCTGAATTCAGCACTCAACACTCAACACTCAAAACTCCCGATAGTTGACCTGGGACAGGTGACAGTTTTCAAATTTTTGGTAACAGTTTGTCTTGGTAATTCGCTGACTTGAGAAACCCTAGAGAAAAGTCTGTTTCTTAATTTAAATCGTAAAACCACAGTTAAAAAAGGAGAAGTGCGATGGATAACAACATTGAAAACATCAGGAAATCATCGATTCCACTGCCCATTACTACCGCAGCACTGCGGTGGGCGAGGAAGTTTTCAAATAGTGAAGGAGCGATCGAACCAGAAAAAAAAGAACAAATTTATTTTAATACTTTAGCTGTATGGGCGGTAAAAGATTACATGGAAATGATGGACATTCCTACAGATTTGAATGCCAGCGACAGTTGGAACCCTGCCATGCGCCTTTACACCGATGCAGCAGACTTGAAATTGACTAACTTGGGGCATTTGGAGTGTCGCCCCCTGAAATCTGGCAAGTCGAGAAATTTTTGCAACATTCCACTGGAAATACCGGACTATCGCATTGGTTTAGTAGCAGTTGAAATCGATACACAGCGTCAAGAAGCTACTTTGCTGGGTTTTATGAAAACTGCAATTGCTGGCGAGTTAGCCATTGAAAAATTCCAAAGTATTGACAAATTGCTCCTGCATTTAGATGATTTGGAACGCAGAACACAACCCGTACAACTTCGCCAGTGGCTGCGCAATATTTTTGAAACTGGCTGGCAGTCTGTAGGAGAAATTTTAGTAGCAAAAGAACCGAGTTTTGCTTTTCGCAGCAGCGCAATCGTCGCGCGTGGCAAAACGATCCATCTGACAGCAGATATCTCGGAAACAGCACCGGCAACTATCTCGGAAACAACACCGGCAACTGCCCCCTCTTTTCGGGGAACAGCTACTTTAGACAGCGGTGTTAGAGAAACTGCCCAATCTGTAGCTTTGCTAGTGGCGATCGAACCAATAACTGATGCTGAAATTAATGTTAAAGTACAAGTACATCCGGGCGCTGGGGCAGACAGCTTGCCGCATCATCTGACTCTGAAAGTCACCGACGGCGAAGGAACCACTGTCATGGAAGCTTGTGCCGGCAAAGGTAACGGTTCCATGACACTTGAATTTGCGGCCGATCGAGGAGAACGTTTCAGTGTTGTGGTAAAACTAAAAGATGTCTGCATTGCAGAAAATTTTGTCGCCTAAATCGGCCCGGTTTTGAGAGCTGTTCTGCAGAGAAATTGAACCTTGTGGGCTGAATATTGGGTGTGTCCGGGCTGGAAGTACCTGTACGATCGAGATTCACCTTAGCTTACCATGCAGATTAGCTTATCCACGCCAAAATTAGTTATTTTAAACCTAGATGGTAGCTTAACAGAAGGGGTGCGAGCCAATCTGCAAATCGGACTGGAAAGAGAACGCCCTGTATTAGAATTGCAAGCTTCCCTGCCGCCTCGATCGCAAATCCAGGAAAGCTACGATCGCTGGCGATCGAGTTACCGCAGTTTGGGAGATTTTCGCATTAGACCGATCGAGATTAGTATTAGCGGTTCTCGCGCAGATCAGTTGTCGAAGTGCCGCCATTTGGCAGAAGAATTAAGCCGGCAAATTAACAGTTGGCTCAACTGCGAATCGTTTCGCAAACTCAAAGAAACTTTACTCACAAAATTAAATTCGCAGGACAAAATTCGATTTTTAATCCAAACTGAAGATATCGTTTTGCGCCGCCTGCCTTGGTACTGTTGGGATATTTTTCAAGACTATCCAAACGCCGAAATTGCTTTAAGCGCCTCAACTTATAACGAGAAACCAACTGTTAACAAAAAATTGGAAAGTCGCGTAAAAATCTTAGCAATATTGGGAGACAGCCACAAAATAAATCTAGAACAAGATCGAAGGATTCTGGAAGGATTGCCAGCCACAGAAGTTACTTTTTTAGCAGAACCAAGCAAAAGTCAAATCGGTAGCGAACTCTGGGAAAATAACTGGGATATCTTATTTTTTGCCGGACACAGTTCCACGGACAGCGACGGGCGATCGGGTAGATTTTATATCAATCAAACCGAGAGTTTAACAGTACAAGAACTCAAACACGGTTTCAGTCTAGCAGTTAGCAGCGGCTTGCAGTTGGCGATTATCAATTCTTGCGACGGATTGGGGATAGCGCGGCAGTTGGAAGATTTGGGTATCCCGCAAACGATCGTGATGCGAGAACCTGTGTCCGATCGAGTTGCGCAAGATTTTTTAAAGTATTTTCTCGCCTCTTTTTCTAGCGGCAAATCTTTTTATGTAGCCGTGCGCTTCGCAAGGCAAAAATTGGCTGAATTAGAGTCAGAAATTCCCTGTGCTGATTGGCTGCCCGTTATTTGTCAAAATCCGGCTGTCACCCCGCCAACTTGGCAAGATTTGGCAAACAAACCCCAGCAAAAATCTTTATCTTGGCGGCGCTGGAAAATTGGGTTATTGGCGATCGCAATTGCTGCTGTTTCTGTCACGGGCGCGCGATCGTTGGGCTGGCTGCAAATCTGGGAATTGCAAGCTTTTGACCTATTCATGCGGCTGCGTCCCGCCGAACAAATCGATTCGCGTTTGCTGCTAGTAGAAGCAACAGAAACTGATGTGGAAAAATACGGCTTTCCCCTGCCGGATTGGACGATCGCCCGAGCAGCGGAAAAATTGACGGAGAATGGGGCGCAAACGATCGCCCTAAATCTTTTTCGTTCTCGCTCTTTTGAACCCGGTAATGCAGCATTAACCGCCCGCTTTCAGCGCGATCGAAATTTAATTGGTTTGTGCAGCGTTAAAGAAACTGGCAAACCCAACAAATGCGGCATCAAACCACCGCCCGCACTGCCAAAAGAGCGCTTGGGATTCAGCGATGTGGTGCCTGATGCTGACGGCATTCTCCGCCGCCATTTGCTATTAATGCAGCCGCCAGACAGCTCTCATTGTACGACAAACTATTCTTTGAGCGTGAGAGCAGCCTTCCATTACCTAGCAGCGAAAGGCATCAAACCGACACCTCTTCCCGGCGATAAGATGAGGCTGGGCAAGGCAGTTTTTGCACCGATTCACCGCAGTACAGGCGCTTATCACAACTTGGACGATCGCGGTTTTCAAATGATGCTGAATTACCGATCTCCCCAGAATTTTATCGAACGAGTGAGACTCGAAGAACTGCTAGCAAATAAAGTTAATTCCAACTCGATAAAAAACCGGATCGCGTTTGTTGGGGTGACAGCCCCGATCGCCAATTCCAATTATTTTTTTACGCCCTACAGTGCGGGAGAATTGCCTTACCAAAAAATGCCTGGTGTGTTAATTCAAGCGCAAATGTCTAGTCAAATTATCAGCGCAGCTTTAGACGGGCGGGCGCTGCTGCAAATAGTTCCAAGGTGGCTAGAAATGCTGTGGATTGTGGCTTGGGCTGCAGTTGGCAGCGCGATCGCAATTCTCAGTCGGTGCAGGCTGTTTGCGGTGTTGCGGGCGATCGCATCTTTGGGAATTTTGGGCGGGATTTGTTGGTTGTTGTTAATTTGGGGTTGGTGGGTGCCTGCGATACCGTCAGTTTTGGCAATGTTAGTAGCGGGTTTAATATCATGTCTGGTAGATTACCATAACAAAAACGGTTTGTAGTGCGGACTTTAGTTCGCAGGCGCAGAGCGGACTAAAGTCCACACTACAAACGAATTTTATGGCGATCGAACCGCTTTAAAAACTGCATTAAACACAATAATTATTCACTTCAAAAAGTAGCATACTTTGAGGCAATTTAAATTCAAATGGTTCCTCTGTTAACACTTTCGTGTATATTTCATCGGCTTGCCACAAGGATTCTTGAGGTAAAAATCTCAAAATTGAGGCAGCAATATATTGTTTTTCCTGCTCAAAACTTATCCAGTTTCGCGATAGTTCTTCGGCAGCCCATCCGGTTGTGTTAGAACCAGAAAATATATCTACTACTAAATCTCCAGGCTCAGTCAGAAAATTGATAAAAAATGACGGTAACTTTTGAGGAAAACGCGCCGGATGCGCCTTAACATTCAGTTCTTTGCACAAGCGCAGGTATTGAGAATTACTATCTGCATTAGAATATTCTAGCAAATTAGATGGTAAAGCGCCTCCATTATCTATGGCAAATTTATCGCTAATCTGATGACCTGACGGACGTTCCTTGGGAGTATAAAATTCATCTGCATTTTTCAAAAGTTTTTTCATTCTATCAGAATACTCTACTTTGACCTTAGCAATATTGGCTTGAGGTCGATCGGTTTTGGAGAGCCACCAAACATGATTAACAGAATCTTTAGCCCGAATTTTCTGTTTATTTACCCACTCGATCGGAGAGGGAAGTTTTGAAGGATTAAACCAAAAAAACTCTTGAGCTAGTTTGAATCCGTACTCGTCGCACAATCTAATAAGTACGCGGTAATTGTAGAGCGAGCGAACGGGTATTCCTTTTTGATAAGCACCGCCAAGCTCTATTACTAAACTTCCCGTATCTTTGAGAACTCTTTTAATTTCTGGGGCAAATCCCAGCAACCAGTCAACATATAAGTCTTGTTCTTCATTACCGTAACTCTTTTTGCGCTGCAGTGCAAAAGGAGGGGATGTCATTATCAAATCAACAGAATTACTAGCAAGACAATTGAGAAGATGAAGAGCATCTCCCAAATAAGCTTGACCGTATTTGGTTGTGTAAACTGGGGCGGGCAAAATATTATTCATATTTAATTGAACATTCTTGCAAGTTACAAAATACAGAGTGCGATCGGTTTTACGCTCATTATTCCGAGGGTAAGTAACCCGGATTTACTATAAAATTAGATCCCCCCTAGCCCCCCTTAAGAAGGGGGGGACCGGAAGCATTCAAAGTCTTCAGAAGGGGGAGACCGGAAGCAGTAAAAGTTCTTAGCCCCCCTTAAGAAGGGAGGACCAGAAGCATTCAAAGTCCCCCTTTTTAAGGGGGATTTAGGGGGATCTAGACTCGCGCTACAAACGATATTTCTCCAGTAGTTTAGTTCGATCGCGCTCAATTAGAAACCACCCTGTCCCTACGCTCGATCGGAGCAAAGGTGTAACCGTATCCCCGAACAGTTTGAATAAACCTTTTCGATACAGTTTCATCGACGACTCGATCCATTTTCTTGCGAATCTGACCGATATGCACGTCCACCAATCGTTCGTCTGAGTCGCCATTCGATTGCCAGCCCCAAATTTTTTCGATGAGCTGTTTGCGACTCCAAGCTTCGCCCGAATGAGTTGCCAAAAAACTCAAAATTTTATATTCTAAGCCCGTTAGAGTTAATGTTTGCTGCTGCAATCTTACCTCCTTACTCACTAAATCGATCTCCAATTGACCGCATTTGAGAGTTCGCGGCGTGACGGTTCTAGATCGCCTCAACAAAACTTCTACTCTAACTTTTAATTCTTCAAGACTGAACGGTTTGCACAGATAATCGTCTGCACCTGCTTTCAAGATTTGCAGCCGATCGGCTTCGGCAGTCCGGCTGCTGAGAATCGCAACTAAAACATTTGTCCGCTTCTGCATTTCTTGGCAGAGTTTTAGACCAGTAGTATCGGGCAAATTCCAATCTAAAATTACGAGAACTGGGTTGAATTCTTCAAATATTTCTAGAGCAGTTTTGCCATCGCCTGCAAATTGTACTTCATATTTTTGACTGAGATAGCGGTAGATGAGAGTGCGAATGGGAGCGTCATCCTCGACAATCAAAATTTTGGCATTTTCAGAGGCAGATGTTGTCATGATTTTCGACTCTTTTTGACTGTTAATGGTGCAAAGCGCGATCGTCCTTGCTTGCTGCTTTTCGTTGCCAGAGTGCCAGCGTCACTAGCTCGCTATCTCTGCCGCGAGCTCCGACGCTCGCACTGTATAATTCCGATGCCACCTGATTCGATCTGACTTATCGCTGTTGGGGCGATCGAGTTGCTGTGGAGATGTCAGGGAAAAAATAAGTTTTTTCGCGAGTTTTGGCAATTTTTACAAAATTTAATACAACTGTCCCAAAAAAACCCGGTTTCTCTGGAAAATCGTCGGCTGAGACGGGTTAGTTCGATCCAGAAACCGGGTTTTTGACCATGCGAAAGTCCCGTTCGCTTATGTTTCGCCGATGAGCGTGAAAGCTGCCCAATCTCTCGGATTCGGGTGCTGCTGCATTGTCTCCAGCATGGCAGCACGCAGCGATCGAGCTCTGTTACCCGTGCGATCGAGCGTTTCATAAAATTTCACCATCAAATGGCAAGATGATTTCCAGCTTGGAAAAGTAGCGATCGTTAATTTGTCGATCGAACTTGCTCGATCGTTTTTCGATTTTGTTGGCTGTGAAGACTATGAGTTGAGGAAAGTAATTCTTCTTTGGTAACAGGCGTTCTGCTTAAGGTATCTAAAGGAACTAGAAACTCACCGAGGTGAATTTTGATTTCCAGTGCATAAATTACAGATTTTACATCCAGAAATCTAGCATCTTCATAATCATTATCTTCATAACGTTTGATTTGTTCTTCTGTTAGTCCAGCCAAGTCTGCTAGTTCTTTTTGGCTGAGCTTGGCTGCCATGCGAGCTTTAATTAAGATTTGAGCTAAATAATCAATATCGTCGAGCTTTAATATTATTGGAGTGCTGCAATCGTGAGATGCAAGCATCTCATATTCAGCAATTTCTGACTTTAATTTATCCAAATGACATTTTAACGAACCTCTTATCAGTTCCCAGCCCTCACAGTCATTTTTTTTGCGAACTTCATCTCTTTCTAGTGCTGCAATAGATTCTTCAAATTCTTTAGCAAGTTCTTGAGTAAATTTATACTGTTTTTCATCCTTAATCATGGGTTCCACCTCACTAAATCTATCGCAATAATACCTTTTTTATTTTGCTTTCGATCTCGCTGAAACAACTCAAAAGAATCCATTCCATAATTACCTAATTTTGACACCTGCGAAAGTTTGGTTCACGTTTCGCCGATGAGCGTGAAAGCTGCCCAATCTCTCGGATTCGGGTGCTGCTGCATTGTCTCCAGCATGGCAGCGCGCAACGATCGAGCTTTGTTACCCGTGCGATCGAGCGTTTCATAAAATTTCACCATCAAATCGGCTGTCGGGGCATCGGGCACCGCCCACAAAGAGACGATGACACTGGAAGTACCCGCCGCAATTAAAGCGCGAGACAAGCCGATAACGCCGTCGCCCGTAATCCGTCCCCTGCCGGTATTGCAAGCACTCAAAACTACCAAATCCGCATTGAGATGCAGGTGCAAAATTTCCTCAGCCGCCAGCAAACCGCTATCGGTGCGATCGGGCGCGAGGGCGATCGCGCTGCTGAGACCGCGATCGCGATCGAGCAGTCCGTGGGTGGCAAAATGGATGATGCGAGCGTTTGGCAAGCGTTCGAGGACGGCGGCTTTGGTAGCTGCATCGCCAGTCAGGGCTTGGGTTTGAAACAATTGGGCGATCGCGTTGGCTTCGGTTTCGGAATGCGGCAAAGCAGATAATTGGTGCGCGGGTTGTCCCGGCGCGAGAGAAACTTCGGGCATCGTGGGATTTCCTACTATTAAAATGTCGCCAGTTCGATCGGACATTTCCTGCCGTTTTTGGCGGGTTAATTCCAGAATTTGAATTGCAGGAGCAGTTAGAATAGTATGTTTTTCAATCAAGTATTTCCCCGCAGCATCTTGCAAGGCGGGAAAGGGAACAAAAAACAATTCGCCTTGAGGAATAAAGACAATTTGAGCTTCTGGATCTTTTGGTAATAAATCGGCGATCGGTTCGATTAACAGTTGGTGGAGTTTTTGAAATCGCGGGTGATTGCTGCGGTTCGATCGCACTTTTTCCGTCACATCAATTGCAGGTCGAGAAATCGTCAAGCCTTTGGGAAAAGAGGACTGCCAAAGTGATAAAATGTTGTGAGTTTCATCAACAGATATCACTTGCCAAGGTTCCCAATGCGGGTCATCGTCGTTGAGTTTGACGAAATCTCCTGCATCAATTGTTAAAGTTGCATGGAAATCGCGCTGCCGGATGCCGATCGACTCGCGAGAATCCACAACCAATTCTTTGAGCGGAACGTGTTCGTAGTTGAGGTCAACTTGGCGAAATTCAATAGCACCCGCCGGCGAAATTACCCAGATAAAAAGTTCTTCTAAAAAAGAGATGGAATACTCGACAAAAGTGGCATTTTGTGATTTGGCAATTTCTTGAATGCGATCGATATTCGGCGGATTAATATCGGGTATCGCATTGGAAGTAGCAGACAATCTAGCGCCCAGCAATTCCACAAAAGCCCGCGCCCTTCCGCGTTCGGCAATTTCCAGTGCCTCCTCTAGTTTCGACTGGGCGATTAAAGTTCTTTCCAAGTGGCGGTAAGTAGCTGCTTGGGTTTCAAAAATAGATACTTTAAAGTTATCGCGATCGCTCAATTTCCCCCGCAGCGATTCCCAAATTTGAATTGCATTGCGCAAAGCTGTTTCAGCTTCTACAAAGTTTCCGCCATCAAACAAAGCCAGTCCTAAATTGTTGAGAGTTGCCCCTTCTGAAGCTTTTTCCCCGATCGCCCGCGCAATTTCTAAACTTTGATGGCTGCATTCGATCGCCTGCTGGTATTTTCCCAAACAGCGGTAAGCATTGCCCAAATTGCGAAATGAAGTAGCTTGTCCCGATCGATCGCCTATTTCCTGCTGAATATTTAAAGCTTTTTGGTAAAGTTCGATCGCCCGCAAATAATTACCCAAATTACTCCAAGCATTGGCCGTAATTACCAAAGCATTCGCTTCACCAGAACGGCTGTTAATTTGCGGCGCGAGATTCAGGGATTCCTGACAGTATTCGATCGCCCGTTGATTTTTACCCAGAGAAACGCAAGTCCGTCCCAAAGCGTTTAAAGAGTTCAATTCTCGATGTTGGGAGAAGTATTTTCGCGCTATATTTAGAGACTGAAGTTGGCATTCGAGCGCCTGCTGGTATTCCCCAAGAGAATGATAAGCGCTTCCCAAATCGCGCCAGGAAGTAGCTATTCCCCAAGGGTTGTCAGTTTCTTGGTAAATATTTAAGCACTGCTGGTGAGATTCAATTGCTTGCAAGTATTCTCCCAGGGCATCGTAAATACTGCCCAAAGCATTTAGAGACTCAGCTTCGCCACTGCGGTTGCTAATTTCTTGCTGAATCTTTAGCGACCGTTTGTGATAGTTAATTGCTGGCGAGTATTCACCAAGTAAATTGTAAATATTGCCTAGATTGTTGAGAGAAATTGCTGCACCGTAGCGGTTATCGGTGTGTTGATAATTATCTAACGATTTCTGGTAGTATTCGATCGCCTGCAAATATGTTTCCCGATCGCTATCGCCGCGGCCCCAGAAAGAAGCTCGATCGCGCTGTATTTGTTCGAGTTTGTTCGGAATTTCTCCAAGATTTTGATTGCTTGCAGGCAAGTGAAGCGCTCGATAAATCGACTGTATTTCTGCTGCCGAAATCACCTGTTTGTAGAGCCGAACATCTGCAATATTTCCCTGATAAATACCGCCAAAACTGTCCGATCGCCTGCCAAGAGTTAGGGGAATATCATTGCTGAGAGAACCTTGGTGATTTCTTGCTCTGAACCGATAACCTACTTCCTTGCCATCAACATACCAGCGCCCGCCACCCAATAGATCGCGATCGACTGTTACTGCAACATGATGCCACCGATCGTCGCTAATAATTGGAAAAGGAGCAATTTCTTTGTAACGGTCGATCGCGCAGTTTAACCAAGTTTTTCGATCTGCTATTTGCAGGTTAAGTTTGCCTTGATAAACAAACAAAGACCAGCCTTGCAAAGGGCCGGAATTTTCAACTCGCTTGTCTATAATGTGGGCAATCCCGGCATCTCCCGTGCGAATCCACGCACAAATAGAAAAGTCTTCCGTACCGAAATCAAGTAAAGGAGTTAGCGGGAAAGTAACGTAACCTCCTGTCAGCAACAAACTTTCCGGCGGCCCGTTTTGTGATGGTTCAACAGCACGAGAAACACTATCAATTAGGTTGGCCGGAGGGAGATTTGCGCGATCGCTAACTATGTTCCCTGCTGCATCAAAAGACCAACGGGCGATCGGCGGTGTATTGAAAGAATTGTAGGCGCTTAATATTGGGTGTTTCATCAATCTGTTGACTTTATTTTTCAGGACTTATGCAAGCACAATTTGTAGGGGCGGGTTCGCCGACATCCATGAAACCTACAAAGAATCTCATAAACCCGCCCATCCCCACCATTATTTAGATCGACATCTTACCAATAAATTTATGGTACATTTTTATGGTTGGTGGGATGGGGCGGGTTTACAATATTATTCATTTTTGCCAGAAATGGTTGGTGAACCCGCCCCTACGGAATTTTGGGATGTTTTATGCAGCTATTACACACAAATAAAAATGTATGTTACCTACATTTTTTATCGCTCGCGATCGAGCGATTAACAGTGATTTCTGTAGGGGCGGGTTCGCCAACAATATTTGCCACAAACCGACAATCTCATAAACCCGCCCCGGTTATATGTATTGTGCGCGATCGGACATCTATACCTCCAAAAATGACGTTGAAACTATCCCATCCAACCGCACCGACGGATGCTGCAATAAAGCATTCCAATCAGCCTCTAATGTAGCCAGAGAAGATATTTTCTCAAATCCAGTTAACTCCGCCAGCGCTTCATATTGCAAATCATTTTCAGCATAAATCAGCAATCTCTCCTCTAAAGTAGCTGCTTGTAATTGACTCAAAAGTTTGTCGCGCAGTGCAATTAATTCAGTAATAGTTTCGTACCACAAACCCGATCGAGCAAGCAGCAAAACGCGCTGCCTCGGAGATGCTGTTTCTAGCTGAAGCAAAATTTCTGGTTTCAAAGCAACCCGTTCAACTGAACCGTAGCGGCAGGTAGTTCCGCAGAAAAAATGCCAGCTATATTTATTACCAATCTCCAGAAGTGGTGCGCTTTCTGGCAAGCAAAAACTCGCAATTTCCGCTGTTTTTTTGAGTGGGAAACTTGTTCTGAAAACTACAGCTTGCTGTTCGTCCCGCAGCACAAACTCAAAGGGAATACGATCGGGAAATGAATCGGGCAAATACAGCCAAAAAGTCGGACGCGCGATCGCAGTCAATCCTATATTTACAGCCGGAATCAAAACTATAAAATGGGGAAATTCGCGACTGCCCGTATCTCCGCGATTGCCCGGTGCTCCTCGCGCGGGCGGTTCGTATGCCAGTACCTGTGACTGTAAATTCACTTCCCCCGATGCATCAGCAAGTAGCGCTGTCAATCCGGGTTGAACGATTGTTGCAGCAACTAGCAAGTTAATTGCTACCTGCTGCAAAAGCAGTTTTGTTGCATTCATAAACTATCTGCCAGCTAGAGGTACAAAGTTTCAGTTAGATCGGGATACACTGTGAGAACAATCTTGGCAAATTTCTTAGGCAAATGTCTATAGTTGGATTTAAATTTTTGAGTATATTTACTCGATAAAACTCTGCGAGTTCCGGTTGTAACAGATTGGGTTCGATCGAGCGATCGTTATAAAATTAGCAGGATTTGCGCGTACTCTAGAGAACCCATTTGAGATTTTTAAGCCTGCCAGCCTTTTAATCTTAGAGAGCCAATATTTAGTTTGCACCGCCGCACCAGATCGCACCACTCAAATTTTGCTATTTAACATCTCAACTTAAGAAAAAACACTCAGAATTAGCCAAAGTCTTCACTGGCTAAGGCTTCTAGCGCGGTAAAATTTTCCGAAGATTAGGCTTAACTTGCTTAACTTGCTTAACTTTTTGTTATCTTGCAGCTCGATCGTCCTAATTTTAGCCTATCTATCTATAAAAAATGTTAAATTGGTTTGATAAGTAGGATGCTCACTGCGCACTTTACGGTTGCAGATAGTAGGTGAAACCAATTTTTGCGTAAGTTTTGATTAGTGTGTAGTGAGGACTAAAGTTCTTGCTATATGCGGACTAAAGTCCTCACTACAAACCGAACTTATTTTATCGAATTTGTCAGCTCAATTTTTTGAGGAAAATCGCCTGTTGTCTCGCCTTCCGAATATCGATCGAACAACTCGCTCAAAGCTTCTTCTCCTGCAATTTCTGCATTACTGACAAACTTCTCTACCTCCACTGCACCATCACTAAAAAATTCAACTTCCCAGCGTTCCCCAGGTACAGCCACAATTACCATCACAGCTTCGTCGCGATGATGAGCTAAAGTGTAGTCGATCGCCTGTTTTTCCAGACTTTGCAAAAACAAAATTAGTCGGTCAAATCCATTACCTTTCATCGATCGAATCTCCTATCGCTCAACAACTTGCGAACCATCCTAAAGCCTGGAATATTTTCTTCAGCACCCCTTTCAATTTGCTCCCACATCATTTCGCTAAATTCTTCCCAACTTGGTGAACCTGCCGGAAGTTGTGCTTGTTTTATGCTTCCTTTTTTGTTTTTGAGAATTTCAGACACTCTCATGCCTGCAAATTTGTGTGTGATATTTTTCCTCCTTATCTTAAATAAGAACTCTCGCAATTGTCATGGTTCGAGTCTTCAACAAAATCCAACAACTCATCCCAAACCCATCGCATCATTTTCGCACACTAACAATTTACCTTTCCCTTCGTAAAACCAAACATAACCCTCGCCGCCGCCTTTACCAAAATGACCTAATTTCCGATAATCTTCGTGAATTCCTTTGGTAAAACCTTTCACTAAATCGCAATCAGCAATTAGCGTTTCACCTTGTTTGAGTTCGACAATTTTACCCGGTGCAGTTGTTCCCGCCACCACTGTAGCTTGTTGTTCCCGCATAGCCGTCACTGCAATCCTCCACCTGCCGTCTCCAGAACCCATCATTTGACGGTATTTTAATTTTTTAACACCCATAACAACATTGTCAGAACAAAACTGAAACACGCCATCGTCCAGTTCCCACTGTTCTGTTCCCGAAAGTTCGATCGAGGTGTAATGGATGAAAGAACCTTTCGATCGCGGTTCTAGATTAACCGTGCCAATTCCGTGATATACAGGAGCATTGTAATCCATTTCCGTTGTCAAAGATACCCACATATCTTTCAAAACATTATCAGTTTTATAAACACCGTAAGTCAATTGACCCATGCACCAGTGCAGCGCGCCTTTTTGAATGATGACACCGGAATTGTTCAATTGAATTTCTACTTGCTGGACGAACGGAATATTTTTAGTTGGGTGGTACAATCTGTTGGTTTCTTTGTTGATGTTATTTTGCAAGTACCACAAATCGGTGGGTTCCAACAATTTGACTTCGTAGTTCATGTTTTTCATGGCGTTTTTCCTCAATGTTGAAGTTAAGATTTAATAAACGCTTTAGCAGCAGACATTTTCTGCTACTCTAAATGTACAGAGCTATCTTAGCAATAGCAGACCGCGTTCCTCCACAATTAGTGAGAAAAAATTATGCCCGCGATCGCCCCATCCCCTAACCCGTCAGCTTTAGAAGAAATTCGATCGGGACTGCCCAATATTTGCGGTTCGGAAACAGAAATCAATGCAGCAGCTAACAGCAGCGCACCAGTCTTTCTACCTACTACAAATCTCCGTCTCGAAAATATTCAAGCCGGATTTGCCTGCGCCTTGCACATGCACCAACCTACAATTCCGGCTGGTGCAAACGGCGAACTAATGAGCAATCTCCAGCATATGTTTGAAAATCCCAACCAAGGAGACAATCACAACGCCGAAGTATTTGCTTGGTGCTATTCCCGCATGGGCGAATTCATTCCCCAGTTAATTTATGACGGCTGCAACCCGCGAATCATGCTCGATTATTCGGGTAATTTACTGTGGGGATTGCGCCAAATGGGACGCGACGATATCTTCAACAACCTCAAGCGAATTACCTGCGACCCTCAATACCAACCCTATGTAGAATGGTTGGGAACAATGTGGAGTCACGCTGTAATTCCCTCAACTCCAATTCCCGACATAAAACTGCAAATTCAAGCATGGCAGCATCATTTTGCGGCAATTTTTGGCTTTGATGCCTTGAAACGAGTCACAGGTTTTTCACCCCCAGAAATGCACTTTCCCAATCACCCAGACACGCTTTATGAATACATTAAAGCTTTAAAAGAATGCGGCTACCGCTGGCTGATGGTGCAAGAACATTCCCTAGAAAATCTCGACGGATCGGGGTTGACACAGGAACAAAAATATGTTCCAAATCGCTTGCAAGCCCGGAATTCTCGCGGCGAAACAATTAGCATTACAGCCTTGATTAAAACCCAAGGTTCCGATACCAAATTAGTCGGTCAAATGCAGCCTTATTACGAAGCAAAAGTCCGGCAAAAACAGCAAATCGGCAACATCACAATTCCTTCCTTAGTAACGCAAATTGCCGACGGCGAAAACGGCGGAGTCATGATGAATGAATTTCCCAGCGCCTTTTTTAAAGCTTGGCATGAAAACCGCGATCGAGATGGCGGAAAATCCGGCGTTGTCGGTTTAAACGGCACTGAATATTTAGAAATAATTGAAGCAGCGGGAGTCAATCCCGAAGATTATCCAGTCTGTCAGGGAATCAACCAACACAAAATTTGGCAGCAAGTCGATCCAGATAATGCAACGCCAGAAAAAGTAGAAAGTGCGATCGCCCATCTCAAGCAAACAGACCACAATTTTCACATGGACGGCGCTTCTTGGACAAACGATTTAAGTTGGGTAAAAGGCTACGAAAACGTGTTGGAACCGATGAATCAACTCAGCGCAGCATTTCACAAAAAATACGACCCGCTGTTGCAGCAAGACACTGCAATTACCAAAAAATTTGAATACCAACAAGCTTTGCTTTACAACTTGCTGCTGCAAACAAGTTGTTTCCGGTATTGGGGACAAGGAACCTGGACTGATTACGCCCGCGAAATCTACAATCGCGGCGCAGCTTTAGTAAGTTAGCCGGTTCGTAGTGAGGACTTTAGTCCTTCATCTTGAGGACTAAAGTCCTCACTACAAACTAATCTGAAAGCCTTCTACTTAACTCACCGGAATTTCAATCCAGAATTCCGTACCTTGACCCGGTATCGAAGCACATTTGAGAACGCCTTTGTGTTTATCAACTATAATTTGGTAGCTGATAGACAATCCTAAACCAGTACCCCGACCGACAGGTTTAGTAGTAAAAAATGGATTAAATATATCAGAAATTAAGTCTTTAGAAATGCCGTGACCGTTATCTGCGATGCAGATACCAACAGTTTTTGCATCGAGCATTTGCGTGCGAATCCGAATGCTCGGCGACAGAACATTGGGAATTAAATAGGTAGTGTCTCGATCGATATTTGCCCGATCGCCCGCAATTTTTGCTGAATTGAAAGTTGTCGCTAATGAGTTTGCTCCCAGTTCGATCGCACCCGTACTCAATTCCCTCGGTTTCATTTCCAAAGCATCCACGGCATTGCCGATCAAGTTCATAAATACCTGATTCAGGGAACTGGCATAGCACTCAACTAGCGGCAAATCGCCGTACTCTTTAATAATTTCTATACCCCCCCGATCGGACCTGGCTTTGATGCGGTGATGCAAAATCAATAGCGTACTGTCAATTCCCTCGTGAATGTCAACAGCTTTCTTTTCAGAACTATCGAGCCTGGAAAAATTGCGCAAAGATACAACTAATTGACGGATGCGTTCGACTCCCAACTTCATCGAATCCAAAATTTTCGGCAAATCTTCGGTCAGAAATTCCAAGTCTATTGCTTCGCAGCACTCGTCAATTTCTGGGTTGGAGTTGGGATAATGCTGGCGGTAAAGTTCTACCAAACAGAGCAAATCTTTGCTGTATTCGCTGGCGTGGGAAATATTGCCGTAGATAAAATTAACCGGGTTGTTGATTTCGTGGGCGACACCAGCAACAAGTTGTCCGAGGCTGGACATTTTTTCAGTTTGGATCAGTTGAGCTTGAGTATTTTGGAGTTCGGCAAGAGTTTTAGCTAGCTGTTCGGCTTTAGCTCGCTCGGCCACCGCAGCATTGAGACTGTCTTGATAAAGTTCAGCTTGTTGAATGGCAATCGCGGCTTGATCTGCTAAATTTTGCAGCAATTCTTGTTCGGAATTTTGCCAAAATCGCGGCCCGGAACACTCGTGAGCGATCAGCAATCCCCAAAATTGGGGTTTTTTCCCGATCGGCACAATTAAACTTCCCCGCACCTGCAAACTTTCCAAAAAATCGCGGTGACAGGGCGTTAAATCCTCCGCATAAATATCGTTAATTGCCCGCACTTTTCCTTCTCGGTAAAGACAGGTTGACCCTTCAGGAAAGCAGTCTGCGGGAGATTTGATACCTAAAATTGACTGCCAGCGACCCCTAACTTGTTCGACAACTACCTCGCCCTGTTTTTCCGGGTCAAATTGGTAAATCACCGTGCGATCGGTATTCAGCAAAACTGTCACTTCTCGGACGATCGTTTGTAAGATAGTTTTTAAATCTAAAGTGCTGCGGATTTGGTCTCTAACTCGCGTCAATACTTTGGCAAAGTCCAAAGATTTTTGCAATTGGGCTGTACGTTCTTGGACTTGACGTTCTAAGCTAGCATTCAAAGCCTGCACTTCTTTGTAAAGTATGTACTGTTGAATAGCCGAACAGAATTGGCTCCCTATAGCTTTAGCTTGCTCGATGTCACCATAAGTCCACTCCTGGGACTGACCTTTTTTTACTTCGCGCCACAATTCAAAAGACTGTCTGGGAAGTGTTTGTTTGGCGCTGGGATCGAAGCGTCCCGCCCAGATTTTTTCGGTGTCAATTTCATCTCTAAAAATTGTCAAACAGCCCAACAATTGCTGTTGGTATTGGAGGGGAATCACCAGCAAACCGCGAATTTTAGTGCCTTGGAAAGCCGGGAATAAAACTCTCAATAATGGGTCTTTGTACAAGTCTGTAATTATCCAAATAGGTAATTGCGAGCTGGAATTCCGTAAGTTAGCAATCCGTTCGCTGCTGTTGAAACCTTTAACCAGCAACTCCTGCCACAGGGGATGGGTTTCGATCGCCCTGGATTTTTCCCAACCTGGAAGTACGGGTTGCTGCCCGATCGCGAACAGTTCAAATTCTGAATCTGCGGGAGAAAATGAACTGAAAATTAAATTATTTCCCGGCAATTCAAACACTGTATTTGTATTGTCAGCCAGCTTTTTACTGTTGATTTTTGGTTTCTGGATGTAAAGTCTGCCGCCGCTGCTTTGCAAAGCATCAACAGTTGCTGCCAAAGCTTGCTGCAATTGAATGTTTGTCTGACCGTACAGCAGGGTTGCTATGCGGTTAGTTTTGGCTTCGCGGGCTGCTTGAGAGCGTGTTTGTTCCAGGAGAATCGAGTGGGCGATCGCGTTCGACAATTGATCTGTTACTAACTGAACTACTTCTAAATCTGTAGGAGAAATACTGCAAGGCTGCGAGTGGTGGGATACTAAAAGCCCCCACAGTTCGATATGAGTTTGTCGGTTATTTTCTGCTTCGTATCTCGTCAGGCAACCAGAGGAATTGCAACTGTCCGCACGACCGTTTGCGAACTCGCTTTGACGTTGCAAAATTGGCAACACTAAAGAAGATTGAACTCCCATTGACGTGAGGTAAGCTTTGTGGCAAGGATCGAGCGTTCGGTAGTGGATTTCTTCACTTGCTAAAGGTTGACCTGTTGCCAGCGCGTCGAGAGGACTCAGGGCGATCGTGCCGGCACTAACATCTACTATTGTCCGTTGGCGGAAGTTGAGATACATTTCGCGAGCATTAACGGGAATGTCGTCTGCTGGAAAGTTTAGTCCTTTCAAAGAAGGCAGGCGGTTGCCATTAAACGACTCCGCCACAACTTCGCCACTGCCGTCAGCGCTAAACTTGTAAATCATCATGCGATCTGTTTCTAAAAATGACCGCAATTCTCGTACCGTACAGTTTAAAATTTCTTCTAATTCTAGAGATTGGCGAATCCGGTCAGCGATCCGGCGCATTAAAGCTTCTCTATCTAGTCTTTGTTTTAAGTCTTGAGTATTTTCAGGTGGTTTCATGAGTTTCCTTCAAGGCCGCGATAATAAGAAGTTTTGATATGTTGGGTGCGATCGAGCGCACCTTATCGGTATACAGTCCAGGGTGCGCTCGAGATCGCCGGTTCGATCGAAGTCCTACTGCAACTTGCCCGATCCGTCCATCCAGAAGCGAATTGCTCGATCGCGGATGAATTGAAACTGCAGGCAGCGCGCCCCCATCAACTGCGTTAAATTGCTTTGCTTTCCGTTACATAAGACTTATTCATAGCGACTCATAAAGAGTGTTTCTTTTTTTGTTCCGCAATTTGAACAGGTTTTGCTGGATGGAAACCATCGGTCAACTACGATAAGCGACGAACCGTACAACTTGCATTTGTAGGTTAACTGGCGGCCCAACTCGAAAAAGCTCATGTCAGCAATCGATTTTCGAGCTATTCTTATGTTAGCAAGATTTACCTAAGTTGAGTTCCGCTAAATCTACAAAAACTGACGCTATACTTTGAAATTCAAGCCTTCCTGTAAGGACGGGGTTTTCAACCCAGTTCTCTGATAACTTTGTGGCTCGGCAAATAAGTTGAGAACCGGCAATATTCTCAGCGGGTAAGGCGTTGAGAGATTTCGCTGCGCACGCTCATCAGAATTTTGCCTAAATGATTTTGTCCGGTTTTGTCGCAGCCGCAGCCCCAGTAGTAATCCGTCGGGGAATCCTCCACAATCGGGCGATCCCCTGTGGTGAGGAGAATAGTTTGAATGTCGGTATGAGTCATAAACTTAATTTTAACTGCTTCGTGCATAATTGCAATTTTTACCTGCTCCCAATCCGATCGAACGCGGTGATTTGGATCGCGACCTAATTTTGCTGCTTCGCCAGGAGTCGGTACTCCTCGAATTGCAGCAACTAAGTCTTCATCCGCACTGCCCACAAATTTTTGAGCTTGATAGTAATGTTCCACAGTCAGCCATTCTTGACAGCTAACGCGAATGCTGTGGGGTGAAAAATTAGAAAAACAGCCGTAAGGCCCCTCTGCTTTATAAAAATAAATAGTCATTCGATTTGAGATTTTTGGGAATGGGGAATTGGGAATGGGAAATTGGTAAAGTATTGTTTTTTAACTTTGTTTGCTGTACGATATTACTAGAGAAAGTTGCCCTTGCAGACCGAGGCTTTCACCAGCAGCAAGCGATCCACCCACTACTTTTAGTGAATTTTAAATCCAGGACTTACACAAAACCTTTATATTTAGGGCGAATATATGTAGGGCAAAGCACGTCGCACCTCACCGCCATTATCCGCCTGTAAAATTAGTTTTTGCGCAAACATCCCGAAATTACGCAAAAACTTGAATTGCGATCGCAAATCTGGGTTACTTATCCCTTTGCTATCGAGTGGCTAGTTGCGGAATTAAACTAGACATCCTGGTATTATATCATCCAAAATGTCTAGCTATACGAAGATTTGTCCCAGTATTATGTAGCTGTTCGAGAACCCCCTTCTCTAAACTGTCGAGAGGTCCTTTTCTTTTGCAGCCAGAGCTTCTTCTATTTTGGCAACATACTTATCCGTCAGCTTTTGAATTTTATCTTGCAAGTCCCGCGATTCATCTTTAGAGATATCGCTGCTTTTTTCCTGCTTGCGAATCGAGTCTACTGCATCGCGGCGGACGTTGCGAATTGCAACTTTGCCTTCTTCAGCAAACTTGGCAGCCATTTTGATAAATTCTTGGCGTCTCTCGCTAGTCAGCGGGGGAATGTTCAAGCGAATAACCGCACCGTCGTTGCTGGGTACGAGTCCGATATCCGACAGCGAGATCGCTTTTTCGATTAAATTGAGCGTTTTGCGATCGAACGGTTGAATGCTAATCGTACTCGCATCTGGCGTGCTAATAGTAGCCAGAGATTTAATTGGAGTTTGAGCTCCCCAGTAATCTACCATGACGCGATCGAGCAGAGATGCGTTGGCTCGTCCGGTCCTGATAGTATTAAAAGACCGCTGAGTCGCCTCAACTGCCTTTTTCATGTGATCTTCTGCGTCAGCTAACTTCACAAAAACCTCCCACAAGGGTTCCAATAGATTCTCCCATTACCGCTCGGTAAATGTTGCCCGATACCGAGAGATCGAATACCATAATCGGGATATTATTTTCTTTGCAAAGGGCGATCGCGGTACTGTCCATCACCCGCAAGTCTTGATTCAAGACATGGTTGTAAGTGAGAGTTTTGTACCTGCGCGCGTTGGGGTTGACATGGGGGTCGGAATCGTACACCCCATCTACCTTAGTAGCTTTAAAAATCACCTGTGCATCGATTTCAGCCGCCCGCAAAGCGGCTGTAGTATCTGTTGTAAAAAAAGGATTGCCAGAACCGGCACCAAAAATAACTACCCGTTTTTTTTCCAGGTGACGAATGGCCCGCCGCCGGATGTAGGGTTCAGCTATTTCTTGCATGGCAATTGCTGATTGCACTCTGGTTGGCACTCCAGCTTGTTCCAGGGCATCCTGCAAAGTTATAGCATTCATAACCGTAGCAATCATCCCCACATAGTCGGCTGTTGCCCGATCCATGCCTGCAGAAGCAGCCTTGACGCCGCGAAAAATGTTGCCGCCGCCGACAACAATCGCCACTTGGATGTCTTTCGATACGACATCGGCAACTTCGGAGGCGATCGATCCAACGACTACCGGATCGATGCCGTAGCCCAAATCTCCCATCAGCGCTTCACCGCTGAGCTTCAGCAAAACTCGCTGATAAACCATCCCCATGCCGCCACTATTTTTTAACTTGGATCTCGGGATAAGTCCCATGCTGTATTTTTGACCGGAAATCAACCAAAACCAGCGCGGGATGAATCCCGACCAATATATTAACCTGCGAAGCACAACAATCTTGATTTGGTTGGGGAGCGTTCAACATCCACTTGCTGGAAGGTTCTTCCTGCTGGCATTGCAAGAAAATTTGCCTGTTTTGCAGCGGGCGAGTCCGCCCGCCATGAGGTTTAAGCCTCGGGAACGAAATCAAGCGCAGCAGAATTCATGCAGTAACGCTGGCCCGTGGGTTTTGGTCCGTCGTTAAATACGTGGCCGAGGTGGGCGTCGCAGACAGCGCACAGTACCTCTGTACGGCGCATGAAGAAGCTGTTGTCTGCCTCGCACTTAACATTTTCTTCTTTCATTGGAGCCCAGAAACTCGGCCAACCCGTACCCGAATCGAACTTGGTGTCCGATTTAAATAGTTCCGTGCCGCAGCAAATGCACTTGTAAATTCCTGGCTTTTTATTGTTGTGATATTCGCCTGTAAATGCTCTTTCCGTTCCCTTTTTTCTGGTGACGCGGAACTGTTCGGGCGTTAGCTGTGCTTGCCACTCGGCTTCTGATTTTTGAACTTTTGCTGTCATAATTCAAATTTTGTTTGCGATCGCTTAACAATTATATCGTTTAAATAGGTTGCAGAGCTATAATGGCTGCGTTCGATCGAGCTTGACTTGCTCCGCTTGAATTTGGAGGAACCTCAAAACTGCTGTAACTTCCCACCAGCCTCGCCGCCCTGCTTCGCTTCGCCCGTACCAGATTGATTTTTTCCTGGGGGTTTGAGTCCGATCGAACAACCAATCCCCGATCCGCCGAAAAAAAGAAAGACAGTGCATCAAACCCAGCACTCAGCAATAATTAAACAGGAGATGCCACATGAAAATTGAACATCCCAATAAACCACCGCTTTCTGAAGCAGATTTGCAACAGCTTGACAAATTGGAAAAGCTGCTGAAGAAATCAGTCGCCGATGGAGTAATAACTCGAGCCGAATTAGATGCGATCGACGTACAAATTGCCGCCGATGGGAAGGTGACGATCGAAGAATTAGATTTGGTGCGCCAATTTATCCGAGAAAAGGTCGATCGGAACGAACTGGCGATCGAATATTTCGGCTAAATGCCAGCAGAATCCCTGTACATTTGCCCGTTCTGCAACTGCGCGCGCGAGTTCAACGCTTGCAGCAAAGCCTTCCTGTGAAAGGATCTGTGCGATCTAATTTTTGGGTTTTTGGGAATTTTCACCAGAAAAACGAGCGAGAAGCCCCTGGCTTTAGACATGGGGAGGAAAGCGGCAGCGACTTCCGTCGCCTGAACTTAATTTCTTCAAAACCCATAGCTATAGCCATCTTTTTTGTGAATTGCTTTGCAATACTTGTGGCTAATACCTGTCACTCTCCCAGACTTAGTGACGATATCAAAACTACCCGAAGCACGGCATAGAACCCGCCCTGTATAAAAGCCGATTTTCTTACCTGCGGTAACGGCTGCGCTGACAATATCGCCAGTCTGAAACCAAGAGTGAATTTGCACTCTGGACTTGTGCCGAATCGGAAATCCGTACTGGTTTGTACCGCACATTTGTCGCGTT